>JBFLVV010000091.1:0-17742 GCA_040758275.1 Pseudomonadota bacterium
CCGCGCCCGTTCGGCCACCCAGTCGATGATCCCGACCAAGACCGGCGCCGCCGCGGCGGTCGGCCTGGTGCTGCCCGAGCTGAACGGCAAGCTGGACGGCTTCGCGATCCGCGTGCCGACCATCAATGTGTCGATCGTCGACCTGTCCTTCATCGCCAAGCGCGACACCACCGTCGATGAAGTCAACCAGATCATGAAGTCGGCATCGGAAGGCGCCCTCAAAGGCATCCTGACCTACAACACCGACCCGCTGGTCTCGGTCGACTTCAACCACAATCCGGCATCGTCGAACTTCGACGCGACGCTGACCAAAGTGTCGGGCCGCCTGGTGAAAGTCTCGTCCTGGTACGACAACGAGTGGGGCTTCTCGAACCGCATGCTCGACACCACCGTCGCGCTGATGAACGCGAAGTAATCCCGCCGGAATCGTTCGATCGAGCCCCGGGCCGCGAGGTCCGGGGCTTTTTTACGCCCGTCGCGACGTGACAATGCTTGACTTCACCGCGAAAGAATGGGCTCCCTGTCTCTCCAGCTCGTATATACAAATCTGGGATGCGGGCACGTGGTGTGCTGTCGCAAACCGACGACATAAAAGGTGACATTTCTCCAAAAAACAACATTTGACTTAATGCATTTTCAGAAATTTACTCCGACCTATGTTTTAGATTCTAAACATCTGCCATAGTGCGAATTGCCCTATGCATATTGGGTGATGTCAATTCACGGAGAAATTTTGAAGAAGCAACTCGTTTTGAAGACCAGTGTCGTGGCCGTCGCCATGACCCTGGCATCGTCGTATGGCTTTGCGCAAGACGCGGCCGGCGGCGCTCCTGCAGCACAGCCGGTCCAGAAGGTGTACGTGACCGGTTCGAACATCAAGCGCGCGGTTGATACCGAGACCTCCTCGCCGGTCCAGGTCGTGACCGCCGCCGAGATCGCCACCATCGGCGCCAGCACCGTCAAGGACGTGCTGGACACCCTGACCGCCAATACCGGCGCCCTGTCCGACCTGGGCGGCGGCAATTCCTTCGCGGCCGGCGCCTCGGGCGTCTCGCTGCGCAACCTGGGCAAGAACTCGACCCTGACGCTGCTGAACGGCCGCCGCGTGTCGAACTACGGCCTGGCCGACGGCGGCCAGGAAACCTTCGTGAACATCGACGCGCTGCCGTCGGAGATCATCGAAAGAGTCGAGATCCTGCTCGACGGCGCCTCGGCCGTGTACGGTTCGGACGCCGTCGCCGGCGTGATCAACATCATCACCAAGAAGGACTTCAAGGGCACCACCGTGCGCGCGAGCGCCCGCCAGTCGCTGCTGAACAGCAATCTGGACAAGGACCAGACCGCCTCGATCACCACCGGTTTCGGCGACCTGGTGAACGATGGCTGGAACGTGTTCGGCCACCTCGAGGCCTACCACCGCAACCCCTATACCGACCGCGACATCGAAGCGACCGTCGCGCCCTGGTATCTGGAATACGTGAACCCGAGTTTCGGCGTCACTTCGACCTATTCCTACCCGGGTAACTTCGTCGACCGCTATCCGAGCAACTACGCGGATCCGGCGCTGGCCGGCAAGTCGTTCACGGTCGCACGTCCGGGCTGCGCCACCATCGTCGACGGCACCTGCCGCTTCGACCAGTACGGCCGCCTGGGCATCCACGCCGAAGCCAAGCGCGTCAACTTCTACGGCGGCGGCCGCCTGAACATCGACCAGGACCACCAGCTGTACACGGAAGTCACCCTGGCCCAGACCAAGACGTCCTACTTCAACCCGCCGCCGACCATGTCGTACACCGGGACCCCGTCGAACTGGTACAGCGCGAAGAGCAATTCGCTGGTGTCCTTCACCGAGCCGAAGCTGCCGGTGGGCCATCCGGACAATCCCTACTCCTTCCCGGTCGCGCTGCGCTACCGCTACGCCGACAACGTCGACATGTTCAAGAGCGCCGTCACCGCCAACCAGTACCGCATGCTGGTCGGCATGGAAGGCTTCGACTACGGCTGGGACTGGAACGCCGCGGTCGGCGTGATGGGCTCGAAGGTCGACAATGACGAGCGCGGCGCCAAGCATGCCGCCAACTACCTGGCGGCCATCAACAGTGGCGAATACCGCTTCGGCGGCCAGAACAGCCCGGAACTGCTGGACCGCATGTTCCCGACCATCACCTTCGGTGGAGAGTCGAAGCAGATCTTTGCCGACATCAAGGGTTCGCGCGAGCTGATGCAGCTGCCGGGCGGCGCCCTGGGCCTGGCGGTCGGCGCCGACTTCCGCCGCGACCAGTTCGATTCCTGGACCAGCCAGAACGTGGCCAACGCCGAGATCGTCGGCTACGGCTCGATCGCCGTCACCGGTGCGCGCAACATCGCCGCCGCCTTTGCCGAACTGAACGCACCGCTGACCAGGAAGCTGGAAGTCAACGGCGCGGTGCGCGTCGACAAGGTCGGCGACACCGACGCCTCGCTGGTGCCGAAGCTGTCGGCACGCTATGAAGTCAACAAGAGCTTCATGCTGCGCGGTACCTTCGCCCACGGCTTCCGTGCGCCGAACGTCGCCGAGACCGGCAAGGTCGCGCTGGCCGCCTTCAACAACGGCGTCACCGATCCGAAGCGCTGCGCCACCGCCAACCGCATCTATGACGTGCTGAAGAACGGCACCACGCTGGACAAGGCCGACAGCCTGCGCGCCCGCGACCTGGGTTGCAGCGCCAGCTTCGCTTCGGCAGTGCAGGGCAATCCGGACCTGGAGCCGGAAAAGTCGCGCAGCTTCAACGCCGGCTTCGTGATCGAGCCGATCAAGAACCTGAGCCTGACCCTGGACTACTACAAGATCGAGCGCCGCAACGAAATCGGCACCCGTGACACCGACGAAGTGCTGGCCAGCGAAGACCTGGTGCCGGGCAGCGTCAACCGCCTGCCGGTCACCGCGGACGACCTGCGCCTGGCCGCCCGCGCCGCCGAGCTCTCCGGCCAGACCTTCACCTGGCCGGCAGGTCCCGTGGCCTCGCTCAACCGTCGCTACGAGAACCTGCACAAGACCCGCGTCGAGGGCCTGGACATGGAGATCAACCACCGCGCGAACCTGGGTGCGTACGGCCGCCTGGTCACCAACGTCAAGGCGAACTACCAGCTCGACTACCGTACCTGGGACAGCATCGAGAACGACTACAGCGAAAACCTGGTGGGCAACTACTTCAACTGGCGCTACAACGTCCGCGCCGCCACCACCTGGGCGAAGGGCGACTGGAAGGTCGGCGGTGTCGTGACCTACGTGCCGGGAACCAGGCTGATCGACTGGAAGTACTCGAGCAACTGGACGCTTGACGGTTGTGCGGACCAGGGCATTCCTTCGGAATACTGCCGCATCAAGGAAGACGTGCTGGTGAACCTGAACCTGAGCTATTCGGGCATCAGGAACACCACCATCTCGGCCTACCTGAACAATGTGTTCAACCGCAAGGAGCAGGTCGACATGCGCGCCGGCGACCCAATGCCGCGCGGCCGCACGCTGCGCGTGGCGCTGGAGTACAGCTTCTAAGCTGAATTCGGCGTTTCATGAAAAAACCCCCGGTATGCGAATACCGGGGGTTTTTTTGTAGGGTGCACGGCTCTGCCGTGCGCGCGTTCAAATACACCTTGCAAATTGGCGTATCGTCCATTTTCGCGCTGGTCGAACGCGCGGACGGCAGAGCCGTCCACCCTACGGATCGTGGTAAATCGAACCTTAGCGGTCGTGCGTTCCGGGTGTCAGGATTTCAAAACCATGCGCCGTTACGGCGATCATGTGCTCCCACTGGGCCGACAGCGACTTGTCGGCGGTGACCACGGTCCAGCCGTCGTCGAGCTGGTCGACGTCGGGCCCGCCCAGGTTGATCATGGGCTCGACCGTGAAGGTCATGCCTTCCTTGAGCAGCAGCCCGGTGTTCGGGCGGCCATAGTGCAGCACCTGGGGGTCTTCGTGGTAGACGCGGCCGATGCCGTGGCCGCAGTAGTCGCGCACCACCGAATAGCCGGCAGCTTCGGCCAGCTTCTGGATCGCGTGGCCGACGTCGCCCAGGCGCGCACCCGGTTTCACGGCGCGGATGCCGGCCATCATGGCCTTGTAGGTGGTTTCGACCAGCTTCTGCGCCTCGGGACGCGGCGTGCCGGCGTAGTACATGCGGCTGGTGTCGCCGTGCCAGCCGTCCTTGATCACGGTGACGTCGATGTTGACGATGTCGCCATCCTGCAGGACATCCTTCTCGCTGGGGATGCCGTGGCAGACCACGCCGTTGATCGAGGTGCACAGGGTCTTGGGGAAGCCGTGGTAGCCGACGTTGGCCGGCGTTGCCTTCTGCACCTTGCGGATGAATTCATTGCAGCGGCGGTCGAGTTCCTCGGTACTGACACCGGGGACCACGTATTCGCCGATCATCTCGAGCACGTCGGAGGCCATGCGGCCGGCCACGCGCATCTTGTCGATGTCCTTTTGATTCTTGAGTTTGATTGCCATGGGCTGGAGGGGAGGGACGGTATTGGCGTCTTGAAGCGAATAAACGCACATCATACCGCGCCATCAAGAAGAAAACGCCCCGGAGGGCGTTTTTGGGCGACACGGAACCGGGCAGGCGGGCCTGCCCGGCATGCCGGATTACAGCTTGACGCGCAGGCCGACGTAGAGGCGGCGGCCGACCGCATCGTACACATCGGCGGCCGTTTCGGCGCCGGTGACGTTGCCCGGCAGGCCGCTGATGATCGGCGGCGCCTTGGTGTCGAACACGTTGTCGATGCCCAGGATCACCTCGGTCGACTTGCGCAGCGCGTAAGTCATCTGCAGGTCGGTGTAGGTGCGCGAACCGACGCCGATCGACTTCGGCGCCAGGTCGAAGCCCGACAGGAACTGGTCGTCCAGGTAGGACTTGCCGATGTAGCTGAAGGTCGACTGGATGTTGAAGTCGTTCCACTGGTAGCCGAGGTTCAGCGAGGCCTTGTTCTTGGCCGAGCCGATTTCACCGGCTTTCTCGTCGACGTCGGCCTCCGGCAGG
The DNA here is from genome assembly GCA_040758275.1 of Pseudomonadota bacterium. Lineage (GTDB taxonomy): Bacteria > Pseudomonadota > Gammaproteobacteria > Burkholderiales > Burkholderiaceae_D > Telluria. Next base: position 5,022 of record JBFLVV010000091.1, read on the forward strand.
CCGCGCTCCCACAGGTTGCGGACCCAGGTGTAGGCCAGGCGGGTGTTCATGCGGCCCGGACCGACGCGGTCGGCCCAGCCCACGGTCAGGTCGACGCCCTCGGTGCCCAGGCCGCCGCTGTTGCTGACGGCGGTGTCGATGAACTCCAGCGAGCCGGCACTGTTGGCGCCAATGGCGTTCGGACGGCGGGTGATGAAGCTGCAGAGGGCCTGGTTGCCGCCGGCGTAGCAGTTACGCAGGGCGTACTGGCGGTCGGTCGGCACGATCGCGTCCGCAATCTTGATCTTGAAGTAATCGGCCGTGAAGGTCATGCGGTTCAGGGCGCGGATCGAGCGCGGGGTCCAGACCACGCCAACCGTGGTCGAGCGGCCTTTTTCCTCTTGCACGTCCGGGTTGCCGCGGTTGTAGCCGCTGATGCCCTGGAGGTCCGACTGGTTCAGGGTGAAGGCGCCGTTGGCGTTAATGTTGGCCATCACGCCCGGCGCGGCGCGGCAGGCCGCGTCGTACAGGCCGCTCGAGGTGGCGGTCACGCCCAGGCAGGGATCCTGGATGCCGGTCGGGAAGTCCTGGCTCGGGGCCTGGTAGAGCTCGTCGATGTTCGGCGCCCGGGTCGACAGCGAGCGGGTGGCGCGGACCTTGAAGTCCGACACCGGCGACCATTCGAGGCCGGCGTTCCAGCTGTTGGTGCGGCCGACGGTCGAGTAGTCGGAAGCGCGGTAGGCGCCCAGCAGGGTCAGCTGCTTGGCGAAGGGCTTGTCCTTCAGCAGCGGGACGCGGCCTTCGACGAAGATTTCCTTGACGCTGAAGTCACCCTGGGTTTCCGGGGTCGCGTTACCGGCGTTCAGGCCGGCCTGGGTCAGGGCGTCCGGCGTCGCGCGCGATTCTTCCTTGCGCCATTCGAAGCCGGTTGCGAACGACAGCGCGCCGGCCGGCAATTCCCACACGTCGCCGTTGATCGAGCCGCCCACGATGGTCTGGGTGATGACCGATTGCAGCGAACCCGGCGCGGCGATGTAGCGCACCGCTTCGGGGCTCATGGTCATGGCGCCGAACACATTGGCCGGCACGCAACCCTGGGCACGGGCGTTGGCGTCGCGGCAGATCGCATCGGTGCGGCTGCCGTTGCCGTTCAGGTCGTCGACGTCGACGATGGCTTCCAGCGCGTTGCGGAAGTTCAGCACGTTGACCTGGCCGCCCGATTCCTGGGCTTCCTTGGTCTGGCCGTAGGCGCCGAACAGTTCATAGTTGAACTTCTCGGCGATCAGGCCCTTCAGGCCGGTGGCCACGCGGAAGGTATCGCGCTCGGCGCGGCTGCCGCGGTTGCCGAAGTCGGACATGCGGCGGGTGAAGTAGTAGTCGCGCGCGCCGTCGTCGTCGGTATCGCTGATGCGGTCCCACAGGTATTGCGGCACGACCGGGTTGCGCACATAGCTGCCGCCGACCAGGAACTCGGCCGGCACGCGGCCGCCGGTGGCCGGGTAGATGTCCTCGGCGGCGAGCGCATACGGTTCGATGGTGGTCGAGACGCGGGTCGAGGCATAGTTGCCCTCGAAGAAGGCCGAGTGATTGGCGTTGAGCTGCACTTCGCCGGTCAGGGCCATCAGGAAGCGCTCGGTCGGCACCGCGATCGCGCGGTAGGCCGAGCGGTTGAAGCCGGTGGCCTGGCCGCCGTTCGCGCCGTTGGTGTTGACGGGAATCGGATTGCCGGCGGCGTCGTAGGTGAAGCTGCCGCTGTCGTTGAAGAAGGTGCCCGCGGGCGTGAAGCCCGAGTAGAAGGGACGCTGGATGACGAAGGCGTCGGCCGGATCTTCGGTCACGCCGGCCATGCGCGAGTACTGGTCGACGGCGGCGAACTTGCGGTCGCGCGACATCACGGCGCCCTGGCGCGAGTAGCCCAGGTGGCCCATGACGTTGGCGGTGCCTTCGTCATTGCTGGTGCCGAAGGTGATCGAGGCCTTGCGCTTCTGGTCGTCGCCCTGTTCGTAGGTTTCGCCCATCTGCGCATCGAACAGGATGCCGTTGAAGTTGCGCTTGGTGATGATGTTGACCACGCCGGCCACGGCGTCCGAGCCGTAGGTCGCCGAGGCGCCGCCGGTCAGCAGTTCGACGCGCTCGATGAAGTCGGTCGGGATCGAGTTCAGGTCGACCGAGGCGGAGCCCGGCACCCCGGACACGAAGCGGCGGCCGTTGAGCAGGACCAGGGTGCGGGAGGTGCCGAGGTCACGCAGGTCGATGGTGGCGACGCCGGCGCTCGCGGTCGAGAAGTTCGAGTTGGTGCGGCTGATGCCCGGCGTACCGATGGTCGGGTTCTGCAGCAGCAGTTCCTGCAGGTTGGTGGCGCCGGACGCGGCGATGTCGGCCGCGGTCAGGACCTGCAGCGGGGAGGGCGATTCGGCGCCCGGGGCAGCGATGCGCGAACCGGTCACCGTCACGACTGCCGCCTGGCCAGCGGGTTGCGCCGGCGCGTCGGTCTGTGCATGGGCAGCGTGCATGCCGAGCGTGACACCGCCCAGGCAGATCAGCCGGATCGAGCGGGACAGGATAGTTTCCATCATTTCTGAATGCTCCAAGGAAGGTATGAAGGCGGCCGGCGACCGGCCGCTGCAATGTAAAACCAACCCGCATTCTTTTTGAAACAATGTAACTAGGTCAATTGTGTGCTGCTAATGATTTAACACTGTTGTATTTTTGTATTGAATCACGTCACGTTTCCAAAAGGTCATGCCACAATTGGGTAACCGCGTCGGCGTGCGCCTGCACCAGAGCCGGCTCGACCCTGGCCTTGTCCTGCCCCTGCAGGCGCACCTGGTGCTGCAGCTTGCGCATGGTCCGGTAGGCGTCCGCCACCTTGGCCGCGAGCGTCGCGTCGATCAGCCCCAACTCCCCGCACATGCGAAGAAGCGCAATGTTGCCGGCATTTGCCGTCAGTTGCGGGTAGCTTGCTGCATGGCGCAGCACCAGGTACTGGACGATGAACTCGATGTCGATCATCCCGCCTGCGTCCTGCTTCAGATCGAACAAGTCGCCGCGATTGAAGTTGGCGTCGCGCATGCGCCGGCGCATGGCGCGGATCTCTTCCTTCAGTTCGGCTTCGCGACTACTCCTGTCCTTGCGCAGCACGCGCTCGCGGATCGCCTCGAAGCGGGCGCCGATGGCGGCGTCGCCGGCGCAGAAGCGGGCCCGGGTCAGGGCCTGGTGCTCCCACAGCCAGGCGGAACTGTCCTGGTAGCGCTCGAAGGCGCTCACCGAACTCACCAGCATGCCGCTGGCGCCGTCCGGACGCAGGGCGGTGTCGACGTCGAACAGGATGCCGGCCGCCGTGTGGGCCGTGTTCCAGGTGATGAAGCGCTGCGCGAGTTTCGCGTAGTTGGACGGCGCGCTGTCGTCCTCGTCGTCGAACAGGAAAATCACGTCGAGATCGGAGACGTAGCCGAGCTCCTTGCCACCCAGCTTGCCGTAGGCGATGACGGCGAAGCGCGGTTCCTCGACGTGGCGGGTGGCGACCGTGCGCCAGGCGTGGCGGATGGTGGCGCCGACAATGGTGTCGGCCAACAGCGACAGGTGGTCGGCCAGGCGCTCGACCGACAGTTCGCCCGCCAGGTCCAGGGCCAGCAGGCGGAACAGCTGGGCGTGGTGGGTTTCGCGCAGGATGTCGAGCTGGCGCTCGGTGTCCCCCGCGGCGTCCGACAACTGGGCGTCCAGGCTGGCGGCCAGCTGCTTGATGTCTTCGGCGCCGGCGTTGCGGTCGTCGAGCAGCTCGTCGAGCAGGATCGGATGCTGGGCGAGATAGGTGGCGGCCCAGCCGCTGGCATTGATCATCCGGATCACCCGTTCCAGGGTGTGCGGGTATTCGGTCAGCAGGGATAGATATGCCGAGCGGCGCGCGATGGCCTCGAAGAAGTCGAGCAGGCGGCCAAGGGTCGCCGCATGGCTGCCGACGCCGGCTTCGCGCACCACGGTGGCGACCTGGCCCAGCGCCGTGTCGGCGAGGGCCAGTAGGCGGGCGCGGCTGGCTTCGGGCAGGCTCACGAGGCGCGGACCCTGCAGGGTGGAGACCAGGCGGGCGGCCGCGCCCTCCGGCTCGTCGTAGCCGAGCTCGACCAGGCGGGCGGCGATCAGTTCGCGGTTCTCGGGGTCGTCGGCCAGCAGGGCCACGTCGGGATCGGGGCTCTCGCTCTTGTCGGCGAAGATGGCGTCGAACTGGGCCGCCACATAGCTGCGCTGTTCTTCCAGCCGCGCGAGCAGGGTCGCCACATCGGGCATTCCCATCATTTCCGCTACCAGTTGGCGGTCGGCCTCGCCCACCGGCAGGGTGTGGGTCTGGGCATCCTCGAGGTATTGCAGGCGGTGCTCCAGGTTGCGCAAGAAGGTGTAGGCGGCGAGCAGGCGTTCGACCGTGTCCTGGGGCAGCAGTTCGCGTTCACCCAGCAGGCGCAGGGTCGCGCGGGTGGAACGGTCGCGCAGGGCGGGGTCGCGCCCGCCGCGGATCAGCTGGAAGACCTGGGCCAGGAACTCGATCTCGCGGATGCCGCCGCGCCCCAGCTTGACGTTGTGGCTGCGCTCGGGATGCAGGCGTTCCTGGCGCTTCACCTCGGCGCGGATCTGGGCGTGCATATTGCGGATCGCATCGATCACGCCGAAGTCGAGGTAGCGGCGGAAGACGAAAGGCCGCACGATGGCATCCAGTGCCGCGATGTCTTCAAGACTGCCGGTGACCGCCCGCGCCTTGACCCAGGCATAACGCTCCCATTCCCGGCCCTGCACAATGAGGTATTCCTCGACCATGGCGAGGCTGGCCGCGAGCGGGCCCGAGTTGCCGTTGGGCCGCAGCGCCATGTCGACCCGGAAGGTGAAGCCGTCCTCGATGATCTCGGACAGGGCCGCGTTCAGGCGGCGGCCGAGGCGCACGAAGAACTCGTGGTTGGACAGCTGGCGCTGGCCGGGGCCGGCCGCAGTCTCGCCATCCTCGGGGTAGACGAAGATCAGGTCGATGTCGGAAGACACGTTGAGCTCGCCGCCGCCGCCCTTGCCCATGGACAGCACCATCATCTGCTGGGGCCGGCCGGATTCCTCGCCCACCGGCATGCCGTGGGCGGCGACCAGTTCGTCGGTGAGGGCGGCCAGGTGGGTCTGGATGGCGAAGTCGGCGAAGCGGGTCATGGCGGTGACGACTTCGTCGAGGTCGGCGCGTCCCTCCAGGTCGCGCCGGATGATGGCGCAGACCCACAGGTTGCGCACACGCCGCATGGCGCGCGGCAGGGGCAAGCCGGCCTCGATTTCACGCGCCAAGGCTGCGCCGAGGTCTGCCTCGGCCAGCGATAATCGGGTGATGTCGTCGAGCAGGGCGGAACGGGCCGGGTCGGCATCGAGCCAGCGTTGCAGGAATCGGGAGAAGCGTTGAGGTGGAACCGCGACCGGCGGGGCTGGGGGCATGGCTGTCCTTAAGTGTTTTTTGCCGTCCGGCAGGCATTCGTGCGGTAGAATTGCCCGCCGTGCTGCGCCGGTCAGCACGATGGTAAGGTAGACGCCGCGCCACTTGCAAGCGACCTGTTATCAAAGATTATTATTTACGGCGAGCCTTTTTGAGCACCTTGATGGACAACCCGGAACCGCAGGCCGCATGCGAGCACCTGCCGCTCGCCGTTCGATGGCAGCGGCTGCGCGCCGCCTATCGCTATGCGAACCTGGCCTCGCACCACGTCCTCGGCTTCACCATCAAGCTGGTGCTGTTCATCTATTTCGCGCTGGCCGTGCTCTTCCTGGTGCTGCGCTACGCCGTCCTGCCCAATATCGGCCTATATAAGAGCGACATCGAGCAGGCGGCCGGACGCGCGCTCGGCAACCGGGTCACCATCGGCCAGCTGGCCGCATCCTGGCAGAGCATCCACCCCCAGCTCTACCTGGGCGAGGTGCGCCTGATCGACCCCGCGGGGCGCCAGCTGCTGGCCCTGCCCTCCGTCTCGGCGACCCTCTCGTGGTGGAGCCTGGCCGCTTTCGAGCCGCGCCTGCACGCGCTCGAGGTCCGCAGGCCCCAGCTCGACGTGCGCAGGGGCAGGGACGGCGTCTTCACGGTGGCCGGGGTGCGCCTCGACCCCAGCAAGAAGGAGGAGGGCGGCGGCGCCGACTGGCTGCTGCGCCAGCGCGAGATCGTGGTGCGCGAGGGCCGCGTCGACTGGACCGACGAGCTGCGCGGCGCGCCGACCCTGGCCCTCACCGACGTCACCATGGCCCTGCTCAACCGCTTCGGCGGCGGCCACCGTTTCGCACTGCGCGCCACCCCGCCGCGCGCCTACGCCAGGCCCCTGGACGTGCGCGCCCAGTTCCGCCACCGCTTCGGCGCCCGCCCATCGGACGTCACGCGCTGGAAGGGCGAGCTCTACGCCGACCTGCGCGACGCCGACCTGACAAGCTGGCGCCGCCACATCGACATGCCCTTCGAGCTGTCCCGCGGACGCGGCTCGCTGCGTGCCTGGCTGAACTTCGACCACGCCCGCCTGGCCGGCTTCACCGCCGACCTGGCCCTGGCCGACGTCAATGCCCGGCTCGACCCGCAGCTCGCCCCGCTCGCCCTGTCGCGCCTGAGCGGACGCCTGGCGGCGCGCGAAGAACTGCTGCCGGGCCGCGAGGACGGCAAGCCGACCTTCGGCGCCCACGGTCACACCATCAGCCTGACGGGCTTCACGATCACGACCGTGGATGGCAAGGCGCTGCCGCCAGCCACGCTCGAGCAGCGCTGGCGCCCGGCGCAGCGCGGCAAGCCCGAGCAGGGCGAGCTGCGTGCGCGCCAGCTCGACGTGGGTGCGCTGGCCGCGCTGGCCAACTACCTGCCGCTCCCGCCCCAGCAGCGCCAGATGCTGCAAGATTATGCGCCGCGCGGCGTGCTGCGCGACGTGTCGGCCGAGTGGACCGGCCGCTATCCGGCGCTGCGCGGCTTCCACGTGCGCGCCGACGTCGCGGGCCTGGCGCTCAAGGCCCAGCCGGCCCGCCCGGCGCAGGCGGCCCGGCCCGGCGTGCCGGCGCTGCCCGCCCGGCCGGCCACGCCCGGCTTCCAGAACCTCAGCGGCAGCGTCGACGCCACCGAGGGCGGCGGCAGCGTGACGGTCGATTCAAAGGCCCTGGTGCTGGACATGCCGGCCTGGTTCGCCGATCCGGCGCTGCCGCTCGACCGCCTGGACCTGAAGGCGCGCTGGACCTACGACCCGGGCCGCCAGCTGCTGCTGGAATTCGAACGCCTGGAATTCGCGCTCGGCGCACTGAACGGCGCGCTGTCGGGACGTCATGCTCTGCCGCTCGGCCCGGGGGCGGGACCGGGCACGGCCGATTTCACGGGCACCCTGGATGGCTTCGCGATCGATTCGATCGGCCGCTTCCTGCCGATGGCCACCTCCGAACACCTGCGCGACTGGCTGGTCGGCGCGCTGCAGGGCGGCACCCTGAAGGACGCCACCTTCCGCCTGCGCGGCGACCTGGCCGGCTTCCCCTTCCGCGCGACGAACGTGCTGGAGCGGGCGCGCGGCGAATTCAATGTGGCCGGACGCCTGCAGGACGCACGCCTCGAGTACGCGCCGGGACACCGGCATCCGGACGGCACGCCCCTGTGGCCGCTGGCGGAACACATCAACGGCCGCATCGAATTCGACCGCGCGCGCATGGAAATCCATGGGGACACCCTGAGCACCCTGGGCGTCGCCCTGTCCAATGTGAAGGCGGTGATTCCCGACCTCGGCGCGCACGAGAAGATGATGCTGGAGATCGACGGCGCCGCCAGCGGGCCCCTGCAGGAATTCCTGCGCTACGTTTCAGCCACCCCGGTGCTGGGCTGGATCGGCCACTTTACCGAAGATACCCGTGGCAGCGGCAATGCGCGCCTGGCTTTGCGCCTGCGTATGCCGCTGGCGCACCTGCCGGATACGAAAGTGCAGGGCAGCCTGCAATTGCTGGGTAACGACGTCAGCCTGTTCCCCGAACTGCCGCCCCTGAACGCGGCGCTGGGCCGGATCGACTTCTATGACCATGGCGTGAACCTGAACGGCATCGGCGCCAGCTTCCTCGGCGGGCCGCTGGCCCTGTCCGGCGGCACCCAGCGCGACGGCAGCATCGCGATCCGCATGGCGGGCACCTTGTCGAGCGAGGGCATGCGCCGCACCGCGCCGATGCCGGCCCTGCAGCGCCTGGCGACGCGCCTGTCCGGCAGCACCCCGTATTCCGGCGTGGTGGCGGTGCGTGAAGGCCGCCGTACGGTGACCCTCGAATCGAACCTGGCCGGTCTCGGCCTGGAGCTGCCGGCGCCGCTGAACAAGCCGGCCCCGAATGCGCTGCCGCTGCGCTTCGTGCTCGCGGGCGAGCCGACCGTGAACGGCCTGGCGCGCGACGATATCCGCATCGGCCTGGGAGACGACATCGCCGCGCGCTACCAGCGCGAGAAGCAGGGCCGCGGCCCCTGGATCGTGCGCCGCGGCGGCATCGGCGTGAACGTGCCGGCGCCGGAGCCGGATGGCGGCATGATGATCCACGTCGACATGCGCGCGCTGAACGTGGATGGCTGGATCGCGGCCGGCAAGGCGATCGCCGGCGAGGATGCCGTCGCCGCGGCAGGCGAGCAGGGGACGGGCGGCGGCTTCGGCCAGTACGTGATGCCGACCGTGCTGGCCGGCCGCGTGGCCGAGCTGACCATCGGCGAGCGCCGCATGGCCGACGTGGTGCTGGGCGCCACCCACTTGCGCGACACCTGGCAGGCCAACGTCCATTCGCGCCAGGCCAGCGGCTACCTGACCTGGGTCGAGTCGGCGGGCGGCCTGGGCAAGGTGACCGCGCGCCTGGCCTCGCTCGTGATCCCGGAGTCGGCCCAGGCCGAGGTGAAGGACCTGCTGGAATCGAACCGCGGCGCCAGCGCCACCATCCCTTCGCTCGACATCGTCGCCGAACAGTTCCAGCTGTTCGACAAGCGCCTCGGACGCCTCGAGCTCCAGGCGAACAATGTGCAGGCGCTCGCGGGGCGCGAGTGGCGCATCAACCGCCTGACCCTCGACAATCCGGATGGCCAGCTGAAGGCCAACGGGCGCTGGCTGACCAAGGACGGCCGCAGCACCACCAGCCTGAACTTCGCTCTCGACATCGATGATGCCGGCAAGCTGCTCGATCGCCTCGGCTTCCCCGAAACCCTGCGCCGCGGCAAGGGCAAGATGTCGGGCGATATCGCCTGGAGCGGGCTGCCCTATGCGCTGGACATTCCGAGCCTGTCGGGGCAGATCGAGATGAATGTGGAATCCGGCCAGTTCCTCAAGCAGGATCCGGGCGCCGCCAAGCTGCTGGGCGTGCTCAGCCTGCAGGCCCTGCCGCGCCTGTTGAAGCTGGACTTCCACGACGTGTTCTCGGAGGGCCTCGCTTTTGACGGCATCAGCGCCAACGCCATCATCCAGCGCGGCGTGCTGCGCACCGACAACCTGAAAATGCATGGCGTCGCGGCCACCGTCCTGATGGACGGCAGCGCCGACATCGCCAACGAAACGACCAATCTGCGCGTGGTGGTCATCCCCGAGTTCAACCTGGGCACGGGGCCCCTGGTGTATGGCCTGGCGGTCAATCCCGTGATCGGCATCGGCAGCTATCTGGCGCAGCTGTTCCTGCGTGCGCCGGTGATGAAGGCGCTGACCTACCAGATGCGCATCTCGGGGCCGTGGAAGTCCCCCACCATCACCAAGCTCGACAACCCACCGCCGGCCCCGCCGCCCCCGCGTCCGGCCGCGAAGAAACAAGGAAAGGATTGATATGGCGACCGTAGCCGCAGTACAGATGGTGTCCACGCCCGTGGTCGAAGAGAACCTGGCGACCGCGCGCCGCCTTGTGGGCGAGGCCGCGGCGACCGGCGCGCAGCTGGTGGCGCTGCCCGAGTACTGGCCCATCATGGGCATGAGCGACAGCGACAAGGTCGCGCATGCGGAGACGCAGGGCAGCGGCCCGATCCAGGATTGCATGGCCGGCCTGGCGCGCGAACACGGGATCTGGCTGGTCGGCGGCACGCTGCCGCTGGTGTCCCCGAGCGCCGGCAAGGTATTGAACACGACCCTGGTCTACGACCCGCAAGGCGTGGAGGTGAGCCGCTACGACAAGATCCACCTGTTCGGCTTCAACAAGGGCAGCGAATCCTACGACGAGGCGCGCACCATCGTGCCGGGCGAAAGCGTGGGCGCCTTCGAGGCCCCGTTCGGCCGCGTCGGCCTCTCGGTCTGCTACGACCTGCGCTTCCCGGAACTGTTCCGCGCGATGGGCGAATGCGCCCTGATCATCGTCCCCGCCGCCTTCACCCACACCACGGGCCTGGCCCACTGGGAAGTCCTGCTGCGCGCCCGCGCCATCGAAAACCAGTGCTACGTCCTGGCCTCGGCCCAGGGCGGCCTGCACACCAACGGCCGCCGCACCTTCGGCCACAGCATGCTGATCGACCCCTGGGGCGAAGTGAAGGCGGTGCTGCGCGAAGGCGAGGGCGTGATCCACGGCGAACTCGACGCCACCTTCCTGGCCGGCGTGCGCGAAAGCCTGCCGGCCCTGCGCCACCGCAAGCTGTAAATCCTCCTGGCCCTCGCAATGAGGGTCAGAGTCGAATTATTCGCTAATATCCGTCCATCAGTCGACGGCGAACCATGTTTCATTCCTTTCACCAATAGCCTTGCGCTTCGTGCTCGGTAATTCAACTCTGACCCTCATTAAGCGCGCTGGCATAGTCCCACACCCTAATTGGGGTCAGAGTCGAATTATTCGCCAAGATCTACCGCTCAGTAGCTTACAGCCCATGTTTCGTCTCTACCAGCAATAGCCTCGCGGACTGTGCTCAATAATTTGACTCTGACCCTAATTAGAAGGTGGCGTGGTCAATTGCCTGGTAATGAGGGTCAGAGTCGAATTATTTGCCAAGAGACTTGAATCAATTGCTTGGGCGTCAGATTAATTGTTTAGCGTGTATGGTCTGAAGGATCGTGCTCAACAATTTGACTCTGACCCCACTTGGATGGTTTGTGTCCGGTACGATGTGGGCGGATATGGCACAATGAAACTTCCATAGAAAGACCGAACGCAAAATGAAACCATTCGAACCGAACCTTTCCTCCCTGGCCGTCGCCCGTGACGTGCTGTTGACGCCCTTTGGCCTCGACGAGGGCAAGCTGCTCAAGGCGCTGGGCTCGATGTTCACGCACAAGGTCGATTACGCCGACCTGTATTTCCAGTTCACCAAGAGCGAGGGCTGGAGCCTGGAAGAGGGCATCGTCAAGACCGGCAGCTTCTCGATCGACCAGGGCGTCGGCGTGCGGGCCGTGTCGGGCGAGCGCACGGCGTTTTCGTATTCCGACGATATTTCGGAAGCGGCATTGCTGGATGCGGCGGCGGCGGCCCGCACCATCGCGCGCGCGGGCAGCGGCCGCGTGAAGATCGCCACCGCGGCGCGTCCGACCGGTGGCCGCTCGCTGTATCTGCCGCATGATCCGCTGGCCTCGCTCGATGCGACCGCGAAGGTGAAGCTGCTGGAGCGGGTCGAGAAGATGGCGCGCGCCAAGGATCCGCGCGTGGTGCAGGTGATGGCGGGCCTGGCCGGCGAGTATGACGTCGTGCTCGTGGTGCGCAGCGATGGCGTGCTGGCGGCGGATATCCGACCGCTGGTGCGCGTGTCGGTGACCGTCATCGCGGAGCAGAACGGCCGCCGCGAAGTCGGTTCGTCCGGCGGGGGCGGGCGCTACGATTATGGCTACTTCAGCGACGAGCTGCTGGACAAGTATGCGACCGAGGCCGTGAAGTCGGCCTGCGTCAACCTGGAGGCGCGTCCGGCGCCGGCAGGTCCGATGACCATCGTGCTCGGCCCGGGCTGGCCCGGCGTGCTGCTGCACGAGGCGGTCGGTCATGGCCTGGAAGGCGACTTCAATCGCAAGGGTTCCTCGGCCTACGCGGGCCGCATCGGCGAGCGGGTCGCGGCCAAGGGCGTGACCGTGGTCGACGACGGTACCCTGCAGGACCGTCGCGGTTCGCTGAACATGGACGACGAGGGCAACCCGACCCAGTGCACCACCCTGATCGAGGACGGCATCCTGAAGGGCTATATACAGGACACCCTGAACGCGCGCCTGATGAAGATGCCGGTGACCGGCAATGCGCGCCGCGAGTCCTTCGCCCACCTGCCGATGCCGCGCATGACCAACACCTATATGCTGGCCGGCGACAAGGATCCGCAGGAGATCCTCGCCTCGGTGAAGAACGGCCTGTACGCGGTGAACTTCGGTGGCGGCCAGGTCGACATCACCAACGGCAAGTTCGTGTTCTCGGCCAGCGAAGCCTATATGATCGAGAACGGCAAGATCAGCTATCCGGTCAAGGGCGCGACCCTGATCGGCAATGGTCCGGAAGTGATGAACAATATCTCGATGATCGGCAACGACATGCGCCTGGATTCGGGCGTCGGCGTGTGCGGCAAGGAAGGCCAGAGCGTCCCGGTGGGCGTCGGCCAGCCGACACTGCGCATCGATGGCGTGACCGTGGGCGGTACCGCCTGATATCCACCACGCTAGTCACGGCATGAACAGCAACGCCCGGTTTCGACCGGGCGTTGTCGTTGTGCGCCCAGCATGGGCGCACTCTTGTGGGTGAAAGTCCCGCCGTAAGCTGACCACAGCGAGCGAAGTGAAGCGCAACTGCGTGAGGGCGACCGAGCGTGGGGAGGAAGCGTGGAGCGAAACTG
>JBFLVV010000092.1:0-17629 GCA_040758275.1 Pseudomonadota bacterium
ACGCCACCGACTGCGCAGTAGACCATGCAGGCGCCGTCCAGCACGCGCATCGAACGCTCCACCTCGATGGTGAAGTCGACGTGGCCCGGGGTATCGATGATGTTGAAGCGGTGCGGCTCGAAGTTGCTGGCCATACCTTTCCAGAAGCAGGTCGTCGCTGCCGAGGTAATGGTGATGCCGCGCTCTTGCTCTTGCTCCATCCAGTCCATGGTGGCGGCGCCGTCGTGCACTTCACCCAGCTTGTGGTTCACACCCGTGTAGAACAGGATGCGCTCGGTGGTCGTCGTTTTACCGGCGTCGATGTGAGCGGAAATACCGATATTGCGGTAGCGCTCAATGGGGGTAGTGCGTGCCATAATTTTTCCTAAATCTTTGAATGGACAAAACCGGGCAACATTTTGAGGATCAAAACGCGCCCGGCCTGAACAACGGATACTGCAGGCCGCACCACCCGGAGGGGTTTGGCCATTTGCTTAGAAGCGGAAGTGCGAGAACGCCTTGTTCGCTTCTGCCATGCGGTGGACTTCGTCACGACGCTTCATCGCGCCGCCGCGCATTTCTGCGGCTTCCATCAGTTCACCACCCAGGCGTTGCGGCATGGATTTTTCGCTGCGCTTGTTTGCGGCTTCGCGCAACCAACGCATGGACAGCGCCATACGACGGACCGGACGAACTTCCACTGGCACCTGGTAGTTGGCGCCGCCGACACGGCGGGACTTGACTTCCACCAGCGGCTTAGCGTTGTTGATCGCGGTCGTGAACACTTCCAGCGGGTCTTTGCCCGATTTGGACTGGATGTATTCGAACGCACCGTAGATGATGTTTTCAGCGACCGATTTTTTACCGGACAGCATCAGAACGTTGACGAACTTGGCGACATCGGTGTTGCCGAATTTCGGATCCGGCAGGATTTCGCGCTTAGGTACTTCACGACGACGTGGCATTTCAATTCCTTCCTATCTTCAGTTGAGTGCGGGATCCGCACTCGCGAAAGACCCTCATGATCTTTCACTTACTCGGCCTTCCGGCCGGCTCAACTTAACTTTTTAATGTGACCTGTCTGTGACAGGGCAGGATTACTTCTTGGCGCCTGCTTTGGCGCGCTTCGCACCGTACTTCGAGCGAGCCTGCTTACGGTCTTTCACGCCCTGGGTATCCAGTGCGCCGCGGACCATGTGGTAACGCACACCCGGCAAGTCTTTCACACGGCCGCCGCGGATCAGGACGACGCTGTGCTCTTGCAGGTTGTGGCCTTCACCGCCGATGTACGAAATGACTTCGAAACCGTTGGTCAGGCGAACTTTAGCGACCTTACGCAGTGCCGAGTTCGGCTTCTTCGGGGTCGTGGTGTAGACACGGGTGCAGACACCGCGCTTTTGCGGGCAGTTTTCCAGTGCCGGCGACTTGCTCTTCACAACCGCGGCTTCACGCGGCTTGCGAATCAGTTGATTGATGGTTGGCATCGTTCAAAAATCCAACAAAGTTACTACGTTGATGACCCGGGCCGATGTTGCGCTGGCCCGGGGACTGAAACCTAGTCCCGGCATCTGGTCACAGCAGAGGCGACGAAAGCCACTCACCGAAGGAGCGGCTGCAAGTGCGTATACCATGTGCAGAATAAATCGAGAACTCGCGAGTATAGACCCGATAAGGGCGAGGGTCAACCGCTTTGCCGCCTCGTCAAGCCCTTATTCGGGGTCAGCGGCGGTAAACCGGCGGTTTACCGTGGTGGATGTGGCAAGCTTGCTACAAACCGTGGGCCGGGAAGCCCTGGCAAGCTCTGCAAAACTTCGCATTTCCGGCGATAAAGACGGGATAATAGCCGATTTCCCGCTTTCATCGCTCCATGTCCCGACTGCCGCATCCCCTGCTGCGCCCCGCCACTCTGTACCTGCTGCTGAGCTACGCCCTGCTCTCCTGCATGCCACTGGCCGCGCCGCTGATGGGGGTGCAAGGCGGCGACCCGTGGCAGCTGCTGGGCGCCGGCGTGTTCGCCTGGATCGCCGTCTGGGCCCTGTTCAAGCGTCCGGCCTGCTTCCACTGGGCCCTGCTGCCGGCCTTCCTCGCCCTGCCGACCGAACTCTACCTTCTTACCTATTATGGGCAGGGCATCTCGACCCATCACCTGGGCGTCATCGCCGAGACCAGCCCCAGCGAGGCGCTGGAATTCCTGGGCACGAAAGCCTGGCTGCTGGGCGCCGCCCTCATCGGCGTGCTGCTGTGGTTCGGCTCGACCTGGGCGGTGGCCTGGCGCACCCGCGCGCTGGACTGGAACGACCGCTCGCGCTGGATCGTGCTGGCCGTGCTGGGACTGGCGCTGGCGGTACTGGGCGCCCAGCGCTTCACTCCCTCC
Organism: Pseudomonadota bacterium; assembly: GCA_040758275.1. Classification (GTDB taxonomy): domain Bacteria; phylum Pseudomonadota; class Gammaproteobacteria; order Burkholderiales; family Burkholderiaceae_D; genus Telluria. Next base: position 2,354 of record JBFLVV010000092.1, read on the forward strand.
GTACCGGCCTGGGCGAGGCTGCCGGTCGAGACCAGCGTGTTCGCCCGCTCCTGGCCCTTCGGTCTTACCGCGCGCGGCATCGACTTCTATAAAGAGCGCGTGTATCTCGCGGAACTGAACCGGCGCAGCGCCACCTTCCGCTTCGGCGCGACCCAGGCGGGGCCGGAGCACGGGCCGCAGCTCGTGGTGGTGGTCATCGGCGAATCCTCGCGCTACGACCGCTGGAGCCTGAACGGCTATGCGCGCGAGACCAATCCCCTGCTGGCGAAGGAAGAGAACCTGGTCATGCTGAAGGACGTGATCACGCCGGTGTCCGCTACGCGCCTGTCGGTGCCCGTCATCATCTCGAGGAAGCCCGCGATGCAAAGCCTGAAAGACGGCTTCTCCGAAAAATCCTTCCTGTCGGCCTTCAAGGAAGCGGGCTTCAAGACCTTCTGGATCTCGAACCAGGTCTCCTTCGGCAAGTTCGACACGCCGGTGTCGGTGTTCGCCAAGGAGGCGGACGACGTCCAGTTCCTGAACCTGGGCGGTTTCTCGGACGCCTCCAACCACGACAGCGTGCTGCTCGAACCCCTGCGGCGCGCGATCGCCGACCCGGCCTCGAGGGTGCTGGTGGTGCTGCATACATTGGGAAGCCACTGGAACTACGGCCACCGCTATCCGAAGGAATTCGACCGCTGGCTCCCCTCGCTGCAATCGATTGCGAAACCGGATTACACCGACACCCGGATCGAGCCGCAGATGAACAACAGCTACGACAGCGCCATCCTGTACACGGACTGGTTCCTGTCGAACGTGATTGGCCTCTTGAAGGAAAGCAGCCTGCCGTCCTCGCTGTTATATGTGGCCGACCATGGCCAGACCCTGTACGACAAGTCGTGCAGGATCGCCTTCCACGGCCATAACACGCAGTACGAGTTCCACGTGCCGGCCTTCGTCTGGTATTCGGACGCCTACCGCGAACGCTTCCCCGGCAAGGTGGAGCAGCTGCGCAAGCACCGCAAGGCCAGGCTCTCGACCGAGAACATGTTCCACACCGTGCTGGACATGGCCGACATCCGCTATCCCGGCGAGCGGCTGGAATGGAGCTTCGTGAACCCGGCCCTCAAGCGCCACAAGCGCTACGTCGACAGCTGGGGTTGGACGGACTACGACGATGCGACCATGAAGGGCGATTGCCGCGAGGTGATCGCGAAGGGCAAGCCGCTGCCGCGCCGTTAGGCCGTTCCTTCCCTTCTCGACGCCTGGCGCAGCAGGGCCGCGCGCAGCGCCCGGCCCGCCGGTCCGAGCGGCGCGTCGAGCCGGTGGGCGATATAGGCCTCCGAACGCAGTCTACCGGCGCGGCCGAGTCCCTGCGCCTTGATGCGCACCAGGCGCCCGGCAAGCAGGTCCTGCTCGACCAGCCAGGCCGGCAGCCTTCCCCATCCCAGGCCGGCGACGATCATGGCGTGCTTGGCGTCCTGGGTATTCACCCGGCAGGTCTGGGGCGAGAGCACGCCGAAACTGCGTCCTTCCGACAGCGGCGTCGGATCGGCCAGCACGATTTGCAGATGATCGGCCAGCTCCGGCAGGCCGATTGCTTCCTGCGCGCGCGCGGCCAGCGGATGGTGCGGCGCGACCACGGCCAGCTGTTCGACGGTGCGGATGCCCTCCAGCGCGATGCGCGGGTCGCGGAAGTCTTCGCCGACCAGGATCGCCAGCGTGCTGCGCTCCTCCAGCAGGGCGCGCAGCGGCCCGCCCAGTGCTTCGATGGCCAGCCCGATGCCGACTGTCGGAAAAGCCGCGCGCACCTCGGCCAGGGCCGCGCCCACATGGGCGATGGGGAAAAGGGTATCGACGGTGAGCGACAGGGCGAGTTCGACACCCTCGCCCATGCCGCGCGCACGCGCCCGCATGGCGTCCACCCTGAGCAGGATGTCGCGCGCGTTCTCAAGCAGCGCCTGGCCCTCGGGCGTCAGCACCGGCCGGTGCCCCGAGCGGTCGAACAGGCTGACACCGAGTTCGCCCTCCAGGTTGGCGATCGCATGGCTGATGGCGGACTGCACGCGCAGCAGGCGGGCGGCGCCGGCGCGGAAGCTTCCGCTTTCGGCGACCGTCACGAAGGTGCGCAGCTTGTCAAGGGTCAGTACATCCAACATGATCTATCCAATCGATCAAACCTATCGACTTTATATCACTCCCGCAGAACGAATGCTTGCCTTAGCCTTGCTGTCACAAGCAAGCAAGGAAAGGAGCAGCGATGACGAAGCTATTGGTTCTGTATTACTCCTCGTACGGCCATATCGAAACCATGGCCCATGCGGTCGCCGCGGGCGCGCGCGAAGCCGGCGTCAGCGTCCACGTCAAACGGGTGCCGGAACTGGTCCCGGACCAGGTCGCGCAGAAGGCGGGCTACAAGCGCGCGCAGGAGGCGCCGGTCGCGACGGTGGCCGAGCTGGCCGACTATGACGCGATCGTGATCGGCACGCCCACCCGCTTCGGTAATATGGCCGCGCAGATGAAGAATTTCCTCGACCAGTGCGGCGGCCTGTGGGCGAGGGATGCCCTGGTCGGCAGGGTCGGCAGCGTGTTCACATCGACCGGCAGCCAGCACGGCGGCCAGGAAAGCACCATCCTGTCGGTCCACACCGTGATGCTGCACCTCGGCATGGTCATCGTCGGCCTGCCCTACACCTTCAAGGGCCAGAACCGGATGGACGAAATCACGGGCTGCTCGCCCTATGGCGCCTCGACCCTGGCGGACGACGGCGAGGGAGGCGACCGCCAGCCGAGCGCCAACGAGCTCGAAGGGGCGCGCTTCCAGGGCCGCCACGTGGCCGGCATCGCGCACGCCCTGGCGGCGGCACGCCATCGGGACACGGCATGAGGGCGGATACGGCGCGCACGGATGCCCATTCCGGCGCCGGATGGGGGGCCGTGGCCCTGGTGGTCGCCGCCGGCATCGTCACGGCCTTCCAGGCCGGCAAGGCGGCGATTGCGACGCCCTGGCTGCTGGCGGACCTGGGCCTGGGCCTGTCGGCCGCGGGTTGGTTGACCGGCATCTTCGCGCTGCTCGGCATCCTCGGCGGCATCCCCACCGGCGCCCTCGTCGCGCGCATCGGCGACCGCCCGGTCCTGCTGGCCGGCCTGGCGGCGGCGCTGCTGGGCGCGGTGCTTGGCGCGCTCGCGCCCGACTATGCGGTGCTGCTCGCCGCGCGCATCCTGGAAGGCCTCGGTTTTCTCTTCATCACGGTCGCCGGCCCCGCCATCCTCGAGCGGGCCGTGCTGCCGGCACGGCGCGAATTCGCCTTCGGCCTGTGGAGCTGCTTCATGCCGGCCGGGCTGGCCCTGGCCATGGGCGTGGGCCCGCAGTACGGCGACTGGCGCAATCTGTGGTGGGCCAGCGCCGGGCTCGCGGCGGCGGTGCTGGCCGCGGCCGCCCTGCTGCCGCCGGCGTCGCCGCGCGTATCGCTTCCCATGCGCAGCATCGCCGGCAACGCCCTTTCCGTGCTGGGGAACCGGCCGGCAGTGCTGCTGGCGCTCTGCTTTGCCCTGTACAGCCTGATGTTCTTCGCGCTGTTCGGCTTCCTGCCGGTCCTGCTGGTCGAGCGCATGGGCGTCGACGGACAGGCGGCCGGCCTGATGGCAGCCCTGGCCGCCGCCGCCAACATCATCGGCAACCTGGCGGCGGGCCGGCTCCTGGCGCGCGGCGCGCGGCGCTTCGTCATGGTGGCCGCGGCCTGCCTGGCCATGGGGCTGGCCGCACCCGGCATCTACCTGCAATGGTTCGGCGCACTGCCCACGCTCCTGCTGTGCATCCTGTTCTCGGCCGTCGGCGGCCTGGTCCCGGCCACCCTGATCTCGTCGGCGCCGCTGCTCGCACGCGAGGCCGGCCTGGCGCCTGTCCTGCTGGGACTGCTCATGCAGGGGAGCGCTCTAGGCCAGGTGCTCGGCCCGGTAGTCGTGGGCGGCGCCATCCAGGCCCACGGCTGGCAGGCGGCCGCATGGATCGTCCTGGTGTCGGCCCTGGCGGCGGCCGGCGCCGCCTCGGCCCTGCGTGCGGGCGGCGCGCGCGCCGCTCAATGATATTCCGGTGCAGGCTCGGCGAGGTGACCATGCAGCCAGCGCGCCACCTCCGCCGCCCGGCCCTCGATTTCCGGACCGAAGCCCTGGGTGGCCAGCAGCGCGATGCCGTTCGGCTCGCGCAGCACGCCCGGTTTCAAGGTCGGCGCGCCGCCGCTCGTATCGATGCGGAAGGGTTCGAGCTTGCCGGCCAGGATGCGCGCCAGCACCAGGTTGTGCGAGGACACCAGCACCAGGTCGCGTTCGCACAGGCTTTCCAGCACCGCCGCGGCGCTTGATACCGACTCCAGGTGATTGGTGCCGCGGAAGACCTCGTCGATCAGGCAGATGCCGCCTGGTGCGCCGCTGGCGTTCAGGAGTTCGCGCGCGCGGCGCAGTTCCGACATGTACAGGCTCTCGCCCCCCAGCAGCGAATCCTCGTTCTGCATGCTGGCGCGTACCGGCACTGCCGGCAGAAGCGCCCGCTTCGCGTAACAGAAGCCGAAGGCGCGCGCCGCCACCAGGTTCAGGCCCACCATGCGCAGGAAGGTGCTTTTTCCCGAGGCGTTCTGACCCGAGATGAAGGCGCCGCGTCCGTCCAGCGCCACCGACAGGGCGGCCGGCCTGTCCATCAAGGGATGCGCGCACTCTTCCAGTTCCAGGACGCGCGGCGCGCTGCGCCCGGCCCAGCACCAGTGATCCAGGCGACGCAGGTGGCGCGCCAGGGTGACGTCGGCTTCCAGCGTCGCGGCCTCCAGGTAGCGCTCGCGCAGGAAGTCGCGCGCCGCGTGCACCGCCGCCATCGTCCGCCAGTAGCGGCGCACATTGTAGGCGGCGAACCAGTTGACATAGGACTCGGCGGGCGGGAAGGAGCGAAACAGCAGCGGCCGCGCGAGACGCTCGTGCAGGCGCGCGTTCTGTGCGCGCGCCGCGACGAAGGGTTCGAGGAGCGGCCCGCCGAGCGCCGCCAGCCTGCCGCTGGCCGCCAGCAGGGCCTGCAGGCTGTTCAGGACCTGGTTCCAGGCCTCGACGCGGCGGTGCCAGGCGATCTGCAGCCCCATCAGGGGCGCCACGGCCGCCAGGGTCGCCATCCAGCCCAGCGGCTGCGTGAGGAGCAAGCCCAGGGACAGGAGCAGGAACAGCGGCAGCAGCCAGGTGAAGCGCGCCCAGCCTGGCACGCGCGGCGCCTCGCCTTCGAATAGCAGGCCGGCGACTTCGGTCTCGGCATGGCGCAGCGGACGCAGGGCGGTCATGAGCGCGTCGACACGGGGCGCATCGTCCAGCAGGCCGCGCAGGCGTTCTCCCAATAGAAGAGCGTCAGGGTCGTCCAGGCCCGCACGCAGGCGGCGGTGCAGGAGCTGGCGGCCGAAGATGCTGGTCTGCTGCGTCAGCGTTTCCTCATAGGGTTCGAGCAGCAAGTCCTGCCAGGTCTGGGCATCGAGCGCGGTGCGGCTGTCCTGCGTGATGCGGTGCAGGCGGCCGATTTCCTCCGGCGTGAAAAAGGGGTTGGGAGGCTCGCGCTGCGCCTCGGGCTTGAAGAAATCAGTAAGGGGGCGAAACAGGTCTGCCAGGAGAGATCGGATCATGCCGCGATCCTAGCAGCGCGGCCGGGCTGCAAAACTCAAGCATTGTCACCGATGCCGGCCGCGAGGCGGATAAAGGCGTCCTGGTACTCGACCGCGGCGTCGTCCGCGCGCCTGCCGAGGAAGATGCTCTTCGGGATGCCGCTCACACCCAGGCGCACCGGCACGACCGGCATCTTCACCGCGTACTCCTCGACCAGCCAGCGCGGCAGCGCCGCGACGCCGCGTCCGCTGGCGACCATCTGCAGCAGGATGTCGGTGGTCTCGATGGTCTTGCGCTGGCGCGGCGCGCAGCCGGCCGGCAGGAAGAAGGCGTTGTAGATGTCGAGGCGGTCGATGTCGACCGGATAGGTGATCAGGACTTCCTCCACCAGGTCGCAGGGCTCGACGTAATCGCGCCCCGCGAGCGGATGGCTCTTCGCGACCACCAGCACCTGCTCGTAGTCGAACACCGGCACCCAGGCCAGGCCCGCCTTGTGCACCGGGTCGGGCGTCACCAGCACGTCGATCTCCCACTCCTCCAGCGCCTTGATGCCGCCGAACTGGAAGCGCTGCTTGACGTCCACGTCGACGTCCGGCCAGGCGGCGAGATAAGGCGCGACGACCTTCAGCAGCCACTGGTAGCAGGGCGCGCACTCCATCCCGATGCGCAGGGTGCCGCGCTGCCCTTGCGCATACTGCGCCATCAGGCGCTCGGCGTGTTCGAGCTGGGGCAGCAGGCGCCCGCCCAAAGCCAGCAGGTAGAGGCCGGCCGGGGTCGGGCGCAGGCTGCGGCCGTCGCGGATCCAGACGTCGACGCCGAGCTGCCCTTCCAGCTTGCGGATCGCGTGGCTCAGGGCCGACTGGGTCAGGTGCAGGGCCTCGGCGGCGGCTGTCAGCGAGCCGCGCTGCGCGACCTCGCGCAGGATCAGGAGGTGGATACGCTCGATCATATGCATGAAGAAAATCGATGGATGTATGAAATCATATCAATTTTATTCATGAGTTGTCCGTCCTATCATGGCTTCGACATCAACAGGACCACTGCCATGACCACCACGCACAACCTCGGTTTTCCCCGCATCGGCGCCCGGCGCGAACTGAAATTCGCCCTGGAGCGCTACTGGCAAGGCGCCGCCAGCGCCGGCGAACTCGAAGCGCAGGCCGCCGGACTGCGCGCCCGCCACTGGGCCGCGCAATCCGCGCTCGACCATGCGCCCGTGGGCGACTTCTCCCTCTACGACCAGGTGCTCGACATGAGCTTCACTCTGGGACACGTCCCGGCCAGGGCCCGCAGCCATGGCGGCTCGCTACTCGACCAGTACTTCCGCGTCGCGCGCGGCCGTGCTCCAAGCGACGCCGATTGCGGCTGCGTGCATGCCGGTGAGATGACCAAGTGGTTCGACACCAACTACCACTACATCGTCCCCGAGTTCGACGCCGCCACCACCTTCGCCCTCGACGCCAGCCGCCTGCAGGCGCAGCTGCGCGAAGCGCAGGACGCCGGCGTACGCGCCAAGCCGGTGATCCTCGGCCCCCTCACCTACCTCTGGCTCGGCAAGTCGAAGGACGGCAGCGAGCGCCTGGCCCTGCTGCCCGCCCTCTTGAGCGTCTATGCGCAACTGCTGGACTGGCTGGCCAGCGAGGGGATCGAGTGGGTGCAAGTCGACGAACCGGCCCTTGTTACTGACCTCGATGCGCGCTGGCGCCAGGCCTGCCAGGACGCCTACGCCGCCCTGCGGGGCCACGGCCCGAAGCTGCTGCTCGCCACCTATTTCGGTCCCCTCGGCGACAATCTGCCGCTGGCCTGCGGCCTGCCGGTCGCCGGCCTGCACCTGGATGCCATCAACGCCGAGCACGAAGTAGCAAGCGCCATCGCGCTGCTGGCGCCGCAGCAGATCCTGTCGCTCGGCGTCGTCGACGGCCGCAACATCTGGAAGACCGACCTGCACGCGACGCTTGCCTGGCTGGAGCCGGTGCAGCGGCAGTTGCAGGAACGCCTGTGGATCGCGCCATCGTGCTCGCTGCTGCACGTCCCCGTCGACCTGGAGCTCGAGAGCGACCTGGATCCGGAGATCCGCTCGTGGCTCGCCTTCGCCGTGCAGAAGCTGGAAGAGCTGCGCCTGCTGGCGGCCGCCCTCGACCACGGCCGCGTCAAGGTGCAGGAAGCGCTGCTGGCCAATGCCGCCGCCGTCGACCGCCGCCGCGCGTCGAAACGCGTGCACCATCCGGAGGTCGCCCAGGCCGTCGCCGCCATCACCCCGGAGATGGGCCAGCGCGCCAGTCCGCACGCCCAGCGCCTCACCGAACAGGCGGCGGTCTTGAGGCTGCCCAGCTATCCCACCACCACGATCGGCTCCTTCCCGCAGACGCTTGACATCCGCCAGGCGCGCCAGCGCCACAAGCGCGGCGAACTCGACGCCGCCGGCTACCGCGCCGCCATGCAGGCCGAGATCGCGCGCTGCGTGCGCGAACAGGAAGCGCTGGGCCTGGACGTCCTCGTGCACGGCGAGGCCGAGCGCAACGACATGGTCGAGTATTTCGGCGAGCAGCTCGAGGGCTATGCCTTCAGTGCCAACGGCTGGGTGCAATCCTATGGCTCGCGCTGCGTCAAGCCGCCCATCCTCTACGGCGACGTGCGCCGCCCGCGCCCGATGACCGTCGAATGGATCCGCTACGCCCAGTCGCTGACCGATAAACCCATGAAGGGCATGCTCACCGGCCCGGTCACGATGCTCAACTGGTCCTTTGTGCGCGACGACCAGCCGCGCGCCGCCACCTGCCGCCAGCTGGCCCTCGCCATTCGCGAAGAGGTGCAGGACCTGGAGCGCGCCGGCGTGCGCATCATCCAGATCGACGAAGCCGCGCTGCGCGAAGGCATGCCGCTGCGCCGCGAACAATGGGACGACTACCTCGGCTGGGCGGTCGAGGCCTTCCGCATCGCCGTGGGCGGCGTGCGCGACGCGACCCAGATCCACACCCATATGTGCTACTCGGAGTTCAACGACATCATCAAGGCCATCGCCGCCATGGATGCCGACGTGATCACCATCGAGACCTCGCGTTCAGGTCTCGAGCTGCTGGACGCTTTCGACGGCTTCCCCTACCCGAACGGCATCGGCCCCGGCGTCTACGACATCCACTCGCCCAACACGCCGAGCCGCGAGCAGATCGTTCGCCTGATGCGCGAAGCGGCGGCGCGCATCCCGCCCGCGCAGCTGTGGGTCAATCCGGACTGCGGCCTCAAGACGCGCCGCTGGGAAGAGGTGCTGCCGGCGCTGGAGAATATGGTGGCGGCGGCGAAAACCCTGCGCGAGGCGGTCTAGCCGAATACCGTTTATCGGCTCCGGGTGCAGTCCAGGGGGCGAACGGCCCCGTCCATCGGAAATGGAAAGATTGGCAAGCATGTCCTGGCTATGCTGCGATCCTTGCCAACCATTCCCGACAGGACGCCAATGAGACCGATTCGCCCGCTATCCAACATCTGCCTTGCCCTCCTCGCCACTGGTAGCGCCGGCGCGGTGCACGCCCAGGCTCCCGCCTCGTCAAACCTGGCCGGGCAATGGCAGTTCGAGACGGCGATCGGTACGAGCACCAACAACGGCGTCATCACCGACGAGATTGGCAAGGGCATCTTCACCATCGCGCGCAGCGCCAAGGGCCTGTCAGGAACGATTTCCTGGCTCGACGAAGACGGCCGCGTCATGTCGGCGCGCCCGGTCGAGGGGCGCATGGACGGCGCGCGCGCGGTCTTCACGCACGGGGGCAAGCGTGTCACCAGCGGTCGCCATGGCCGGGACATCGCTACCGACGTCACCATCCGCTGGACCTTGCAGGCACACGGAAACCAGCTCACGGGCCAGCGCCTGGTCGAGACCGACGAGGACGAACCGAAGGCAGTCACCGGGACCCGAGTCAAGCCACGCGACATGCGTCCTCTCGCCGCCCTCCTGCCCGACAAATCGAGCGCCCCGGCAGGCCAAGCCGCAAGCGCGGCCGAGCGCGGCCCGTCGACACCGGACGAACAAGCGCGCGTGGTCCGTATGGCCCTGGACGCGGAGCGCAATCCCCGCCTGGCCCAGCAACGCGACGGCGCCTGGCTGAACGCCTGGGTCGAGGCCATTCCCGACCTGTCCATCGAGTACGGAACCGTCTTCTCCTGGCTCAAGGGGGCGGCCAGGCCCGACGTCCGGGAGGCGCTCACCTTCCAGTACACTGCCAGTGCGATGGCTTTCCAAGTCCAGCACCCGGAATCAGCGGGCACGCAGTCCGCCGTCGACACCGCCGCAATGGGAAGTGTCCTGCGCGCCTATGCCGCGCTACTGCGTGAAGACGCGACGCTGGCTTCGCCGCCGCTGGACCGGGCGATGTCCGCCCGCGACAAAGGGCAACTGCCAGCCTTCCTCGGCAGCCTCGCCGGCCGCGATTCCCTGCCGGCGTCGCCCGGAACCGCGGTCCGCTCGAAGGCGAGCGATCCGGTCGTTCGCCGCATGCTCGCATTGGGCCAGGATGAGCCGCGCGCGATGGAGTGGCTCGACATCCTGAGCAACCGCTTCGGCGGCCGCATGACCGGCAGCGATGCCTACACCCACGCGGCGGCCTGGGCCCGCATGCAGCTGCGCCAATGGGGTGTCGAGGCAGAACTGGAAGAGGCCGGCCAGGTATCGCTCGGCTTCAACCGCGGTCCGTGGGCGGCGCGCATGGTGGCGCCCGCCGAGCAGCCGCTGCGCATCGCGACGCCCGCCTACACGGCCGGCACCAAGGGGGTGCAGCGCGGCCTCGCCGTCATCGGGCCGGCCACCCTGGAGGAAGCGAAGGCGCGCGCCGGGCAGTTCAAGGACAAATGGGTGCTGATCGGGGGCATGAGCAGCGGCAGCGGGCGCGATGGCGAGTATCGCCACCAGCCGCGGGCCATCATGCTTGCCCTGGCGCAAGCCGGCGCGCTGGGAACCATCCAGGCCGCCGAAGAGCCCCTCTACTCGGGCGCCGCCGCGCCCACCAGCTGGGAGGCGCTGCCGACCCTGCCCGACATCAAGCTGGCCGAATCGCAGTACGCCGACATCAAGAAGCGCGTCGCGGCGGCCGAGGCAGTCACCCTGGAATTTGATATCCGCAACTGGTTCTACCCGGGCCCCGTCCCCTACCACAACGTCGTGGCCCGCATCCCCGGCACCGAAAAGCCGGACGAGACCGTCCTGCTGGGCGCCCACCTCGACAGCTTCGATGGCGCCACCGGCGCCGCCGACAACGGCGGCAGCGTGGCCACCATGCTGGAGGCGATGCGCCTGCTGGCCGCCTCTGGCGCCAGGCCGCGCCGCACCATCATGATGGTCGCCTTTGCCGCCGAAGAGAACGGCTTGCGGGGCGCTTCGGCCTTCGCCCAGCGGCATGCCGCCGGGCTGCCCGGCATCGTGATGATGCTCAACCGCGATTCGCGTCCCGGCGCCATCAGCAGCCTGACGATCCCCTCCGCCTGGAAGAGCGTGCTCGAGCGCGTCGAGCACGACCTGCGCGACGTCCATCCGGTATTCGCATTCGCGGCAAGCATCGACGACACACCCCGCAAGCGCATCCCGGGACGTACCGGCAGCGATGACATCGTCTTCAGCGAACACGGCATTCCCACACCGCGCTTCTCGGTGCTCACGGACTTCGACTACGAGCAGGTGCACCACACCGTCGCGGACACCTACGACAAGGTACTGCCCTTCCGCTCCGCGCAACAATACTCGGCAATGGCGATCGCTACCATCGCCTACGAAGTCGCCAACGCAGCCGAGCCCATTTCCCGCGAAGGCTATTACAGGAGTACGGCGCCCTGATGGGGCCTTGGCCCGCCCGAGCGACGGACTGTGTTCGCTTTCCCACATACCGCCGCGCTCCGCTCTGGCACGATCCCTTTTCACATCCATAAACAGTGAAGAGGGAGATTTGCCAAAATGAAACGCGCGACGACAGCAGCGGTATTGAGCATGGCGGCAAGCGCTGCCTTTGCCCAGCAGGGTGACGGGACACGGTTCTCGGCTCCATCGAATGTCTTCAAACCGAACAAGGTCAAGGCCACGCCCGAGCGCATGCGCGGCATCAAGGCCCCGAAGGGCTTCACGGTCACGCCCTTCGCGACCGGCCTGAAGAACGCCCGCATCATCGCGGTGGCGCCGAATGGCGACATCTATGTGAGCCGCCGCGACCAGGGCGACGTGCTGCTGCTGAAGGATGCCGACGGTGACGGCCGCGCGGACGGCGCGCCGATCGAGGTTGCCAACCGCGTCGGCGCCCACGGCATGGCGATCAAGGACAACAGGTTCTACCTCGTCACCGTCAAGGAACTGTTCGTGGCCGACATCAAGCCGGACGGCGGCCTCGGGGAACTCAAGCTCCTGATCGGCGACCTGCCGGATTCCGGCCAGCACCCGAACCGCACCATCGCGGTCGGCCCGGACAATATGCTCTACATCACCGTGGGCAGCACCTGCAACGCCTGCAACGAAAGCAATCCGGAAAACGCCACCATCCTGCGCGTCTCCCTCGACGGCAAGCAGCGCAGCATTTTCGCCTCGGGCCTGCGCAACACCATCGGCTTCGACTGGCATCCGCAGACCGGGGAATTGTGGGCCTTCGACCATGGCATCGACTTCCTCGGCGACGAACAGCAGCCGGAAGAAATCAACAAGATCGAGATGGGCAAGATGTACGGCTGGCCCCACGTCTACGGCGGCGGCGAGATCTACCCGCAGAGCACCCCGGTGGGCGAGATCAGGAAGGAAGAGTGGAAGGCGAGGAGCACACCGATGGTGCTCGGCTACACCGCCCACGCGGCGCCGATGCAGATGGTGTTCGGCCACCGTGGCGGCTTCCCGGCCGAGTATGCCAACGACGCTTTTGTGACCATGCGCGGCTCCTGGAACCGCGCCCAGCCTGCCGGCTACGAGATCGTACGGGTGCGCTTCGCCAATGGCCAGCCCCAGTCGGTCGAGCCCTTCGTCACCGGCTTCCTGACGGACGGTGGCAAGACCCACATCGCCCGCCCGGTCGGCCTGGCCTGGGCCAGGGACGGCTCGCTCCTGATGGCGGACGACGGCAACGGCGTGATCTACCGCATCACCCACGGCGCCGGCAAACCCGGCAACCTCACCGCCATGGCGCCCGCGGGCCCGATGCAGCAGCAGGCCAACAAGGGCAACGGCGTGCCGCTGGCGAACAAGCGCGCAGAGACCCAGTCGCAAGCCACGCTCACGGTGACCACTCCAAGCTTCAAGGCAGGCAGCGCGATGGACCAGAAATACAGCGAGTACGCCGACGGCGTCTCGCCGGCCCTGAGCTGGAAAGCGGTGCCGAACGCGAAGTCCTACGCCATCATCATGGAAGATCCGGATGCGAAACCGGTGACGCCTTTTGTGCATTGGCTGGCCTGGAACATCCCGGCCAATGTGAGCAGCCTGCCCGAGGGCCTGCAGGAGCAGCCGCGCCTGACCGATCCGGAAGGCGTGCTCCAGGGCCGCAACACGCGCGGCTCGATGGGCTACTTCGGACCCAAGCCGCCGGTGGGCGACAAACCGCACCACTACCACTTCCAGGTCTACGCCCTCGACAAGATGCTCGATGTGCCGTTCGGTGCGGACCGCGACCAGCTGCTGCAGGCGATGCAGGGCCACGTGATCGGCAAGGGCGAGGTCATGGGCACCTACGCGCAGAAACAGAAACCGCCGAAGTAAGCGGCATACACACGTGTCCGCGGTCGTACGGACACTCCCGAGCGGACAGTCCGGACACCCTTGTCCGACTGTTCGCCTGCTTTAAATTCAATGACTTAGCAGCTGGCACGGATCGTGCAATAACGACCGCATTACGTCGTTACTGGACACATCATGATCCGCGATACCTCACAACAAGACGCCGTCCTCACCCCGGCGCCCGTCCATAAGATCAAGCGCCGCGCCCTGTGGGTGGGCGGCCTGGTCGCCATCGCCGCCGTCACCGCCGCCGTGCTCGGCGCCTGGAGCAGCAGCGAACACTCCGTCAACGAAGCGCGCCTGCGCATCGCCGAAGTCAGCCGCGGCACCCTGGTGCGCGACGCCTCGGTCAACGGCCGCATCGTGGCCGCCGTCAGCCCCACCCTGTACTCGACCGCCCCGGCCACCGTCAACCTGAAGGTGGCGGCCGGCGACACGGTCAAACGGGGCGACTTGCTGGCCGTGCTGGAATCGCCCGACCTCACCGATGAACTCAAGCGCGAAGTTTCCAGCTACGAGCAGCTGAAAGCCGAGGTGGCGCGCCAGCAGATCCTGTCGCGCAAGCAGAAGCTGCTGGCCCAGCGCGAAGCCGACACCGCCGAGATCGAGCGCCTGTCGGCCCAGCGCACCCTGGAGCGCTACGAAGGCGTGGCCCAGGTGGGCATCATCGCCAAGATCGACTACCAGAAGGCCAAGGACGCATTGAACTCGGCCGAGATCCGCGCGCGCCACGCCACCCAGGCGGCCAACCTGGAAGGCGACGACGTGCAGCTGGCCCTGAAAACCAAGATCAACGAACTGGAACGCCAGCGCCTGTCGCTCGCCAACGCCCAGCGCCGCGTCGACGAGCTCACCGTGCGCGCTCCGGTCGACGGCTTCATCGGCACCCTGAACGTCCAGAACCGCATGGTGGTCGCCGCCAATGCGCCCCTGATGACCCTGGTCGACCTGTCCAAGCTCGAAGTCGAGGTCGAGGTGCCGGAATCCTATGTGGCCGACATCGGCCTGGGCATGAACGCCGAGATCACCCTGCCGAGCGGGAAGGCCACCGGCAAGCTGTCGGCGCTCTCTCCGGAAGTCGTGCGCAACCAGGTGCTGGCGCGCGTGCGCTTCGACGGCGAGCAGCCCAAGGGCCTGCGCCAGAGCCAGCGCGTGACCGCGCGCCTGCTGATCGAAGAGCGCCCGAACGTCGTGATGCTGCCGCGCGGCCCCTTCGTGGAAAGCGAAGGCGGACGCTTCGCCTACAAGGTCGACAACGGCATCGCCGTGCGCACCCCGGTGCAGCTGGGCGCCACCAGCATTTCCGCCGTCGAGATCCTGTCGGGCCTGAAGCCGGGCGACAAGGTGGTCATCGCCGGCACCGATACCTTCAACAATGCCGCACGCGTATCCATCAATCGCTGAACAACCTGACAAGACAAACAAGGAGAAACCCATGCTGCGCATGACCAACCTGAGCAAGGTGTACCGCACCCACATGATCGAGACCCACGCGCTGCGCGGTTTCGAGATCGAAGTCAAGCAGGGCGAGTTCGTCACCGTCACCGGCCCTTCCGGTTCCGGCAAGACCAGCTTCCTGAACATCGCCGGCCTGCTGGAGGAATTCACCTCGGGCGAGTACGTCCTCGACGGCGTCAACGTGAAGGGCCTGGACGATTCGGCCCGCTCGCGCCTGCGCAACGAGAAGCTCGGTTTCATCTTCCAGGGCTTCAACCTGATCCCCGACCTGAACCTGTTCGACAACGTCGACGTCCCGCTGCGCTACCGCGGCTTCAATGCGAAGGAGCGCAAGGAGCGCATCGAGGACGCGCTGTCGAAAGTCGGCCTGGCCTCGCGCATGAAGCACTTCCCGGCCGAGCTGTCCGGCGGCCAGCAGCAGCGCGTGGCGATCGCGCGCGCCTTGGCCGGCAGCCCGAAGCTGCTGCTGGCCGACGAACCGA
>JBFLVV010000093.1:0-17436 GCA_040758275.1 Pseudomonadota bacterium
CACCATGTGGAAGGGCTCGATGACCTTCGAGACGCCGATGCTGTTCGCGGTCGGCTTCATCTTCGTGTTCACGATGGGCGGCTTCACCGGCCTGATCCTGGCCGTGACCCCGATCGACATCCAGGTGCACGACACCTATTACGTGGTGGCGCACTTCCACTACGTGCTGGTGGCGGGGTCGCTGTTCGCGCTGTTCGCGGGCTACTACTACTGGGCCCCGAAGTGGACCGGCTACATGTACAACGAGACGCGCGGCAAGATCCACTTCTGGCTCTCGCTGATCACGTTCAACATCACCTTCTTCCCAATGCACTTCCTGGGCCTGGCCGGCATGCCGCGCCGCTACGCGGATTACGCGACCCAGTTCACCGACTTCAACATGATCGTGTCGGTCGGCGCATTCGGCTTCGGCCTGTCGCAGGCTTACTTCCTGTTCGCGGTGGTGCTGCCTAATATCCGCGGCGGCAAGAAGGCGGAAGCCAAGCCATGGGAAGGCGCGGAAGGCCTCGAGTGGACCGTGCCGAGCCCGGCGCCCTTCCACACCTTCGAAACCCCGCCGCTGGTGAAATGATCATGAGCCAGGACCTGCGCAAAAAGAGCAACCTGAAGACCGCCCTGGTGCTGGGCGGGATCGCGCTGTTCTTCTTCGCCAGCGTGTTCGTCAAGTTCACCCTGCTGAGCTGAGATGACGACGAACAGCCCGGTCAACAGCCGAATCCGGCGTCTGAACCGCTCCACCCTCGGCAAGCTGGTGGTGGTGGCGGTGATGATGTTCGGCTTCGGCTACGCACTGGTGCCGATGTACCGCCAGATCTGCGAGGTGCTCGGCATTAACGTGCTGACCCAGCAGGGCGAGTTCGTCGAAGCGCCGGTGAACACCCAGGTCGACAAGAGCCGCAAGGTCGTTGTCGAGCTCGATGGTAACTCTCAGGGGCCGTGGCGATTCCGTCCGATCCAGCGCAGCATCGAGGTGCATCCGGGCGAGCTGGCCACCGTCACCTACGAGGTGGTCAACACGCAGGGCAGGGCGGTCAAGGCGCAGGCGATTCCGAGCTACGCGCCGCAAGCCGTCACGCCGCACTTCAAGAAGGTCGAATGTTTCTGCTTCCGCGAGCAGACCCTGCAGGCCAACGAGGCGCGCCAGATGCCGGTGGTCTTCTTCATCGACCCGAAGTTGCCGCGCGAGGTGAAGAACATCACGCTGTCGTACACCTTCTTCGAGATCGGCGGCGCGGTGCAGACCGCCTCGAGCGGTTCGAGCAAGGTGAAGTAATTGGAGGAAAAACCACACCAGCGCAAGGGCAGCTTCCTGGCATCGATGAAGGCGGTGTTCTGGTCCTTCTTCGGCGTGCGCAAGCGCAGCGACTACGAGAAGGACGCCGCCAACCTGAATCCGGTGCATGTAATCATCGCCGGCCTGATCGGGGCGGTGATCTTCATCGGCCTGATCATGCTGGCGGTCAGGTTCGCGGTGTCGCAGTAAGGCAGGGTAGTTTCAGGGAACGTCACAGGACGTGACTGCAGAATAAAAACGAACTTGCCCGGCAAGGCCGGGGAAGCAGGTTTCGCGATTCAGAGTGCTAGACAATTCAGAAGAGTTGAGGAGATGAAGATGAGTTCGCCACACACCGTGCCCCATTATTTCGTGCCAGGCCCATCGCGCTGGCCGATGTCCGCCGGCATTTCGATGCTGGTCACCATGATCGGTGCGTCCGCATGGGTCAACAGCGTTTCCTGGGGCCCCGTCGTGTGCCTGGCCGGCATTGTTGCGATGCTGGTCGTACTCTATTTCTGGTTCGGCGACGCCATCGGCGAATCGGAATCGGGCATGTATGGCCGCAACATCGACCTGTCCTACCGCTGGTCCATGAGCTGGTTCATTTTCTCGGAGGTGATGTTCTTTGGCGCCTTCTTCGGCGCCCTGTTCTACGCCCGCGCCGTGACCATGCCCTGGCTGTCGGATCTCGACCACAAGATCATCTGGCCGGACTTCGCGCCTACCTGGGGCAACACCGGCCCGGCCGGCGTGGTCGACCAGTTCCAGACCATGGGCCCCTTCCCGATCCCGACCATCAACACCGCGCTGCTGCTGCTGTCGGGCGTGACCCTGACCATCTCGCACCACGCGCTGCGCGCCGGCCACCGCTCGAAGACGGCCTTCTGGCTGTTCGCCACCATCCTGCTGGGCGCGGTCTTCATGGGCTTCCAGGTCTATGAATACATGCACGCCTACCAGGACCTGAACCTGAAGCTGACCTCGGGCATCTACGGTTCGACCTTCTTCATGCTGACCGGCTTCCACGGCTTCCACGTGACCATGGGCGCGATCATGCTGGCGGTGATCCTGTACCGCGTGATGAAGGGGCACTTCACGGCGGACAATCACTTCGGTTTCGAAGGCGCCGCATGGTACTGGCACTTCGTCGACGTGGTGTGGCTGGGCTTGTACGTCGTCGTGTACTGGTTGTAAGGTAGCTTGATGCAGGTCGTAGGGTGGGCGGGAGACCCGCCCACCCTACGGTAATCAGGTGTGCAAGTGGCGATGGTGCCGGTGCTTGGCAAGGATGCTCTCGGTGTCAGCGAATCCCGGTCGGCGCAATCCACCCCATCTTGTAGGCGCCCAGCAGGCAAAGGAAGAGGGTGATCGACAGCCCCACCCGCATCGCCAGCGCATGCACGGTGCGGTTGCTCTGCCCCTTGTCGCGCATCAGGAAGAACAGGGCCGAGCCGAGGCTGGCGAGAATCAGGATGAAGGCAATCGCAACAAGCAGTTTCATGGTTGGCCCGGGAAAGGTTGAGGCTTCATTGTAATGCGCTTCCGTTTCCAATTTCGTCTTATTCCCTTCGTCGCCGCACTGCTCCTTGCCCTGCTGGGTATTGCGCTAGGTAACTGGCAACAGGGCAGGGCAGCCCAGAAACTGGCGGTGCAGGACAAGCTCACCGCCTTCGCCCTCGCGCCGCCCGTCGCGCTCGGCCCCACCATCACTCCCGCCGCCAGCCTCGAATATCGCCGCGTCACCGTCACCGGCGAGTTCGTCACCAAGTGGCCGCTCTTCCTCGCCAACCGGCCGATGGCGGGCCGCTCCGGCTACTACCTCGTGATGCCGTTTAAAATAGCGGATTCAAGCACACATGTGCTGGTGATGCGCGGCTGGCTGCCGCGCGAGGCGGAGTACGGGAAACTGCCGGCGTTCACGACTCTCTCGGGCACGCTCAGGATCGAAGGCATCGTCTCCGGCACGGCAGGTCACGTGATGGAAATGGGCAAAGCGGCGCCGCTGGCGCCGCGCGCCATCGTCCAGAACATCGATCCGCAATCGGCGGCCGGCGCCACCGGCCTGAAGCTGCAGCCCTTCTTCGTGCAGCAGACCGGCTTGGCGCAGGCGGGCGACACCCTGCTGCGCGCCTGGCCGGCGCCGTCGAGCGGCATCGACAAGCACCGCGGCTACGCCTTCCAGTGGTATGCGCTGGCGGCGATGGCTGTCCTCTTTTTTGTTGTAACCGGATTCCGTAGTGGAGCAAAACAAGGTGATGCAAGAAAACACGATGCAGGACGCAGCGAAGCCGGCAGCCGCTGACGGCAATCAGGCCCGCAAGCGCGGCCGCTGGAAGCTGTTCGCGGTGCTGCTGGTATGTGCGGCGCCAATGATCCTTTCTTACCTGACGTACTACGTCATCAAGCCCACCGGCCGCACCAACTATGGCACCCTGATCGACCCGCGCGAGCGCCCGATCCCGGCCATGGCCAGCACGACGCTCGACGGCCGTCCGGAAACACTCCAGCAGTACGCCGGCAAGTGGGTCATGCTGAAGGTCGGCGGCGGCGAGTGCCTGGAAGCCTGCCAGAAGCAGCTCTTCGCCATGCGCCAGTGGCGCCTGATGCAGGGCAAGAACATGGACCGCGTGGAGCGGGTCTGGCTCGTCACGGACGACAAGCCGCTCGATACCATGACGATCCGCCAATACGACGGCATGCACATGCTGCGCGCCCCGCAGGAGGCCGTGACGAAGTGGCTGCCCGCGGAGCAGGGCAGCCAGCCGTCCGACCACATCTACCTGATCGACCCGCTGGGCAACCTGATGATGCGTTTCCCGGCCGACCCCGATCCGCGCAAGGTCTACAAGGACATCGCCAAGCTGCTCAAGGCATCGGCGGTCGGCTGAGCGCGCATTCAGCCAGCCGCGCATTCTGCCACCTGTTCACTTTACCTGCTGCCTTGGTGCTTCACGCTTCACCGCCCGGATAAACAATGCAAGCTTCCACCCTGTTGCAACTGGCCCTGATGGGCATCCTCGTGGCCATCCTGCCGCTGTCCATGGTCTGGATGTCCGCTGACGTCAACAAATTCCGCAAGCTGGTCTGGGTCGCGGTCTTCCTGACCTTCGACCTGATCGTCTTCGGCGGCTTCACCCGCCTGACCGATTCGGGCCTGGGCTGCCCCGACTGGCCGGGCTGCTACGGCATGGCCAACCCCTTCCTGGCGCACGAGCAGATCTCTGCGGCCGAAGCGGCGATGCCGACCGGCCCCGTCACCGTGGTCAAGGCCTGGATCGAAATGATCCACCGCTACCTGGCCATGGGCATCGGCGTCATCATCATGGCGCTGCTGTTCACCTCCATCGTCCAGTGGCGCAAGACCAGGGTGCAGGCCTTCAAGCCGGGCATCCCGCTTGCGCTCTTCGTGTTCGTGTGCATCCAGGGCGCTTTCGGCGCCTGGACCGTCACCCTCAAGCTGCAGCCGGTGATCGTCACCATCCACCTGCTGCTGGGAATGGGCCTGCTGGCCCTGTTGACCTGGCTCGGCGGGCGTGAGGACTACCTGATGCGCCCGCCCGCGCCTGCGGGCGACAACGCCGCACTGCGCCGCATCCGCGTGCTTGCGATCCTGGCGGCCGTGGTCATCACGGCCCAGATCGCGCTGGGCGGCTGGGTGAGCACCAACTACGCCACCCTGGCCTGCGACGAGTTCCCCCTGTGCGACGGCCAGGTAGTGCCGCCGATGGACTTCGAGCACGGCTTCCACCTGTGGCGCGAATTGGGCAAGACGGCGGCGGGCCACTACCTGCCGTTCTCGGCCCTGGTGGCAATCCACTGGGTGCACCGCAACTTCGCCATCGTCGTCGTCGCCGTGCTCGGCCTGCTGGTATGGCGCGCCTGGCGCCAGCCCTATCTGGCCAGGCATGCAAGATTGCTGGCGCTGGTCCTGTTCGTGCAACTGCTGACGGGCATTGCCACGGTCTACCTCGACTTCCCGTTAGCCATTGCCGTAATGCATAACGCAGGGGCGGCCCTGCTGGTCCTGCTGGCGACCATGTTAAACTACCGGGTGAAATACCAACTCGAGGTGAACCGCGCGAAGTCGGCCGCGGCGCCTGCAGCTTCCGCCGTACTATGAGGCGCACGACGAGTTGGGCAACACAGAGCGCGGCGTCGCCGCGCTTCGAGCCAGCCAGCACCCCATCGATGACGACCCAGACTGCCCTCCATAAACCTCCGAGCCGCGTTGCCCAGTACTGGGCCCTGACCAAACCCCGGGTCACGCAGCTGGCCGTGTTCTGCGCGGTCATCGGGATGTTCCTCGCTACCGATGGTTTCCCGGGCTGGCAGGTACTGGTGGCCGGCACGGCCGGCATCTGGCTGCTCGCGGCGGCCGCCTTTGCGGTGAACTGCCTGGTGGAAGCGGAGATCGACGCGCGCATGGCGCGCACCGCTCGCCGCGCCACCGCGATGGGCGAGCTCACCCCGGCCCAGACGATCACCTTTTCGGCGATCATCGGCGGCCTCGGCATGTACATTCTGTATGCCTTCGTCAATCCGCTCACCATGTGGCTGACCTTCGTCACCTTCGTCGGATACGCCTTCATCTACACCATGCTGCTCAAGCCGGCCACGCCGCAGAACATCGTCATCGGCGGTCTTTCGGGCGCCATGCCGCCGGCCCTGGGCTGGGCTGCCGTGGCCAACGAGGTGCCGATGGAAGCCTGGCTGCTGGTGCTCATCATCTTCGTGTGGACCCCGCCGCATTTCTGGGTGCTGGCCATGTACCGCCGCGAGGACTATGCCCGCTCCGGCCTGCCGATGCTGCCGATCACGCACGGCATGCAGTACACCGGCCTGCAGGTCTGGCTCTATACCATCGCGCTGGCCGCGACGACCCTGCTGCCTTTCGCCACCGGCATGAGCGGCCTGATCTACCTGGCCGCCGCCGTGGCGCTGAACATTCCTTACCTGCGCCACTCGTGGCGCGTGCACCGCCACTACAGCGACATGGCGGCGCGCAATGCCTTTACCTACTCGATCGTCTACCTGTCGCTGCTGTTCGCCGCTTTGCTGGTGGACCACTACTTCAAGTTCTGAGCCATGAAAAAACTTCTCACCGTGCTGGTGATGTCGCTGGCGGTGCTGGCCGCCGGCTGCGACAAGCTGGCGAACAAGCCGCTGGCCTTTAATAACACCGACGTGACCGGCCTGGACTACGCCAAGGGCTTCTCGCTGACCGATCACACGGGAAAGCCGCGCACCCTGCAGGACTTCAAGGGCAAGCTGGTGGTACTGTTCTTCGGCTATACCCAGTGCCCGGACGTGTGCCCGACCACGATGGCCGAGATGGCCGCCGTGATGAAGGACCTCGGGCCGGCCAGCAAGGACGTGCAGGTGCTGTTCGTCACGCTCGATCCTGAGCGCGACACCCAGGAACTGCTCGCCGCCTACGTGCCGGCGTTCCACCCATCGTTCATCGGCCTGTACGGCGACAAGGAAGCCACCGCGCGCACGGCCAAGGAATTCAAGGTGTTCTACTCCAAGGTACCGTCCGGCGACGACCCGAAGAACTACACGGTGGACCACACCGCCGGCAGCTACGTCTTCGACCGCGAGGGCAAGCTGCGCCTGTTCGTCCGCCACGGTAATGGTCCGGGGGCGCTTGCGGCCGACCTGCGCCAGCTGCTGTAAGCCAACCGAAGGCGAGCTCGTCCTGAGCCTGCCTTCATAAGTCAGCGTTAACATCGCTCCTGTTATGATGGTGTAAACACCACTCGACAGGGAAGGCATGGAACAACGCCAAGGCAGGAACTACACCCGCATCGCCATTGTCGTCCTGCTGACACTGGGCTGCCTCTACGTCCTCAAGCCTTTCCTGGCCGCGATCCTGTTCGCGGCCTGCGTCGTGATCTCTTCCTGGCCCCTCTACCTGCGCCTGCAGGCAGCCATGCGCGGCCACCGCACGCTGGCGGCGCTGACCATGACGCTGTCGCTCACCCTGCTCATCATCATCCCGCTGTCGATGGTCGCCTACAACCTGGTCGACGACGTTGCCCGCGGCTTCAGCGAGCTGCGCCAGGCCATCGAGCACCGCGAGCTGATGCCCCCGGCCTGGGTGCGCGAGATCCCGCTGATCGGCGAATCGATCGACACCTACCTGCGCGAACTGGTCGCCAGCCGCGAGCAGATGCTGGCGCTGGCCCAGCGCATGCTGGAGCCGGCGCGCCGCTACCTGGTCGCCGGCGGCCTGATGCTCGGCACCGGCGTGGTCCAGCTCAGCCTGGCCGCCTTCGTCAGCTTTTTCTTCTACCGCGACGGCAAGGCCCTGCTGGAGGTGGTCACGGAGACCATGCGCCGCGTGATGGGCGAGGGCGCCGATTCGGTGTCGACCACCGTCAGCCAGACCGTGCGCGGCGTGATGTATGGCCTGCTCGGCACCGCGCTGGCGCAGGCCCTGGTGGCGGCGATCGGCTTCACCATCGCGGGCGTGCCGGCGGTGCCGCTCTTGTCCGTGATGATCTTCATCTCGTCCCTGATCCCGGTCGGCCCGCCCATCATCTGGGGCGGCGCGGCCTTCTGGCTCTTCCTGCAGCACGAGACCGGCTGGGCGATCTTCATGGTGATCTGGGGCACGGTCTTGATCAGCGGCGTCGACAACATCGTGCGCCCGATGCTGATCAGCCGCGGCAGCAGCCTGCCCTTCCTGCTCACTTTGCTCGGCGTGCTGGGCGGGGTGATCGCCTTCGGCTTCGTCGGCATGTTCATCGGGCCGACCCTGCTGGCGGTGGGCTATTCGCTGATGACGGAGTGGACCGGGACGCCGGACCGGGTGATCCGGCAGGACAAGAACGCGTGAAGCTGCTTACTGCTCGTCTTCCGGCCGCAGTGGCGAGAAGCGCCAGTCGAATTCTTCTAGCACGGCGGCGGCCACCCGGTCGAATTCCGGGCGATAGTGATGTTGGTGGGCAAACGGCGCCGTAGGCAAGCCGTCCCCGAATCCGAGCCTGCGCAAGGCCGATTCGAAGCGTTCGAGCGGACCATAGGCGTAAATGAGGTTATGCCGGTCCCACACCACCGTTGCGTTGGCGCTCAAGGAGTGTGCCCACAGATCGAATCGCGCATCCGCACTCAGGAAGGCAGCATACCGCTCCAGGAAGGACTGGATCTCGCCGAGTTCGAGCACTGGACTCTGGTAGCGGCCTGCTTCGCCTTCGCCTCGCGGCGTGTGAAGCACGTACAGCAAGGCAAACGGTCCTTCGAGCGATTCGACCAGGCTTAGAAAGATCGCTGGATCGCCGGCCGGCGCGCCGGCAACGAGGCGTTCGGCGCCACCCGACACGTCCCTGCCGAACATCGCCGGATGACGATGGTCGATCCATTCGCCCTTTACCTCATGCGACAGCTTTTGCATGCGGATTCCTGCGCCTGTTTCAGGGTGCGGAGCCGACGTCGAGGGCCGCGATGATGCGCGCAGCGAGCTCTTGCAGCTCGCCGATATCGGCCTGTGCGCTGGCATGCGGCTTCAGCGGCGCCGCCTGCTGGCGCGGCACGATATGGAAGTGCACGTGCGGCACGGTCTGGCCCGCCGCCGGGCCATTGAACTGGGCAACCATGATGCCCGGCGCGGCCATCGCCGTCTTGACCGCCGCCGCCACCTTCTTCGTGGTGCGGATGCAGGCGGCGGCGCTGTCGTCCGACAGCGTGAACAGTTCCACGGCCGGCTCTTTCGGCAGCACCAGCACATGGCCTTCGGCCTGCGGCATGATGTCCATGATCGCGAGCGTGTGTTCGTCCTCGTAGACCTTCACGCTGGGTAGCTCGCCGCGCAGGATGCGGGCGAAGGGGTTCTGGGAATCGTAGTCCATGGCTGTTCGCTTTACTGTCCTGGTGTCCCGAGCGCGCTGCGCAGCCGCTCGAAATCGATCGGTTTGGTGAGATGATGGTCGAAGCCCGCATCGAAGGCCAGTTGCCGGTCCTTCTCCTGCCCCCAGCCGGTGGCCGCGATCAGGCGCATGCTCCGGCCATGTTCCGTGGCCCGCAGGCGCCGGGCCAGCTCGTAGCCGTTCAGGTCCGGCAGGCCGATGTCGAGCAGGGCGACTTCCGGCGCGAACTCCCGGGCGACGGCGAGGGCGGCATGGGCGCTGTGGGCGGCGCGCACTTCGCAGCCGAACAGCTCGAGGGCCATCAGCAGCATGTCGGCCGCGTCGGCATTGTCGTCGACCACCAGGATGCGCGCCGGCGCCGGGGCCGTGGTCTCAGCCGGGGTTTCACGCTTCTCCGCATGCGCCAGCGGCAGGCGCACCGTGAAGCAGCTGCCCTTGCCTTCGCCCTCGCTGGTGGCGGCAATGACGCCGCCGTGCAGCTCGACGATGCCCTTCACGAGCGAGAGCCCGATCCCGAGCCCGCCGCGCGAACGCTCCAGTGCCGGTTCCAGCTGCGAGAACATGTCGAACACCGTCCCCAGTGCATGTGCGGGCAGGCCGATGCCGTTGTCGCGCACCGCCAGCACCGCCGCGCCGTCTTCCACGTCCAGCACCAGCGTGATGCGCCCGCCGTCCGGCGTGTACTTGGCGGCATTGGTGAGCAGGTTGACCACCACCTGGTTGATGCGGGTTGGATCGGCATCGACCGTGACCGGGTACGTGGGCAGGTCGATGTCCAGCCGGTGGCGCGCATGCTCCATCAGGCCGGCCGTATCGAACACGGCGGCGCGCACCAGGGCCGTCAGGTCGACCGGTTCGCGCCGCAACTCCATCTTGTCCTGGGTGATGCGCGAGACTTCCATCAGGTCGTCGACCAGGTGGGTCAGGTGGTGCAGCTGGCGGTCGAATACCGACAGCAGGCGCGCATCAAGCGCGGCGCCGTCGCGCCTGAGCTTGAGCACTTCGAGCGCGCTGCGCATCGGCGCCAGCGGATTGCGCAGCTCGTGCGAGAGCGTGGCGAGGAATTCGTCCTTGCGCCGGTCGGCCGCCGACAGGGCGGCGTTCAGGGCCTGCAGCCGGCGCTCGGCGCAGAGTTTTGCTTCCAGTGCTTCCTCGGCTGCCTTGCGGGCGTTGCGCAGCTCGCGTTCGTAGGACTGGCGTTCCGAGGCCATGAACAGCGCCCACTCGTCGCGTACCAGGCCATCGCGCTCGCGGCGCACGATGTTGACCAGCATCGGCAGCCGGCTGCCGTCGCGGTGGCGCAGGTCGATCTGCAGCTCGGCCACCGAGCCGCGCACCTGCAGCACGGGCTGGCAGTGAGTGTGGTGGAACAGGCGGGCGCCGACCGTCATGAGGTCCTGGACGCGCACGATGCCGGCCAGCTCGCGCGCCTCGAAGCCGAGCCAGCGGCAGGCGGTGGCGTTCGCGCGCAGCAGCAGGCCGTCGGCATCGCTCAGCAGGAGGCCGCACGGCGCGTCGTCGTAGCAGGTGTCGGCGGGTGGAAGCGCGCCGTCCATGTTCTCAGTCCAGCGCAGATGCCAGGAAGGCGTCGATGGCGCGCGAGCTGGCGGTGGGCGCGCTCATGTGGGGGCAGTGGCCGATGTTGTCGATCACGTGCAGCACGCTCTGCGGCAGGTGCTGGTGCAGGTAGTCGCCGGCGCTCATGGGGGCGATCAGGTCGTCGCTGCACTGCAGGATCAGGGCCGGCGTGATGGACCGCGGCACCTCAAGGCGGTGGTCGGACAGGAAGGTCGTGCGCGCGAAATGCTTGGCGATGTCGGGATCGTTGCGGCAGAAGCTCTCGGTCAGCTCGTCGCGCAGGCTGGGGCGCTCGGGGGCGCCCATGATGGCCGGCGCCAGGCTGCTCGACCAGCCGAGGTAGTTGGCGTCCATGGTCTCGAGCAGCTCGTCGATGTCCTCGCGCTCGAAGCCGCCGGTATAGGGGTGGGCGGGGTCGGAGCGGTCATTGATGTAGCAGGCCGAGGGGGCCACCATGACCTGGGCCACGAAGCGGCGCGGGTCCTTGATGGTGGCCAGCATGCCGATCATGCTGCTCACCGAGTGGCCGACCAGGATCACGGGGCCGGTCGCGAAGGCATCGACGATTTCCAGCAGGTCATCGGCGTAGCCGTGCAGGGTGGCGTAGCGTGTGCGGTCGTAGGCGGAGAGGTCGGAGCGGCCGCTGCCGGTCAGGTCGTAGGTGATGACGCGAAAGCGGTCCTGGTAGGCGGGCGCCATGAAGCGCCACATGGTCTGGTCGCAGCCGAAGCCGTGGGAGAACACCATGGTGGCGCCGCCCGTACCGCTGACGTGTACGCTGTTCCGGACTTGCACGTTCATCTGCTCCTTGGTGGGTGGTCGAAAGTGCAAGCACGGGCCATCCCGTCAGCGGCGAGTATGCGCTACAAATATTGCACGCGCAATAACTTTTTAGTCGTGGTCTTCGTCCGATTCCTCGCGTTCGCCGCGCGGATAGACCTTCACCAGCAGGATGCGCGGCCCGTTCATCTTCTTGACCACGATGTCGAACTGCGGGAAGCCGATGCGCTGGCCCTGCTTGGGGATGTCGCCCAGCTTGGCCATCAGGAGGCCGCCGACCGATTCGACGTCGTCCAGGCCCATTTCCTCGTTGTCGATGTCGATGCCGAGCAGGCGTTCGAGCGAGAAGATCGGCAGGCTGGCCTTGCCGATATACGTGCCGTCGGCCTGCGACATCCAGTCGTTCTCGTTCATGCGGAACTCGTCGCGGATCTCGCCGACCATCGCGCCCAGCAGGTTGTCGAGTGTGATGAAGCCGACCGGCCGCTTGCCCTTCTCGCCGATCAGGGCGAAGTGCGGTGCGCCGCTGCGGAAGCGCCGGAAGATGTCCTGGGCCGGGGTGCGCGCCGAAATCGTCTCCACCGGGCGCAGGTGCTGGGTGAGATCCGTGATGGTGCGGCCGGCCTGCTGGGCGAAGAACAGGTCCTTCAGGTGGATCACGCCCAGCACCTCTTCGCCTTCCTCGTCGAAGTAGGGATAGCGCGAGAAGCGGTTGCGGCGCACGGTCTCCATATTCTCTTCCAGCGTGCGGCTGGCGTAGAGGGCGCTCACCTCGTTAATCGGGCGCATCAGGTCGGACACGGCCAGCTGGCTGAAGTCGAGCGACTGGGCGAGGATGTTGCGCTCGGCGTTCGAAAACTTGTCGCCCGGCGTGCTGGTGCGCAGGATCAGCTTCAGCTCTTCGGTCGAGTAATGGGTTTCATGGCTGCCGCTGCCGGCCAGACCGGCGATGCGCAGCACCATGTTGGCACTGGCGTTGAGGAGCCAGATCGCGGGGTACATCGCCCAGTAGAAGGCGTACAGCGGGATCGCGGTCCACAGCGCCACCACCTCGGGGATGCGGATCGCCAGCGACTTCGGCGCCAGTTCGCCGACCACGATGTGCAGAAAGGAGATGACCGAGAAGGCGACCACGAAGGAGACGCCGTGGATCAGTTCGGGCGAGGTCACGCCGAGCAGGGCGAACACCGGTTCGAGCAGGCTGGCGAAGGCCGGTTCGCCGACCCAGCCCAGGCCGAGGGAGGCGAGGGTGATGCCGAGCTGGCAGGCGGAGAGGTAGGCGTCGAGCTGGTCGTGGACCTTGCCCAGGATGCGGCCGCGCACCCCGGCCGTCTTGGCGATGGCGCGCACGCGGGTCTTGCGGAGGGTGACGATACTGAATTCAGCGGCAACGTAGAAGCCGTTCAGCGCCACCAGGAAGAGGGCGAGAACGACAAATAGGAAGTTTTCCATATAAAGGGTTGAGTTAACAAAAGGCAAAGCCGGCATCCATTGTACAGCCCAGCCGCTACTCAGGTTCCAAGGACACCCTGATGGACGGCGGAGAGGATGGCCTCGACGGCCGGATGCTTGATCTTGCGTTCGTTCGACACCGCGTAGAAATGCTCGCGCACCTGCGGCACGCGCCCCACCAGCAGGGCGCCGAACTGCTCCTCGAGGTCGTGGACCAGGGCGGACGGGGCGAAGAACAGGCCCAGTCCGCGCCGGCCGAAGGTGTTGAGCAGGGCATTGTCCTCGAATTCGCCGACCACGTCGGGACGCACGCCCTGCAGCTCGAACCACTCGTCGATCTTGCCGCGCAGGGCATTATTGCGCGTCGGCAGCAGGAAGGGCGCGCCATTCAGCGAGCGCGGGAAGTCCGCGCCCCAGTCCTTCACCAGGGCGGGCGCGCCGACGACGATGGTCTCGCTGTCGGCGAGCAGGTGGCTGAACACGCGCAGGGTGGTGCCGGAGCGCACCGCGCGGTCGGTCAGCACCACGTCCAGCTTGTGCAGGGCCAGGTCGGCCAGCAGCTCGTCGAACTCGCCCTCGTAGCAGACCAGGCGCACCGGGCGCGGCAGCTGGGTGGCGATCTCCAGCAGGCGGTAGGCGGTGAGCTTGGGCAGGGAATCGGAAATCCCGACCGTCAGGCGGGTGCGGGCGCTGTCGGCCTCGGCCAAGGCCTCCTGCATCTGCTCTCCCAAAAGGAAGATCTGGTCGGCATAGGACAAGGCAAGGCGCCCGGCCTCGGTTAAAGTCAGGCGCCGGCCCTGCTGCGTGAACAGGACCTTGCCCATGGCCTGTTCGAGCTGGGCCAGCTGGGTGCTGACGGTCTGGATCGCCAGGTGAAGGCGTTCGGCGGCGCGCGTGATGCTGCCTTCCTTGGCGACGACCCAGAAATAGTAGAGGTGACGGAAATTCGGGGGGCTGTGGTTCATTTCTTCTGTTTTTATGAAGTAACTCTTCGAATATCTTCGCTTTTTCAATATGAGCCGAGACTCTACACTGCGTCTGTCGTTTCAACAACAACGATTAATTATCGAAAATACTCAACAAGGGGAAAACGAAACATGAAGCACTTTACGTGGTCATTCATCGTGACCGCCGTCTGCATGGCACTTGCAGGCTGGTGGGGATACGACCATGGCGGCGTCGCCGGCATGGTGACGGCGCTCGGCGTCACGGCGATTCTGTCGGTGATGGAAGTTTCACTGTCTTTCGACAACGCGGTGGTCAACGCCTCGGTATTGAAAGGCTGGAACGAATTCTGGCTCAAGCTGTTCCTGGGCCTGGGCATGATCATCGCCGTGTTCGGCATGCGCCTGGTGTTCCCGCTGGTGATCGTCGCCGTCGCGGCTGACCTCGGCATGATGGAGGTGTGGAACCTGGCGCTCTCCAATCCGAAGGAATTCTCGTCGCACCTGACCAATCACCACGCGGAAGTGGCGGCCTTCGGCGGCATGTTCCTGCTGCTGGTCTTCCTGAACTTCCTGCTGGATGACGAGAAGGAAGTGCACTGGCTGGGCAACGTCGAGAAGAAGCTCGGCTCGCTGGGCAAGGTGTCCTCGATCTCGGTGCTGGTGTCGCTGGGCGCGCTGATGTTCGCCACCAGCTACGTCCCTGACGCCCAGCGCATGATCGTGCTGGTCGCCGGCCTGTGGGGCATCCTGGTCTACATCGGCGTCGACATGATCTCCAGCCTGCTCGAGAAGAGCGAGTCGGACGAGAACAGCGGCGTCGGCGACATGGTCAAGAAGGGCGGTATCGGCGGCTTCCTGTACCTGGAAGTGCTGGATGCGTCGTTCAGCTTCGACGGCGTGATCGGCGCCTTTGCGATCACCACCGACGTCGTGATCATCATGCTGGGCCTGGCCATCGGCGCGATGTTCGTGCGTTCGATGACGGTCTACCTGGTGCGCCAGGGCACGCTCGACGAGTTCGTCTACCTGGAGCACGGCGCGCACTATGCGATCGGTATCCTGGCCGTGATCATGCTGCTGAGTATGCACATGCACGTGCCCGAGCTGATCACCGGCGGCGTGGGCGTGGCCTTCATCCTGGCCTCGCTGTGGAGCTCGATCCAGCACAAGAAGAAGCACGCGGCAGTCGAAGCGTAATCGGTTGATGGCGGGTGGCGACCCCACCCGCCTGCAGGAACCGCACGTGGAGCGGCAGAACACCAGCTCCGCATGCGTATTACCCAGGTGTTCAAGCAGTACCTACTTTAGGAGAGTCACAATCATGGCAATCAGTCTGCAAAAAGGCGGCAACGTCAACCTGTCGAAGGAAGCTCCGGGCCTCGTCAACCTGAAAGTCGGCCTGGGTTGGGATACCCGCGCCACCGACGGCGCGGCGTTCGACCTCGACGGCGCGGTGTTCCTGCTGAATTCGTCGGGCAAGGTGCGTTCGGATAGCGACTTCATCTTCTACAACAACCTGAAGTCGAGCGACGGCTCGGTGGTCCACTCGGGAGACAACACCACCGGCGCGGGCGAAGGCGACGACGAAACCGTCTCGATCGACCTGAGCAAAGTGCCGGCCGACGTCGACAAGGTCGTGCTGGCCGTGACCATCCACGACGCGGAAGCGCGCCGCCAGAACTTCGGCATGGTCGGCAAGGCCTTCATCCGCTGCGTCAACGCCGCCAACAGCAGCGAGATCGCACGCTACGACCTGTCGGAAGACAGCTCCACCGAAGCGGCGATGATCTTCGGCGAGGTGTATCGTAACGGCGCCGACTGGAAATTCCGCGCCATGGGCCAGGGCTTCAACGGCGGCCTCGGCCCCCTGGCCCGCAACTACGGCGTCAACGTTTAATTATTTGCCCGCGGCTCGCATGCGTGCGGGCCGCACCTGAAAGGAAGCCCAATGCCAGTATTTACCGTGACCGGGGACGTCGATCCCTTCCTGCATGTCTCGATGCGGCGCGGCGAAACCATCTATTGCGAATCGGATGCGATGGTGATGATGGAATCGACGCTCGACCTGAAGGGCAAGATGAAGGGGGGCCTCGGCAGCGCGCTGATGCGCACCTTCGCCAACGGCGAGTCGTTCTTCCAGCAGCACATCGAGGCGACCCGCGGCGACGGCGACTGCCTGCTGTCGCCGACCCTGCCGGGTGCGATGCAGACCATCGACTGCGGCCCGAACCAGTACATCATCAGTGACGGCGCCTTCGTCGCCGCGACCTCGGGCGTGGACCTGAAAGTCCGCACCCAGAGCCTGGGCAATGCGCTGTTCGCCCAGAGCGGCGGCTTCTTCGTCACCGAGACGACGGGCAGCGGCCAGGTGGTGGTGTCGGGCTTCGGTTCGATGTCGATGCTGGACGTCGAGCCGGGCAAGGACGCGATCATCGACAACTCGCACGTGGTGTGCTGGGACAGCCAGCTGCGTTACGAGATCTCGGTCACGACCGGCCAGAACAGCGGCTTCCTGGGCAACCTGATCAACAGCCAGACCAGCGGCGAGGGCATGGTGCTCCGCTTCTCGGGCAAAGGCAAAGTCTACGTATGTTCGCGCAACCGGATGGCATTCAAGGCCTGGATGCAGGCCCCGGCGCGCTAAAAGGAGAAAAAATATGTCAGTTAATCTGCAGAAGGGCCAGAAGATCTCGCTGGACAAGGAAGCCGGCGGCGGCCTGTCGAAAGTGACCATGGGCCTGGGCTGGGACGTCGCCAAGTCGAAGGGCTTCTTCGGCTTCGGCGGCGGCGCCGGCCAGCCGGTCGACCTCGACGCTTCGGTCGTGATGTTCGACGAATCGAACCGTCCGGTCGACGTGGTGTGGTTCCGCCAGCTCAAGAGCAAGGACGGCAGCATCACCCACACCGGCGACAACCGCACCGGCGCGGGCGACGGCGACGACGAGCAGATCTCGGTCGAACTGTCGCGCGTTCCCGCCACCGTGAAGTCGCTGGTGTTCACCGTGAACAGCTTTACCGGCCAGAACTTCTCGACCGTGGAAAACGCCTACTGCCGCCTGATCAATGCGGGCAACAACCAGGAGGTGGCGCGCTTCAACCTGTCGGTGCAAGGCTCGCACACGGCGCAGATCATGGCCAAGCTGTACCGCCACAACGGCGAGTGGAAGATGCATGCGATCGGCGAAAACGGCTCGGGCCGTACCTTCGACGACCTGATGCCGCTGATCACGCCGCACCTGTAATTCGGCCGTCGGTCGAATGAAAGGAGCCGGGCTTGCCCGGCTCTTTTCGTAGGGTGGGCGGGTCTCCCGCCCACGCGGTCAAACCACGCATCCTGGCCCGCTCCGTGGCTCAGTTCCGTTCGTTGACCGCGTGGGCGCCTGTCAGGCCGCTGGCCTGACAGGCCCTGCCCACCCTTGTATCTTGTTCTCATTGGTGGTTAGCTACTACCAATTGAGGTGAAGACCAGCTTGTGCCCACCCTGAAGGCTCGACCTTGGAAGGTAGATCAAGCCCTTCACCTCGTTCCCACACCA
>JBFLVV010000094.1:0-16830 GCA_040758275.1 Pseudomonadota bacterium
GCAAGTCGGTCCCACCCCTTCCCATCCCGAACAGGACCGTGAAACGACTTTGCGCCGATGATAGTGCTGCAACCAGTGTGAAAGTAGGTTATCGTCAGGCTAGTTATATGAAAAACCCCACCGGTGATCCGGTGGGGTTTTTTGCTTTAGGCGCTCAAGATATCGCACCGCGCGATTTTCGGAGAGTTTTGCCGGAAAGTCGCTCGATATAATCGGCTGATTGCAAACTCTCCGGCTGCGATGTCTCCCTTATGGCCCGAAAAATCCTTGGTGCAGCTGCCGCGGCGTTCGCCACGTTCGCCTCCGCTGCAGACAGCGTCCCGGCTGCATCACCCGCCGGCGTAAAAAATGCACTCGCGTCGGAATACATCGGGCTGCTGCCGGGCGAGAGTTTTCGCATGCGCACCGGGAAGTGCAGCGACTGCACGGTCCCCAAACAAAGTCTTTGGTATTTCTAAACCGAGCCGATCGCCGTCCCCGGAACGAATGCCTCGGTCTCCGGCTTCTCCCCTGGCGTCGACCGCAAAACCGATGTGAGGAATTGGGCCGCGGCGGCGCAAGCAGGGAAACTGGATCACCCCTCCGTCGTCTGGATGGGTGCGCCGGACATTCTCGAAGGCGCAGTCATGCAGCCTGGCGCCCAGCGCGTGCGCACCTCCGCCGGGACGGAACTCGACATCAAGCTCGTTCCGAAGATCCCTACCAATCTTTCCTATGCCAACGGCGATACCGCCGCCTGGCTCAGCGGCCGCGAGGTGCGCATTCGCGGTGCGCTCGAGCGCGCAAACGGCAAGGATGTGTTCGTCGCGCGCACCATCTGGCCCAGCGACTTCGCCTTCCAGCCGGCCACCTTGCCAAGCAAACCCCTGCAAAAACAGTCGGACCTGGCTGCTTTCGTGCGCGAGCCCATCAAGGATGCACGGGGAATCGAAACGCGCCTGGTGTGGGAACGCAATCCCGGTCAGCCACGCGACTGGAAACAAAAGCCCGTGCTGGGATTCATCCTGAACGGGGCCCAGGGCGACGATGACGAATCGCTCGGCGGGCATTTCGCTGTCGCCACCGGACGCATCGGCGACCGGGGAGAATGGTCGAACTGGGCCGTCAACAACTTCTACAACCTGGATTCCTTCAGCGAAAAGGGCATCGTCGCGGCCACGCTCCCGATGGATAACTACCTGATGGACCTGAACAGCGGCCAGCAATACTATCGTCCGTCTACCATGCTGGTCGCGGTGCTGAACAACACCCGTACCGCCGCGGCATTCCAGGGCGGCGTGCAGCGCGTCTTCAACCATTTCTACCGGCACGATTTCCAATACCGTCACGCCAGCGCGAACTGTGCCGGCATCAGTGTCGACGTCTTCGATTCGCTTGGCTGGAACATCCCGAAGCGCGGACCGACCGCGCCTGTGAAGTCGCTCGCCGCCTACGCCTACATCGCAGCCAAGGACGGCAGCCTGCAAAGCGGCCGCAAGATCTACGATTACCTGAACGAGGAGCAGACCCGGCTCCTGCCGGCGGTCGCATTCGAGGCGATGGGCCTGGATCTGCTGCAGCTGGTCGGCGCAAGCGGCACCGTGCAACGCGCCCTGTCGCCATATGAGCAGCAACTCAGAAGCGACGTCGAGGCCGTCTTCCTGGTCCGCATCCCGCAAGTCCCTTCGAGCCGGGCCACCGGTTCGGCGCCGGTGTTCTCCTTCGACGAATTCCGCGCCCGGGTGCCGGAAGACCAGAAGGACTGGAAAATCGTGCCGGTCGAGCCGCGCCCCTTCCCGGAAACGCTGCGCGACCCATCGAGCGTAGCGGAGGAAGAGCCGTCGCCGGTCCCCTTGCCGGTTGCCGGTATCGGCATCGGCGCCTGCGGGCTGCTGGGGACGCTCATCGTGTGGCGGCGCAGGAAGAAACCCAAAGCGGCTGCCACACACAGTGCGACGAAGCCGGAAGAACTGGTGCACTGACGCCGCTGCCGAATGCCGGTCCCGATCCCCTGCGCATAATCTGATCGATGCTCCTCATAAAAGCAGTCGCGGCGGATCAATTATCAATACGCCTACGCTACACTCATTGCTTTCTTGCCTACGCAGAATCACCATGAAGAAGACGCGCACCTATCTCCTCCGTGGCATCCTGATTGCCATTTCGCTGGTCGTCATTCTCGTTGCTGCCGCGCTGTCGGCCGCCGATATCGAATTGACCGAAGCCGGTGTCCACAAGCGTCTCCTGATCCCGGTCGGCGCCAAGAGCATCGGCATCCATACCTATGCAGGCACTGGCGATGCGGTGAAGATGCCGGGCTTTCTGGATGGCCCCATCGTGCGCAGGAATCCGAATGGCGGCTGGGCAGCGACCTGGTATTGCGAGGACAAGGTAGAGCGGCTCACGGGAACCGGCGGCGACCTCGTGATCGACTGCGCGGGCCAGCGCCGGCACTTCCCCATCTCCCGTACGCCGGCGGTGCCGGATGCCGTCTTCGACGCGCCGGTCGATACCCTGGTGATCAGCGATATCGAAGGCAACGTCCGCTTCCTCGATGCGGCCCTCAAGTCGCTCGAGGTCACCGACGCGGAAGGCAACTGGCGCTACGGCCGCAACCACCTGGTGATCGATGGCGATGCGGTCGACCGCGGACGCGACGTGTTCGCCACGCTGTGGCGTCTGTATGCGCTCAGCCTGCAGGCGCAGGATGCCGGCGGCGCCGTGCACCTCGTGCTCGGCAACCATGAGCAGTATCTGCTGCGCGGGAATATCTCGCGTGCGAACCGCGATCACCTGCACGCGCTGTCGCGCATGGGAGGCCAGGTGGCGGCCTTCGGTCCCGACACCGTCATCGGCCAGTGGCTGCGCCTGCAACCGGTGATCATCAAGAGCGGCAAGACGGTCATCACGCACGGCGGCGTGAGTCCGCTGGTGGCCGATGCCGGTTTCACCGTCAATAACCTCAACAGCGCGATGCGGCGCTACTGGCTGGGAGACATGCCGGGCAAGGCGGAGCTGGATGCCGTCGTCGGCCCGTCCGGCCTGACGCAATACCGCGGCTACTTCGAAGCCGGCGGCGAGCGTTACGGCCTGGCGATCGAGGCCCAGGTCAAGGACGTGCTTGCGCATTTCGGCGCCAGCAGCATCGTGGTGGGGCATACCCTGGTCGATGGGGTGACCGCCTTCCACGGCGGCAAAGTCTGGGCCGTCGACGTCAACACCAACACGGCCCGTCCCGAGGCCCTCCTGATACGCAATGGTGAACCGACCGTCGTCTCCACCGGTACGCCCCGCGGCCTCGAAGAAGAAGGGACGCGCCGGCTGACCCGGCCGTTCAGCCTGTTCGCCGGCGCTGACCTGGCGATGCTGAAAGCGCTGTTCGACTCGCACTACGCGCTGTCGCGCATCCCCGTTCCTTACTGAACTCGCGGCTGGGCGCGTAACACCTCCATCAGCCGCTCGAACGTCGCTTCGGTCGCGGCGGCGACCCGGTCCAGGCTCGCTTCGCGCAGCGCCGCGGTATCGACGGCGTGTTCGCTGCGCAGTCCGGCCCAGCGCAGCAGCGCGGCGCAGGCGCTCAGGTGATCGAAGACGCCATGCAGGTAAGTGCCGAGCACCTGGCCGTCGCCTGAACGCGCGCCCTCGCCGCGTCCGCCGATGCGGAAGGCCGGCAGCGCGCAGTCGGGCCCCGCGGACACACCCATGTGGATCTCGTAGCCGCGCAGCTCGATCTCTTCGTTCTCGTTGAACAGGGCGCGCCCCTTCATGAGCGCCAGCCGCTTGTCGCGCGCGAGTATGGTGTCGACGTCGAGCAGGCCCAGGCCGTCCGAACTGCCGGGCGCGCCTTCCACGCCGTGCGGATCGTCGACCGTCCGGCCCAGCATCTGGAAGCCGCCGCAGATGCCGATCACCTTGCCGCCATAGCGCAGGTGCCGCGCCAGGTAAGGAGCCCAACCCTGCGCCTGCAGCCAGGCCAGGTCGCCGCGCGTGTTCTTGCTGCCCGGGAGGATCACGAGGTCGGCGGCCGGAATGGCTTCGCCCGCGCGTACGAAGCGCAGGTCCACGTCCGGATGCGCACGCAGGGCGTCGAAGTCGGTATGGTTGCTCATGCGCGGCAGGCTCGGGACCACGACGCGGAAGGCGCCCGCGCCCGACTGCGCCGGCTGCACCGCATCTTCGGCGTCCAGGTAGAGGCCATGCAGGTAGGGCAGTACGCCGAGCACCGGCTTGCCGGTCTGTGCTTCCAGCCAGCTCAACCCCGGTTCGAGCAGGGCGATGTCGCCCCTGAAGCGGTTGATGACGAAGCCGACGATGCGATTGCATTCCGACTCCGACAGGCAGGCCAGGGTGCCCACGATGTGGGCGAACACGCCGCCGCGGTCGATGTCGGCCACCAGCACCACCGGACAGTCGACACTTTCCGCAAAGCCCATATTGGCGATGTCGCGGTCGCGCAGATTGACTTCGGCCGGGCTGCCCGCACCCTCGACCACGACCGCCTCGTACTGCGACTGCAAGCGCGCATGGGATTCCAGCACCGCCCCCATCGCCACCGTCTTGTACTGGTGGTAGTCGCGCGCGTTCATCTCGGCGCGCACGCGGCCGTGGATGATGACCTGGGCGCCGGTGTCGCTGGACGGCTTGAGCAGCACCGGGTTCATGTCGGTATGCGGCTCGATGCCCGCCGCGACTGCTTGCAATGCCTGGGCGCGGCCGATCTCGCCGCCGTCCCGCGTGACCGCGCTGTTGAGCGCCATGTTCTGCGGCTTGAAGGGCGCCACGGCGACGCCGCGCTGTGCAAGCAGCCGGCACAGCGCCGCGACCACGGTGCTCTTGCCCGCGTCCGAGGTGGTGCCCTGGACCATCAGGGTGCGGAAGGGAAGCATGCTCATTTCTTGCGGTGCCGGCGCGCCAGCTCGAGCTTTTCGCACATGATGGCGGTGCCCGAGATCATGCGCGGTCCGGCGCGATTGAGCAGGTCGCCGTCGACCGTGAACAGGTTGTCGTTGCGCGTCGCGCTCAGGGTGGTGTAGGGCTTCCACAGGGCGACGCCGCCGTAGTTCTTCTCGGCGGTGCCGAAGATCGCTTCCGGGTCTTCCTGCAGTACGCTCTCCACCGAGACCACGGGCGCGGTGACCGTCAGCTTCTCGAAGATATTCTCGCCGCCGCACAGGCGCAGCGCGTCGGTGATGATGTGCTTGCCGCTGAGGGTGTACAGCGGCCTGTCCCACACCTGGTAGAAGGTGCGCACGACCGGGCGGCCGGCATAGCGGCTGCGCAGGGCGGCCAGCTGCTTGCGCAGTTCAAGCGCCGCCGCATTCGCCACCGTCTCGGTGCCCATCAGCTGGCCGAGGCGCGCCACGTTTTCGGGAATGCCTTCCAGGGTCTGCGCATCGCTCAGGAAGACCGGCACGCCGAGTTTGCGCACCATCTCGATCTGCCGCTCGGAGGCGTTGTGCATCCAGGCCACGATGAGGTCGGGCTTCATCGCGATCACGCGTTCCAGGTCGATTTCACGGTTCGAGCCGATGCGCGGGATGCTCTTCGCCGCTTCCGGATAGTCGCTGTAGTTGACGGCGCCGACGATGCGGCTGCCGCCGCCGGCCGCGAACAGCAGCTCGGTCACGTGCGGCGCCATCGAAATCACGCGCATGGCGGGCTTGTCCAGCGTGACGGTGTTGCCGCCGTCGTCGCGCACGGTGGTCGCGCCAGTTGCCGGCGCCGCGAGCGCAGCCAGGAGCGCTGCCAGGTACATCGTCTTCGTCATCGATTACTCCAGGTGTGCAATGCGGTTTCCAGGCGGCGCCATCCGGCTTCGTCGGGCGGGAGCCCGAGCCGGATGCCGCGCGCGGCTTCGCGGAACAGGCGGCACCAGATGCCATGGCGCGCCAGGTGGTCGTGGAATGCTTCCGGCTCGCCGTGCGCCCACCAGTGGAACAGCGGCGTGCCCGCGGCCTCGATGCCGTGCTCGCCCAGCAGTGTGCGCATGCGCAGCCCGTCTCGGGCCAGGCGTGCCTGCGTGGCCCCTTGCCAGGCGCTGTCGGAGAGCGCCGCCCTGGCGACGCCTTGCGCCGGGCCGCTGACAGTCCATGGGCCGAGCAGCTCGGCCAGCGCCTGCAGGGTCGATGCCTGGGCAGCGACGAAGCCCAGCCGCAGCCCCGCCAGGCCGAAGAACTTGCCGACCGAGCGCAGTACGATCAGGCCGGGCCGCTTGACATGGGCGGCGACGGACAGGCCAGGTGCGGTGTCGCCGAAAGCCTCGTCGACCACCAGCCAGCCGCCTCGCGCCGCCAGGCGGTCGGCCCAGTCCAGCAGCAGCTTGGGTGCGACGGTCTCGCCGGTCGGGTTGTTGGGATTGACCACGACGACGACATCGCTGTCGTCGATGCTTGAAGCGAGCGCCGCATAGGAGGACAGGCGCAGCGTGTGGCCGTGCTTGCCCCAGGCGTGCGCATGCTCCGCATACGAGGGCGCCGACACGGTGACGCGCGACGGTGGACGCAGGCGCGGCAGGGCCTGGATCGCGGCCTGGGTGCCGGCAACGGGCAGCAGGTCGGGGGCGCCGTACCAGGCGCAGGCCGCGGCGGCCAGGCCCGGGTCCGGCTCGGGCAGGCGGTGCCAGGCGTCCGGCGGCAGTGGCGGCGCCGGATAGCCCTGCGGATTGATGCCGGTCGAGAGATCGAGCCAGTCCTCGCGGCCATAGTGGCGCGCCGCGTCGCGTAGATTGCCGCCGTGTTCAAGCATGGTGCGTCCACAATAAGGAGAGCAGGGCCGCCGCGCAGGCCAGGCACAGCCACAACAGGGTGGTGCCGAGCACCAGGCGCCAGGCGCGAACGATGTCGGCGTCGGACGCCGGCGGACCTTCGCCCAGCGGCGGGCGCTGCTCCAGCTGGCCGTCGTAGACCGCCGCGCCGCCCAGCGACACGCCGAGGGCGCCGGCGCCGCTGGCCATTACCGGCCCCGCATTCGGACTGCTCCAGGCCGGCGCCTGGGTGCGCCAGCAGCGCCAGGCGCGCTTGCTGTCCGCACCGGCGAGCAGCACATAGGAAAGGGCGGTGAGCCGCGCAGGAATGTAATTCAGCGCATCGTCGATGCGCGCCGCCGCACGGCCGAAGAGATTGAAGCGCTCGTTGCGGTAGCCCCACATGGCGTCCAAGGTGTTCGCCAGGCGGAACAATAGCGCGCCCGGGCCGCCCGCCACCAGGAACCAGAACAGGGTGCCGAACACGGCGTCGTTGCCGTTCTCCAGCAGCGACTCCGCGCCGGCCTTGGCCAGTTCCGGCTCCTGCGCTTCGCGGGTGTCGCGGCTGACGATCCAGGAGGTGCGGGTGCGGGCCGTGGCCAGATCTCCCGCGCGCAGGGCGTCGACGATCGGCATGGTGTGCTCGCGCAGGCTGCGCAGGCCGATGCAGGCATAGAGCAGGACCACGTGCAGCAGATACGCTGCGTACTGCGTGCCCACCCAGGCCAGCAGGCTCAAAGGCAGGACGGCGATGGCCCAGGCCAGCAGGCCGCGCGCGAAGCGCATCCCGCCCCGGTTCAGCCATGCTTCGATGGTTGTGGCCAGATTCCCGAAACCGACCAGCGGATGCCAGCGGCGCGGTTCGCCGAGCAGCAGGTCGAGCAGCACGCCGGCCACCAGCAGCGCAGCCAGTTCCGGCAGGGCGAGGCCGCTCAGCATGGAACTCCTTTCAGGACCAGCGGCAGGCCGGCCGCCACGAACACGACGCGTTCGGCCCTCGCCGCCACGTCCTGGTTCAGGCGCCCAGCCTCGTCCGTGAAGCAGCGCGATACCGCGCCCCAGGGCACGATGCCCATGCCGACCTCGTTCGAGACAAACACGATGTCACCCGTCGCGCCGCCGCCCAACAGTTCCAGCAGTGCTGCGCGTTCCGCATGGAAGCGCTCCGGCAGCGTGACTGCGCCGACCTCCGGCCACTCCCTTCCGTCGCAAAACAGTAGATTGCTCAGCCAGAGCGTCAGGCAGTCGACCAGCACGATGCGGTTCGGGGCGCAGTTCGCGCGCAGGCTGGCCGCAAGCGCCAGCTCTTCCTCGACGGTCTGCCAGTGGACCGGGCGCCGTTCGCGATGGTGCGCGATGCGCGCGGCCATCTCGGCGTCACCCGCCCGCGAAGTGGCCAGGTAGACGACCTCCTTGCCCGATTCCAGAGCAAGGCGCTCGGCATATGCGCTCTTTCCCGAGCGCGCGCCGCCCAGCACCAGGGTGGCGCTCATGCGGCGCTTGCGCCGAACAGCGCGGCGACGGCCAGGGGATTCGAAGGAAAATAGGCGTGGAAGTAGGAGGC
The DNA here is from genome assembly GCA_040758275.1 of Pseudomonadota bacterium. GTDB lineage: Bacteria > Pseudomonadota > Gammaproteobacteria > Burkholderiales > Burkholderiaceae_D > Telluria. The sequence continues at coordinate 8,286 of JBFLVV010000094.1, forward strand.
GCTCAGCGATCCGATCCGGAACACGGCCTCGCCTTCGCCGCCGGTGCTGGTCTTGACCGTGTGCGACAGCGGCGCGGCCCCTGTCTCGAGCCGGGAGTAATGGAAGGTGTGGCCGCGCAGCGGACCCTGCGGCGTTTGCATCGCCTGCGCACCCAGGCCGGCCAGGCGCGCCTGCATCTTCACCTCGCCCGGCAGCAGGCCGGCCATCGGCCAGCGCTGGCCTTCCTTGTCGGTGATGGCCTCGGCCACCGCCATCATGCCGCCGCACTCGGCGACGATCGGCAGACCTTTCGCGTGCGCCGCGCGGATGCCATCCTGCCAGCGGGCGGCCTCGGCCAGGCTGGCGCAGTGCAGTTCCGGATACCCGCCGGGCAGGAAGACGGCATCCGCATCAGGCGGCACCGCCTCGTCCTTCAGTGGCGAAAAGAAGGCCAGCTGCGCCCCCATCTTCTGCAGCAGGTCGAGGTTGGCGGGGTAGAGGAAGCAGAAGGCCGCATCGCGCGCGATGGCGATGGTGCGGTCCGCAAGGAGAGGTGGGACCTCGTCCCACTCGGGCGCCGATTGGCTGAGCAGAGGCAGGGCGCGCCAGGCATCTTCTTCGAAATGCAGGCCGTCCGCCAGCTTGTCGAGCAGGGCTTCCAGGCCGTCGACCTCGCCCGGCAGCACCAGTCCCAGGTGGCGTTCCGGCAGCGGGGTGTCCTGGCGCGCCAGCCAGCCGAGCAGGGGAATATCGCGCAGCGAGGAAGCCACCATTTTCGCGTGGCCCTCGCTGGCGATGCGGTTGGCCAGCACGCCGGCCATGTCCACCGGGCCGTAGTCGCGCAGCCCGCGCGCCACCGCGCCCGCGGTCTGCGCCATTGCGGAAGCGTCGATCACCGCGAGCACGGGAATGCCGAACTCGCGCGACAGGTCGGCCGCGGAAGGCGAGCCGTCGTACAGGCCCATCACGCCCTCGACGAGGATGGCGTCGGCCTCGCGCGCCGCATCGTGCAGGCGGCGCCGGCATTCGTCCACGCCGACCATCCACAGGTCGAGCGTGTGCACCGGTGCGCCGGAGGCGCGTTCGAGCAGCATGGGGTCGATGAAGTCCGGTCCGCACTTGAAGACACGCACGCGCTGGCCCTGGCGCACCAGCTTGCGCGCGAGTGCGGCGGTGACGCTGGTCTTGCCCTGGCCGGACGACATCGCCGCGACGAGTACGGCGCGTGCCCCGCTGTCCCGGTTCTCGTCGCTCATCACCACTCCGTGCCGGCCTGCGCCGCGATGCCCGCCTTGAAGGCGTGCTTGACCACGTTCATTTCGGTGACCGTATCGGCCACCGCGACGAGTTCCGGCGGCGCCGCGCGGCCGGTCACCACCACGTGCTGCATCACGGGACGGTCGAGCAGGTCGGCGATCACGGTGTGCACGTCCAGGTATTTGTACTTGAGCGCGATATTCAGTTCATCCAGCACGACCATGCCGTACGCAGCGTCGCGGAGAAAAGCCCGGGCCTGCTCCCATGCTTCGCTCGCCTTGGCGATGTCGCGCTCGCGGTCCTGGGTCTCCCAGGTATAGCCTTCGCCCATGGCGTGGAAGCTGACCTCGTCCGGGAAGCGGCGCAGGAATTTTTCCTCGCCCGTCGACATCGCACCCTTGATGAACTGGACCACGCCGACCTTCATGCCATGGCCCAGCGCACGCGTCACCATGCCGAAGGCGCTCGAGCTCTTGCCCTTGCCGTTGCCCGTATTGACGATGATGATGCCGATCTCCTTGTCGGCGGCGGCGATCTTTGCGTCGATGACGGCCTTCTTGCGCTCCATGCGCTGGCGGTGGCGCTCGTTCAGCGCGTCGATCTCGGAGGGATTCATCTCGTTCATGTGGTGGCCTCGTGCGGAAGAAAGATGCGGCGGCCCCCAATCTCGAGCATGTCGATGGGGTGGCCGAGGTAGTCGCCCAGAAGGGCAGGCTGCATGGTCTCCTCGATGGGGCCGGCCTGCCAGCGGCCGTCGCCCATGAGCAGCAGCGCGTGGGTGGAAATGCGGTAGGCGAGGTTCAGGTCGTGGCCGATCATGACCACCGTCTTGCCCTGTTCCCGGCACAAGCCGGCCAGCAGGCCCATGACGCTGACCTGGTGCGCAAGATCGAGCGCATTGGCCGGTTCGTCCAGCAGCAGCAGCTGGGTGTCCTGGGCCAGCAGCGCCGCGATCGCCACCCGCTGGCGCTCGCCGCCCGACAAGGTGCGCACGTCGCGCCCGGCCAACTCGGCCACTTCCATCGAGGCGAGCGCCTTCATGGCGGCCTGATGGTCGTCACTGCCCTCCCAGTAGCGGTTCGCGTGGTAGGGGTGGCGCGCCGACAGCACGGTTTCGATCACGCTGTAGGAGAACGCGTCGTGGCGCGACTGCGCCAGGAAGGCGCGCTGGCGCGCCAGTTCTTCGGGCGGCCACTGGCCCAGTTCGCGGCCGCCGATATGGACGGCGCCGGCATCGGGCCGATGCAGGCCGGCGAGCGTGCGCAGCAGGGTGCTCTTGCCGGCGCCGTTGCGGCCGATGATGCTCCAGCATTCGCCCGGGCGTGCAGCCCAGTCGAGCTGCTGCACCAGGGTGCGGCTGCCAAGACGCAGGTCGAGATGTTCGGCTCTGATCATGTCACTTCCTCAGCCGGTGCAGTTGATACAGGAATACCGGCGCGCCGATGATCGCCGTGATCGCGCCCACCGGCAGCTGCTGCGGCGCGATGATGGTGCGCGCCAGCGTATCGCACAGCACCAGGAAGCCGCCGCCCGCCAGCACTGCCGATGGGATCAGGACCCGGTGGTCGGGGCCGAAGGCGAAGCGGCAGGCATGCGGGATGATCAGGCCGACGAAGCCGACCGAGCCGGCGCTGGTCACGGCGCTGGCAGTCAGGACGCCGGAGACGAAGAACAGTCCCTTGCGCAGGCGGCCGACGCGGATGCCCAGCGTGGCGGCCGCTTCCGCGTGCAGCGCGACCACGTTCATGGCGCGCGCGCTGCGCAATGCGTACAGCAGGGCGGCGCCCAGCACGATCCAGGGCGCCAGCCGCAGCGGTGCGCCGGCGAGGTCGCCGATCATCCAGAAGATCATGCTGCGCAGCCTGCCTTCCGGCGCGATCGACAGCATCAGGGTGATCAGGGCCATGCAGGCCGAGGACAGGATCACGCCGGTCAGCAGCAGCATCGAGGTGCCCCCCTCGACAGCCAGGCCGCTGCGCATGTCGCGCCGGGCCAGCAGGTAGAGCAGCATCGATACCCCTACCGCGCCGCCGAGCGCGGCCATGTCGACGATGAAGGCGGTCGCCATCATGAGCAGCGCGAACAGCGCGCCGACCGAGGCGCCGGCCGAGATCCCGAGCACATAGGGGTCGGCCAGCGGGTTGCGCAGGAGCGCCTGCATCATGACGCCCGCCAGGGCGAGCGCACCGCCGGTAACAAAAGCAGTCAGGGCGCGGCTGGCCCTCAGCTCGATCAGCGAGGCGGCCAGGGTGCCGCTTTCTCCGCGCGCCAGCTGGCGCAGGGCGTCGGGCACGTCCGCCAGCGGGACGGCAATCGAGCCCGTCATGCCGGCGAACAGCAGGCTGGCGATGGCGCACAGCAGCAGCACGCCGATGACGAGCGTGGCGCGCTGGCGGAGCAGGAAGGCTGGGTGATGCATGCGTCTCCTCTTGATGGTGCGCCTGGTCAGCGCATACCGTAGCGCAGCGCGGCGAACCAGGTGCGGCCGCTGGTGCCGTAGAAGCGCGCCAGCTCGTACTGCTTGTCCGTCACGTTGTTGAGGCGTACCAGCAGCGACAGATCGGGCGTGACCTGCCAGCTAGTGTACAGGTTGAGCAGGCCATAGCCGCCCAGCGGGCGCAGGTTGGCGGCGTCGTTGAAGCGCTTGCCGGACAGCTGCAGTTCCGCGCCCGTCTTGACGGGGCCGAAGCTGGTGTCGGCAGCGAACTTGGCATGCTTCTTCGAACGGCGCAACAGCTGCTTGCCGGTGGTTTCGTCCGTCGGGTCCTGCCAGTCAAGGCTGCCGCGCAGATTGACTGCCGCCAGACGGGTCTGGGCCGCCAGCGTCACGCCTTCCAGCTTGGCCTCGTTGACGTTATAGGCGCAGCTGCCGATGCCGGTGCCCGGGCACGGCGTGCTCGAGACGATCATGTCGGTCAGGCGGTTGCGGTAGTAGCTCGCGTCGAGCTGCACGCGGCCGGCATCGTAGTGCAGGCCGGCTTCGCGGTTTCGGCCCTTCTCGGGCTTGTTGGTCGCCAGGCCGTAGCCGGGGTAGTACAGCTCGTTGAAGGTCGGTGCGCGGAAGCTCGTGCCGATGCTGGCGGTCGCGCGCAGGCCGTTGCCGAAGTCAACGCCGTAGCCGGCGGCGCCCGTATTCCTGTTGCCGTAGACCGAGCGGTCGTGGCGGGCGCTCAGGTCGAGCAGGTGGACGCCGCGCCGGGCCGCATAGGCGGCCGCATAGGAATTGGTGATGCGCGCGCGGGTCAAGGCGCGGCTGGAACTGGACTCGACGTCTTCCTTGCGGTGGCTGTAGAGCAGCTGCAGCGTGTCGGGGCCGATGGCGATGGCGTTCTGCCAGGTCAGCTCGTACTGGCGGGTTTCGATCTGGCTGCGGCCGGCCGCGGTGGCGTTGGTGAAGCTGCCCAGCTGGTCCCGCGAAGCCGCGTACTGCAGGGTGCTGCGCCAGTTGGCGCTGACCTGGCTGCTCGCATGGACGGCGGCAGTGTTCAGTTCCTGCTCGTTGTGGGTGTCGTAGCTGCCGGCGCCGCTGTCGTACTGGGCGCGTAGGGCGCTGTGCAGGAGCTGGGCGCCGACTTCCAGCCCCGGGGCCACGGTATAGGACAGCTGGCCATTGGCGCTGCGGCGGCGGTAGCCGTCTTCGTCCGGGTTGAAGCCGGATGCGCCGGGCCGGGTGGACGAGAAGCCGTCGGCATCTTCGTAGCCGGCGGTGAAGGCATAGCGCAAGCCTCCGCCCGAACCGGACACGGTGCTGGCCGCCGCGCGCGTGGCATTGCTGCCGGCGCCGAGCGAGGCGGTGACGACCGGACCGCCTTCACCCTTGCGCGTGAAGACCTGGATCACGCCGCCGATCGCGTCGGCGCCGTACAGCGTCGTCAGCGGGCCGTAGACGATCTCGATGCGCTCGATGGCGGACAGGGGAATCGCGTTCCAGGCGGCGGTGCCGCTGGTCGAGGAGCCGACGCGCACGCCGTCGAGCAGGACCACGACCTGGTTGGCGTTGGAGCCGCGCAGGTAGACGTCGGTGGAAGCGCCCGGGCCGCCGTTGCGGGTGATCTCGATGCCGCGCTGGCGCTGCAGGATGTCGGCCACCGAGCCGGCGCCGGAGCGTGCGATCTCTTCGGCGTGGATGACGGTGGTGTCGGCGATCACGTCATGCGCGCGCTGCGGCATGCGGTTGGCGGTGACGACGACCGTGTCGGCGGTGGTCTGGGCGAATGAAGGTGCGGTAAAGACGAATGCGAGCGAGCACGCAGCCGCCAGCCGTGTTACAGGAAAATTCATGAAATGTTCACGTCAAGGACAACCAGCCGACGTCCCCGTAGGCCAGATTGAACAGAAGCGCGCCATCGCCACGCTTCCACCTTTTGGCCGGTATCCGGGCTGGCAAGTATGGCCGTCCGACCTTCCCATGCGAATCGCACAGTGGTCATGGAAGACGGTTCGCCGCGCATTTACCAAACGCGGCACTTGCTTACCGTTGCGGGGGCAGCACACCTTGGCCCTGTGAAGGGCTTCGTGTTTCCCGTTTAACTGCACCTGTGAACACAGGCGCGAGCACCAAAACGCCGACATTATACGTGAGCGCGGCGCAGTGTTGTCAGTCCTTCAGCACGATGATGCCGCCGTAGTCGATGCGGTGCGCCTGGGAGGCCGCACGTAGCGCCGTCTCTTCGACGCTGCCGCCGGCATGGAGGGCGGCGAGCAGGCGCATGCTGCCGGCATGGCAGACGAGCAGGGCGCGCGGGTGATTTGCCTGGCGCAGCGCATCGGAGAATGCGGCCACGCGGCGGGCGACATCCGAGACGCTCTCGCCGCCGCCGGGGCGGTAATGCAGGAGGTCGGCGCTCCAGGCATCGATCTCGGCGCGGGGGATGGCGTCCCAGGGCTGCATCTCCCAGGCGCCGAAGTCCATCTCGGCCAGGCGTGCATCGTAGGTGACAGGGACGCCCAGCCGGTCCGCGAGTTCGGCGCAGCGCCTGAGCGGACTGGCGAAGACGGGCAGGTCGCCGGGCAGTCCGGCTTCGTGCAGGCCTTGGGCGACGGCGGCGATCGCGGAGGGCGAGGCGGCGATGTCGCTGCGCCCATAGCAGATGCCGGGGGCGACATCGGGCTGCGGATGGCGGACGAGGACCAGCTCCATGTCTTGTCTAGCCGAGCGTGGCCAGGATGGCGATGTAGGCGGCCGCTTCCGCCAGTTGCTGCACGGCGCCGAGGCAGTCGCCGGTATAGCCGCCGATGCGGCGGCTGAATTTGCGGGCCAGCCACCAGGTGGCAATCACGCAGGCCAGCAGTGCTGCAAGCACGGCTTGCGCCGAGAGCAGGCCGCCTGCCAGCAGCAGGGCTGCGGCCAGGGCCACCGTCAGTACGGCGATGCAGAACTCGGCGGTAGACATGCGTTCGGCCAGCGGCTTGGCCTTGCCTTCCGCGCGCGCGTATTCCATGCGCCAGATGAGTGAGGTCGCGCACAGGCGCGACAGCGGGTGGACCAGCAGCAGGGCGCCGATGGCGCTGCTCGCGGGCAGCGTTGCAAGCGCCGTGACTTTCGTGCCGAGCATGCAGACGATGCCGATCGCACCGTAGGCGCCCACGCGCGAGTCCTTCATGATCTCCAGCACGCGCTCGCGCGTCATGCCGCCGCCAAGACCGTCGCAGGTGTCGGCGAAGCCGTCTTCGTGGAAGGCGCCGGTGATGTAGATGGTGGCCGCGGTCGAGAGCACGGCAGCTACTGACGCCGGCAGCACGAGGGCGCAGGCCCCGTAGACGGCGGCGCCGATCGCGCCCACGACGACGCCGACGAGCGGGAAGTAGCGTGAGGCGTGGTGCAGCCAGTCCTGCTCGAAGCCGACCCAGCGCGGGATCGGCAGGCGCGTGAAGAACTGCAGGGCGACGAAGAACAGGCGCAGCTGGTGCATCTTACTGGTCGCTGGTACTGACCGAGGCCGATGCGAAGGTGGCCATCTCGTTCAGGAAGTTCGCGGCCGCATGCAGCAGGGGCAGGGCGAGCGCGCTGCCGGTGCCTTCGCCCAGGCGCAGGCCGAGGTTCAGCAGCGGACGGGCGCCCAGGTTCTCGAGCATCATGCGGTGGCCGTTCTCGTCCGAGCAGTGGGCGAACACGCAGTAGTCGAGGATGGCCGGCTGCAGGCGTGCGGCGACCAGCAGCGCGCCGGTGACGATGAAGCCGTCGATGAGCAGTACCTTGCGCAGCTCTGCTGCTTTCAGCATGGCGCCGACCATCATGGCGATCTCGAAACCGCCGAAGGTAGCCAGCACCTCGAGCGGCGAGGTGGCGCTTGCGTGCCTGTCGACGGCAGCGGCGATGACCTGCTGCTTGCGGGCGATGCCTTCGCCTGAGAGGCCCGTGCCGGCGCCTACGCACTGGGACAGCGGCAGCCCGGTGAGCTTGTGCATGAGGGCAGCGGCCGCAGTGGTATTCCCGATACCCATCTCGCCGAAGCCGACAACGTTGCCCGGCAGGTCGCGCACCAGGGCCATGCCGTGTTCGAGCGCCGTCTCCAGCTCCTGCGGCGACATCGCGGCCTCCAGGGCGAAGTTGCGGGTGCCGAGGGCTACCTTGCGGTCGACCAGGCCGGCACGCGCGCCGAAGTCGTGGTTCACGCCGGCATCGATGACGTGCAGGGCGCAGCCGTTCTGGCGCGCGAACACATTGATGGCGGCGCCGTCCGCCAGGAAGTTCTCCACCATCTGCCAGGTCACGTCTTGCGGATAGGCCGAGACGCCTTCGGCCACGACGCCATGGTCGCCTGCGAAGACGAGGATGGCCGGCTGCCCGATGCTGATCGTGGTCGAGCGCTGGATCAGGCCGAGCTGGGCGGCAAGCTCTTCCAGGCGGCCCAGGCTACCCAGCGGCTTCGTCTTGTTATTGATGGCGTCAAGCAGAGATTGCGAGAGGGGCGCGCTAGCGGTGGGGGCGATGGATGGGATCTGCATTGCCAGGAAGATAAGGTGGAAAAAACGCGACGATAACATAGTCGCAGGCGTTGTAAGTCGCTTCACCATTTGCTATAGTCTCGTTCCTCCGACGCCGGCGCAGCTTGAAAAGCAGCGACAGCGAAAGAAAAGAGGGGCTTGACGATAAACGCAAAACACCGCATAATCTCGCTTCTCTGCTGCTGACGAACACAACGCTTCGCACGGTGCAGCAAGGTAGTACAGAACAGCGATCTTTAACAATCAACAGTCGATAAGTGTGGGCGTTTGATGAGGGTGCCGGCTGAGTTCGCTCAGCTGCATACTTAAATTATCAAATGTTCGCACAAAGTATTAAACGTAAATCTTCGAAAGAAGGTT
>JBFLVV010000095.1:0-16045 GCA_040758275.1 Pseudomonadota bacterium
GGGCGCGACCCAGGCCGGCCGTATCGAGTTCGCGCTGAACGGCGGCCGCATCTTCACCGACGCGATCGACAACTCGGCGGGCGTGGACTGCTCCGACCACGAAGTCAACATCAAGATCTGGCTGGACACCGAAGTCAACGCCGGCGAACTGGCGGAAGACGAGCGTAACCGCGTGCTGAACGAGATGACCGGCGCGGTGGAAGACCTGGTCCTGCGCGACAACAAGCAGCAGACCCACCTGCTGACCCGCGAAGCGCAGGCCCAGGCCACCGCGTCCGTGGTGGACGGCTACGCCGCCCTGATCACGAACCTGGAAGGCGAAGGCGCCGTCAACCGCGAGCTGGAACAGCTGCCGAGCGACACCGAACTGCAGCGCCGCAAGGCACTCGGCCTCGGTCTCACCGCGCCGGAACTGGCCGTGGTCATCGCCAACGTGAAGAACCGCTTCAAGCGCACCCTGCTGGCCATCGACCTCACCAGCGAAAGCTGGGCCGAGTCGCTGCTGCGTCCTTACTTCCCGGCCCAGCTGGTCGCCACCCGCAACCCGCTGAACCACCCGCTGGCCAACGCCATCCTGGCGACCGTGCTGGCCAACGAAGCCGTCAACCGCTGCGGTCCGCTGATGCTGCGCGACCTGGCGGCCGAGCACCGCGTCGAGGAAACCGAAGTGGTGAAGGCCTGGGCCCGCGCCTGGTCGGCCCTGCACCTGGCGCCGGTGTTCGACGCACTCGACGCCGATGCCTTGAGCGTGCCGCGCGACGTCTCGATGATGGTCGATACGCGCACCCGCGCACTGCTGCGCGCCGTGATCGAAGGCGTGCTGTCCCTGCCGGCCGGCACTGACGGCATGGCCGAGCTGTCCACGCTGTTCGGCCAGGCCGACCAACTGCGCTCGCTCACCCCGGCCCGTTCGGAAGCCGATGGCCACACCGGCCTGCCGGCCTCCTTCACGGCAGCCTGGAAGGCGGTCGAAACCATCGAGTCGCTGGCCACCTTCCTGTTCGCGGCGGTGTCGGTGCAGCGTCCGAGCGGCATGAGCCTGGCCCAGTTCCTGCAGGTCGGCATGCTGCTGCGCCAGCAGGCCGGCATCGACATGCTCGAGCGCGGCCTGAAGCTGCCGGCCCAGAGCAAGTCGCAGGAACAGCTGCGCAACTACGCGATGCAGGCGCTGCGCCGCACCCAGCAGCGCCTGCTGCTGCAGGTGATCGAGCAGGCCGGCACGGGCGGCGATGCGCAGGCGGCCGTCAAGGCTGTTACCGAGGCGCGCGGCCTGACCGGCTTCGCGCAGCCGACGGACCTCGAGCAGGCCATGCTGGACGTGTGGGCGCTGTCGGAAGGTTCGAATCCGGACCGCCTGGCCGCGTAAGCCGATGAGCGCAGCAGATAATTCTGCGCTGCCGGAAGCGGTGCGCGCCCTGGCCGAAGCCGACTTCGGCGCAGTCGCGCAGCGCTTCCTTGATGCCGGCTTCGCGGTCGGCCTCCCGGCTCCCGGCATCCTCACGGTGAAGGGCGCGCCCGGCGCCGCCCGGCCCGCCGTGCTGGTGTCGGTGGGCGTGCACGGCGATGAAACGGGGCCGATCGAAATGGTCGCCTGGCTCATCGAAGCCCTGTCGCGCACCCCGCGCGAACTGGCGGTGGACCTGATGCTCTGCGTCGGCAACATCGACGCGATCGCCCAGGGCAAGCGCTTCATCGACGCAGACCTGAACCGCATGTTCCGTGCGGACCGTGGTTCTCTTGCGGGAACTGCGGAAGCGGCGCGCGCCGATGCGCTCATCGCCGCCACGAGGGACTTCTTCGCCGGCGCGGGTCCGCAGCGCTGGCACCTCGACCTGCACACGGCGATCCGTCCCTCGCACTATCCGATGTTCGCGATCGTGCCGGAGATCATTCCCGACGAGCCGCGCAAGGCGCTCATCGACTGGCTGGGGGAGGCGGCGATCGGCGCCGTCATCATGAACCCGAAGTCGGTGGGCACCTACAGCTACTACTCGGCCGAGCACCACGGGGCCGCAGGCAGCACCGTGGAGCTGGGCAGGGTGGGCACGCTGGGACAGAACGACCTGTCGCAGTTTGCGGACGCGTCCGCGGCGCTGGATCGTCTGCTGCGCGGCCGGCCGGCTGTAGAGGCCAAGGCGGCGCCGCACGTGTTCGCGACGGCGCGCCAGGTGATCAAGCTCTCCGATGCTTTTACCATGTCGGTGGGACGCGAGACCTGGAACTTCACGCCGATGAAGAAGGGTGAAGTGATCGCGACCGATGGCGAGACCGTATACACCGTCGAGCACGAGGAAGAGCTGGTGGTGTTCCCGAATCCGGATGTCAGGGTTGGACTGCGCGCAGGCTTGATGGTGGTGCGTATCGGCTGAATCGAGGCACGACGGTGAAGCGCCCCGATGGCCGTGACCGGCTATCAGGGCGCTTTTTTTCAACTTCGTTTTGCTGCAACAGGCCGGGTGCTCAGGCCTTGCGGCGGCGCATGGCTGCAAGACCAGCCAGGCCAAGGCCGAGCAGGCCCAGGCTTGCCGGCTCCGGCACTTCCTGGACAAGAATGACGCGGTCCCAATCTGTCGCGTCGTTCAGCCAAACATTGTTCCCTGAGCGCCAGCCGCCATACACCTGGACGTCCGCGTTGCTGCCCTGCGTATGCCAGCTCAGGCGATCGCGTTCGTCATGGGCGTTGAAGTCGGCGGTATTCTGCCAGATCGTGTCGCCCAGTCCGGCGAATCCCATCGATATGTTATTGAAATACCACAGCGCGCCGTTGGCTTCATGCGTCTGGTGGTAGTCGGTAACCCGGAATACGTCTTCTTTTTTCGCATAGCTGAGGGTATCGAATACCGTCGCGCCATCGCGGATGCCCGCCAGCATCACGTTCGAGCCCGCAGCGATGCCATCGATTACCGAGTTGGCGGAGAATGCGCCATTGTAATCGCCCCGGTAGACGATTTTCCAGCCGCCTTTGACGACAGCATCGTAGCTGACATCGTTCTGTACGCCTACAGCGGTGTAGCTCGGGCCCGCGTGCGCCACGTTAAAGGAGAGGGCCAAGACGGTCAGCATAACAAATTGTTTCATTAGGATTCCCTTTAATAATTGTAATGTCTTACAAGCAATTATCATGCCAACTTGATAAATCAATGAATTAGCGCGTCCATCCATCAGAACTGTAAATATCTTCGACAAAACTTTCGAGGACCTTCGAAGAAAGTCGATTCGGTCAGCCTGGCACGCCATGCCCGAGACCGAAGCAAGACGCCATGGAAGGCCGGCGCCCGGTTCGGCCGGCGTCGGTTCCGGTCGTCCGGTCGCAGCTCATCCAGCATTTCCTGCGGCCTGTCGCAGAGGGCGGGCGCGAGCCCGGCGCGGTGACTACAGTCATGCCACCACATCACTCTACAAAGGATATCCGCCATGCGACCGCCACGTACCGTTCTTGCCCTCGCTACCGCCGCCGCCCTCGCCACGCTGGGCGGCTGCGCGATCATCGTCGTGCCGGATAATGGCGACGTGCATATGCGTTCGGTCTTCAGCAACGATGCCGTGGAAGGCAACGGCGTGGCGGCGCGCGACGAGCGCGCGGTGGGCGCGCATGGCAGGCTGGAGATCGGCGGCGCGATGCAGGTCGAGGTGCGTGTCGGCCCGGCGCCCTCGCTGGTGGTGGAAGCCGACAGCAACCTGCTGCCCTATATCCGCACCGAGGCGCGCGGCAACACGCTCCTGATCACGGGCGACCGCCTCCTGCGCAGCAAGACCCCGATGCGCATCGTCTACACGACGCCACGCCTGTCCGAAGTGCGCGCCGGCGGCGCCGGCAAGGTCGTGGTGAGCGAGCTCGCGGGCGCGCCCCTGGACGTGCACAAGAGCGGTTCGGGACAGATCCGCCTGGCGGGGAAGGTCGAGAGCCTGAACGCGCGAGTGAGCGGTTCCGGCACCCTCGATGCGGGTGAGCTGCACAGCGCCAGTGCGGACCTGAGCGTCAGCGGCTCCGGCCGCATGAACGTCGGCGACGTGCAGGGCGACTATGCGCGCGTGCAGGTCTCCGGTTCGGGTGTGCTGCAGGCGGCCGGCCGCGTGCGGTCGCTGAACGCGCGTGTCTCCGGCTCGGGCAGCGTCGACCTGGCCGCGCTGTCGACCCAGGAAGCCGACCTGGCCTCGTCCGGTTCGGGCGGCATCCGCGCCACCGTGAAGGGGTCGCTGGTCGCCCATGGCGGCGGCTCCGGCGGCATCCGGGTGTACGGGCAGCCGGCCCGGAGCAGCATCAGCGGCAAGGGCGTGCAGCTGCTGGACTGATCTACAGGCCGTGCACCCGGCGCATCTCGTCCACGTAGCGGTGGCGCGAGCTGCGCGCGACTTCGTGCGGGGCGAAGGGACTGCTGACGGCGTCGAGCAGGTCGACGCAGCGGCGCAGCTGCGCGCGGTCATCCGTTTCCCGGATCAAGAGGATCGCCAGCTCCTTGGCCGCGATGTCTTCCGGCAGGCCGGACACGGTGCACAGCCCATAGGTGCCATCGAGGAAAGCCGCCCATTCGGCGGCGAGATGTCCGTCCGTCGCCAGCCGATCCGGACAGCCGAGCCCCGTGGCCGCAAGCTGGTCGAGGCGGGCGCGGTAGCGCCGTGCGAAGACGGCGAAGGCCTCGGGTTCGCTGCCGAGTGGGCGCAAGACCTCGGCCCAGGCGATGCAGCCCTTCGCGTAGAACTCGGCGGCCACCTGTTCGCGGTGCTCGCCGAAGAAGGAATCGCAGAGGATCTCCAGGCGCAGGCGGTAGGAGGCGCGCGGCATCATGCGGCGCGCCTGCCACTGCTGCAATTGGTCCGGTTCGATGGCGCAGCGTGCCAGCAGCTGCGCGCGGGTGAGGAAGTGTTGGTTGAGGTAGTGGATCAGTTCCATGCGGGTCTCGCCAGTTCAAGCATGGCGAGACTGTATGCGCTTGCCGGCCGCGATGATTCGGCCGGCGCCGAAGCATGGATTACAGCAGGTTGTCCAGCAGGTCCGGACCGAAGACTTCGCGGTGCAACTTGCCCACCGGGGCGCCGGCCGCCAGCAGGGCGTTCCACTGCGCCTGCATGAAGGGCAGGGGGCCGCAGAGGTAGACGTCGGTCTCGCCGCGCGGCCACGAGGGCAGGCGCGCCAGTTCCATCTTGCCTTTCAGGACACCGGCAGCATCGCCTTCCTCGTGGAAGGTCACGACGTGCAGGTGCGGCATGCGCGCCTGCGCGGCCGCCACATCAAGCTGGTGCGCGTGGTGGGCCTTGTTGCGCGCCGCATGGGCGAAGATCACGCGGCGCTCCGGGTTCACCGCCGCGATGCGGTTCAGGGCCGCGATCATCGGCGTGATGCCGATGCCCGCCGACAGCAGCACCACCGGCTCGTTCGATTCGGTATCCGGCAGGAAGTCGCCGAAGGGGTGGCTCACCTGCAGCACGTCGCCCGCCTTCACGTTGGCGTGCAGCCAGGTCGAGACCTCGCCCGCCGGGTGGGCGCCGCCATCCTCGCGCTTGACCGAGATGCGCATCGAGTCCTTGCCCGGCGCGTCCGACAGGCTGTACTGGCGCAGCTGGCGATGGCCGTCGGGGAAGTCCACTGCCACGCTGACGTACTGGCCGGCCTTGAAGGGAGGCAGGGCGCTTTCGACCGGCGCGAAGCGGATCGAGATCACGTTCTCGCTCTCGCGCACCACGTCCAGCACGCGCATCGGGCGGGTTTCGCCAGGCTGCACGCCGGCCTCGAGGTACATCTTCGCTTCCGCATCGATCAGGAGGCGCGCCAGCGAGGTATAGGCCTCTTCCCAGGCTTTGAGCAGCGGCTCGGTGGCGGCGTCTCCCAGCACGGTCTTGATCGCGCCGAGCAGGTGGTGGCCGACGATCGGGTAATGGTCGGCGCGGATGCCCACCGAGGCATGCTTGTGCACGATGCGGCTCACGACCGGTCCCAGCGCAGCCGCGTTGCCGATGTTCGCCGCATAGGCGAAGACCGCCGAGGCCAGGGACTGCTGCTGGACGCCGCTGACCTGGTTACCCATATTGAACAGGTTCTTCAACTCCGGGTGGGCGGCGAACATGCTGGCGTAGAAGGTGGTGGTAATCGTCAGGCCATGTTCGCGCAGGACGGGAACGGAAGCGTCGATGTAGGGACGGGAAGCGGTCGAGATCATGATGGGGTTTGTCCTTAATGATGCATTAATTATGCATGTTTATAGCCGAAAAAATGGTCCGGACGGACTGGGATTCGTGCGGACGCAGCCATTCTATCAAAGATGCTCGACAAATGCATGTTTAAGCAAACTATTTTTCGGCACAGACTCAACAGCCCCTATAATCGCAGGTTTTGATTGGCGGATGATTAACGCCGCCGAGCCTGTTAACCGCGCCACCAAAGGACATGCCGTGAATCTGACCCTGGGCCAAAAGCTGATCCGCACCAAAACAGCTGACCGTCACCATGACGGGGAGGGCGCGGAAGGCGGTGGCCTGCAACGCTCGCTCGGCCTGTTCCCGCTGACCATGATCGGCGTCGGCGCCACCATCGGCACCGGCATCTTCTTCACCATGGTCGAAGCGGTGCCCAAGGCCGGTCCGGCCGTCATTCTCTCCTTCCTGCTGGCCGCGCTCACCGCCGGGCTGACCGCGCTGTGCTACGCCGAACTGGCGGGCCGGGTGCCGGCTGCGGGTTCCTCCTATTCCTTCGCCTACGCCACCGTGGGCGAGTTCGCCGCCTTCATCGTTGCGGCCTGCCTGCTGCTCGAATACGGGCTGGCGGGGAGCGCGGTGGCGATCGGCTGGTCCGATTACCTGAACAACTTCCTGTTGAACGCCTTCGGCTGGGAGATCCCGGCCCACTTGCGTTCGCCGATGTTCGTATCAAGCCACCACAACGTCCATTTCACGCCCGGTAACTTCAACCTGCCGCCGGTGATCCTGGTGGCGATGTGCTGCCTGCTGCTGGTGCGCGGCACCAAGGAATCGGCCACCACCAACGCCATTATGGTGCTGGTCAAGCTGGCCATCCTGGTCTTCTTCGCGGTGATCGCCTTCACCGGTTTCGACACCGCCAACTTCACCCCCTTCTTCAATCCGGATGCGGAGAGCGGCTACGTGGGCATGGCCGGCGTGACCGCCGCCGCGGGCACCGTGTTCTTCTCCTTCATCGGCCTGGACACCATCGCCACCGCCGGCGAAGAGACCAACAACCCGCGCCGCAACGTCCCGATCGGCATCCTGGCCGCGCTCCTGATCGTGACCGCCTTCTACCTGCTGGTGGCCGTGGCCGCGATGGGCGCCCAGCCTTCGCACATGTTCGCGGGCCAGCAGGCCGGCCTGTCGGTGATCCTGCAGAACGTGACCGGCCAGGCCTGGCCGGCGCTGGTGCTGTCGGCGGGCGCCGTGGTCTCGGTGTTCTCGGTGACCCTGGTGACGATCTACGGCCAGACGCGCATCCTGTACGCGATCAGCCGCGACGGCCTGATCCCCAAGACCTTCCAGAAGGTGAACAAGCGCACCCTGGCCCCGACCAGCAATACCGTGATCGTCTGCCTGGTGGTGGGCGCGGTGGCCGGCCTGGTCGACGCGACCTTCCTGTGGGACATGGTGAGCATGGGCACCCTGACCGCCTTCATCGTGGTCTCGATCGCGGTGCCGGTGATTCGCGCCAAGCAGGGCCGCGGCGAGCCGGGCCAGTTCCGCGTGCCCTTCGGCCCCTACGTCATCCCCGGCCTGTCGGTGCTGGCCTGCCTGTACATCATGAAGGACCTGTCGCCGGCCACCTTCCGCGTCTTCTTCATCTGGATGGCGGTGGCGGTGGCGACCTACTTCCTGTACAGCGTGCGTCACAGCCGCCTGAACAAGGCCCAGTAAGATGATGGAGAAGTTCGAGCGGCGCCGCGACCGCTTCGCCCTGTTCGACGGCATGGACGGCGCGGCGGTCAACCTGTGCTTCCCGCTCGAGCTGCCGGACTTCCGGCCCTGGTGCAAGGAACAGGGCCTGGCGCCCTTCCACGTGCTGCTGTGCGCCGTGCTGCGTTCTACGCTGAAGATCGAGAACTTCCGCTACCGCCTGCTGGACGGTGAGGTCTTCCGCATCGATCGCCTGCGCCCGTCCTTCACGGTGATCAACCAGCACCAGGACCTGAACTTCGCCCTGTTCGAGTGGAGCGACGACCTGCGCGAATTCGTCGCACGCGGCATCGCGGCGCGCGAAGCGGCATCGAACATGACGGAGCTGAACGCGGCCTACCGCAGCCTGAACCCGCGCGAAGCCAAGGAGCAGGTCTTCATCACCTGCATCCCCTGGCTGGCCTTCACCTCGATCCAGCATCCGAGCGTTTCGCTGGCGCATCCGGACATTCCCTCGCTTGCCTGGGGCAAGTTCAGGGACGCGCCCGGCGGACGCCTCGAACTTCCCTTCTCGATCCAGGCCCACCACGGTTTCGTCGACGGCTTCCACGTCCACCAGTTGGCCGCTAGAATCGCGGCCGAGCTGGACGCAATTATTTCGCCAGCGGCCTGACCACCTCGAGCAGGCTGACCAAGGTCTTGCCCGGTTCCTCCCACGGCACCATGTGGGCCGAGCGCTCGAACCAGACCACGCGCTTGTAGGGCGCCTCGACCCTGTCCATCCACTCCACCGTCGGCGCGGCCGGCGTCGTGTAGTCGTGCCGGCCCAGGAACATCACGACCGGGATGGGGAAGCGCGCCACTTTCGAAAAGTCGACGTCCAGGAAGGCCGGCAGCACCCGGCCCAGCGTCAGCACATTGCCCTTGTCGATGTCCTTGACCTGCTTCGGCGTGTACTCGGGCGAGAGCAGGGGGCCGCGGAAGTAGTAGGCGGACTCGCTGCGGAAGGCCGACAGGCCGCCATAATGCTGCGGCCACTTGCGCGCGATGATGATGCGCTCGCGCGTGATGGGCTGGTCGCCGGGGTAGGGCGCGATCGAGGCCATCTCCTTCACCGCCTGCGCATTGTTCTCGCGCTTCGCGCGCTCGAAGGCATAGTCGAAGCTGAGGCGTTCGTTCTCGCGCACGTTCAGCACCTGGCCGATGCCGACATAGGCATAAAAGAGGTCGGGGCGCTCCAGCGCAGCCTGCATGCCGACCACCGTGCCCCAGCTGTGGCCCATCAGGATCAGCTTGCGCTTGCCGTAGCGTGCCTTCAGGTGCTCGGCCACCTCGATCGCATCCTTGACGTAGCGCCCGATGCGGATGGTGTCGGCCACTTTCTTCGGATCGGTCTCGCCAAAACTCTTGCCCGATGCGCGCTGGTCCCAGTTCGCCACCGTGAAGTATTCCTCGATGGGGCGCTGGAACTGCCACATGGTCGGCGTCACGGGCGCGGCCGGGCCGCCATGCACGAACAGGATCATGGGGTTGCCGCGGTCCTGGCCACGCACGTTCAGCCACTGCTCGACGCCGCCGATCTTCGTCTTGTACGAATCCTGCACCCCGGTTGGCGCCACGATGCGCCCCAGGTCTTCGATGATGGCGCGCGATGTCGCGTACGGGTCGCTTTCCTGCGCCGGGGCGAGGGTGGATGCCAGCAGTGCGCCAATGAACAGCCATGCCTTCTTCATCGTGGATCTCCATGCGGGTCGTCGATGAAGGGAGCATAACGCTTCCCGAGGCGCGCCGCTCGTCCGTTTTTACGACCGTTCATCACGCCGCCCGCACGCTCGTCCCTTGCCGCTCGCCGCCGATCCGCGGCGAGGCTACCTTGGGCCTTCGATCATGAACCAGGAAGGCTCCACCATGCTGTCCATCCAACACCTGTGCAAGACCTACGCCAACGGCGTGCGCGCCAGCGACGACATCAGCCTCGACATCCCAGCCGGCCTGTTTGGCCTGCTGGGACCGAACGGCGCCGGCAAGTCGACCCTGATGCGCACCATCGCCACCCTGCAGGAGCCCGATAGCGGCAGCATCCGCTTCGACGGCATCGACGTGCTGCGCGAGCCGCAGGCGCTGCGCCGCCAGCTGGGCTACCTGCCGCAGGACTTCGGCGTCTACCCCAAGGTGAGCGCGCTCGAGCTGCTCGACCATTTCGCCGTGCTCAAGGGGCTGAGCCGGCGTGGCGAGCGCAGGGAGGCGGTCGAGGCCCTGCTGCAGCAGACCAATCTGTGGGAGGCGCGCAAGCGCGCAGTCAGCGGCTATTCCGGCGGCATGCGCCAGCGCTTCGGCATCGCGCAGGCGCTGCTCGGCTCTCCGCGCCTGGTGATGGTCGACGAGCCGACCGCCGGCCTCGATCCGGATGAGCGCAACCGCTTCCTCAACCTGCTGGCGCGCATCGGCGAGAACGTCGTGGTCATCCTGTCGACCCATATCGTGCAGGACGTGACCGACCTGTGCCAGCGCATGGCCATGATCGCGAAGGGCAGGGTGCTGGTGCAGGGCGAGCCGCGCGAGGCGATCGCCAGCCTGGAGGAGCGGGTGTGGTGCCGCAGCGTCAGCGAGGCGGCGCTGCCCGAATACCAGCAGCGCCACCAGGTGCTCTCCACCCGCCTGGTCGGCGGCCGTCCGCAGATCAAGGTCTACGCCGAGGCGCCGCCGGACGACGGTTTCCAGCGGGTCGCCCCCGACCTGGAAGACCTCTATTTCCTGCAACTGCGCAGCGCCGCCTGAGGAGACGCCATGTGGACTGAATTCTTCCGCTTCGACCTGCGTTACCAGCTGCGCCAGCCGCTGCTCTGGATCGTCACCCTCCCGCTGGTGCTGATCGCCTTCCTCACGGCCGGCACCAGCGTGCGCATCGGCGGCCCGATCGGCAACGCCTTCCTGAATGCGCCCTCCGTCATCGCGCACCAGATGGGCGTGCTGAGCATGATCTCGCTTCTGCTCGTCACGGCGCTGGTCGCTGGCGCCGTGCTGCGTGACAGCGACAGCGGCATCGCCGACCTGCTGTACGCGACCCCGATGCGCAAGCGCGACTACCTGGGCGGCCGCTTCCTGGCCGGTTTCTGCGCCTGCGCCGTGATCTTCGTGGTGGTGACCCTCGCGATGGCGGGCGGTTCGCTGATGCCCTATGTCGACCCAAGCCGCGTAGGCCCGTTCTCTGCCGCCCCCTACCTGTGGAGCTTGGCCGTGCTGGTCCTGCCGAACCTGCTGTTTGTCGCCGCCCTGCTGATGCTGCTGGCGGCGACCACGCGCTCGCTGGTCATGGTCTATGTCGGCGTGCTGGCCTTCCTCACCCTGTGGGCCGCGGCCGGCCTGCTGGGCGGCACCTCGTCCCCGGCAGCCGTGCTGCTTGACCCCTTCGGCATCCGCGCGCTGGCCCAGGCCACGCGCTACTACACGAGCGCCGAACGCAATGCCCGCCTGCCGGAAATGACCGGCATGCTGCTGGCGAACCGCGTGCTGTGGACGGTGCTGGCGCTGGCGCTGCTGGCGGCCACCGTCGCCCTGTTCAAGCCGCAGCGCGCCGGCACCGGCAGTGGCCGTGCAGCACGTGGCGCCAGGCAGGCGACGGCGGACGCGATCGCCCCGCCGCTGGCGCCGCGCCGCGACGCAGTGCGCACCGGCGGCGCCTCCGACTGGGCGCGCTGCTGGAGCATACTGTGCCTGGATACCCGCTCCATCCTGCGCAGCACGCCCTTCCTCATCATGCTGCTGCTCGGCCTGGTCAACTTCGTCGTCAACGTCTTCGCCGGCGGCGTGCGCTTCGACAGCCGTCCTTACCCGCTGACCTACCTGATGCTCGAGGAACTGGCCGGCGGCCTGAATATCGTCCTGCCGCTGGTGCTGCTGTTCTTCAGCGGGGAGCTGGTCCACAAGGACCGCCAGAGCCGCATGGACGGCCTGGTCGGCGCGCTGCCGGTGCCGGCCTGGGCGCCCATGCTGGCGCGGGTTGGCGCCCTGTTCGCCATCGTCGCCTGCTTCGTGCTGGCCGGCGTGCCCGTGGCGATCGCGCTGCAGCTGATGAAGGGCGGCGCCGCCATCGAGCCGCTGCTCTGCCTGCAGGGCACCCTGATCGATGCCGTGCCCTATGCGCTGATGGCGATGGCCCTCCTGGCCGCGCACACGGCGGTCCGCAACAAATACCTGGGCCACCTGCTGGGCCTGGCCTGCATCTGCTCCGCCCCGCTGCTGTGGGCGCTGGGCATCGACGACAGGCTGCTGCGCTTCGCGAGCCTGCCCACGCTGCAGTACTCCGACCTGAACGGCTTCGGCCACTACCTGGCCGGCTATGGCTGGTTTGCCGTGTACTGGCTGGCCTTCGCAGCGCTCCTGCTGGTGCTGGCGCAGGGCAGGCGCGGCCGGATGGCGGGCGCGCTGCTGGCCGCCTGGATCGGCAGCGGCGCCTGGATCTACTACAACACCCATGTGCTGAACCGCTTCGAATCGCGCGCCGAACTGCTGGATGCGCGCGCCGACTACGAAAAACGCTATGGCCAGACCCGCTACCTGCCGCATCCGGACATCGCCGCCATGCGCACCGAGGTCGACATCTTCCCGGACCGGCAAGCGGCGGACATCCGCGGCCACTACCTCTTGAAGAACACCGGAACGACGCCGATCTCGGTCCTGCGCATCCAGAACGATCCGGCGTTCGAGACCCGCATCACGGCGCTGGCGCCACACCGGGTGCTGGTTGATGATGCGCGTCTCGGCGTGCGCGAGCTGCAGCTGGCGCAGCCGCTGGCGCCCGGGGCCACGATGGACTTCGGCTTCACGGTGCGCGTGAAACGCCAGGGCTTCAGCAACGACGGCGCGCCCACCCTGGTCAACCGCAACGGCACCGTGTTCTCGATCGAAGACCTGTTCCCGCGCTTCGGCTACAACGCCTCGCTCGAAGTGAGCGACCCGGCCGAACGCCGCAGCCGCGGTTTGAAGCAACAGCAGCGCATGGCCGATGCCGGCAACCGCGCGGCCCAGGGGCAGAGCTACCTGGCGATGTATGGTTTCAGCGGCGCCCTGGCGGACTTCGAGACAGTCGTGTCGACGAGCAGCGACCAGACCGCGATGGCCCCGGGCGACCTGCTGCGCAGCTGGGAGCAGAATGGCCGCCGCTACTTCCACTACCGCATGGCGCGCCCAAGCCTGCCTTTCTTCGCCTGGCAGTCGGGACGCTGGGCGGTGCGCGAGACCAGCTGGCAGGGCGTGGCCGTGAAAGTCTTCCACGACCCGAAACACGCGTGGAACGTCGAGCGCATGCTGGCTGGCGCTACTAGCGCCCTTGACTACCACGCGCGCAACGTCGGCCCTTACCCGCACAAGGAACTGCGGATCCTGGAAATCCCGCGCTACCAGAGCCATGCACGCAGCTACCCCATGACCATTCCCTTCTCGGAGTCGCTCGGCTTCATCAACGACATGCGCGACCGCGAGGACGTGGACCACGTGTTCTACGTGACCGCGCACGAGGTGGCCCACCAGTGGTGGGGCGACCAGGTCATCGCCGCCAACGTCGAGGGAGCGGGCCTCATCACCGAGACCCTGGCCGAATATACGGCGCTGATGGCGCTGCGTGAGCGCGACGGCGACGCCGCGGTGGCGCGCATCCTGCGCTTCGACCTCGATGAATACCTGCGCGGCCGCGGCGCCGCCAGCACGCCTGAAGTGCCGCTGGCCCGCACCGGGAACGAGGCCTGGATGCAGTATCGCAAGGGCAGCCTTGCCATGGTGCGCCTGCAGGACGCGATCGGCGAAGCGGCCGTCAACAGCGCCTTGCGCAGCCTGCTCGCCGACACGCGCTACCGCACCGCGCCCTTCGTGGGCAGCGCCGAACTGCTGGCGCGGCTGCGCCAGGCCACGCCGTCCGGCAAACAGGCGCTGCTGGCCGAGCTGTTCGAGCGCGTGGTCGTGTACGACAACCGCCCGCTGGCCGCGACGGTGACCAGGCGCGCCGACGGCCGCTGGGACCTCGTCGTGAAGCTGCAGTTGCGCAAGCACGAAGTCGACGCCACGGGCAAGGAAGTGGCGCGCGCCTACGACGAGCCGGTCGAGATCGCGATCGAAGGCGAGGGCGGCACGACCCTGCAGCGCTGGTCAGGCACCGGGCCGGACTTGCGCCTCACGCTGGCCAAGCGCCCGGCCGCGGTGCAGCTCGACCCGAAGGGCCTGCTGATCGACCGCGACGCGGCCGACAACCGGCTGGCGGTCACAAGCCCCTAGAGCTGGGCGCTCTGCCGGAACAGCACGCTGCGGCGGCGCGACATCGGCACCTGCAGGCCGTCCTGCAGGAGCAGGGTCAGGCCGCCGCCAGGCGAGGGCTTGATGCCCTCGACGAAGTCCATGTTGACGATGCGGCTGCGGCTCACGCGCAGGAAGCGGCTTGGCTCCAGGCGTGCTTCGAGCTGCACCAGGGAGCGCAGCAGGAGCGGGCGCTGCCCGTCGAAATACAGGCGCGTGTAGTTGCCCTCGGATTCGAAGAGCATGATGCGGTCGAGTTCCACCAGCCAGCATCGCTCGCCGTCCTGGATGAAGATCCGTCCTTCGGCTGCCGTCCGGGAAGGCTCGGGAGCCAGCGCCATGCGCCGGCGCTGCTTGTCCAGGGCCTGGGCCAGCAGCTCCGCTTCGATGGGTTTGAGCAGGTAGTCGAGCGCGCTGACCTGGAAGGCGCGCACCGCGTGCTGGTCGTGGGCGGTCGTGAAGATCACGGCAGGCGGCGTGGCGAGCGCTGTCAGGAGGTCGAAGCCGCTGCCGTCGGGCATCTGGACGTCGAGCAGGACCAGGTCGGGTTCCATGCGCTCGACCGCGCGGATGCCGTCCGCCACGCAGGCCGCCTCGCCCACCACGCACACGTCCTCGTGCGCGCCCAGCAGGCGCCGCAGTTCATTGCGCGCGAGGCGCTCGTCGTCCACGATCACCAGGTTCATGCGGCCTCCATCGCCGGTACGGTCTGCGGCAGGGTGAGGCAGGCGCGCACCCAGCCTTCGGATTCGGTCAGCAGGATGCCGGCGCCCGGTCCGCACTGCAGGGCCAGGCGTTCGCGCGCATTGGCCAGGCCCAGGCGCGTTGACGTGCTCTCCAGGGCCAGGCTGCCCTGGTTCGCCACCTCGACCTCGACCGCATCATCCAGGCGGCGCGCCCGGATCTCGATGCGGCAGGGGCCGCTGCTGCGCTCGACGCCGTGGCGCACCGCGTTCTCGGCCAGGGTCTGCAGCACCATCGGCGGCAGCGGCGTGGCGCCAAGATCGGCGGTCACATCGACCTGCAGCACGAGGCGCTCGTCGAAACGCAGCTTTTCCATGTCGAGGTAGCTGCGCACCGCCGCCAGTTCCTCATGCAGGGGAACCAGGGGCTGCTGGCCCGCCTGCAGGCTGTAGCGCATCATGCCGGCCAGCTGGCCGATGGCGCGCGCCGCGGCGTCCGCATTCTCGTAGGCGAGGGCGCGGATGCTGTTCAGGCTATTGAAGAAGAAATGGGGATTGACCTGGGCCTGCAGGGCGCGCAGCTCGGCATCCTTGACGCTCACTTCCAGGCGCAGCTTCTCGTATTCGAAGCGGCCCGCGCGCCGGCGCGCCAGCGCCACCGCGTAGCACAGGGTCCAGACCGAGAACACCGCCAGCCACATGAACACCAGCAGGCCGAGGTTAAAGGCGAGCATGCCCGGCTCTTCATCAAAAAAGGCGCCGCCGCGAAAGACCAGGTCCGACAGCAGCAGGCACAGTGTCTGGGCGATGGCCAGCAGCAGCAGGCCGGCGCCGATGCGCCCGTAGGGAAAACCGCTCGGGCGCTCCAGCCAGCCCTGGCGGCGCAGGTGGCTGCGCCACAGGTGCGACAGGCCGAGCCCGCTCGCCATCACGAACAGCTTGGCCAGCGCGAACTGCAGCGCCGCGTGCAGGCTGCCGAAGGAGGAACTCAGGACGCTGAACAGGGTCAGCGTGCCCCAGCCGATCGACTGGCAGAACCAGTAGTCGCGATGGGATATCGGATTGCTTCTCTCCACTGCATCTCCTTGAGATAGATGCAAAATAGTAACATTTGGATAAAAAAAAGGTTCATCGCGGATTACCGGGATAAGCCTGTTGTAAACGCAAGAGAGCAGTAAGGAAGAGTTATTGTGTTTGTGCGACCAAACTCAACCAACTCAACCTACCGCTCTCATGCTAGATCA
>JBFLVV010000096.1:0-15965 GCA_040758275.1 Pseudomonadota bacterium
TCGCTCCACGCTTCCTCCCCACGCTCGGTCGCCCTCACGCAGTTGCGCTTCACTTCGCTCGCTGTGGTCAGCTTACGGCGGGACTTTCACCCACAAGAGTGCGCCCATGCTGGGCGCACAACGACAAGGGGACGAAGCGGGCTTCGTCCCCTTGATACTGTATCGCTTACTTGTCCGGCACCAGCACCAGCGAATCCGGAGCGGCCGGTTTCGCGGAAGCGGCGGCCAGCGCAGGCGCATTGGCAGACGCTTGCGCGCCTTTGCCCCCGCCCTGCGAGCGGCCATGCGGCTGGCGCAGGTAGCGGGCGCTGTGGCGGCGCTCGCCGTTCTGGCCCTTGGCCGGCCAGGTGATGAAACGCGACAACTCCTGCAGGGCCCGCTGATAGACATCGCGCTTGAACTCGATGACCACGTCCAGCGGCACCCAGTAGTCGTGCCAGCGCCAGGCATCGAACTCGGGATGGTCGGTCAGGCGCAGGTTGACGTCGTTGTCCCGCGCGACCATGCGCAGCAGGAACCAGATCTGCTTCTGGCCACGGTAGTGGCCGCGGATCTCGCGCTTGATGAAGTGATCGGGCACCTCATAGCGCAGCCAGTCGCGGGTACGCCCCACGATCTTGACGTGCTCCTGGCGCAAACCGATTTCTTCCTCGAGCTCGCGGTACATCGCCTGTTCCGGCGTCTCGCCGTATTTGATACCCCCTTGCGGAAACTGCCACGAGTGCTCGCGCACCCGCTTGCCCCACCACACCTCGTTGTTGGCGTTGAGCAGGATGATGCCGACGTTGGGGCGGAACCCTTCACGATCGAGCATAAGTGCACCTCGAAACTTTCTGCCGGCCGTACGATCCTTATATTTTTACCCACAAATCTCCGTGGCCACCTGGCCGGCAAGTTGCCGACGGGGCGGGTGCTACCTGTTCCGGACCCATTTGTAGAAAGATTGGTCGCATCAGCCAGCTAATCCTTTAAAATTAGGTTGATTATAACCCTCTCTTTTTAAAAAGAATTCACGGATATGCGCGCCTCACGATTTTTTATTTCAACTCTTAAAGAAGCGCCTTCCGACGCGGAAATCGTCAGCCACCAGCTGATGATGCGCGCCGGGATGATCAAGCGGCTTGGTTCGGGCATCTACACCTATATGCCGACCGGCCTGCGGATCATCCGCAAGGTCGAGAACATCATCCGCGAAGAGATGAACAAGGCGGGCGCCATCGAACTGCTGATGCCGCTGGTGCAGCCGGCCGAACTCTGGCAGGAAACCGGCCGCTGGGACAAGATGGGCCCCGAGCTGATGCGGGTCAAGGACCGCCACGGCCGCGAGTTCGCCATCCAGCCGACCTCGGAAGAAGTCGTGACCGACGTCGTGCGCAGCGAACTGAAGTCCTACCGCCAGCTGCCGATCAACTTCTATCACATCCAGACCAAGTTCCGCGACGAGCGCCGTCCGCGCTTCGGCCTGATGCGCGGCCGCGAGTTCACCATGAAGGACGCCTACTCCTTCGACCGCGACGTCGAGGGTATGCAGAAGTCCTACGCGACCATGTTCGAGGCCTACAAGCAGATCTTCACCCGCTTTGGCCTGAAGTTCCGCGCGGTGGCGGCCGACAACGGCGCCATCGGCGGCACCGGCTCGCACGAATTCCACGTCATCGCCAGCACCGGCGAGGATGCGCTGGTCTACTGCCCGGACTCGGACTACGCGGCCAATATGGAAGCGGCGGAAGCCCTGGCCATCGGCGAGCGTGGCGCGGCAACGCAGGCACTGACCAAGACCTCCACGCCCGGTAGAACGAAGTGCGAAGCGGTGGCGGAACTGCTGAACATCCCGCTGCAGCACCACGTCAAGAGCATCGCCCTGACCGTCGAGAACGAAGGCAAGAAGACCTACTTCCTGCTGCTGCTGCGCGCCGACCATGAACTCAACGAGATCAAGGTGAGCAAGGTGCCGGGCCTGAAGGAATTCCGCTTCTCGACCGAAGCCGAGATCCAGGAAGTGTATGGCACCGTGCCGGGCTACCTCGGCCCGATCAATACCAGGCTGCCGGTGACCGTCGTTGCCGACCGCACGGTCGCCAACATGGCCGATTTCGTCTGCGGCGCCAACGAGCTTGATTACCACTACACGGGCGCCAACTGGGGCCGCGACGTGGCCGAGCCGATCGTTGCCGACCTGCGCAACGTGGTCGAGGGCGACGCATCGCCGGACGGCAAGGGCAAGCTGGCGATCGAGCGCGGCATCGAAGTGGGCCACGTGTTCCAGCTCGGCACCGCCTATTCGGAAGCCATGGGCGCCACCTACCTCGACGAGGCCGGCAAGCCGGCCCCGCTGCAGATGGGCTGCTACGGCATCGGCGTGACCCGCATCCTGGGCGCGGCGATCGAGCAGAACTTCGACGACAAGGGCATCATCTGGCCTGATTCGATCGCACCGTTCGAGCTGGTTCTGTGCCCGATGGGCCTGGACCGCAGCGAGATGGTCAAGGATCAGACCGAGAAGCTGTACGCCGAGCTGCAGGCGGCGGGCATCGACGTGATCGTCGACGACCGCGGCCTGCGTCCAGGTGCGATGTTCGCCGACTGGGAACTGATCGGCGTGCCGCACCGCGTCGTGATCGGCGAGCGTGGCCTCAAGGAAGGCAACCTGGAATACCAGGGCCGCCGCGACGAAGCCGCCACCAGCGTGCCGGTCGACGGCATGGTCGCCTTCATCAAGGGCAAGCTGGGCAAGTGATCCAGGCGCCGCTGCTTTCCTTCATGACGGCCGCGCTGCTGGCCTCCGGGCTGCTGTTCGGGGCGGCGGCGCACGCCGGCAACCAGAAGGAAGAGCAGCTGGCGGACTCGGTGCGCCTGGCCCTGGCGAACGCCATCCACGACACCCGGCCGCCTAAGCCCGTGCTGCGCGACGCGCAGGCGCGGGCGCGCTACCAGGCCTGGTTCGACGAGATGTCGAAGCGCCTCGCCAAGCGCATCCCGGACCAGCTTTCGCGCACCGAATTCCTGGAAACCGTCTGGTACGAGTCGACCCGCGCGGGGCTCGACCCGGCCATGGTGCTCGGCCTGATCCAGGTCGAGTCGGCCTACCGCAAGTACGCGATCTCGATCGCCGGCGCGCGCGGCTACATGCAGGTGATGCCCTTCTGGACCAAGGTGATCGGCGACAGCGACCGCCGCATGCTGTTCAATATGCAGACCAATCTGCGCTACGGCTGCTCGATCCTGCGCATGTACATCGACATGGAGAAGGGCAACCTCTACCTCGCCCTCGGCCGCTACAACGGCAGCCGCGGCAAGCCGCAGTACCCGAACGCGGTGCTGGCGGCGTGGAAGAAGTGGGAATTCAAGCCGGCCGGCTGAGCCAACAATCCCGCAACATGGCAAATCATCCATATGCACTTCAGGCGGTGTATGCTCTTCGCTTTCCGTCTTTCGAGGTACCCATGCGATTGTCTCCTCTCGCCGGCGTCGCGCTCGCCATCGCGCTGGCCGGCTGCGCGTCCACGCCAACGCCGCCCCAACAAGCCGCCACGCAGCAGAACCCGGTCGACCAGCGCGCGAAAAACGTCATCTTCTTCCTCGGCGATGGCCTCGGTATCAACACCCTGACCGCCGCGCGCATCTTCCACGTGGGCGAGGAGGGCCAGCTGGCCATCGACCGCCTGCCGGAATCGGCCTTCGTGAAGACCTATTCGAACGACGCCATGGTCACCGACAGCGCGGCCGGCATGGCCGCCTACATGACGGGTGTCAAACAGAACAACGGTGTGATCTCGATGTCCTCGGGCACGCGTTCGATCGCGCCGGGCAAGGATGCCAACGGCAACGCCCTGGTGAGCCGCTGCAACGAGGCCGGCGCCAATGGCGCGCCCGCCGCCACCCTGCTGGAACTGGCGCGCCGCCGCGGCATGGCGCTGGGCGTCGTCACCAACACCAGCGTCACCGACGCGACGCCGGCATCGAGCTATGGCCATGCCTGCCACCGCAAGCTCGAGACCGACTTCGCGGCCATGCTGGTGCCCGATGGCGCCGGCTACAACAGCGCCCTGGGCAGCCGCGGCATCGACGTGATGTTCGGCGGCGGCATGCAGTTCTTCACGCCCGCAGCACGCGGCGGCAAGCGCGCGGACGGCCGCGACCTGGTGGCCGAACTGGGCCAACAGGGCTTCCGCGTCGCCCTGGATGCCGCCCAGTTCAACGCGCTCGGCGCCGATCCGCAACGCCCGGCCATCGGCCTGTTCGCGCAGAACCACATGGACTACGACGCGGTGCGCAAGCCGGCGCAACAACCGAGCCTGACCGAGATGACGCGCAAGGCCATCGACCTGCTGGCGCCGCACGCGGGCACCCAGGGCAAGGGCTTCTTCCTGGTGGTGGAGGGCGGCCTGATCGACCACGCGCTGCACGCCACCCTGGGCAAGCGCGCGCTGCAGGAAACCGTCTCCTTCAACGATGCCATGCAGGCCGCCATCGAGAAGATGGAGCAGCTGGACCCGGGCCTGAAGAACACCCTGATCGTGTCCACCGCGGATCATGACCACACCCTGCTGCTGAACGGCTACACGGTCCGCACCGGCAAGACCACGCCCACCAACCCCGGCGTGCTGGGCCTGGTGCGCAACCTCGACGGCACGCCGAAGCTGGACCGGAACGGCCGTCCCTTCACCATCATCGGCTTCGGCAACGGCGAGAACCGCGTCAACGGACCGCGCGGCAGCCAGCCCGCGCTGACCGACGAGATCGTGACGCGCGACGACTACCACCAGGAAGCCGTGGTGCGCACGCGCCCCGGCGCCGAGACCCATGGCGGCAGCGACGTCTACCTGGGCGCCGCGGGCGCCGGCGCGGAGCTGTTCCGCGGGACCATCGACAACACCCGGGTCTTCAGCCTGATCAAGACCGCCGCCGGCCTGTAAGGAGAGCACCATGCACAAACGAATCTCATTCCTGGTGCTTGCCAGCCTGTTCTGCCATGGCGCGCTGGCCGCGCCGCAAGCGAAAAACATCATCTTCTTCCTCGGCGACGGCATGGGCCCGACCACCATCGCCGCGGCCCGCATCTTCAGGCACGGCGAAGAAGGCCTCCTGAACTTCGAGCGCCTGGAACGCACCGCACGCATCAAGACCTACTCGAACGACTTCCAGACCACCGACAGCGCACCGTCGATGGGCGCCTACATGACGGGCGTGAAGATCAACCAGGACGGCATCTCGATGAAGGATGCGCGCGCCATCGATCCCGAGAAGGACGCCAACGGCAACCGCACCATCGACAAGTGCGGCGCGAACAACGGCTACGTGGCGCCGACCATCCTCGAACTGGCCAAGGCGCGCGGGAAAGCGGTGGGGGCGGTGACGACCACCGAACTCACGCACGCGACGCCCGCCTCGACCTTCTCGCACGTCTGCCACCGCGACGCGGCCTACACCATCGCGCGCCAGATCGTGCCCGGCGGCGAGGGCTACAACCTCGCGCTGAAGGACGGCGTGGACGTGCTGATGGGCGGCGGACGCCACCACTTCACGCCCTACGACAAGGCGACCAATCCCAGGGGCCGCGCGGACGGACGCGACCTGATGGCGGAATTCGGCGCACAGGGTTACGCCGTCGGCCGCACCCGCGCCGACATGATGTCGGCGCGCCCGGGCCGCAAGTTCGTCGGCATCTACAGCGCCGACGACCACCTCGATTATTCGCTGGCGCGCCGCGCCGAGCAGCCGACCCTGACTGACATGGCGCTCAAGGCGATCGACCTGCTGTCGAAAGATCCGGACGGCTTCTTCCTGATGGTCGAAGGCGGCAAGATCGACCACGCCCTGCACGACAACAATGCCAAGAACGCACTGGCCGACACGGTGGCTTTTGATGAAGCGATCCAGGCCGCGATTGACAGGATGCGGCAAATCGATCCGGGGCTGGAGAACACCCTGATCGTGGTCACCGCGGACCACGACCACACCATGGTCCTGAACGGCTACCCGAAACGCGGCAGCAAGGTCCTCGACATCGTCCACGACTATGCGACAGGCCAGCCGAAGAAGGACGCTGACGGCAAGACCTTCACGGCCCTCGTCTTCGGCAACGGCAAGGTGCGCCCGGACGTGCGTGCGGACGTGGACAGCGCCACCGCGCTGCGCGACGACTACCAGCAGGAGGCCGGCGTGCATACGGTGTACGAGTCGCACGGCGGCGGAGACGTGAAGCTGTATGCGGTGGGGGCGGGATCGGCGCCGTTCAAGGGGACGATGGAGAATACGCAGGTGTTCCATCTGATGAAAGCCGCTGCCGGCCTTTGATTCTCGTAGGGTGGGCGGGGTGATTCAGGCCAGTGGCCTGAATCACGAACGCCCACGCGGTCAAATCACGGTAATGCTGCCCGCGCGACTATTCATATTCCGACTATCACCGCGTGGGCGGGAAAACCCGCCCACCCTACAAAAACAAAACACAAAAACAAAAAGCCCCGGTCACCCGGGGCTTTTCATTTGCAAGGCTACTGGACAGCCGGCCAGTGCTTACTTCAGGTGATCCGAAATGAGCTTGGTCATTTCGAACATCGACACCTGCGCCTTGCCACCGAAGACGGCTTTCAGCTTGTCGTCGGCGTTGATCATGCGGCGGTTCGATGCGTCCTGCAGGTTTTGCGCCTTGATGTAGTCCCAGACCTTCTTGGTCACTTCGGTACGTGGCAGCGGCTTGTTGCCCACCACTGCTGCCAGTTTGTCCGACGGGGTCATCTCTTTCATGAAAGCGGCGTTCGGCTTGCGGGCCGCTGCCGGCTTTGCTGCTGCTTTTGCTGGAGCTGCTGCCTTCTTCGCTGCAGGCTTGGCCGCTGCAGCCGGCTTGGCGGCGGCTTTCTTGGCTGGCGCTGCGGTGGATTTTTTGGCTGTTGCCATCTTCGAGCCTCCTAAAACGATCACAGGGAAATTGCGTTATTTACGCACGGGCTTATATTGGTGGCCTTTTACTGTTCGTGCAAGTCTTTTTCGAAATTTTTTCATTCTTGTAAGCCCCAAAATGCGAGCTATCGCACACTAATGGCATATTCATTGATGAAAACGGCCCTCCAAACGTAAAAAACCGCGCAAGGCCAATGCCCGCGCGGTTTTCGTGGAAGCGCCTGTCGATCAGCGCAGGCCGGGCATCATGCCTTTCATCCCGCGCATCATCTTCATCAGGCCGCCGCCTTTGAGCTTCTTCATCATGGTCTGCATCTGATCGTACTGGTTCAGCATGCGGTTCACTTCCTGCACCTGCACGCCCGCGCCTGCCGCGATGCGGCGCTTGCGGTTGGCCTTGATCAGTTCCGGCTTGGCGCGTTCGCCTGGCGTCATCGAGTCGATGATGCCGACCATGCGGCGCACCTGCTTTTCGGCCTGGTCCATGTTGGCGCCTGCCGCGGCTTGCTGGAACTGCGCCGGCAGTTTATCGAGCAGGCCGGACATGCCGCCCATCTTCTTCATCTGGGTCAGCTGGGCCTTGAAGTCGTTCATGTCGAACTTGCCGCCGCCCTTGATCTTGTTGGCCAGCTCGGTCGCGGCCTCGGCATCGACGCCCTTGCGCGCTTCTTCGACCAGGGCCAGGATGTCGCCCATGCCCAGCACGCGGTTGGCCATGCGGCTCGGGTCGAAGGCTTCCAGGCCGTCCAGCTTTTCCGAGACGCCGGCGAACTTGATCGGCTTGCCGGTCACGTGGCGCACGGACAGCGCCGCACCGCCGCGCGAATCGCCATCGAGCTTGGTCAGCACCACGCCGGTCAGGGGCAGGGCGTCGTTGAAGGCCTTGGCGGTATTGATCGCGTCCTGGCCCAGCATGGCGTCGACCACGAACAGGGTCTCGACCGGATTCACGGCGGCGTGCACCGCGGCGATCTCCTGCATCATCGCTTCGTCGATGCCGAGGCGGCCGGCGGTGTCGATGATCAGGACGTCGTGGTAGTGCTTCTTCGCCCAGTCGAGCGCGTTGCGTGCGATGTCGACCGGCTTGTCGTTGGCGGTGGACGGGAAGAAGTCGGCGCCGACCTGCTTGGTCACCGACTCCAGCTGCGCGATCGCGGCGGGGCGGTAGACGTCGGCGGAGACGGTCAGGACCTTCTTTTTCTTCTGCTCTTTCAGGTACTTGGCGAGCTTGCCGGTGGTCGTGGTCTTACCCACGCCCTGCAGGCCGGCCATCAGGATGATCGCCGGTGGCTGCTGGGCGAAGGAGAGCTGGGTGGCGTCGGGGCCGAGGTCGGCGCCCATCAGGGCGGCCAGCTCGCGCTGCACCACGCCGACCAGGGCCTGGCCGGGGCTGAGCGAACCGATGACTTCTTCGCCCAGCGCTTTTTCCTTCACTTTGGCGATGAATTCGCGCACCGCCGGCAGCGCCACGTCGGCCTCGAGCAGGGCCATGCGCACTTCGCGCAGCATCTCGGCGGTGTTGGCCTCGGTGAGGCGCGCCTCGCCACGCATGGTCTTGACGACCTTGGCAAGGCGTTGGGTAAGGTTATCTAGCATGTTCTACCTAGCGTATATATATATGACACTGCGGTTTTGTAGGGTGGGCGGGGTTATTCGGGCCAGTGGCCTGAATAACGAACGCCCACGCGGTCAACGTACGGTTGCGAGCCACGGAGCGGGCCAAGATGCGTGATTTGACCGCGTGGGCGGAGAATCCGCCCACCCTACGAAAAACAGACATTCTACCTTGTGGGAGCCGCCGAGTTCGACCGCAGCAGCCATATAGCGCATTTTTTCAGCACTTGTGATGTGTTCGATCACCCCAAAAGCTTGCCTGATTTGACACATCTCACGTACTTATAGGCCATTTCCCGTCAGCATCGTCTTCTGTGCAGCATCGTTTGCCTGCACCGCATTCAACAGGAGAGAAGCATGACGAAGGTATTCGGCAGCATCCTTTTCGCGGCCACCCTGCTTGCAGCAGGGGGCGCCCAGGCCCAGGAGGTGATCCGGCTCGGCAACCTCAAGCTGGCCCATTTCGGCGCCGTTTCCTATATCAAGGAAGTCGCGCCGAAGTGCGGCATCCGCGTCGAGGAGAAGATCTTCGCGAAGGGACTGGACGTGATGCAGGCGATCATCGCGGGCGAACTGGATGTCGGCGCCACCGCTTCCGAAGCGGCGATCTCGGGGCGCGCGGGCGGGGCGCCGATTGTCGCGGTGGCTGGCTTCGCGCGCGGCGGCGCGCGCCTGGTGGCGCGGCCGGAGCTCGGCGTCAAGAGCGTGGCCCAGCTCAAGGGCAAGCGGGTAGGGGTGACGCGCGGCGCGATCCAGGAAGTGCTCTTGATGGCGGTGCTGTCCAAGCACGGCTTGACGTCCGCCCCCACGCCCGGCAAGGACGTGCAGCTGGTCTACCTGTCCTATCCCGACCTGAACCAGGCCCTGCTGGGCAAGCAGATCGACGCCATGATGCAGTCCGAGCCGCAGTCCTCGCAGGCCATCAACAAGGCCTTCGGCGCCGAGGTGCTGAAGCCCTACGACACCCCGATCGGCGAGCCGGTGCGCACCCTGGTCATGACGGAGCAGTTCTACCGCGAGCGCCGCCCGGCGGCCGAGAAGTTCATGCGCTGCTTCGTCGAGGCGACCAAAACCTTCATCGACCAGCCGGCCGTGGCCGAGAAATACGTGCGCGAGGCGATCTTCAAGAACCAGATCTCGAGCGACGACTTCCAGGATGCGATCCGCAATTCGCCGTATTCCTATGCCCTCACGCCCGAGCACATCCAGGTCACCACCGACATCATGGTGAAAACCGGCGTCGGCCGCATGACGCGTCCGCCGCTGGCGAAGGATTGGGTGCGGACCGACCTGCTGGAGGCCGCCATGAAGAACCTGGCCGTGCGCTGAAAGGAATGCCATGAAGATTCCAGACAGGCGAAAACGGTCGCGCGAGCGCTGGCGCGAGATTGGGGTGGGCATGGTGGCGCCGGTGCTGGCGATCGCGCTCTGGCAGTGGGTGGCGTATCAAGGCTGGGTGAATCCGCAGGTGCTGCCGGCGCCGCTCGACGTATGGCGCAAGTGGGTGGCCTACCTGCTGCCCCTGGTGCCCTTCGAACAATACACGGAAGGAGGGCGCTGGTCCTGGGCCTTTTCGGGCGAACTGCCGATGGACATCTGGACCAGCATGTTCCGCGTGGTGGTCGGCTTCGCCATCGGCGCCGGCCTGGCGCTGCCGCTCGGCCTTGCGATGGGAGCGAGCCGCGTCGTGTACGCGTGGATGAACCCCCTGGTGCAGATCCTGCGCCCGATTCCGCCGATCGCCTACATCCCGCTGGCCATCCTGTGGTTCGGCCTGGGCAATCCGCCGGCCGTGTTCCTGATCGCCCTGGGCGCATTCTTCCCGGTCCTGATGAACACCATCGCCGGCGTGCGCCACGTGGACGGCATCTACCTGCGCGCGGCGCGCAACCTGGGCGCGAGCGGGACCACCATGTTCCTGCGCGTGATCCTGCCGGCCGCCGTGCCCTACATCCTGTCCGGCGTACGGATCGGCATCGGCACTGCCTTCATCGTGGTGATCGTCTCCGAGATGATCGCCGTGAACAACGGCCTGGGTTTCCGCATCCTGGAAGCGCGCGAGTACTTCTGGTCGGACAAGATCATCGCCGGGATGATCACCATCGGCCTGCTTGGCCTGGCGATCGACGTCGCCATGAACCGCCTGAACAACCATCTGCTGCGCTGGCACCGCGGCCTGGAGCACTGACATGAACGCACCCCAGGCATTTCCACCACTGAACCTGGCCCCGCACATCCGCATCGACGGCGTGCATAAAGCCTTCGAAACCGGCGGGCGCACCGTCACTGCGTTGCAGGACATCCGCCTCGACATCCCGCACGGGCAGTTCACCTGCCTGCTCGGCCCCTCGGGCTGCGGCAAGTCGACGCTGCTCAATGCGGTGGCGGGCTTCTCGCTGCCCAGCAGCGGCACGATCACGGTCGACGGCCGGCAGGTAGCGGCGCCGGGCCCCGACCGCGGGATGGTGTTCCAGGAATACGCGCTCTTCCCCTGGATGACGGTCGAGGACAATATCGCCTTCGGCCTGCACATCAAGGGCATGTCGAAACCGGAGATCCGCGACCGCGTCGGCGGCCTGCTCGCCATGCTGTCGCTGGGCGACTTCCGCCAGCGCTTTCCCAAGGACCTGTCGGGCGGCATGCGCCAGCGCGTGGCGATCGCGCGCGTGCTGGCGCTTGACTCGCCCATCATGCTGATGGACGAACCCTTCGGCGCCCTGGACGCGCTCACCCGCCGCAACCTGCAGGACGAGCTGCTGCGCATCTGGTCGGAGCTGAAGAAGACCATCCTGTTCGTCACCCACAGCATCGAGGAAGCCGTCTACCTGGCCGACCGCATCGTGGTGATGACCTACCGGCCCGGGACGGTCAAGCGCGACCTCATGGTGGACATGCCGCGCATGCGCGATCCGGCGGCGCCGGAATTCAACCAGCTCAAGCGCGAGCTCGGGGTGCTGGTGATGGAAGAGCAGCAGCGCCACCATACGGACGAGCTGAGGATGGCGGCGGTGGATTGACCCGGCTGCAGGCCGGGTGGGGTCGCCACTGTCGTATCCCGATGGTGTAGACTTCCAGTATGCAGAACTCCCTCTTCCTCGCCGCGGCCCTGCTGTACGCGGTGTGCGCCCTGCTGCCGTCGCGCCGGGGCGCTCTCATCTCGGGCGTCACCGCCGTGGCCTGGGCGGTGCATGGCGCCGCGCTCGGGCTCGACGTGGTCGCGCCCGGCCGCCTGCGGGTCGGCTTCGCCATCATGCTGTCGAGCGCCCTGTGGGTCTCGGTGGCCGCCTACTGGCTGGAAAACCGCAATTTCGCCCTCGACGGCATGCGCCGCCTGGTGATGCCCTTCGCCTGCGTGGCCGCCACGCTGCCGGTGATCTTCCCGGGCAGCCTGCTGGCTTTGAGTAGCCAGTCGCCCGCCTTCGGCTGGCACGTGGTGGTGGCCGTGCTGGCCTACAGCACGCTCACCATCGCCGCCTTCCACGCGGTGCTGATGGCGCTGCAGGAAGCGCGGCTGCACGCGCGCGGCGGCGCGACCAGCGGCTGGCTGGCCGGCGCCCTCGACCAATTGCCGGCCTTGCTCACCATGGAAAAGCTGCTGTTCCGCGTGATCTGGATCGGTTTCGTCCTGCTCAGCCTCACCGTGCTGTCGGGCGTGGTGTTCTCCGAACAGCTGTTCGGCCGCGCCCTGCGCTTCGACCACAAGAGCGTGTTCGCGCTGCTGTCCTGGCTGCTGTTCGCGGCGCTGCTGGCCGGCCGGCGCTGGCAGGGCTGGCGCGGCAAGACCGCGCTGCGCTTCACCCTGGCGGGCTTTGCCACCCTGGCGCTGGCCTATGTCGGCAGCCGCTTCGTGCTCGAAGTCGTCCTGCACCGGGGGGGCGCATGACACGTATCCTGTTCTGGATCGCCCTGATCGTCCTGATCGGGATGGCCTTGCGCGCCAAGCTGAAGAAGATGTCGCACCAGCAGCCGCCGTTTGACCAGCCGGGGCAGCAACAGCGCCCGCAGGAGCCGGTCCGCGAAATCGAATCGATGACCCAGTGCGCGCACTGCGGCCTGCATTTCCCGGCTTCCGAGGCGGTGCACGCGGACGGCCACGATTACTGCTCGCCGGGCCACGTGCGCCTGCCGCCGAAGTAAGCCGGCCGATGTCACGACGGAAGGCGCTCTCGCGCGAAGCGCGCACCACCTTGTGGCGCTCGCTCCAGACCTTCAACGTCACCCGCATCGTCATCGCGCTGGTGCTGCTGCTCTACCTGGGCCTGGACATCGGCGACGACGGGGTGCATACCACCCCGAGCTCCGAGGCCTGCCTGGTCTACCTGGCGGCGGCTCTCGCTTTCGCTGCCGTGGGCACCTGGTGGAAGCGCCGCTTCGTGCTGCAACTGGGTGTCCAGGTCGCGGTCGACCTGGCCGTGATCTCGGCGCTCTACCTGGCCGCCGGCGGCATGCGCAGCGGCCTGGCCATCCTCTACCTGTTCCCGCTGGCCGGCGCCGCCATCCTGGCGCCGCTGCTGATGGCGCTGTTCTCGGCCTCGGTCGCGACGATGTTCCTGCTGCTTGACGCCGTCTGGCAGGTCTTCATGCAGGAGCGCCAGCCGCCCCTGATGCAGGCGGGCCTCTACGGCGCCGCCTTCTTCGCCGGCGTGCTGCTGGTGAACCGCCTGGCCGCGCGCCTGATCAAGCAGGAAGAGCTGGCGGCCCAGCGCGGCACCGACCTGCACGTCCAGCAGCTGATCAACCAGATCGTGATCGCCGACGTCGGCGACGGCATCCTGGTGGTGGGCGACAATGGCGTGGTCTTCACCGCCAACCCGGCGGCGCGCCGCATGCTCGGCCTGGCGGGGGAAGTGGCGGGGTTCCGCCTGGGCGAAGGCCCCGGGATGGAGCCGCTGGCCCAGGCCTTCACCGCCTGGCTGCGCGCGCCGGTCGATGGCGCCGTCTTCGTGACCGTGAAACCCTACCAGGAAAACGAAGGCCTGCTGCGCGGACGGCGCGACCAGCCGGCGCACCTCAAGCTGCGCTTCGCACGGGTGGACACGCTCAGTGGCGCGCTGGGACGCAGCGTGGTCTTCATGCAGGACGTGAGCGCCATCGAAAACCAGGCGCAGCAACTGAAACTGGCGTCGATGGGGCGCCTGACCGCCAGCATCGCGCATGAGGTGCGCAACCCGCTGTCGGCCATCGGCCACGCGACCGCGCTGCTGGCCGAGGACCTGCACGGCCCGGCCGAGGTGCGCCTGTTGAAGATCGTCGGCGACAACGTGGCGAGGGTGAACCGCATGGTCGAGGACATCCTGCAACTGTCGCGCAAGGTGCAGCCGAACGGCGAGCCGCTACAACTGGCTCCTTTCCTGGCCGAGCTGAAGGCCGAATTTTGCGAAATCCATGGCCTGGCCGATGATATAGTCTATATAGGCGACGCCGGGACGAGTTCGGTGCGCTTCGACCCGCTGCACCTGCACGAAGTGCTGCTCAACCTGCTGGGCAACGCGGTGCGCTACGCCAGCCGCCAGCCGAACAGCATCCGGGTGTTCCCGGCGCGCGACGCCGCCGGCCGCACCGAGCTGCACGTGCAGGACGACGGCCCGGGCATCACGCCGGAGGTGCGCGCCCACCTGTTCGAGCCCTTCTACACGACGTCGAGCAAGGGCACGGGCCTGGGGCTGTATCTCGCGCGCGAACTGTGCCTGAACAACGACGCGAAGCTCGACTACGAATACCGCTTCGATGCCGCGGCCATGGGGCCGCGCAAGGCGAGCGGACGCTTCGTCATCAGCTTCGTGCAGCCGGCCTGAATCGCCCGCCCGCCGCAATGTATATATATTAGAGAGAACCATGGCCGCACCCCGCATCCTCGTGGTCGACGACGAAGCCGACCTGCGCGAACTGCTCGAGATCACCCTGCTCAAGATGGGGCTGGACGTCGACAGCGCCGCCACGCTGCGCCAGGCGCGGGCCCTGGTGGAGGAGCACGATTACGCCCTGATCCTGACCGACATGCGCCTGCCCGACGGCCTGGGGCTGGAGCTGGTGCGCGAGGTGGCGGCATCAAGCAAGGCCGCGCCGATCGCCGTCATCACGGCTTACGGCAGCGCCGAGAACGCGGTGGTGGCGCTCAAGGCCGGCGCCTTCGATTACATCTCCAAGCCGGTGGCGCTCGACGCCCTGCGCGTGATGGTGCGCTCGGCGCTCAAATTGTCCGAGGCGCCCGCGCCGCAGCAGGACGGCAGCGCGCCTGGCTCGCGCATGATCGGTTCGTCGCCCGCGATGCAATCGCTGCGCGCACAGATTGGACGCCTGGCGCGCTCGAACGCGCCGATCTCGATCACCGGCGAATCGGGCAGCGGCAAGGAACTGGCCGCGCGCGAGATCCACGCCCAGAGTTCGCGTGCGTCGAAACCGTTCGTCGCCGTGAACTGCGGCGCGATTCCCGAAACCCTGATGGAGGCCGAGTTCTTCGGCTACCGCAAGGGCGCCTTCACCGGCGCGACGGACGACCGCGACGGCTTCTTCCAGGCGGCCAATGGCGGCACCCTGATGCTGGACGAGGTGGCGGACCTGCCGCTGCCGATGCAGGTCAAGCTGTTGCGCGCTATCCAGGAGCGGCGCGTGCGCAAGATCGGCGCCACCATCGAGGAGCCTGTCGACGTGCGCATCATCAGCGCCACCCACCAGGACCTGGCGCGCTGCGTCGAGCAGGGCAGGTTCAGGCAGGATTTGTTCTATCGCCTGAACGTGATCGAGCTCTCGCTGCCGCCGCTGCGCGAACGCATCGACGACCTGGCGCCGCTGGTCGACGCCATCCTGGCGCGCCTGGCCGGGCCGGGGCAGGCGACCCTCGGGCCGGGCGTGCTCGATGCGCTGCGCGCCTACTCCTTCCCGGGGAATATCCGCGAGTTGGAAAACGTGCTGGAGCGGGCGCTGGCCTTCGCCAACGACGGCGTGATCGAAGTCGGGGATCTGTCGCTGAAGGCGGCGCGTCCCGGTGACGCGGCGGTACGCGAGCCGGCGCCGCCTGCTCTGCCTGCGACACCGGTCGAAATCGCCGTGGAGCTGGAACCGGCGCCGGCGCCCGCCGCCGACCCAGTGCCGGCTTCGCCCGGACTCGGCCCCAACGGCCTGCCCAGCAACCTGCCCGAGTACCTGAGCCAGGTCGAGCGCGACATCATCGGCCGCGCGCTGCAGCAGACCAACTTCAACCGCACCCAGGCCGCGGCCCTGCTCGGGATCAGCGTGCGCCAGTTGCGTTACCAGATGCAGAAGCTGGAGATCGTCGCGCCCGACGACAACGCTTGAACATATTTATATGTAGGGTGGTCGGGTTTGAACTGACCCCAAATAGTTGGACGTTAGTTATTAAGCGCCCATGGCCTGGGTCCGGTACTGCACAGGGCTCAGGCCTTTAAGTTTGAGCTTGATGCGGTCGTTATTGTAGTACGTGATGTACTCGG
>JBFLVV010000097.1:0-15873 GCA_040758275.1 Pseudomonadota bacterium
CGGGATGCCGAGCGATTCGAGGATCAGGCACATTTCCGAGCGCATGTCCTGGAAGCTGTCGACCGGCGGAACCGGGAAGTAGCCGCCCTTGACGGTCGGACGGTGGCCGCTGTTGCCGCCTTCGATGTCCTTGTCGGTCGACCACGAGGCTTCATCCGAGTCGATCTTGACGAAGCAGCCCGACATGTCGATGCGCCACTTGATCGAATCGAAGATGAAGAATTCCGGTTCCGGGCCGAAGAAGGCGGTGTCGCCGATGCCCGACGATTTCAGATAGGCTTCGGCGCGCTTGGCGATCGAACGCGGATCGCGGTCATAGCCCTTGCCGTCCGACGGTTCGATCACGTCGCACTGCAGGAACAGGGTGGTCTCTTCCATGAACGGGTCGAGGTTGGCGGTGCTCGGGTCTGGCAGCAGCAGCATGTCGGAGGCTTCGATGCCCTTCCAGCCGGCGATCGACGAACCGTCGAAGGCGTGGCCCGACTCGAATTTGTCTTCGTCGAAGTGCGAGACCGGCACGGTCACGTGATGCTCCTTACCGCGGGTATCAGCGAAGCGCAAATCAACGAACTTGACTTCGTTGTCTTTGATAAGTTGAATTACGTCTGCAGCCGTCTTTGCCATTCGTATCTCCTGATTGAAAAGGGGGTGCCGCGCCACATCTTCATGGCAGGGCAACGTGCTCTACTTCAAAGCATGAACCGTGCCAACCCGGCGTTATGAGTAAATGCACAATGCTTCGTTGGAATCCGCTCATGCTGGTCCTACAATCGGTGCACGGTCACTGTCACACCGTGCATACACTCGCACCAAATGAGTGCACCATCCGGGTGCGATGCACCATCGCAGCGCAGGATACACCGAACCAAGTTGGTGCAATGCTTTTTATTCTCTAAAAATGGACCGATAATCATGAGTACTTCCGAATCCATCCTCGCCAGCGCCCGCGAGCGCGCCCCCGGCCAGCCCTATGCCGGCGCCGTCACGCCGGAAGAAGCATTCGCCCTCCTGCAGAGCGACCCGCGCGTGAAACTGGTCGACGTGCGCACCAATGCCGAGCGCGACTGGGTCGGCAAGGTCGCCGTCCCCGAATCCCAGCACGTGGCGGTGCAATGGGCCACCTACCCCGGCGGCCAGCCGAACCCCGACTTCGCCGCCCAGCTGGACAAGGTCGCGCGCAAGGACGAGGTGCTGCTCTTCCTGTGCCGCTCGGGCGTGCGCTCGCGCCACAGCGCGCGCGTGGCGACCGAGAACGGCTTCGCGCAGTCTTACGACATCCTGGAAGGCTTCGAGGGGGATCGCGACGAGCAGGGGCATCGCAAGACGGTGGGTGGGTGGTGCAAGGCTGGGCTGCCCTGGATTGGAGCGTAGACGGTATCGTCGGTACGGCCCGGAGCTTCGTAGGGTGGACGGCTCTGCCGTCCGCGCGTTCAACTACACGGTGAAATGAGACGCATCGTCCATTTCCGCGCTGGCTGAACGCGCGGACGGCGAAGCCGTCCACCCTACCATCATGGCATGACCATCAGCTGCAGGCCCGACGCCGCACCCGGCGCGCGGTAGACACGCTGGGTCGCCTTCTGGAAGTCTTCCGGCTTCGCTTTCGGGATGTGCACGAAGGTCTGCGGGTTCAGGTCGACCAGCGGGAACCAGGAGCTCTGCACCTGCACCATGATGCGGTGGCCGCGGCGGAAGGTGTGGTTGACCTGGCCGATGTCAAAGCTCAAGGCTTCCTGCTTGCCCGGGGTGAACGGCTCGGGCTTCTGGAAGCTGTTGCGGAACTTGCCACGCAGCGGATTGCCGCGCACCAGCTGCTGGAAGCCGCCCATGTTCACGGACGGCGGGCCGACGTCGTTGCCCTTGCGCTCCGCCTGCGGGGTCGGGTACTCGGCCGGGTAGAC
The DNA here is from genome assembly GCA_040758275.1 of Pseudomonadota bacterium. Lineage (GTDB taxonomy): Bacteria > Pseudomonadota > Gammaproteobacteria > Burkholderiales > Burkholderiaceae_D > Telluria. The sequence goes on from JBFLVV010000097.1 coordinate 1,902, forward strand.
GTCGATCAGCTTGACCACCCAGTCGGCATCCGTCCCGGTGGTCGAGACGAAGAGTTTCGGCAGCACCGGACCGGCGACGGTCACGTCCTGTTCCAGCACCTCGCTCTGGTAGACCAGCACGTCGGGGCGGGTCGCCGCGAAGCGCTGGTCCGAGACCATGTACTCACGCGGCACGCCCGTTGCGGCGTAGCCGATGTAGGGCACTGGTTTGCGCGGATCGGCGACGTATTCGTCGTAGCCCGTGCCGCTTCCAGCCGGCTGCTGCCAGCTTAGCGTGCCGTTCGGGCCGAAGTACAGGGTCTTCGCTTTCGCCGGCGCCGGCGGCCAGGCCGAATAAGTGCGCCAGACATTGGTGCCGGTTTCGAAAGCGTTCACATTGGCCAGCGTACGCGCCGGCTTGACGCCTTTCAGGTGCTGTTCGAAGAAGGGGAACTGGATCTCGCGGCGGTAGTACTCACTGGTCTTGGCGTCGAAGCTCACGTGGCCCAGGCGGGCGCCGTCGCTGCCGGCCCAGCCGCCGTGCACCCAAGGGCCGATCACCAGCGCATTCGGGGTCTTCGGGTTGTACTTGCCCACTGCATCGTAGATTGCGAAGGGCCCCGCCGGGTCTTCCGCGTCGAACCAGCCGCCGACCGTCAGCACGGCCGCCTTCACGTTCTTCATGTGCGGCGTGATCGCGCGCGAGCGCCAGAACTCGTCGTAGGTGTCGTGCACGATGGTGGGCTCGAGCAGCGCGCGCTGTTCGGCGCTCAGCGTGGCGAGGATGTTCGGCATCGTCAGGCGCTTCAGGAAGAAGTCATAGGCGTCGGCCTCGCCGTAGTCAAAGCTTGACCTCGCGCGGTTCGGCAGGGTCGGGTTCTTCTGCGGCAGGAAGTTGGTATAGAAGTCGAAGTTCGCCGACAGCATGAATGCGCCGCCGTGGTAGGAGTCGTCGCCCATGTAGAGGTCGGCGATCGGCGCCTGCGGCGAGGCGGCCTTGATCGCCGGGTGCGAATCGATGATGCTGGCTGCGGTGTAGAAGCCGGGATAGCTGATGCCCCAGATGCCGACGCGGCCATTGTTGTTCGGGATGTGCTTGAGCAGCCATTCGACGGTGTCGACCATGTCTTCGCTCTCGCTGCCCTCGCCTTTCTCGCGCTTTGCCTTGGCGTGCGGGGTCATCTCCTGCCAGCTGCCTTCCGACATGTAGCGGCCGCGCACGTCCTGGGTCACGAAGATGTAGCCGGACTGCTCGAGTTCCGGCGTCGGGCTGAGCGCGCGCGGGAACCAGTCGACGCCGTAGCGCATTTCACCGTCCGCACGGGTGCCGGCGCTGTAGGGCGTGCGCTGCATCAGGAAGGGATAGGCTTTTGATGCGTCCTTCGGCACGTACACCACCGTGAACAGCTTGACGCCGTCGCGCATCGGGATCTGGTACTCGTACTTGGTGTAGTGCTCGCGCGGATTGCGCTGCTGGGCGGGCGCGTCGGCGAAGTTCGTGTGAGCTACGGCGGATTCGTTGGCGGCATGGGCGCCGGCGCAGGCCAGCAGCGCGCCCAGGGCCAGGGCGGAAAGGGGACGGCGTTTCATGGCTTCCTTCGGGATGCGGAACAAAGACCGCCAGTGTAATCCTTTTCCCTAGGGAATTTTGCTATTTACGCATCATCCCTTCGAGGTGGCCCGGCCATGCATGTCGATGGTGCCGCGCACCCGCTCGCGCACGAAGTTGATGTGACTGCGCAGCCGGTACAACTCCTCCGCGTAGGCCAGCGGAATCGAGATGTGGTTCACGCGGTCCTCGATCTCTTCGAGGCGCAGCAGCAGTCCTTCACGCGCCGCCTCGCGCGCGTCAAAAGGCGTCGCCTCGAGTTCCTGCTCGACCTTGCGCAGTTCGCCATACCAGCGGTAGACGCGCGAGCGCACCCGCCACACGTAGATCGGCGGCACGATCTTCGACAGCGGGATCAAGAGAGCCGCCAGCGCCACCACGACCACCCACAGGCGCTCGGCCAGGTTGGCCAGCCAGAAGCGCATATAGCGCTGCAGGAAGGGCGGGCCGTCGCGGTAGTAGCGCTCCGCCTCACGCGCGACGGGGATTTCCGTGTACTTCGGCGACGGGAACTGGCCCTGCTGCTGGAACCAGCCCGCCTTGCCATGGATCTCGCCGGCCGATTTCACCAGCAGGCCCACCAGGGCCGGATGCAGGTCTTCCCTTGCCACCAGGGTCGCGGTCGGCGCGATCAGGTGATAGTCCTGGCTTGGGATGTCGCGCCCCAGGTCGACGATCCCGCGCGGCAGCACCACATGGGTCAGGAAAGGCAGGCGGCGCGTGTAGGCATCGGCCTGGGTGAAATTGAAAAGCTTGATGCCGGGCGTCTGCAGCAGCATCTGGATCAAGGGGGCTTCCGGGGCGGAGCTGAACACCAGGCCGTCGATGCGGCCGGCCAGCAGCTCCATCGTGGCCGGGGTGTTTTCCAGCGCGCCGATCTGCAGCTCCGTAGGGTCGATGCCGTTCGCATCGAGCACCTGGCGGAACAGGCGCGGCACGCCCGTGCCTTCCGGCCCCAGGTTGATGCGTTTGCCCTTCAGCTCGGTCAGGTGGTTCACCCTGGCCGACTCGCGCAGGAAGAGCCAGACCGGCTCGGTGAACAGGCTGCCCAGCGAGATCAGCCCTTCCCGCTCGGCCTGTCCGTCCACGGTGGAGCCGCTCTGGACGAAGGCGACGTCGGCCTTGCCCGCGATGAGGCGCTCCAGGTTGTCCTGCGAGCCGAGCGAGGGTTCGAGCGTGAGCGCGATCTCGTCGCGCGCCAGGATGGCCGCGTACTGGCGGCCGAATTCCTGGTAGGCGCTGTTGAACTGGCCGGTGGCCATGGTGAGCTTGCGCGGCGGCGCCGGGTCGACCCAGAGATAGGCCAGCACGGCCACCGCGATTACCGCCAGCACGGTCGGCCCCATTGCTACCAGCATGTCGCGCAGGGACACGATGCTGAACTGGCGCATGCGCGTCACGGCGCGCTTGACCGCGGCCCGTCCTTTCAACGCACGCACTGCCGCTGCGCGGCCACGCTGCCCGCGGGCGGTTCGATCATCGGCATCAGGCTCGGCGCCAGGTTGGCCAGCAGCTGCACCGGCAGCGCGCTGGTGAAGTCGTAGTCACCGGACTGCGGGCCGTGCACGTAGGCGGTCATGCTGCCGAAGTAACGCTCCCCGATATTGAAGACAAAGGTCGCCGAGCGGTTCACGAAACGCGACTCGATCACGCGGCCGCCGCGCGCATACACCTCGAAGCGCTGGTCGCCGGTACCGGTCTTGCCGCCGAGGGCGATCACGCTGCCGTCGGACTGCACGAAGGCGGTCTTCACGCGCTTGGCCGTACCGTCGCTGACCACGCCCTGGATGGCGTCGGCCACGACGCGGGCAACTTCCGGCGCCAGCACCTGTTCCTTGCCGCCGCCCTTGGTGCGCTTGACCAGGGTCTCGTACGGCGTGTCCTTGGCGAAGTGCAGCGAGTCGATGCGCTCGACGGGCTTCCTCACGCCGCCGTTGACGATGATGCCCATGAGTTCGGCCAGCGCGGCCGGACGGTCGGCCGAGGCGCCCAGCGTGGTCGCATAGGACGGCACCAGGGAATCGAAGGGATAGCCCATCTTCTTCCACTGGGCGTGGATCTTGAGGAAGGCTTCGACCTCGATCAGGCCGGCGATGCGCTTGTCCTGGGCGTGCTTGCGGTGGGTCTTGAACAACCACGAGTAGACGTCCTGGCGCTGCTGGACGCTGGCGTTGGTGACTTCGGTCCAGCCGGCATCCGGGTGGGTGCGCAGGTAGCTCACCAGCCACAGTTCGAGCGGGTGCACCGAGGCGACGTAGCCGCGGTCGGCCAGCGACATGTTCTTCGCGTCGTACATCTCGTACATCTTCGGAATGCGGTCCGCATCCATGTCGTGCGAGGGCGGCAGGTTCTTGTCGACGAAAGCCCCGAACTGTTCCATCGTCGCATCCGGGAACACGGTGCGGTGGGCCGCGGCCAGCTTCGAGGCCATCGGACGCACGCTCGAGAACAGCAGGTCCACGACTTCCTGCGAGGTCTTGCCCTTGTACTTGTTCCAGAACTTGGCCAGGAAGACCTTGCCTTCGTTGTCGGCGAAGCGCGCCAGGTAGGTCTGGCGGCGCGGATCGTCGGCGTCGGCCAGCAGCTGGGCCGAGGAGCCGGGCAGCTGGAACATGTAGTAGCGCACCACGTCGCGCATCATGCGGACGAATACCAGGTTGGTCGAATTGCGCAGCGCCTCGGTGACCGTCATGATCTTGCTGTTATCGAGCTTGCTGAAGTTGCCGAAGGTGTGCAGGCCGCCGCCGGTGAAGAAGGCTTCGCCCGGGTTGGCCGAGTACTTGCGCTCCATGGCGGCGGCGAGCATGGGCTTGAGGCCCCGGTCGGCGCCGTCCGGCAACTGCTGGAAGTATTCGACGGCCCACTGGGACATGCGGTCCTTCGGGTCGGTCTCGACGCCCATCAGGCCGATCTTGTCCATCGGCTCATAGCGCTTGTGCAGCTGGTCGACGATGTCGAGGTAGGTCACCAGGGTGCGCAGCTTGGCGGTCGAACCGAGGTCCAGCTTGGCGCCCTCGTTGATGTCGAGCGGCTGGTCGTAGTTGTCGGTCTGGACGCGCAGGTAGTTCACGTGCTCGCCGCGCTCCATCAGGGTGAAGCTGTAGACCACCTGGGACGGGTCGCCGTTGCCGAGCAGGCCCTTGCCGGTCAGGCCCGCAGCCTTCGCGTGCTCGGCGTCCGACAGCTTGCGCAGCGCGTCGGTGACGGCCTGCTGCACGCCGGCGTCCAGGGTCGAGACCACCGAGAGGTCGAGGCGGTCGAGGTTGTACAGGCGCGAATCACCCACCAGGTAGCCCAGGTGGTTGCGCACGGCGTTGGCGGCCTTGCGCGAGACGAAAGCGTCGGCGCCCGGCGCAGCCACGCCCGAGCCCTGGGCCGGATGCAGCTCGACCTTCAGGGCGGCGTCGCGCAACTGGGGCGAGATCACGCCGGCCTGGGCCAGCACGCGCAGGTGGCTGTTGGTCAGCGTTTCGAGGTCGTGCTCGCCCGCGCCCAGGTAGTAGGCCGGGCGGCGCTGCGCGATCATGAGGGACAGCGCTTCCTTGTAGGCGGTGACGGCATCGGGGGTATTCATCGGGCCCTTGAGGAGCCTGGACACTTCCTCGAAGTCGCGGCCGTACCAGACCCACATGCCGTCGCCGATGCCGTTGACCTCACCATAGCCCGGCTTGGCCGACAGCGGCACGGTATTCAGGTAGTCGAGCACGATCTGGCGGCGCGCCTTGGTGGTGTCTTCGCCGTCCTGGTAGGCGCGCAGGGTAGCCGAGGCCATCTGGATCATCTTGTCCGACAGCGAACCGGTGCGGCCTTCTGGCGAATGGCGGTATTTCTCGATCTGGGTCGCGAGCGTGGAGCCGCCGGCCACGCGGCCTTCGCCGCCCAGGCCCACGGTGCTCAGGGTCTTGTCGAACACCGCCTTCGAGAAGCGGTCCCACTCCACCGCCGGGTTGCGGTGCGGGTAGGCGGGGTCGAGCAGCTCGCGGTTCTCGATGAACAGCAGGCTTTGCACCAGCAGCGGCGGCGCGTCCTTGAACTCGTGGTAGAAGCGCTCGGGGAAGCGCGAGGCGAACAGGGGCTGGGCGCGGCAGTCGAGGATCTCGAGGCCGACCTTGGTCTTCTCGTGGTAGGTGGCGTAGAGGCCGCGGTCGGCCATCTCGACCATCTTGGGCGAGATGCGCGCCTGCGCGTCGATGTGATAGCCGCGCGACTGCAGCTTGCCGAGGTAGGACGGCATGTTGGCGTAGCCCAGGCGCGTGTCGTAGGGGCTGGCGGCCGGGAAGCGGATCGAAGGGCTTGCACCCTTGTCCATGCGATAAGTCAGGTCTTGCGCCATGCCGGCGAAGATCTTGGCCTGCAGGCGCGAGGTACGGATCTCGAGCGCGCCCCAGCCGCCCAGCAGCACCAGCAGGATCAGGAGCGCAACGTAGAACCAGATCTTGAAGCGGCGCTTGCGCGGCGCGCCGGCGGGCTTGTCGTCGGGTGCGCCTTCAGGCCCCTCGCCTTCCGGCGGTTCGGCCGGCGGCACGCGGCTGCGGCCGGGCGCAGCGCCGCTGGCCAGGTGGGGATAGGCTTCGTAGAGGGGAACATCGTTGCCGCCCGCGGACGCGAGCACGGGTGCGCCGCCGGCCATGCCGAAGGCGAAACGTCCGCGCAAGCTGGAGAGAATGCGGGAGAGAAGACTGGGCCGTTTGAAACGGCGATTACTTTCCATGATGGCTCAACTGGTTTGAATCAAAAACGCGTGCAATCCCCGCCAACCTGCCTGCCATCCGTGCTGCTGGTTCGATCGAGTGATTGCTCGCGTCAGGTCGCAAAACGCGCGGTGCAAGCTCACTCAGGATTGCACCTCCACAGGTATCATTCCACCACATCAATACGACACGCGCGAGACACGGTTTAACAAATTTGATGCGCACGAAGCATTTTCGCAAAAAAACAACGGCAGAGTTAGCTCGACGGCATCGAGTCCTACAAGGGCCCGATTTCGGCGCCGCGGCGCTCCAGTTCCGAGCGCATCGCGGCGAAGGCTGCCGCCACTTGCGCGGGCTCGCCCTTCACGCCCAGTTCGATGTGGCGGCGCATATGCGCATCGCCCACGCTGGGCAGGCTGAAGACCCGTACGCCGGGATAGTCCCGCTGCAGCGCTTCCATCAGCGGCGTCAGCGCGGCCTCGGCGGCCTCGAACACCAGCAGCGAACGTTCCTCGAAGGCGCTGGCGTGAAACAGATGGGCATAGCGGGTCTCGAGCACCCATTCGATCATCGGCCATGCCATCACCGGAAAGCCCGGCACGAAGTGATGGTCGCCGACCGTGAAGCCGGCGATGCGGTTGTAGGGATTCGGGATCAGTCCGGCGCCTTGCGGGAACTCGGCCATCTTGAGGCGTTGCAGATTGTCGGGCGCAGCGAAGTCGGGCTCCCGCCCTGCTTCGCGCGCTGTCTCGCGGATCCGCTCCTCGATGTTGCGCCGCCCTTCCGGATGCAGGACCAGGGGCAGGCCGAGCGCGGCCGCCGCGCACTGGCGCGTATGGTCGTCCGGCGTGGCGCCGATGCCGCCACAGCTGAACACGATATCCTTACTGGCGAAGCTGCGTTGCAGGGTGGCGGTGAGGCGCGGCGGATCGTCGCCGACGAATTCGGCCCAGTCGAGCTGCAGGCCGCGCGCGCCGAGCAGCTCGACCACCTTGCTGAAATGCTTGTCCTGGCGCCTCCCGGACAGGATTTCGTCGCCCACGACGATCAAGCCGAATCCCATGCGTTCTCCCCATGCCTATCCTTCTTGAACGGCGCAGCCACCGGTCCGGTTGACGCAGACATTTGATAAGAAACATGACCACACCCGATCCGCTCGACAGTTTGAAGACGCGCCTCGCCCTGCTTGCCGACCCCGCGCGGGCCGTGTCCATGCGCGCCTACCAGCGCGACCAGTTCGATTTTCTCGGTGTGGCGACGCCCGCACGGCGCGCGGCCGTGAAGGAATGGGCGCCGCGCCCGCCCTGGCCCGAGCTGCTGGCACTGGCCGGTCGCCTGTGGGACGAGCCCCTGCGCGAATACCAGTACGCGGCCATCGACCTGCTCGGCCTGCGCCGCAAGGAGCTGCCCGTCGGCGCCATCGATCCCCTGCTTGCGCTGGCGCGCCGCAAGCCCTGGTGGGAGACGGTCGACGGCATGGCGGGCGTGATCGGCAAGCTGGTACGCGCCCACCGGGCGAGCGGCGCGCAAGAGGCCATGGATGCCGCCCTGCGCGACGACTCCTTCTGGATCCGCCGCATCGCCATGACCCACCAGCTGGGCTGGCGCCTCGAGACCGATGAAGCGCGCCTGTTCGGCTATGCCCTGCGCCTGGCGCCCGAGCGCGAATTCTTCATCCGCAAGGCGATCGGCTGGGCCCTGCGCGACTACGCCAAATGGGCGCCGCGGGACGTCAAGCATTTCGTGGATGCGCACGAAGACCTGCTATCCCCGCTCACGGTACGCGAAGCGCGCAAGCACCTGCGCTAGGGGACTTCAGGCCGGCGCCGTCGCCGTGCGCAGCTCGTCCAGGGCGCCCAGGCAGTAATACTGGAACCACAGCCCGGCGAACAGGAAGATCATGATGTAGAGCCACAGCGACAGCATGGCCAGTACCGGGAACAGCACGATCGAAATCAAGGCCCCGCCCATCCAGGCGATGCCCGGCAGCGCCCCGGCCAGGCCGGAGGCGAAGCCGATCGCCAGCAGCGCGCCACGGTGGCGGCGCATCAGCTCCCGCCTTTCCTCGGGGCTGGCGTGGGCGGCCAGCGCGTCGTAGCTCATCACGCGCGAGGTCACCCAGGCCCACAGGCAGGCCTGCACCAGCCAGGCCAGCGGCGGGACCGCGTACAGCGGCAAGGTGAGGAGCCACAGCACCGCGAACACCGCCGTGCTGCCCACGTTGATGCCGACGCTGCCGATAAAGGAGCCGCCCTGCTTCTTCTCCAGCTTCGGGTACTGGCTATTGCCGACGTGGCGCTCGATCACCGGCATGGCGATCACGCCCATGAACAGCAGAGCCGAGGCGATCATCAGGGGCAGCAGCAGCGCGATCGCCAGCAGCGGGATCACCATGACCTTCAGCATGCCCAGGCCGAGCATGGACAGCACGCTGCCGCTGGACTGGAAGATCTCGTATTGCGCGAAGGTGCCCTGCAGCCAGTCGAGCAGGGGCTGCAGGCCGGTCCACAGGACGAAGCCCCACAGCAGCAGCGACAGCGCCAGCGGCGCGGTCGACAGGACCAGCATGCGGCGCGAGAACTGGGCGCCGAGGGCGCGCCGGTAAGCCAGGCCGACGCCCTTCATGGCGCATCCTTCCAACGGTAATCTGCACGGGCGCAACTGGTCGACATCACGGCTCCTTGTCGTGTTTTCAATATGGCCATTCTACGCAAAGCCTTGTGCGATGCACTACAATCGCCCTTCAACTTGAACAACAGGGAATACCATGTCCACCATTACCACTGATTCCGGCCTGCAATACGAAGACACCGTCGTCGGCAGCGGCGCCGAGGCGAAAGCCGGCCAGCACGTCACCGTCCACTACACCGGCTGGCTGCGCAACGACGACGGCAGCCAGGGCGCCAAGTTCGATTCGAGCAAGGACCGCAACGACCCATTCCAGTTCGCGCTGGGCGCCGGCCATGTGATCCGCGGCTGGGATGAAGGCGTGCAGGGCATGAAGGTCGGCGGCCAGCGCCGCCTGACCATCCCGGCCAGCCTCGGCTACGGCGCGCGCGGCGCCGGCGGCGTGATTCCGCCAAACGCCACCCTGATCTTCGACGTCGAACTGCTGGCCGTCTAAGACTCCCCCGGGCGGCGCCCTGTCGGCGCCGCTTGAGCATCCCCTCTAAAGTGTGCCCGGATTACCGGCGTACGCTCCCCTCCTGCGCTAAGATGCCTGCGCATAACATATTGCCAACGCAACCAACCACAGGAGTACTCATGAGCTTGCAGGAACAGTTCGCCCAGGCCCAGGCCGAATCCAAGAATCTGCCGGAACGCCCGGACAACATGACCTTGCTGAAGATCTACGCGCTGTACAAGCAGGGCGCGAGCGGCGACGCCACCGGCGAGCGCCCCGGCATGACCGACTTCGTCAACCGCGCGAAGTTCGACGCCTGGGCCGCCCTGAAAGGCACCTCCCAGGAAGACGCGATGCAGCAGTACATCGACCTGATCGAGGAACTGAAGGGCTGAGCTTCATCGCTCCCCCTCATTGACGGCCACCTGCGGGTGGCCGTTTTCGTAGGGTGGGCCTGGGCGGCCCCGCGGGTCTCCCGCCCACGCGGTCAACCCACTTTTGAGCAGACGAGACGACTACTCAAGAGCTGGTTGAACGCGTGGGCGGCGCCAGCGTCACAGGCTGATCAATCCATCCGGTGGAGCCGCACCACCCTACGCCGGCACGAAGACTTTCCGCATCTTCTCCGCCACCTTGGCCTCGATGGCCGGGGCAAATGCCCCCATGAAGAAGCCCAGGCGGATGCGCATCGCGGCGCGCTGGTCTTCCAGGGTCAGGGCGCCCTCCACCCCGCTGCGCTCGAAGCGTAGGATGTCACCATCCCATTTGCATGCCAGGCCATATTCCGTGGCGATGCGCTGGGCCACCTGCTGGGCCGCGTCGCGCGCCTGTTCCGGGCTCAGGTTGTGTTCCTGGACGATGCTGATTTCCGACATGGAGTCTGTTTCCTTCAATCTGTTGCAAGACAATCCGCAATGATGCCACCTGGAAGCGGACTAGGCCAGTCCAACGGTGCCGCCCGCTCTTCAATATAGATCAATTGACTTTCGTCAATGTCCACGCCGCCCGGCGCGCGACCATGGTCATGCCGCCCGATATTTCGCAAGGAGCCGTCATGGAACCAGGTCCCCTCCTGCCCGACGCACTGGCCACGCCCGATCGTGACCAGCCGCCGGCCCGCCCCATTCCCACGCCCAGCGCCCCCTATATGCAGCAGCACCGCGCCGCCCGGCTGCTCGAGCAGCCCCTGCTTCCCGACACCGGGCCGCAGCCGGCATCCGGCACCGCGGCAAACATGGAGGCCGGCGCCGGCGAGGACGATGCCGCGGCCGAGCCGCCCGCCCTGCCCCAGGCCTTCGGCGCGCGCGTGCTGATGTGGAAGCAGGACCCGACGGTCGGCGAGATCGGCACCCGGCGCGCCTGGCTGCCCGGCCCGGTGCTGGCCGGGCCGCGCGACGCCCGCATCGCGCCGGGCGCACCCGGCATCGACCCGGTCGAGCCGAACGCCTTCGGCGACTTCGTGACCCAGCCCGACACCCCGCAGTTCGACGCGGTGCATACCTACGCCGTGGTGCGCCAGACTCTGACCATGTACCAGCGCGCCCTGCTGGCCGCCGGGCTGGACATGCCGCTGCCATGGCAGTGGAACACCAGCATGGACACCCGCCCCCTGATGCTCTTCCCGCACGGCCTGCCGAACGTGATGAACGCCTTCTACAGCCGCACCCAGGGCTGCCTGAAGTTCGGCGACTTCGTGCCCAGCCTGGAGCCGGCCGGCACCGCCGCCGGCGTAACGGAGCCGGAACGGGTCTACACCTGCCGCTCCTTCGACATCGTGGCCCACGAGACCGCCCACGCGGTACTGGACGGCCTCAAGCCGCAATGGCTGCTGGCCGACGCCCCGCCCCAGACCGGCGGCCTCCACGAAGCCTTCGGCGACCTGACCGCGATCTTCCTGGCCCTGTCGCAGCTCGACCTGTGCGAAGCCGTGATCGCCCAGACCCGGGCCCAGCTGCACGACAAGAGTTTCCTGTCCGACGTCGCCGAGCAGTTCGGCCTGGCGCTGGGCTCCACCGTCGGCCTGCGCAATGCCGACAACGACCTGACGCTCAGCCAGGCCGGCACCCAGGTGCACGCGATCTCCCAAGTCTTCACCGGCGCCGTGTACGACGTGCTGGCCGATATGTTCGCCTACGAGCGCAACCCCGTGCTGGACGACTGCGCCGCCGTGCTGCACCGGGTAGCCGCCTACCTGCGCGGCCTGCTGCTGCGCGCCCTGATCGCCGCACCCGACAGCGCCGCCAGCTATGCCGACGTGGTCAACGAGATGCTGCGCCTGGTGGTCGAGGACGGCAAGCCGGCCGCCTACGCCGGTTTCATCCACAACCAGTTCGCGCGCCGCGACGTGGTCGAGGCGCCGGGCCAGGCCCCGGCGGCGACGGCGGTCCCGGGCGTCGACAAACTGGCGCCGAAGGTCTGCGACAAGGCGGGCGCCCGCCAGGACCGGCGCGCCTGCTGCGGCACCATGAACCTGCCCGAGTATTACCGGATGGACCGGGTACTGGACGCCGAGGCGCGCGCACTGGCGCTCTGGTGCGGCGCCAACGGGCGCCTGGCCGAGTGCGTGGTGCCGCCGGTCGCACTCGCTCCCACTACCGACACGGCAGACTCATGAAGATCAGCGCACGCGCCTGCGGCGGTTTCGCCGGGCTCGCCCAAGCCTACGACCTCGACACTGCCGTCCACCCGGACGGCGGCGAGCTCGAGGGTCTCCTGGGGCGGCTCGACTTTTTCTCGGCAGCGCCCGCCTGCCCGGTCGGCGCCGACCTGCCGCGCTGGGAGATCACGGTCGAGGACGGGCAGCGCTGCCACACGGTCTTCATGCGCGAGGACGGCAGCGGCGGCGACTGGCAAGCCCTGCTCGACCGCCTGCGCGCCAGCGCCTGAGGGGGTTTCAACGGCCCGCGCGGTGCCAGCCGCGCGCCGCGCAATGCATTTGCTTATATATATTGTGTATGAAGGTCAATTTGAAGGAAACGCCGAATTGCCCTAAAATACAGTGCTTTGCCATGTCCCGTCGGCCCAGTCAGCAGGGCGCCTCGAAAAACCGTCGCGAGCGGCGGCAATGGTGGTCGAGAAGCGGAGCTGTACGTCAGTACAGCGAGCATCGCAGACCGCCAGTGCAACGCGCAGCAGGTTTTGCGAAGTGCCCGGCCCGGCGCTGCGACCCAATAAACACTAATAGGACTGTTATGACCCACGTTGTCACCGAATCGTGCATCCGTTGTCGTTACACCGACTGCGTCGATGTATGCCCGGTAGATTGTTTCCGGGAAGGCCCGAATTTCCTCGCCATCGACCCTGACGAGTGCATCGACTGCGCCGTCTGCGTGGCCGAGTGCCCGGTGAACGCGATCTACGCGGAAGAAGACGTGCCGTCGGACCAGCAGCAATTCATCAAGATCAACGCGGACCTCGCGCGCTTCTGGCCGTCGATCACCAAGACCAAGCCGGCGCTGCCAGACGCCGAAGAGTGGAAAGACGTCAAGGACAAGCTGGACCAGCTGGCCCGCTGAAGCCGGCAGACGCCCGGCCCGCCGGGCCGGCGTCTGCGGCAGTTCTTCAATCGTGGCACACTAGCTGCCACCGTCCCACTCATACCCCATTCCAAAGAAAGACAAGCGCATGACTATCAGTGCCTCCCACGAAGCGGGCAGCATCGCTCCGAACAGCTCCTTCGCCGGCGCGATCGACGCCGACGCCGTCATCATCGGCGCCGGTCCGGTCGGCCTGTTCCAGGTCTTCGAACTCGGCCTGCTCGAGATCAAGGCCCACGTCATCGACTCGCTGCCGGCCGTCGGCGGCCAGTGCGTGGAACTCTACCCTGACAAGCCGATCTACGACATCCCGGCCGTGCCGGTGTGCACCGGCCAGGAACTGACCGACAACCTGCTCAAGCAGATCGAGCCGTTCGAGCCGACCTTCCACCTGGGCCAGGAAGTGACCACGGTGCAGCGCCGCGAAGACGGCCGCTTCAACGTCGAGACCTCGACCGGCACGCAGTTCATCACGAAAACCATCTTCATCGCCGCCGGCGTGGGCTCCTTCCAGGCGCGCACCATGAAGGTCGACGGCATCGAGAAGTTCGACAACAGCCAGCTGTTCTACCGTGTGAAAGATCCGGCGCTGTTCGAAGGCAAGAACCTGGTCATCTGCGGCGGCGGCGACTCCGCTCTGGACTGGGCCCTGAACTTCGTCGGCAAGGCCGAGTCGGTCGTGCTGCTGCACCGCCGCGAGGACTTCCGCGCCGCCCCGGCTTCGGTCGCCAAGATGAAGGCCCTGTGCGACGAGTACGAGATGCAGCTGATCATCGGCCAGGTCACCGGCTTCGATGAAACGGACGGCAAGCTCTCCGAGGTGAAGGTCACCGGCGCCGACGGCGTCACCCGCCGCGTGCCGCTGGACATGCTGCTGGTCTTCTTCGGCCTGTCGCCGAAGCTGGGTCCGATCGCCGAGTGGGGCCTGGACATCGAGCGCAAGCAGCTCAAGGTGATGGACACCGAGAAGTTCGAGACCAACGTGCCGGGCATCTTCGCCGTGGGCGACATCAACACCTACCCGGGCAAGAAG
>JBFLVV010000098.1:0-15291 GCA_040758275.1 Pseudomonadota bacterium
CGCGCGGGGCCCCCAGCTCGAGGACATCGGCGGCACCATCCACGCCCACCCGACCCTGGGCGAGGCGGTGCAGGAAGCCGCCCTGCGCGCGCTGGGACACGCGCTCCACATCTGAGCCGTCCCGAGAATGGCGAAGCCGCCCAACGGGGCGGCTTTTTTTTAATCCTGCATGTATGCATCCATATGCCAAAACTCTCTAAAAGGCAAAGGTCCTATGCATACTTTGTTACATCTCCAAACAATATTTGCAGTTTCGTCTCTGGCGCAAAATCTGTCCCACATGCAATAATCCGCCCGTGTTCGGGAATCCACCCCAGCACCCTAGAGACCAAAGGTAAAAATATGTTCAAGAAAATCGCAGCCGCTGCTGCCCTGCTCATCGCCTCCTCCGTCGCCTTCGCCGCGGACGCCAATACCTTCTACGCCGGTGCAGACCTCGGCAAGACCCGCATCGCCGGTGACAAGGAAACCAGCTACGGCGCCTTCGCCGGCTACAACCTGACCCAGAACTTCGCCGTCGAAGCCGGCTACCGCCGCCTGGGCGAAAACGACAACCATGGCTTCAAGGCCAGCGGCGAGGCGTGGAGCCTGTCGGGTATCGCCAGCATGCCGGTCGGCGAAAGCTTCAGCGTCTTCGGCCGCCTGGGCGTGAGCGCCGTGGAAGGCAAGCTCAGCTACGGCGACTACGAGGACAGCAACACCACGACCCGCGCCGTGGTCGGCGCCGGCGTCGGCTATGCCTTCACGCCGAAGATCTCGGGCCGCCTCGAGTTCCAGAAGACCGGCAGCGGCATCCGCAACCTGAGCGCAGGCGTCGCCTATCAGTTCTGAGCCTCAGCACTCGAGAAACCAGAGGTAAGAATATGTTCAAGAAAATCGCAACCGCCGCTGCCCTGCTCATCGTTTCTTCCGCCGCCTTCGCCGGCCAGCCCGACAGCTTCTACGCCGGTGTCGATGCCGGTGCGACCCGCGCCAGCAACGCCTGGGACGGCAGCAAGACCAGCTACGGCGTGTTCGCCGGCTACAAGCTGAACGAGTCCTTCGCGGTCGAAGCGGGCTACCGCCGCCTGGCCAAGCACAAGGCCTACAACGCCAGGGGCACCGTCGACCAGACCGCCGTTTCGCTGGTCGCGAGCATGCCGGTCGGCGAGAGCTTCAGTGTGTTCGGCCGCGCCGGCGTGAGCGTCACCGACGAAGAGGTGCGTTACACGGGCGGTCGCTACGACAACTCCCCGACCCGCGCCGTGATCGGCGTCGGTGCAGGCTACGCCTTCACCCCGAAGATCAAGGGCCGCGTCGAGTTCCAGAAGACCGGCAGTGACATCCGCAACCTGAGCGCGGGCGTCTCCTACCAGTTCTGAATCCGTCGCAACAGACCAGAAAAAACCCGGCTCGCGCCGGGTTTTTTCATTTGCGTGAAGCCAGCACCGTCCCCAGCTTGAGCGCCGTATCGACCACGGACTCGATCTCCGGCTGGTAGCCATCCTCGATCCAGCGCAGCGCGATGTGGATCACGCCGCCCACCACGCCGGCCTGCAGCAGTTCGTCCTCGACGGCCCCGGGAGGCGCGACGATGCGGGCGACTTCCTTGCCGATGGCGCGCAGCGCGGTGTCGAAGGCCTGGTCAACCGCGCGGCTGACGCCCCGGATCTCGACCAGGAACACGCGCGCCGACTGCGGTTCGCGCTGCAGGGCCGCGAAGTAGGCATGCAGCATGGCGCGCGAGCGGGCCGTGCGGGCGCGTCCGGCTTCCTTGGCGGCCTGGGTGATCGCGGCCAGCACGGACCAGGTCACCGCATTGAAGGAATCGATCAGCAGCGCTTCGCTATTGGCGAAGGATTCGTAGAAGTAGCGCTCGGTGAGGCCGGCCGCTTCGCATACGGCCTTCACGGTCGCCTGGTGGTAGCCGCGTTCGCCGTAGACGGCGATGGCGGCGGCGATCAGGCGCGCGCGGCGTTCGGCGCGCCGCTCGTCCTGGGACAGTCCCCGGTAGGACCGGGTCGGGGGGAGCTCGGCTTTCATGACGACATTCTACACAGAAACTTGCCGCGAGAATTCTGACAATGTACAGTGTCAAGATAACGAACAAAACAGTGGAGACGCCATGCCCCATCCCGCTTCGAACGAGGACCACGCCGACTGCGGCTTCGATTCCGTGCTCGACGTCCTGATCGTCGGCGCCGGCCTGTCCGGCATCGGCGCGGCCGCCACCCTGCAGCGCCGCTGTCCCGGCAAGCACTACGCCATCCTCGAAGCGCGCGAGGCCATGGGCGGCACCTGGGACCTGTTCCGCTATCCCGGCATCCGCTCGGACTCCGACATGTACACCCTCGGCTATGGTTTCCGCCCCTGGCGCGAAGCCAGGGCCATCGCCGACGGCCCGGCCATCCGCGCCTATGTCCGCGAGACGGCGCTGGAAAACGGCATCGACGCCCATATCCGCTACGGCCACAAGGTCACCAGCGCCAGCTGGTGCAGCCGCGAGGCCATGTGGACCGTCGACGCCCTGTTGCGCGACGGTTCCACACGCCGCATCCGCGCCCGCTTCCTCTACCTGTGCAGCGGCTACTACCGCTATGACGAGGCCTACCGCCCGCGCTTCGAGGGCGAAGAAGGCTTCAGGGGCCGCATCGTGCAGCCGCAGTTCTGGCCCGAGGACCTCGACTACGCCGGCCGGCGGGTGATCGTGATCGGCAGCGGCGCGACCGCCGTGACGCTGGTGCCGGCGATGAGCGAGCGGGCGCGGCACGTCACCATGCTGCAGCGCTCCCCCAGCTATGTGGTGGCGCGGCCCGCGCGCTACCGCTTCGCCGAACGCATGCGCGCCCTCTTCCCCGAATCCCTGGCCTGGTTCCTCACCCGCTGGCGCGTGATCGGCGAAAGCATGTTCCTGTATTGGCTCGCCCGCAGCAAGCCGGAACTGGTCAGGAAGAAGATCGTCGGGATGGCCGCCCACCAGCTGGGATCGCAGGAGGCGGCGGCCGAGCACTTCACGCCCGCTTACAAACCCTGGGACCAGCGCGTCTGCGTCGTCCCCGACGGCGACCTGTTCAAGGCCGTCCGCAAGGGCAAGGCATCGGTGGTGACGGACCACATCGCGCGCTTCACGGACAAGGGCATCCTGCTGCAGTCCGGCCGCGAGCTCGAGGCCGACCTGGTCGTGATGGCCACCGGCCTCACCCTGCAGCTCTTCGGCGGAGCCTCCCTGGTGGTGGACGGCCGCGCGATCGACCCGAGCCGCGCCATGTCCTATAAAGGCATGATGCTGAGCGATGTGCCCAACTGCGCGCTCGCCTTCGGCTACACCAACGCGTCCTGGACCCTGAAGGCCGACCTCACCGCCGAATGGGTGTGCCGCCTGCTGCGCCACATGGACGCGCGCGCCCAGGCGGTCGCGGTCGCCCCGCGCGACCCCGGCGTGCCGGAAGCGCCCTTCCTGGACTTCAATTCCGGCTACGTCGAGCGGGCCCGCCACCTGCTGCCCAAGCAGGGCGCCCATAAACCCTGGCAGGTCTACCAGAACTACCTGCGCGACCTGTTCACCATCCGCTTCGGACGCATCGAGGACGGCGTGCTGCGCCTGGCGCCGCGCACAAGCCAGGCCGCCACCAGGCAGAAAGGCGCCCCCGCATGAAGCTCGCCAACCGTGTCGCGGTGCTCACCGGCGCCGGCGGCGGCATCGGCCGCGCCACCGCACTCGCCCTGGCGCGGCGCGGCTGCCATCTGGCCCTGGCCGACATCGACGGCCCAGCCGTCGAACAGGTCGCCTGCGATGCGCGCCAGCTCGGCGTGCGCGCCACCCACCACCGCCTCGACGTCGCCGACCGCGCCGCCGTCCACGCCTTCCCTGGACTGGTCGACGACGCCCACGGCCGCGTCGACCTCGTGATCAACAATGCCGGCGTGGCCCTGGGCGGCAGCTTCGAGCAGATCGCCCCCGAGGACTTCGACTGGCTCATGGAGATCAACTTCCATGGCGTGGTGCGCATGACGCGCGCTTTCCTGCCGCACCTGCGCGAAAGCGACGAGGCCAGGATCGTGAACGTCTCCAGCATCTATGGCATCATCTCGCCGCCGGGACAGAGCGCCTACTCGGCCAGCAAGTTCGCGGTGCGCGGTTTCAGCAACGCGCTGCGCCACGAACTCGAAGGCACGACGGTCGGCGTCAGCGTGGTGCATCCGGGTGGCGTGGCGACGGCGATTGCGAAGAATGCGCGGGCGCCGAAAGACGCGCCCAGGGACGAAATCGAGCGCGGGCGGGCGATCGCCCAGCGCCTCCTGCGCATGGCGCCAGAACAGGCCGGCGAGATCATCGTGCGCGGCATCGCGCGCCGCCAGGCCCGCATCCTGGTGGGCGGCGATGCGAAATTCGTGGCGCTGCTCGAACGGCTGAGCCCTATCCATTACTGGAAACTCTTGAAGAAAGCGACGGGACGATGAACCTGGCTTCCACCCTGCTGTATGCCAGCGGCGCCCTGGTGCTGCTCCTGCTGCTGCTTCACCAGTTCAGCATGCGCACCGCGCGCCGCATCGAAAGCGCCCTGCCGCCCACGGGCCTGTTCGTCGAAGCTGGCGGCGTGCGCCTGCACGTGCGCGACGAGGGCGAAGGCCCGGCACTGCTCCTGATCCACGGCCTGAACGGCCAGATGGCCCATTTCGATTACGGCCCCGTGCGCGAGCTGTCGCGGCGCTACCGCGTCGTCACCATCGACCGTCCCGGCTCGGGCTACTCCTCGCGGCCGGACGGCGTGCCCGCCGACCTGTCGACCCAGGCGCGCGCCATCGCGGCGCTGATCGACCGGCTGAACCTGGGGCGGCCGACCGTCGTCGGCCATTCCCTCGGTGGCGCGGCCGCGCTCACGCTCGCCCTCGAGCATCCGGCCAAGGTCGGCGCCCTGGCCCTGATTGCGCCGCTGACGCACACGGACGGCAGCGTGCCGCCGGCCTTCCGCGCACTGGCCATCGAGACCGACTGGCTGCGCACCCTGTTCGCCTGGACCCTGGCCGTCCCGGCCGGCATCGCGGGCAGCAAGCGGGTGCTGCGCCAGGTCTTCGCGCCCGAACAGCCGGTACGCGATTTCGCCACCCGCGGCGGCGGCCTGCTCAGCCTGCGTCCGAGCCAGTTCCTTGCCAGCGCAAGCGACCTGCTGGCCCTGCGCGCGCACATGCCGCGCCTGGCGCAGCGCTACGGCGAACTCACCGCACTCGGCATCCCGGTGCACGTGCTGTTCGGCCGGGGCGACCGCATCCTCGACTGGCAGGTGAACGGCCAGGCCCTGGCCGACAAGGTGGCCGGCTGCCGCCTCGAGCTGGTCGACGGCGGCCACATGCTGCCGGTGACCCAGGCCGCGCGCACCGCGCACTTCATCGAGGAGGCTGTGGCGGCGCGCCAGGCCACGGCGGTGTGAAGCTGGAGGTGATCCGCACGCCCCGCCTGGTCCTGCGCTGCTGGCGCCCTGACGACGCGCCGGCCTTCCACGCGATGAACCTGGATCCGCGCGTTCATGAATTCCTGCCCGGACCGATGAGCATGGAGCAGGTGGAAGCCTTCATCGCCTTCCAGCAGGACTTGTTCGCACGCACCCGCGCCTGTTATTTCGCGCTCGAGACCGGCGGCGAGCTGGCCGGCTTCGTCGGACTGAAGCGGCATGGGACGGACAGCCTGCTCCCCTTCGCGCCCTGCACCGACATCGGCTGGCGCCTGGCGCCGGCGCACTGGGGCAAAGGAATCGCCGGCGAGGCAGCGCGCGCCTGCCTGGCCTACGGCTTCGAGGAACTGGAGCTGGAAGAAATCGTCTCCTTCACCGTGCCGGAGAACCTGCGTTCGCGCGCGGTGATGGAAAAGCTGGGCATGCGCGAAGACACCGGGGGCGGCTTCGCGCACCCGGCCCTGCCGGCCGAGCACCGGCTGTCACGCCATGTGCTGTACCGACTGCGGCGCGAGCACGCCCGCGCCGCCTGAAAGCCGCCCGGCGCCGCAGCTCAGCGTTCGCGGTCGGCGGTACCCTGGTCGTACTGTGTGGAATCGGTCTCGGCCGGGTCCTGCAGGTCAGCGCCCTGGCGGTTGGCGCCCTGCTGGCCGGACTGGCGGTTGCCTTTCCCCTTGCCGATCCCTTCCATGCCGGTCTGGATCTGCCCACCCTGGCTTCCGCCCTGGAATGCCTGGTCGGCCTCCTCATGGGTGGTGTTGCCGGCCAGCAGGTCGTCGGTCCGGCTGGCGGATTGCCGGCTGCCTTCGCTGCCCATCGATCCGATATCCCCGGTGCCGCCGGTTCCGACGCTGGCGGCGCTGCCGGTGCCGTCCTTCGTCGTCTGGTGGTAGTTGCGTCCCTTGGCGTCCTTGCCTTCGGCTTGCATCGACATATGGCCTCCTGGTTTCCGTGGTATCCGAACACCATGATAGACCTGGCGCCGGCCCGCACGAATAGGCGCAGGCCAGCGTTTTCTGTAGGAGCCCGCCTCAGACAGGCTCAGACGGCAAGCGGCTGCCTGCCCAGCGCCTTGACCAGGCTTTGCAGGTCGTAGGGCTTGCGCAGCACCACGGCGTCGGGCCAGTTCGCCACTTCGCCGTTTCCGGTCGCAAACACGATCCGGATGCCCGGGACCTTGCTGCGCGCCTGGGCCGCCAGCGCGTCACCCGACATGCCCGGCAGCTGCACATCGGTGATCAGGATGTCGGTCTCGAGCGTGATCATGGACAGCGCGCTCTCGGCATCCCCGGCCGCGCGCACCCGGTGCCCGAGGTGCTCGAGCAGCGCCGCGGTGTTGGCGCGGATCGCCTCTTCGTCTTCCACCAGCACGATGGACAGGCCGCCCGCCTCCGGCACGTCCTGCGGCGCTTCGGCCCTGCTCTTCTGCCGCGCCAGCACCTGGCGGATCCTGCGCGCCAGGCGTTCACGGGTATACGGCTTGCCGAGCAGTTCCACGCCCGGGTCGAGGCGCCCGCCGTGGACGATGGCGTTCTCCGTATAGCCCGAGGTGAACAGCACCGCCAGGTTGGGCAGGCGCTCGCGCGCAATGCGCGCCAGCTCCGGACTGCGCAGCGTGCCCGGCATGACGACGTCGGTGAACAGCACGTCGATCGGCACGCCGCTCTCGATCACCGCCAGCGCGCTCGACGCGTCCGACGCCTTCAGCACCCGGTAGCCGAGCTGGGTCAGCATCTCGACCACGGTGGCGCGCACAGCCTCGTCGTCCTCGGCCACCAGGATGGTCTCGCTGCCGCCGACGGCGCCCTGCTGCTCCACCGGGCCGATCGGCTCCTCGGCCGCGGTGCTGCGCGGCAGGTAGATCTTGACCGTGGTGCCCTGGCCGACCTCGCTGTAGATCTTCACGTGGCCGCCCGACTGCTTCACGAAGCCGTAGACCATCGACAGGCCCAGGCCCGTGCCCTTGCCTTCCTCCTTGGTCGAGAAGAAGGGTTCGAACGCGCGACTCGCGACTTCCGGCGGCATGCCCGAACCCGTGTCGGTGACGGCCAGCATCACGTACTGGCCCGGCATCACGTCGCCGTGGGCGCGGCAGTACATCTCGTCCAGCACCGCATTGTTGGCTTCGATGGTCATGCGGCCGCTGCCGCCAATCGCGTCGCGCGCATTGATGGCCAGGTTCAGCACCGCGTTCTCGACCTGGCCGACGTCCACCGCGGTGTTCCACAGGCCGCCGGAGATCACCATCTCGATCTCGATCTCCTCGCCCAGCGCGCGGCGCAGCATGTCCTCCATGTTCGCCAGCAGGCGGCCGACCTTGATCACCTTCGGTTCGAGCGGCTGGCGGCGCCCGAAGGCGAGCAGGTAGCTGGCCAGCTTGGCGCCCTTCTCGACGGCCGAGCGGGCGTTCTCGATCCAGCGCAGGCTGTCCCTGCGCGCGTCCACGCTGTCGCCCGCCATTTGCAGCAGCTGCAGGTTGCCCGAGATGATCTGCAGGAGGTTGTTGAAGTCGTGGGCCACGCCGCCGGTCAGCTTGCCGATCGTCTCCATCTTCTGCGACTGCTGCAGGGCCAGTTCGGTGCGGCGGATGGCGTCCTGCTGCTCGCGCTCGGCCGTGATGTCGCGGCCGATCGCGTGCACGAAACCTTCGTCCGGCGCGGCCGTCCAGGACAGCAGGCACCAACTGCCGTCCTTGCGGCGGTAGCGGTTCTCGAACTTGTTGACGTAGGCGCCGCGGCCGAGCGCCGCCATCTGGGCGATGGTGGAGGCGCGGTCCTCCTGGTGCACCAGCTCCATGAAGTTGCGGCCCACGATGTCGGTCTCGGACCAGCCCAGCAGGGCGCCGAAGGAGGGGCTGACCGCCTCGACCCGGCCATCGAAACGGCAGACGAACAGGATGTCCTTGGACAGGCGCCACATGCGGTCGCGCTCTGCCGTGCGCAGCGCCACCTGGCCCTGCAGGTCGTCGTTCAGCGCCGCGTAGCGCTGGGCGGTGGTCTTCTGCTCCTCGATGTCGGTATTGGTGCCGACCCAGCCGATCACCTCGCCGTTGTCGCCGCGCAGGGGGACGGCGCGGTTCAGGTGCCAGCGGTAGGCGCCGTCGGCGCGGCGCAGGCGCACCTCGGACTCGAACCGGCTTCCGGTGGCGACCGATTCGCTCCAGCGCGTGCGGATCGCCTGCAAGTCGCCCGGGTGGATCATGCGTCCCCAGCCATCCTCCAGCAGCGCCGCCAGGTCGTAGCCGCTGTAGCTGAAGATGGTGTCGTTGAACCAGTTCAGGCGCCCGTTCGCGTCGGCCGCCCAGACCTGGTTCGGCATGGCCTGGGCAAAGGTGCGAAAGCGCGCTTCGCTGTCGCGCAGGGCGCGCTCGGCGAGCACGCGCTCGGTGACGTCGCTGCCCTGCACAAAGATGCCGATCACCGCGCCGTCCTCGCCGCGCACCGGCTGGAAGACGAAGTCGAGGTAGTGCTGGCGGCTCTCGCCGTCGGCGCTCGTGAGCCAGATCGGCGTCGCCTCGCCGCTGTGCGGCCGCCCGCTGGCATAGACCTCGTCGAGCAGGCGCAGGAAGCCCTGGGACGCGACTTCGGGCAAGACTTCGCGAACGGTGCGCCCGACAATGTCGTCCCGCTCGACCAGCCCCAGGTAAGCCTGGTTCACCAGCTCGTAGCGGTGCTCGGGACCGACCAGGGTGGCGATGAAGCCCGGGGCCTGGGCGAACATGGCGCGCAGGCGGTCCTGTTCGCCGGCCAGGTAGCGCTCGGCGCGCACCTTGTCGGTGGTTTCCGTCACCAGGGCCAGCACGCCGACGATGGCGCCGCACCCATCGACGATGGGCGAATAGTCGAGGT
Organism: Pseudomonadota bacterium; assembly: GCA_040758275.1. GTDB lineage: Bacteria > Pseudomonadota > Gammaproteobacteria > Burkholderiales > Burkholderiaceae_D > Telluria. Next base: position 9,278 of record JBFLVV010000098.1, read on the forward strand.
TCAGCCAGACCAGCTCGGGCACGCCGTGGCGCCGCAGGTCCAGTTCCGCGTCGCGGTAGGACAGCGTGCCGCCGGCCAGCACGACGCGCATGACGTTGTCGTTGAAGGCGGCCTCGTCGGGCCAGCTCTCGCGCACCGGCACGCCGAGCTGCCAGGGGTGGCGCTCGGCCGCGATCCGGGCATAGCCCTCGTTGTAGATCATGACGCCGTCCGCGCCCCACATCGTCACCATCGGCACCGGCGAGCGCAGGATCAGCTCGACCGTGTTGCGCAGGACCGGCGACCAGCCGGCGATGGGACCGAGACTGGTGGCGCTCCAGTCGAAATCATCAATGATCTTGCCGAGTTCGCCGCCGCCCTGGGCGAAGGACCGGGGTACTGCCGCTGCATCTTGCGCCATGCTGGATGAATGTTTTTTTGCGAAAGAAACAATTGTAATATCTGGACACCAATCCCGATACAAGAATGTGACAGTACGTACGCGCCGAAGACACAACCGTTTCAATATTGCAAGGTACAATCCTTGACACTTTCGACAACACCGACATGCATTCCGAACTCCGCGCCCTCGTCGTCTTCGCCGACCCTTCCCTGCACCGCTCGCGCATCAGCCGCCGCGTGGCCGACGCCGCCGCCGGGCTGCCGGGCGTGCAGGTACAGGACCTCTACCAGCTCTACCCGGACCTGTACATCGACGTGCGCCGCGAGCGCGCCCTGCTGCTCGATGCGCCGCTGGTCGTGTTCGTGTTCCAGCTGGCCTGGTATGCGATGCCGGCCCTGCTCAAGGAGTGGTTCGACACCGTCCTGAAACCCGAATGGGCGCGGCCGGGCGGACGCCTGGCCGGCAAGACGGCCTTCGCCGCGGTCGCCTGCAACAGCCGCCTGAGCGATTACGGCCCGGGCGGCGCGCACGGCCGCCCCCTCGACGACTACCTCGTGCCGCTGCAGCAGACCGCGCTCGCCTGCGGCATGCGCTGGCTGCCGCCGCACGTGTTCTATGGCGCCGACCACCCGGACGAAGGCGCCGCCGAGCGCCACGCCGACGCGCTGCGCGCACTGCTCGCCGCCCATGCGGACGCCCCAGCCGGAGACGCCCATGGAACATGATGTCCTCCTCAATGCCCTGGTCTACCTGGCGGCCGCCGTGGTCGCGGTGCCGGTCGCGAAGCGCCTGGGCCTGGGCGCGGTGCTCGGCTACCTGCTGGCCGGGATCGCCATCGGCCCCTGGGGGCTCGGGCTGATCCGCGAAGTCGAGACCATCCTGCACTTTTCCGAGTTCGGGGTCGTGCTGCTGCTCTTCGTAATCGGTCTGGAGCTCGAGCCGCGCCGCCTGTGGGCGCTGCGCCGCTCGATCTTCGGCTGGGGCAGCGCCCAGGTGGCCGGGGTCACGATTCCCCTCGCGCTGGTGGCGGTCCTGCTGGGCGCGGACTGGAAAGTGGCCCTGATCGCCGCCCTCGGCCTGTCGCTGTCCTCGACCGCGATCGCACTGACCACCATGCAGGAGCGCAATCTCATTCCGACGCCGGCCGGCCAGGCCGGCTTTTCCATCCTGCTGTTCCAGGACATCGCCGCGATCCCGATGATCGCCCTGGTGCCGCTGCTCGGCGTACCGGACAGCCATGCGGGAGGGGGCTGGCTGGCGGCGCTCAAGGCCGCCGCCGTCATCGCCGGCCTGGTGGTGGCAGGGCGCTTCCTGGTGCGGCCCGTGCTGCGCTTCATCGCGCGCACCGGCATGCGCGAGATCTTCACCGCCTTTGCCCTGCTGCTGGTCATCTCGATCTCGCTCCTGATGGCCTACGCCGGCATGTCGATGGCTCTCGGCGCCTTCATGGCCGGCGTGCTGCTGGCCGACTCGGAATACCGACACGCGCTGGAAACCGACCTCGAACCCTTCAAGGGCCTGCTGCTCGGCCTCTTCTTCATCGCGGTCGGCATGTCGGTCGACTTCGGCGTCTTCCTGGCCGAACCCTTGCGCATCCTCCTGATCGCGGCCGGCTTCCTCGTCGTTAAGCTTTTGGTCCTGTGGCTGCTCGCGCGCGGCTTCGGCATGGCGGGGCGCCAGCGCGTGCTGTTCGCCTTCCTGCTCTCGCAAGGGGGCGAATTCGCCTTCGTGGTGTTCGGCGCGGCGGCCGCCGCACGCGTGTTCGACCCGGCGACCAGCTCCCTGCTCGTTGTCGTGGTGGCGCTGTCGATGCTGGCCACGCCCCTGCTCCTGATCCTCTACGACCGGGTGCTGGAGCCGCGCTGGCAGGCGCGCAAGCAGCGCGCCGCCGACACCATCGAGGAGAATGCCGGCCACGTGATCATCGCCGGCTTCGGCCGCTTCGGCCAGATCGTGGGGCGCCTGCTGCACGCCAACCAGGTGCCGCTCACCATGCTCGACCACGACCCCGACAACGTCGACACGCTGCGCCAGTTCGGCTTCAAGGTCTTCTACGGCGACGCGACCCGCACCGACCTGCTGCATGCCGCCGGCGCCGCGCGGGCGCGCGCCCTGGTGCTGGCGATCGACGGCATCGAAGACAGCCTCAAACTCGCCGCCGCCGTGCGCGCCGAGTTCCCCGACCTGCCTGTCCTGGCGCGCGCCCGCAACGTCACCCACTACTACGAGCTGATGGAGCTGGGCGTGACCGTGATCGAGCGCGAGACCTTCGATTCGGCCCTGATGCTGGGCCGGCGCGCGATGGAGGAACTGGGCTTCGGGGCCTATCTCGCGCGCCAGGCGGCGATGCGCTTCCGTGAGCACAATCTCAAGAGCGTGCTCGAGGTTTATCCGTATTACAAGGACCGCGAACAGTATGTCTCGATGGCGCGCCGCGCGCGCGAAGAGCTGCATGCAATGTTCGAGCGCGACTTCGTCGCGATGCGGGGCGAGGACGACGCGGGCTAGATCCAGAAAGGTGTCTAGACAAGTGTCGTAAATTTGCGTCGCGGCGTTCAGTTGCCGTACGGAAATCGCTATACTTGCGGCGCCGGGCCGGCCTTGCGCCCGCCTCCACCTCAGCGGCCCGCCGCCAGTTCCGTGAACGATCTCGACCTCTCCTTCAGCACGCCCGACGGGCAGCTTCTGCTCGCCGACGAAAACGCCGCCCTGATCGACAATGCGCTCGACCTGATGGCCGTGGTCGACGTGCACGGCGCCATCCTGCGCGTGAACGCCGCCGCCCGCGCCCTGCTCGGCTACGAACCCGCCGAGCTGGCCGGCAGGCACTACGACGAGCTGGTCCACCCGGAGCAGCATGCGGAGGCGCGCGACATCCAGCTCAGCCTGCAGAAGGACTACCCGGAGCGGCCCGACATCCTGCTGCGCATGCGGCGCAAGGATGGCCGGGTCATCCTGATGTCGGTCGCGGCGCGCTGGTCCGGCAGCCACCAGCGCATGTTCATCACCGCGCGCGACGTGTCCGGCCACGTGCAGGCCAGGGAAGCGCTGGAGCGCTCCGAGAGCACGCTGAACGGCATGCTGGACAGTATCGGCGACGCCTTCTTCGCCATCGACCGCGACTGGCGCCTGACCTACGCCAACCGCAAGGCGGGCGACTTCGTCGGCGTCGACGCTTCCGCCGTCATCGGCCGGCTTCTGCTGGAGGTGGCGCCCGACCTGCTGCATTCGCCCTCGCTGCTGCGCTACCAGCGCGCGATGGAAAGCCGCGTCGGCACGACCTTCGAGGAATTCTGGGAACCGAGCCAGGTCTGGCTGGAAGTGCGCGTCTATCCGCACGGCGACGGCATCTCGGTCTACTTCCACGAGATCACCGCCAGGCGCGAGGCCGACCAGGCCCTGAAAAAGAGCGAGCAGCGCTTTCGCAAGCTGTTCAACCAGGCCGGCGACAGCGTCATGATCGTGGACGGGGAGCTGGGCATCGTGTCGGTGAACGACCAGGCCTGCGCGCGTTTCGGCTACACGCGCGAGGAATTCCTCGGCATGCGCGCCACGGACGTCAACTTCGGCCTGCCTGGTGCGACCGGCCTGCTGGCGGGACTGCGGGCCGGCCAGGCCCAGCTGATGCGCATGCAGAAGCAGTGCAAGGATGGCAGCACCTTCCCGGCCGAAGTGCAGATCTCGCGCTTCGACGACGAGGGCGAGGAGTTCTTCCTGGCCGTGATCCGCGACCTGAGCGACCGCGAACAGGCCGAACGCCAGCTGCGCGAGAGCGAGCGGCGCTTCCGCGAAGTCATCGAACTCACCCCGAGCGGCTACCTGCTGGCCGACCGCGATGGCGCCCTGCTGGACGTGAATCCCGCCCTGTGCGCCCTGTCCGGCCACGCGCGCGAGGAGTTGCTGGGCATCCCGCTCGAAGCGCTGTTCCTGTCCTTCCCCTGGACCATCCTGCAGGACGGCAGCAAGGGCGAGTCGGCCGTCCAGGGCGTCGAGGCGGTGCTGCGCCATCGCCTGGGCTACCACATCCATGTGCTGTTCAACGGCAGCATCAAGCGCGGCACTGACGGCCGTACCGTCTCGCTCACGGGCCTGATGACCGACATCACGGGCCGCAAGGCGGCCGAGAGCCGCCTGCAGCAGCTGGCCACCCACGACACCCTGATCGGCCTGCCCAACCGCGCCCTGCTGGGGGAACGGGTGCAGGAGATGCTGGACGCCTGCCGGCCCGGCAGCGCGGTGGCGGTGATGTTCCTGGACCTGGACCGCTTCAAGGAAGTCAACGACTCCTTTGGCCACGAGATGGGCGACGTGCTGCTGTGCGAGGTCGCGAGCCGCCTGCGCCGGGTGCTGCGCCCGCTCGATGTCGTCGCCCGCCTGGGCGGCGACGAATTCGTGGTGGCCGCCGACTGCGCCAGCGGGCGGTCCGCCGCCGAGTGCATCGCCGCCAAGCTGCTCGACGTGCTGACCGCGCCGGTGACGGTGGGCGGCATCGACGTCATCGTCGGCGCCTCGATCGGCATCAGCATGTTCCCCCACGACGCCACGACGCGCGAAACCCTGTTCCAGACCGCCGACACGGCGATGTACCGCGCCAAGAATGCCGGCCGCAACCGCTACCGCTTCTTCGAGCCGGAAATGACGGTCGCCACCCAGGTGCGCATGGCGCTCGAGGTGTCGCTGCGCCCGGCACTGGCGCGCGGCGAATTCGAACTGCATTACCAGCCGCGCATCGACCTGCACACCATGGCGCCGGTGGGGATGGAAGCCCTGATCCGCTGGAACCATCCGGAGCGCGGCCGCGTGTCGCCCCAGCAGTTCATCGCGATCGCCGAGGAGACCGGCTTGATCGTCCCGATCGGGCGCTGGGTGCTGCAGGAAGCCTGCATGCGCACGCGCGCGCTGATAGCGGACTTCGGGCGGAGAATCGTGGTGTCGGTGAACGTGTCGGCGCGCCAACTGGGCAATTCGAATTTCGTGGACGAGGTGCGCGAGGCACTGGCGCAGACCGGCTTGAGCCCGGACTGCCTGGAACTGGAGCTGACCGAGAGCGCCCTGATCGAAGACATCGAACATACCGCCTCGATGCTGCGCGAGCTCAAGCGCCTCGGCGTCGCGCTCGCCGTGGACGACTTCGGCACCGGCGCCTCGAGCCTGGCCTACCTGCGCCGCTTCCCGATCGATGTATTGAAGCTGGACCGTTCCTTCGTCCTGCAAAAGGATGGGAACGTGACCACTTCGGACTTCGTCAAGGCCTTCGTGGACCTGGCCCACGCGCTGAACATGGCGGTGGTGGCCGAAGGCGTCGAGACCGACGAGGTGCTGCAGCTGCTGCGGGAGGCGCGCTGCGACCAGGCCCAGGGTTACCTGCTGGCGCAGCCGATGCCGCTGGACGAACTCCATTCGATTTTCATGTAGGGTGGTCGGGTCCCCCGACCGCGCGTTCAAATAGTCCTCGATCAGACGAGCCGGCTGCACTACCGTGATTTGAACGCGCGGTCGGCACAGTGAACTGACCCCAAATAGTTGGACGTTAGTTATTAAGCGCCCATGGCCTGGGTCCGGTACTGCACAGGGCTCAGGCCTTTAAGTTTGAGCTTGATGCGGTCGTTATTGTAGTACGTGATGTACTCGG
>JBFLVV010000099.1:0-15253 GCA_040758275.1 Pseudomonadota bacterium
GTGATCTCGCGCATCTTCGACGTGCCGCTGGCGATCCTGTCGACCAGCTCCTACCGTGAAGAAGCCGGCACCAAGCAGGGCAACCTCGACATCGCCAAGTACATGACGATGACCAAGGGCCCGCTGGCCGGCCGCATCCTGCTGGTCGATGACCTGGCCGACACGGGCGTCACCCTGCAGAAGGTCGGCGAACACCTGAAGACGAACTACCCGGACGTCACCGAAGTGCGTTCGGCCGTCATCTGGGTGAAGGGCACGTCGAGCTTCAAGCCGGACTACCACCTGCAAGACCTGCCGCACAACCCGTGGATCCACCAGCCGTTCGAAGACTACGACGGCCTGCGTCCGCACCAGCTGGCGGCATGGATGAAGAAGTTCGAGAAGTAATCCGCTTCAAGCCTGCAAAGGCAAAGAGAACGGGCAGGGAAGGTGTGAACCTTTCCTGCCCGTTCTGCTTTTTACGCGGCCTCTCTTGTGAAGGGGCGTCCGCGGCGCGCGATGCAGCACCGGTCGTGGCGGTGGTTCTGGGCGGCGCGGGAAGTGCTCGATAAAGTCCCTCCATCGTAAGGCTGGGACGCAAAAAGGTGCTTTTATAGTTTCACCGAGTTTGGCGATCCATAGAGGAGTCTTCTGCGTTTTCATGATAATGTAGTGAAATCTTCTATTGGAGCGTGGAGGCAGCCGTGAAGGACGGTCAACTGGATGAGATCGACCGCAAGATCTTGCGTACCCTGCGCACCGATGGGCGCATCAGCAACCAGGACCTGGCCGTCAGCGTGCACCTGTCGCCCACGGCCTGCTGGAACCGCGTGCGGGCCCTGGAGGAGGGCGGCTTCATCGAAGGCTATGCCGCGCTCCTGTCGCAGCGCGCCCTCGGCCTGCCGGACACGGTGCTGATCGAGGTGACGCTGGACCGCCATGACGACGACATGCTGATCCGTTTCGGCGAGGAACTGGCCAAGCTGCCGGAAGTGATGGAAGCGAACCTCCTCACGGGCGACTACGATTACCTCATCAAGGTCGCCGTGGCCGGCACCGAGGGGTACGAGCGCTTCCTGCGCCAGCGCCTGTATAAAATCCCTGGCATCAGGCACAGCCGTTCCACTTTCGTCCTGCGGACCCTGAAACGCACGCATTCCGTCGAACCGTAGGGTGTTCGGCTCTGCCGAACGCGCGTTCAGCCAGATCATGAATAACGGCGCAACAGATCATGCGGGAGTTGAACGCGCGGTCGGCGAAGCCGACCACCCTACGTCCTCTGGTAAGATGCGATCAGCCTGTCTATGCAAGCTCAACAATAAGAACCCGAAAACATGACCCAAAGCTTCTTCCAGACCTTCATCCTCCTCATCCTCGTCACCGACCCCTTCGGCAACATTCCGATCTTCGTCGCTGCGCTGAAGGACGTGCCGATCGAACGCCGCAACAAGATCGTGATCCGCGAATGCGCGATCGCCTTCCTGCTGCTGCTGGTCTTCATGTTCTTCGGCCAGCACTTCCTCGCCGCATTGCACCTGAGCCCGGTCGCACTGCGCATCGGCGGCGCCGTCATCCTCCTGATGATCGCGATCCGCATGATCTTCCCGCATCCGGACGGCGTGCTCGGCCGCAGCGAGCACGGCGAGCCCTTCATCGTGCCGCTCGCGATTCCCGCGCTGGCAGGCCCCTCGGCACTGGCCACGGTGCTGCTGTTCAGCTCGGGCAGCCTGGTCGACACCATGGTGCACGTGGCCGCCCTGGCCGCCGTCGGCGTGGTGTGGCTGGCCGTCTTCCTGAGCGCCGAGCGCCTCCAGCAGAAGCTGGGCCCGCAGGTCATGACGGCCTTCGAGCGCCTGATGGGCCTGATTCTGACGGCAATGTCGGTCGAGATGCTGCTGGGCGGTATCAGGGAGTTCGTCAAGACGCTGTGATACCTGCGGTGCGGGGCTAAACGTCGCATTTCTGGCAAAATTTTGCTTTCACGACCATAACGGCCAGGCCGCACCCGCAGAAGCATGAAAACCGAACACGCGACCCCCTCCGAATGGCTGCCTTTCCTGAGCGGAGGCGGCCAGATGGGGGCCATGATGCGGGCGCATGACTGGTCGACGTCGCCGCTCGGTCATCCGCGCAGCTGGCCGCAGGCCCTGCGCACCACGGTCGGCCTGATGCTCAATTCGAAGTTCCCGATGTTCGTCGCCTGGGGTCCGGAGCTGGGCTTCCTGTACAACGATTCCTACGTCCCCATCCTGGGCGAGAAGCACCCGGCCGCGCTGGGCAGTCACTTCCACGATGTCTGGCGTGAAATCTGGGATGACCTGCATCCCCTGATCGTCCGCGCGCTCAAGGGCGACTCCACTTATATGGACCGAATGCCGCTGCGCATGCACCGCCACGGCTACGACGAAGACACCTGGTTCCGCTTCTCCTATTCGCCGGTGCGGGACGAGGACGGCACGGTGGCGGGGATGTACTGCGCCTGCGTCGAGATGACCGGCGAGGTGCTGGCCGAGCGCTACCGCGAGGAAGAGAACCAGCGCCTGATGACCCTGTTCGAGCAGGCGCCAGGCATCTTTGCCGTGCTGCGTGGCCCGAACCACGTGTTCGAACTCACCAACAGATCTTACATGCAGCTGATCGGCCCCCGCGAGCTGCTGGGCAAGCCGGCGCGCGAGGCCATTCCCGAGGTGACCGGGCAGGGTTTCTTTGAACTGCTCGACCAGGTCTACCAGTCGGGCGAGCCCTTCGTCGGCCACGCGGTCCCCCTGCGCGTGCAGCGCGAGGCGGACGGGCCGCTGGAAGAGCGCTTCATCGACTTCGTCTACCAGCCGATCCGCGGGCCGAAGGGCGACGTCGAAGGCATCTTCGTGGAGGGTAGCGACGTCACCGTGAGGAAGCGCGTCGAGGACGAACTGCGCGCCGCGAACCGCCAGAAAGACCAGTTCCTGGCGATGCTGGCCCATGAGCTGCGCAACCCGCTGGCGCCGATCACGACCGCCGCCCAGCTGCTGCAGCGCGGCAGCCTGGACCCAGCGCGCACCCGCCACGCGAGCGACATCATCGCGCGACAGGCCGAGCACATGACTTCCCTGGTCAATGATCTGCTCGATGTCTCGCGTGTCACGCGAGGCCTCGCCACCATCGAGAAGGAAGAGCTGATTGTGGCCGACATCGTGAACGGCGCCGTCGAACAGGTACGCCCGCTGCTGGATGCGCGGCGCCACGAGATGAAGCTCGACGTGACGAACGAGCCGCTGCATGTGAGCGGCGACCGCACGCGCCTGGTGCAGGTGGTCTCGAACATCCTGAACAACGCCGCGAAGTACACGCCGCCGGGCGGGCGCATCATCCTGCGCGTGCGCCGCGACGGCGACGAGGCCCTCATCGCCGTGTGCGACAACGGCCAGGGCATCGACCCGCAGGTGCTGCCCTATATCTTCGACCTGTTCACCCAGGCCGAACGCACGCCGGACCGCTCGCAGGGCGGCCTTGGCATCGGGCTCGCCCTCGTGAAAAGCCTGGTCGCCCTGCATGGCGGACGGGTGGCTGCCAGCAGCCCCGGCCTGAACCAGGGCAGCGAGTTCTCGATCCGCCTGCCGGTGCTGCAGGAAGGCCCGGCCTTGGCGGTCGAGGACGGCAAGGCGCATCCGGCCACGGGGCCGGTGCGCGTGCTGGTCGTGGACGACAATGCCGATGCGGCGCAGATGCTCGCCACCCTGCTCGAGGCGCATGGCCACGAGGTGAGCGTCGAATACGACGGCACCAGCGGCTACGCACGGGCGCTGCGCGAGCGGCCCGAGGTCATGCTGCTCGATATCGGCCTGCCCGACATCGACGGCCACGAACTGGCGCGCCGCCTGCGTGCCTCGCCCGAGACCGCGGACGCGACCCTGGTGGCCCTGACCGGCTACGGCCAGAGCGATGACCGCGACCGCGCCTACGAGGCCGGCTTCAATCGCCATCTGGTGAAGCCGGCCGACCTGTCCGAACTGCTGCGCATCCTCGCGCAGGTACGCGACCCCGGCGCCCGCTGAGCGCGCTGTCGTGCGCGCCCCGGCATTGTCACGGGTGTATGCTGGCCCCAACAACAATGGGGGGGCTTGGCGGCATGAGAACCTGGAGAATCGCAGAGGAAGACGTGGCGCTCGATCGCAGCTGCGAAGGGGCGCGCAAGAGTGGAGGACACTGGCATAGCGAGGGCTGTGCGGCGCTGTACACGGCCATGACGGCGGAGATGGCGGTGCTCGAAAAATTCGTGCACACGGATTCGGACCAGCGCGACCTGGTGCTGGTGGCGGTCGACCTGCCGGACGATCCGGAACTGGGCGTGGACGTGGCGCGCGAGGAGCTGCCGGAAGGCTGGGACGATCTCGACGACGGCGGCAGCGCCGCGCGCTTCGGGACGGCCTTCCTCGAGAAGTGCCACCATCTTTACATGCGCGTGCCTTCGGTGATCGTGGGGGAGGGCGTGAACCTCATCATCAATCCCGAGCACCCGGCGTATGCCGATGTGAAGCTCAGTATCGCGCGTTCCTTCCGCTTCGATCCGCGGATGTTTAACCGTCCTGCATGAAGCGCATGCAGATGTTTCTCTTTGCTCAGGAATAGCTTATAGTCGCCGCCATCTCGATTTCTACGGATTGACGATGGCAGACCAGGAAGTAATCAAGCACGGCAAGAACATCATTCGGCTGGCGGGCAGCAAGGAGCACAAGCTCGGGCACAAGCTGCGCGAGATCGCGATCGAGTTTTTTACCATCGTCTTCGCCGTCACGCTCAGCATCTGGCTGCACGGCCTGAGCGAGCACCATCACCAGCAGCAGGAGGCGAAAGCATTCCTGGTCGGTTTGCGTACGGACCTGAAGAACGACATCGCTTCGATCGAGGAGCTCAAGGGATCCTACCGCGGCTTCAATGCGAATTTCACTTATCTGGCCGCGTTGGATCCCAAGCAGATGCCGGACGAGAAGGAGTTCGGGAAGGTGGTGCAGGCGTCGGACGCCAACCACTACTTCAGGCCTTTCACCAGCCGTTACGAAGGCTTCCGCTCCAGCGGAAAAATGGCCTACATTGAAGACCAGGCACTGCTCGATAACATCTTCGAGCTGTACCAGATGGCGCTGCCGATGATCCGTTCTTCGGAGGGCGGGTGGGCGAGCCGGCAGGAGAAGTTGCGTGCTTACCAGGACCAGATGCTGGAAGGTGACAGCCTGGCAGAGCATTTCAAGCTGTTCACTTCGCCGAAGGGCAATCGTCTCGTGAAGTCGATGATCGCGCATTCGAGCATGTTCGATCGTTACGACGGCTATGCAAGGCAGGCTGCGGCGATCGTGGAGGCCATCGAGAAGGCCTATCCGGAATTGAAGGAAGCGGCGACGCCCGTTGCAACCAGGGCGTAGGGTGGCCGGCTCTGCCGGCCGCGCGTTCAACTCACGGGTGAGCAGACGGATCGTCCGTTCATGCGTTGGTTGAACGCGTGGGCGGAGGACCGCCCACCCTACGAAAACCAGGGCTTATTTGCCCAGGATGGACACCACGTTGTCCGCCCCCGGCGCGCCGAAGGCCTGCTGCTTGAGCACATGCAGCTGGTCGCGTACCTGCGCCGCCTTCTCGAACTCGAGGTTCTTGGCGTGGTCGACCATGAGCTTCTCGAGGCGCTTGATCTCCTTGCTGATCTGCTTCTCGCTCATCGACTCGACCTTGGCCGTCGCCGCGTCTTCCTGCACGCCCTCGACCATGGCCTTCTGCGCGGCGTTGCTGTAGACGCCGTCGATCATGTCCTTGATCTTCTTGTTCACACCCTTCGGCGTGATGCCGTGCGCTTCGTTAAAGGCGATCTGCTTGGCGCGGCGGCGCTCGGTTTCGTCGATCGCGCGCTTCATCGAATCGGTCATCTGGTCGGCGTAGAGGATCGCGACACCGTTCAGGTTACGCGCCGCACGGCCGATGGTCTGGATCAGCGAACGTTCGGAACGCAGGAAACCTTCCTTGTCCGCGTCCAGCACCGCCACCAGCGACACCTCCGGCAAGTCCAGGCCCTCGCGCAGCAGGTTGATGCCGACCACCACATCGAAGGTACCCAAGCGCAGGTCGCGCAGGATCTCGACGCGCTCGACGGTCTCGATATCGCTGTGCAGGTAGCGCACCTTGATGCCGTGGTCGCTCAGATATTCGGTGAGCTGCTCGGCCATGCGCTTGGTCAGCGTCGTCACCAGCACGCGCTCGTCCTTGGCGATGCGGTCGGTGATCTCGCTCATCAGGTCTTCGACCTGCGAACGCGCCGGCTTGACGATGACGCGCGGGTCGACCAGGCCGGTGGGGCGCACCACCTGCTCGACCACGTTGTCGGCCTTTTCCTTCTCGTACTCGGCGGGCGTCGCGGAGACGAAGATGGTCTGGCGCATCTTGCTCTCGAACTCCTGGAACTTCAGCGGCCGGTTGTCCAGCGCCGACGGCAGGCGGAAGCCGTAGTCGACCAGGTTGACCTTGCGCGAACGGTCGCCGTTGTACATGGCGTTGAGCTGGCCGATCATCACGTGCGACTCGTCCATGAACATCAACGCGTCCTTCGGGAGGTAGTCGATCAGCGTCGGCGGCGGCTCGCCCGGCATCGAGCCGGACAGATGACGCGAGTAGTTCTCAATGCCCTTCGTGAAGCCGATCTCGGCCAGCATCTCGAGGTCGAAACGGGTGCGCTGTTCGAGGCGTTGTTCCTCGATCAGCTTGTTCTGCTGGCGGAATTCCTCGAGACGGTCGCGCAGTTCGGCCTTGATCGATTCGACGGCCTTCAGCACGGTGCTGCGCGCCGTCACGTAGTGCGAGCCCGGATACACCGTGAAGCGCGGGATCTTCTGGCGCACGCGGCCCGTCAGCGGGTCGAACAACTGCAGCGATTCGATCTCGTCGTCGAACATCTCGACGCGGATCGCGAGTTCCGCGTGCTCCGCCGGGAAGATGTCGATGGTATCGCCGCGCACGCGGAAGGAACCGCGCGCGAAGTCCATTTCGTTGCGCGTGTATTGCATCTGGATCAGGCGCGCGATGATGTCGCGCTGCGCCACTTTGTCCTTGTGGCGCAGGGTCAGGATCATCTTGTGGTATTCGTTCGGATTACCGATACCGTAGATCGCCGACACGGTGGCCACGATGACCACGTCGCGCCGCTCCATCAGCGATTTCGTGCACGACAGGCGCATCTGCTCGATGTGCTCGTTGATCGACGAGTCCTTTTCGATGAACAGGTCGCGCTGCGGCACATAGGCTTCCGGCTGGTAGTAGTCGTAGTAGGAGACGAAATACTCGACCGCGTTCTGCGGGAAGAATTCGCGGAACTCCGCATACAGCTGGGCCGCCAGCGTTTTATTCGGCGCGAAGACGATGGCCGGACGGCCCGCTTTCGCGATCACGTTCGCCATCGTGTACGTCTTGCCCGAGCCCGTCACACCCAGCAGGGTCTGGTACATCAGGCCGTCGTTGATGCCCTCGATGAGGCCTTCGATCGCGGTCGGCTGGTCGCCGGCGGGCGGGAAGGGCTGGTGCAGCTTGAAGGGCGACCCGGGGTAAGTGATCACGGTCGGCTCGGGAGCATTTGCGATGGATAAATCAGCCATACTTTCAGACCTTTGCTAGAATGGGAGTCCACTTGACGCAGTGCAGCACTGCCGTCTATGTCTATACAACCGCTGCGAACCCACCGACAAATTCAGTTTATCACGATGACTTCCACAGCCTCCGCCAGCCTCTTCGGCGCCATCGACATGGCGCCCCGCGACCCGATCCTGGGCATTACCGAAGCATTCAACGCCGACACCAACCCGGCCAAGATCAACCTGGGCGTCGGTGTCTACTACGACGATAATGGCAAGGTGCCTCTGCTGCAGTGCGTGCAGAAAGCGGAAGCGAAGCTGATGGAGCAGCCGGCTCCGCGTACCTACCTGCCGATCGAAGGCTTAGCAAGCTACGACAAAGCCGTGCAAGAGCTGGTATTTGGGGCCGACAGCGCCGTAATTCAAGAGAAGCGTGCGATTACCGTGCAGGCCCTGGGCGGCACCGGCGCGCTCAAGCTGGGCGCCGATTTCCTGAAGCGTTTCTCGCCGAATTCCGAGGTTTACATCAGCGACCCGAGCTGGGAAAACCACCGCGCCCTGTTCGAAGGCGCCGGCTTTGTAGTCAACAACTACACCTATTACGACGCGGCCACCCACGGCGTGAACTTCGAGGGCATGCTGGCCGCCTTGACGTCGATGCCGCAAGGCGCCATCGTGGTGCTGCACGCCTGCTGCCACAACCCGACCGGCGCCGACCTGAGCCAGGACCAGTGGACCCAGGTGATCGATGCCGTCGTCGCAGGCGGCCTGGTGCCCTTCCTCGACATGGCCTACCAGGGCTTCGGCGCGGGCATCGCGGAAGACGGCGCCGTGGTGCGCCGCTTCGCCGAGAAGGGCATTCCGCTGCTGGTGTCGAACTCGTTCTCGAAATCGTTCTCGCTGTACGGCGAGCGCGCGGGTGCGCTGTCGATCGTCGCGACGAGCAGCGAAGAAGCGGCGCGCGTGCTGTCGCAGCTGAAGCGCGTCATCCGCACCAACTACTCGAATCCGCCGACCCATACCGCCAAGGTGGTCGCGATGGTGCTGTCGACGCCTGAACTGCGCCAGCTGTGGGAAGAAGAGCTGGCCGGCATGCGCGTGCGCATCAAGGAAATGCGCAACCTGATGGTCGAGAAGCTGAAAGAGAAGGCCCCGGGCCACGTTTTCGAGTTCGTGCGCGAGCAGGTGGGCATGTTCTCGTACTCGGGCCTGACGAAGGAGCAGGTCGGCAAGCTGCGCGAACAGTCGATCTACGCCGTGGACACCGGCCGCATCTGCGTTGCCGCGCTGAACTCGACCAATCTGGATCGCGTCGTTGACGCCGTCGCGAAAGTTCTTTAAAATCTTGGCTCTTCGGAACTGAGGCAACTTGATTCCGAGGAGCAGCAAAGATGGCTGCACGGCATGCTTCGAATTTGACAGCATGTCACTGCAAACATATAATGCTGTCATCAATTCCCTGATAGCTCAGTCGGTAGAGCGACGGACTGTTAATCCGCAGGTCCCTGGTTCGAGTCCAGGTCGGGGAGCCAGAATTCCAGAAGGCCACATCGCAAGATGTGGCCTTTTTGTTTTTACTTCGGCGACATCTTGAGCTTGCCTGTTGGCGTGCACAGCTAGTAGGCTGGCAACATCATCTCATCAGGACTGCATAGTGAAGCATTTACCAAAGAGCAAAAGCATCGCCGTCGGCGGCCAGGTGTTGCGCTTCTCGCTCTCCGGGCAGGGCAGCCCGACCATTGTCATGATCAATGGCGCAGGCGGGCCGCTGGAAGGCTGGCACAAGCTGTATCCCGAGATCGAGTCGCTCGGCATGGTGGTGAGCTACGACCGGCCCGGCGTCGGCGCGAGTCCGCGTCCCAAGGAGGCCCAGCTGGGCACCACGGTCGTGATGCAGCTGCGTGGACTGCTGCGCGAGATCGGCGCGAAGCCGCCATTCCTGCTGGTCGCGCACTCGTTTGGCGGCCTGCATGCGAATCTGTTTGCGCGCGTGTATCCGGAAGATACCTGCGGCGTGCTCTTCCTCGAGGCGACGGCGCCCGACGACGTGATCAATCTGAAGCAGTACCGCTCGGCCATGCAGCGCGCGGTGGCGGGCCTGCTGGACCGCGTGTCTCCGCCGGATCCGAATGACGAGATCAGCAACGAGGAGGAGACCGTGGCCGAGATCGCGGAGGCGCCGGCTTTCCCGCCGGTTCCCGTGACCGTGCTGTCGGGAGGCAAGCGGCTGCCGCGCTGGATGGTGTCGACTGCGTCGGTCGAGGAGCGGTCGCGCAACCAGGAAGGGCTGGCCAGGCTGTCGCCGCTGGGCCAGCGGGTGATCGCGAAGGGGAGTGCGCACTTTCCGCAGATGACCGAGCCGCAGCTGGTGCTGGATGAGCTGAAGAAGCTCATCGCGCGTGTGCCGAAGTAAGAAATGTTGCCTTTCGCTAGCTCAGGTATTCGCGAAATCGAAAAGCGCTGCTATAATACGGCCTCTAATCCCTGATAGCTCAGTCGGTAGAGCGACGGACTGTTAATCCGCAGGTCCCTGGTTCG
Source organism: Pseudomonadota bacterium (assembly GCA_040758275.1). Classification (GTDB taxonomy): domain Bacteria; phylum Pseudomonadota; class Gammaproteobacteria; order Burkholderiales; family Burkholderiaceae_D; genus Telluria. The sequence goes on from JBFLVV010000099.1 coordinate 10,104, forward strand.
AGTCCAGGTCGGGGAGCCAGAATACAGAAGGCCGCATCGTGAGATGCGGCCTTTTTCGTTATGGTGCCGGCGTTCGAATCACCACCTGCCCTGAACCGTCGTCCCGGCCTACGCCGGGAGTCGTAGGCGCCAGTGGCGCGTAAGACGTTGGCGGCGACTATTCCGTTACCGATGCCGCGGCCGGTACGGGATTGCCCTGCAACGACGCCAGCTTCTGCTCCGCCGTCACGCTACGCCGCTTCCACCACAGCACCAGCCCGCTCCACAGCACCACGATGCTGAGCACATCCAGCAGCGCCCACAACAGCTTGAGCGCCATCCCGCCATAGTCCCCGAAGTGCAGCGGCTGCGACAGCATCAGCGTCGACACATACCAGGGCATCTCACCGCTCGCCACCACCTGCGCCGTGCGCGCATCGATCACCGCGATCGACAAGAGCTTGGAGGTCAGTGGCGTATTGCCGTTCATGAAAGCCACGAAGTGCTGCGGCGTCGCGAAACCATTTCCCGGATATGCCATGAAGCTGAGCGACTTGTCCGGATGCGCCTGCCGTGCCGCCTTGACTGCAGCGTCGGCCGACACGAAGCCGGTCACCGGCGGCACGTCCCGATAGGGCGCCGCCAGTGCCGCCAGTTCGGTCGCCTGCCAGGCCGCGAAGATCGGTCTATTCAGGGCGTTGATGGTGCCCGTGATGCCCACTACCAGCAGCCACACCAGCGTCACCATGCCCAGCAGGTTGTGCTGGTCCAGCCATTTCAGGCGCACCGCGCGGTCGCGCCGCACGGTCCCGAAGCGCAGCTTCTTCATGTAGGGGCCGTAGACGTAGATGCCCGACACGATCGAAGCGCCCAGCAGCAGGCCGGTGAAGCCGAGGAAGAGGGTGCCGCCCAGGCCCAGGTACATGTCGGTATGCAGGCGCAGCATCAGGTCCATGAAGCCCTGGCCCAGCGGGTACTCGCTAAGAAAATTCCCGGTGCGTGTGTCATAGGTGTAGAAGGCGGTGAGGCCCTCCGAATCCACCTTCTCGGCCATGCGCACGTAGACCAGCTCCGGCTCGTCGGCCTCGGCCACCAGGAACTGCGGCACGTCCTGCGGGCGGCGCTTCTGCGCATCCAGCACGATGGCGTCGATGCTTACGGGCGCGGCCGGCTCCGCGGCCAGCTTCGGCGGCTCGACGCTGGCGCCCGTGAGGTGCGCGATCTCGTGCGAGAAGATCAGGGGCAGGCCGGTCACGCACAGCATCAAGAGGAACAGCGTGGAGACCAGGCTGGTCCACTTGTGGACGAGGTACCAGGCGCGAAAGCTCATGGCGGGACTCCGATCAGAACGAGGCGTGCACGGTCAGCTCGACGCTGCGCTCGGCGCCCATCCAGCAGTTCTGCGCGCTGTGGCAGGCGCCGACGTAGCGCTTGTCGCCCAGGTTGCTGGCGGTGAGGCCCACGCGCCAGGTCTTGTTCAGGCGGTACATGGCGGCCGCGTCGTAAACGGTGTACGAAGGCACGATGGCGCTGTTGGCCGCGTCCATCTGGCTCTCGCCCACGTAGCGCACGCCGGCGCTCAGGCTCAGCGCGTCGATCGGCGCGTAGTTCAGCCACAGCGAGGCCTGCTTGTCGGCGACCCAGACCGGCGTCTTGCCGATCAGGGATGTATCGAGCTCGTTCCTGGTCACCTCCATATCGAGCTTCGTCAGGCCGAGCGTGAAGTCGATTTGGTCGGTGAGCGCCTGGTTCCACGACAGTTCCGCGCCGCGCGAACGCACTTCGCCGTTCTGCGTGTACTCGGCGAAGTTCGGCGTGTTGACGATCACGTTCTGCTTGCGGATGTCGAAGACCGCCGCGGTCAGCTGGGTGCGGCTGTCGGGCGACTTGTACTTGATGCCGCCTTCGATCTGCTTCGCCGTGGTCGGCTTGAAGGCTTCGCCGGTAGCGGAGTCGACGCCCGAGGCAGGCTCGAAGGAGGTCGAGTAGTTGATGTAGGGCGCGAAGCCGTTGCCGATCTGGTAGATCGCGGCGATGCGGCCGCTGGTCTTGCGCTGGGCGATGGCGGTGGAGCTGGTCGACGGGAAGCCGTCATAGCTCGAGGCGTTGTCGTCCAGGCTGCGGTAGCGGTCGCGGCGCAGGCCGCCGATCAGGGTCAGCGCACCGACACGGACTTCGTCCTGCAGGTAGAAGCCCAGCTGCGACTGGCGGATTGCGTGGCGTTCGGTGTAGAAGTCGAAGGGCAGGCGGGAGACGTCGAACAGATAGTGGTTCGGCGCGCCCAGGTCGATCGACGGCGTATCCGTGCCGAGCGTGTCGCCGTAGCCGACGCGGGTGCGCAGCTTCTGGTAGTCGACGCCCGCCAGGATGCGGTGCGCAAAAGCGCCCGTGTTGACGCGCCAGGACAGCTGGTTGTCGACCACCCAGCCGTTCATTTTCTCGTCCGTGAAATAGGCGGCGCGGGTGAGGGTGCGGTTATCCGGCAGCAGGCCGCGGTTGTAGGTGTTCTTTTGGAAGCCGTCGGCCTTCGTGTAGCGGAAGTTCTGCAGAAAGCTCACGCTGTCGTTGAAGGCATGTTCGAACTTCCAGCCCGCCATCGTCACTTCGCGCTCCATGCCGGACCAGTTGGCATCGCCGGCAAAGGTGTCGGACGATAGGTAGCCGTAGGGCGCGCGCTGCAGGGTACCGAGCGCCGGCAGTGGCGTCGACGGAATCAGGGACGGATCGTTCTGGTAGTAGACGTTCAGGTTCAGGCGCGTGGACGGGCTGATGCGCCAGGTGAGCGAGGGATTGATCAGGCGGCGCTCTTCCTCGGTCGTCACCTGCTGGCCGTCGCGTTCGCGCGCGAGGGCGACCACGCGGTAGTCGACGTCGCGCGACAGCGGGCCGGTGCTGTCGACGGCCAGTTCGCGCAGGGCATTGGTGCCGATGCGCGCGCGCAGATTGGTTTCCTGTTTCGAGCGCGGCTGCTTGGCGGTCTGGTTGACCATGCCGCCCGGCGGCGCGGAGCCGTAGAGCACCGAGGTCGGACCCTTCAGGATCTCGACGCTCTCGGTGGCGAAGGCGTCCACTTGGGGCACCAGGTTCCACAGGGTGTCGTACTGCAGGGGCAGGCCGTCGTAATAGTTGCGGTAGCTCTCGAAGCCGCGGATCGTGTACTGGTCGAAGATCGTCACCGTCGGGCGGCTCTCCGGCGTCACGCCGGGCACGTAGCGCAGCGCCTCGTTGACGCTGTCGGCCTGGCGGCTGCTGAGCAGCTCGTTGTCGTAGATCTCGTAGCTCATCGGCGACTCGAGCGGCTTCAGGTCCGACTTGGTGCCGGTGGTGCGGTAGCCGGTCGCGGTCACGACGACCTGCGCAGTGTCGGCGGAATCCTGGGCGTTGGCGAGGGGAGGAAGGGTGGACAGCACGAGCAGGCCCAGCAGGCTGCGTCGCATGACGAGGGAGGTTGACATGTTTTCTTTTTATTAACGCGAATGATAATGAGAACGATTATCAATTCGTATCGGCTTCGTGTCAACCCGGCGGGGCGGCGCGGCCGCCCCTGTGTGCCTTAGCGGATGACCGGTTTTACGCGCGATGCCGCTTCCAGCGCACGCTGGCGCGCAGTGTCGGCATCAGGTGCCGTCGCCAGCGCCACGCCCATGCGGCGGCGCGCGAAGGATTCCGGCTTGCCGAACAGGCGCAGCTCGGCGCCCGGCACGCGCAGCGCATCGGCCACACCTTCGAAGGCGATGCCGGCAGCCTCATGCTGGCCATAGATCACCGCGGACGCGCCGGGGGCGCGCAGCGAGACGTCGACCGGCAGACCGAGGATGGCCTTGGCGTGCAGCTCGAACTCGCTCTGCACCTGGCTCGCCATCGTCACCATGCCGGTGTCGTGCGGGCGCGGGCTCACTTCCGAGAACCACACCATGTCGCCCTTCACGAAGAGCTCGACGCCGAACACGCCGCAGCCGCCCAGGTTGGCCGTCACCTTGCCGGCGATGTCGCGGGCGCTTGCCAGGGCGGCCGCGCTCATCGGGTGCGGCTGCCAGGATTCGACGTAGTCGCCCTGCACCTGCTTGTGGCCGATCGGATCGCAGAAGCTGGTCTCGATCTCGCCGTTTGCGTCGAGAGAACGTACCGTCAGCAGCGTGATCTCGTAGTCGAAGTCGATAAAGCCTTCCGCGATCACGCGCCCTGCGTCGACCCGGCTGCCGCTGGCGGCGTATTCCCAGGCCTGCGCCACGTCGCTCGCCGCATCGAGCTTCGACTGGCCCTTGCCGGACGAGGACATCACCGGCTTGACCACGCAAGGGAAGCCGACTTCCGCGCAGGCTTGTTCCAGTTCTTCCAGGCTGCTGGCGAAGCGGTAGGGCGAGGTCGCCAGGCCGAGTTCCTCGGCGGCCAGGCGGCGGATGCCTTCGCGGTTCATGGTGAGCAGTGCGGCGCGCGCGGTCGGGATGCAGGTGATGCGGCCGGCTTCCTCCAGCGCGACCAGGGTCTCGGTGGCGATGGCCTCGATCTCGGGCACCACCAGGTCGGGCTTCTCGAGCGCGATCAGGGCCGACAGCGCCTCGCCATTGGTCATGTCGATCACGTGGGCGCGGTGCGCGACCTGGTGGCCCGGGGCGTTCGGATAGCGGTCGACCGCGATGGTCTCGACGCCCAGGCGCTGCAGGGCGATGATCACTTCCTTGCCCAGCTCGCCCGAGCCGAGCAGCATGACCTTGGTGGCGGAAGGGGAGAGGGGCGTGCCGAGAGTGCGTGCGGTCGTCATGGGATCTACAGGTGATTGGAGGAGGTGCGAACTATAGCAAAGCGACATCGATGGCGCTGGCGGGCGGCTGATTATGCGTAGCACTGGTCAAATCCGGAATGTGCCGCTATAATGCGGCCTCCTTTCCCTGATAGCTCAGTCGGTAGAGCGACGGACTGTTAATCCGCAGGTCCCTGGTTCGAGTCCAGGTCGGGGAGCCAGAATACGAAGGGCCGCGTGAGAACGCGGCCCTTTTTGTTGTGCGCCCAGCATGGGCGCACTCTTGTGGGTGAAAGTCCCGCTGTAAGCTGACCACAGCGAGCGAAGTGAAGCGCAACTGCGTGAGGGCGACCGAGCGTGGGGAGGAAGCGTGGAGCGAAACTGCGAGCCGATGGACAAGAATCGGATATGAGGCGCTGCCGAGCAGGGC
>JBFLVV010000100.1:0-15213 GCA_040758275.1 Pseudomonadota bacterium
TGGCGACCCGCATGCAGCCGGTGGGCCGCCTGTTCCAGAAGTTCCCGCGCCTGGTGCGCGAGCTGGCCAAGGACCTCGGCAAGGACGTCGAGCTGACCATCGAAGGCGCCGAGACCGAGGTCGACCGCGTCGTGGTGGACAGCCTCTACGACCCGCTGGTGCACATGCTGCGTAACGCCCTCGACCACGGCGTCGAGTCGCCGGAAGAGCGCGTCGCCGCCGGCAAGCCGGCCAAGGCCTTCATCCTGCTCAAAGCATGGCAGGAAGCGAACAGCGTCATGATCGTGCTGCAGGACGACGGCAAGGGCATGGACCCGGTCAAGCTACGCCGCAAGGCGATCGACAAGGGCCTGATCGGCGAGAACGGCGCCCCGAACGACGACGACGCCTACCAGCTGGTGTTCCTGCCGGGCTTCTCGACCAAGGAAGTGGCTTCCTCGGTCTCGGGCCGCGGCGTGGGCATGGACGTGGTCAAGACGGCGGTGGAAAAGAACCGCGGTGCGATCCGCATCGATTCCTCGCTGGGCCACGGTACCAAGTTCGCGATCCGCCTGCCGATCGAACTGTCGATCGTGCCGACCATGCTGGTGTCGACCTCGAATGCGTCGCTGGCGCTGCCGATGGCCGTCGTCGAGCGCGTGGTCGAGCTGCCGGAAGAGTTCTCCTGCGTGGGCGGCGCCCCGGTGCTGAAGGACCAGGGACGCCCGCTGCCGGTGCGTTCGCTGGCGCTGGCGCTGGGCTACGAAGCCTGCTCCGAACGCGTCGGCATCGTCATCAACGCGCCGCAGCCCTACATCCTGGCGGTGGCGGCGGTCGATGGCACGGCCGACCTGGTGATCAAGCCGATGACGGCCCTGTCCGTCGAGGGCATCACCGGTACCGCGCGTTCCGCCGAGGGCGAACTGGTGCTGGTGGTCGGCCTGTCCTTCCTGATGGACGGCTGCCGCAGCAACGTGCGACTCGCTGCCTGATATGGCTTGACGCGATGCGGCATGCGAATGCCGCGCCGCTATGTCATAAAAACGCATACAAAAGCCTGAGCTTTCCAGCTCAGGCTTTTTTTATTTGCATTGAAAGTTGTCTATGCAAATAAAATTTGCATGGATTTGCCATCGTTGGCAGAAAAATGCGCCGCACCCCCTTGGTGCGGCACTGCACAATTATGGCATAATCAAAAACCGACCTTGCATATGGCAAGGCGCGTTCACTGGATAGACCATGCAAAAAACGCTCTACGACAAACTCTGGGATTCGCATGTCGTGCGTGCCGACCTTGACGGCACCACCGTCCTCTACATCGACCGCCACCTGGTGCACGAAGTCACCAGCCCGCAAGCCTTCGAAGGGCTGCGCGAGGCCGGCCGCGGCCTATGGCGGACGTCGGCGAACCTGGCCGTGGCCGACCACAACGTGCCGACCACCGACCGCGCCCACGGCATCGCCGACCCAACCTCGCGCCTGCAGGTGGAAACGCTGGACGCCAATGCGAAAGGCTTCGGGCTGACCTATTTCGACATGAACGACAAGCGCCAGGGCATTGTCCACGTGATCGGGCCGGAGCAGGGCGCGACCCTGCCGGGCATGACGGTGGTCTGCGGCGACTCGCATACGTCCACCCACGGCGCCTTCGGCTGCCTGGCGCACGGCATCGGCACCTCGGAAGTCGAGCACGTGCTGGCCACGCAAACCCTGCTGGCCAAGAAATCGAAGTCGATGCTGGTGCAGGTCGAGGGCGAACTGCCGCCCGGCGTGACCGCCAAGGACATCGTCTTGGCCGTGATCGGCAAGATCGGTACCGCGGGCGGCACCGGCTACGCCATCGAATTCGGCGGCTCCACCATCCGCGCGCTGTCGATGGAAGGCCGCATGACGGTCTGTAATATGGCGATCGAGGCGGGCGCGCGCGCCGGCATGGTCGCGGTGGACGACACCACCATCGACTACGTGAAGGGCCGTCCCTTCTCGCCCAAGGGCGGGCAGTGGGAGCAGGCGGTCGCCTACTGGCGCACCCTGCACTCCGACGAAGGCGCGACATTCGATACCGTCGTCAAGCTCGACGCATCGGAGATCCGCCCGCAAGTCACCTGGGGCACCTCGCCCGAGATGGTGACCTCGGTGGACGGCCGCGTGCCGGACCCGAAGGAGGAAAGCGATAGCGTGCGCCGCGGCGCCATCGAAAAGGCGCTTGCCTATATGGACCTTGCCCCCAACACCCCGATCGAGCAGATCCAGATCGACAAGGTCTTCATCGGCTCCTGCACCAATTCGCGCATCGAGGACCTGCGCGCCGCCGCGGAAGTCGTGCGCGGCCGCCAGCGCGCGCCGAACGTCAAGCTGGCGATGGTGGTGCCGGGTTCCGGCCTGGTGAAGGAACAGGCCGAGCGCGAAGGCCTGGACCGCATCTTCAAGGACGCCGGCTTCGAATGGCGCGAACCGGGCTGCTCGATGTGCCTGGCCATGAACGCCGACCGCCTCGAACCGGGCGAGCGCTGCGCCTCGACCTCGAACCGCAACTTCGAGGGACGCCAGGGGCAGGGCGGCCGCACCCACCTGGTGTCACCCGCGATGGCGGCCGCCGCGGGCATCGCCGGCCGCTTTGTCGACGTGCGCGCGCTTTGAAACGTTTACAGCATCCCGCAACACCGAAACACAGGAACATCATGAAGAAAGCATTTGTCATCGCCATCGCCGCCATCGTGCTGAGCGGCTGCAACACCATCTCGGGCATCGGCCGCGACGTGCAGAAGGCCGGCCAGGTCATCACCGGCGCCGGCGGCAGGTAATCAATCAAGAAGAAAAGGCGGAACGATTCAATGGATAAATTCACCGTACACGAAGGCCTGGTGGCGCCGCTCGACCGCGCCAATGTCGACACCGACGCCATCATTCCGAAGCAGTTCCTGAAATCGATCCGCCGCACCGGCTTCGGCCCGAATCTATTCGACGAGTGGCGCTACCTGGACCACGGCGAGCCGGGCCAGGACTGCAGCACCCGTCCGGTGAACCCGGACTTCGTGCTGAACCAGCCGCGCTATGCCGGCGCTTCGATCCTGCTGGCACGCAAGAACTTCGGCTGCGGCTCCTCGCGCGAGCACGCCCCATGGGCGCTGCAGCAGTATGGCTTCCGCGCCATCGTCGCGCCCAGCTTCGCCGACATCTTCTTCAACAACTGCTACAAGAGCGGCCTGCTGCCGATCGTGCTGGGCGAAGAGGATGTCGAGGGCCTGTTCAGGGCGGTCGAAGCGAACCCCGGCTTCAAGCTGGTGGTCGACCTGGCGCAGCAGCGCATCGGCACGAGCGACGGCAGCCTGTCGTACGGCTTCGCCATCGACGAGTTCCGCAAGTACTGCCTGCTGAACGGCCTGGACGACATCGGCCTGACCCTGCGCCACGCCGACGAGATCCGCGCCTTCGAACAACGCCACCTGGCCGCCCAGCCCTGGCTCGCCAACACCATCTAAGAAAGAGAACGCATGAAGATTGCAGTCTTGCCGGGTGACGGCATCGGCCCGGAGATCATCGACGAAGCGGTCAAGGTCCTGAACGCGCTGGGCGAATCCTTCGAACTCGAAACCGCGCAAGTCGGCGGCGCCGGCTACGCCGCCCACGGCCACCCGCTGCCGGAAGGGACCCTGAAGCTGGCCAAGGATGCGGACGCCGTGCTGTTCGGCGCCGTCGGCGACTACCAGTACGACAGCCTCGAGCGCGCCCTGCGTCCCGAGCAGGCCATCCTCGGCTTGCGCAAGGAGCTCGGCCTGTTCGCCAACCTGCGTCCGGCCATCCTGTATCCGGAACTTGCGGGCGCATCCACGCTCAAACCCGAGGTCGTCTCGGGCCTGGACATCCTGATCATCCGCGAACTCACCGGCGACATCTATTTCGGCAAGCCGCGCGGCGTGCGCGAATGCCCGGACGGGCCGTTCGCGGGCCAGCGCGAAGGCTTCGACACCATGCGCTATGCCGAAGGCGAGATCCGCCGCATCGCCCACGTGGCCTTCCAGGCTGCGCGCAAGCGCGACCGGCGCGTGACCAGCGTCGACAAGGCCAATGTGCTGGAAACCTTCCAGTTCTGGCGCGACGTCGTCACCGATGTGCACAAGGAGTACCAGGACGTCGAGCTCGAGCACATGTACGTCGATAACGCGGCCATGCAGCTGGTCCGGGCCCCGAAAAAGTTCGATGTCCTCGTAACTGGTAATATGTTCGGCGATATCCTGTCGGATGCCGCGGCGATGCTGACGGGTTCGATCGGCATGCTGCCGTCCGCCTCGCTCGACGCGAACAGCAAGGGCCTGTACGAGCCGTCGCACGGTTCGGCGCCGGACATCGCCGGCAAGGGCGTGGCCAATCCGCTGGCGACCATCCTGTCCGCCGCAATGATGCTGCGCTTTACCTTCGGCCGTACGGAGCAGGCGGACCGCATCGAGAACGCGGTCAAGCGCGTGCTGGCGCAGGGACTGCGCACCCCGGACATCCACGAGCCGGGCACGAGCCGTGTCGGCACAAAAGAAATGGGCGACGCTGTCGTCGCAGCGCTGGGCTGATGCGTTAATACGAGACTTATACTTTTTATACCTGAGGGAAGATAATGAAATTAGTAGGCCTGGTTGGCTGGCGCGGTATGGTGGGCTCGGTCCTGATGCAGCGCATGCAGGAAGAGGGCGATTTCGACCACATCGAGCCGGTGTTCTTCACTACCTCGAATCCGGGCGGCGCCGCGCCGAAGATGGCGAAGAACGAAACCACCCTGAAGAGCGCGACCGACATCGCGGAACTCTCGAAGTGCGAGATCATCATCTCCTGCCAGGGCGGCGACTACACCAGCGAAGTGTTCCCGAAACTGCGCGCCAGCGGCTGGAACGGCTACTGGATCGACGCGGCCTCGACCCTGCGCATGAACGACGACGCCGTCATCGTGCTCGATCCGGTCAACAAGGACGTGATCAAGAACGCCATGTCGCGCGGCGTGAAGAACTTCGTCGGCGGTAACTGCACCGTCTCGTGCATGCTGATGGGCCTGGGCGGCCTGTTCAAGAACGACCTGGTCGAGTGGATGACCTCCATGACCTACCAGGCCGCATCGGGCGGCGGCGCCCAGCACATGCGCGAACTGCTGACCCAGTTCGGCACCATCAACGGCGCCGTCAAGCCGCTGCTGGACGACCCGGCCTCGGCCATCCTCGAGATCGACCGCACCGTGCTGGCGACCCAGCATGGCCTGTCCGCTGAAGAAACCAGGCAGTTCGGCGTGCCGCTGGCCGGCAACCTGATTCCCTGGATCGACAAGGACCTGGGCAATGGCCAGTCGAAGGAAGAGTGGAAGGCCGGCGCCGAGACCAACAAGATCCTCGGCCGTGGCGAAGGCTTTGGTACGAAGGCGATCCCGGTCGACGGTTTGTGCGTGCGCATCGGCGCGATGCGCTGCCATTCGCAGGCGCTGACCATCAAGCTCACCAAGGACGTGCCGCTCGACGAGATCTCCGACATCATCGCCTCGCACAACCAGTGGGTGAAGGTGGTGCCGAACACCCGCGAAGCCTCGATGCGCGACCTGTCGCCGGCAGCCGTGACCGGCGGCCTGGGCATTCCGGTCGGCCGCCTGCGCAAGCTGGCCATGGGCGACGACTACCTGTCGGCCTTCACCGTCGGCGACCAGCTGCTGTGGGGCGCCGCCGAGCCGCTGCGCCGCATGCTGCGTATCGTGCTGGACAAGTAGGCTGACCGCTGTTGACCTTGTTGGGTGGGCCTGGGCGGCCCCGCGGTCCTCCCGCCCACGCGGTCAACGAAGGTATTCGAGCCACAGTGCGTCCCATCACACGTGGTTCGACCGCGTGGGCGAGAAACTCGCCCACCCTACAAAACCCCTGTTGGCAGCATTGCTACAACCACTGTAATATTGGCAAGCGCTGGTGATCAAACGCCATCAAACGCCCTCCGCATCGGTCATTCTGGCCACACATCCCTCCCTGCGCCACCCTCCGTGTGCGCGGGAAGCTTGCATGCTCCAGAGCATGATGATATGTTGAGACTCCCAGGAAATCGTCTTTCCTCCGGCCAACTTTCTTTCGCAACCGACTATGCCTTTTCCTCACCGTCCTCCGCTCATGGCAACCGCGCTGAAAACAGTCACCGCGGCCGTCGCCAGCGCCGTGCTCCTGTCGTCCGCCGCCTCGGCTGCCGGCCTCGGCAAACTGACGGTGCTGTCGGCACTCGGCCAGCCGCTGCGCGCCGAGATCGAACTGACGACGACCGCGGGCGAGGATGCGTCCAGCCTGGCTGTCAAACTCGCCTCGCCGGAAGCCTTCCGTGCGGCGAACATCGAATTCAACCCGGCCCTGCTGTCGCTGCGTTTCAATGTCGAGCAGCGCGCCGGCCGCCAGATCATCCGCGTCACCTCGACCCAGCCGCTGAACGAGCCTTTCGTCGACATGCTGCTCGAGCTGTCCTGGAATAACGGCCGCCTGGTACGCGAGTACACCTTCCTGCTCGACCCGGCCGAGCTGCGCGCCACCCAGCCGGCCCAGGTGGCGGCCGAGACCCAGCGTCCGGCAGCCCAGCCGCGCGCCGCCGTCCCGCAGCCTGCCGCACCGGTCGCGCAAGCGCCGCAGGAGCAGCCGCGCCGCGAAGCGCCCGCGGCCGCACCGGCCCCGCGCGCAGCAGGGCCGGCCGTCGACACGCCCACCAGCTACCGCGTGCGCCCGGGCGACACCCTGGGCAGGATCGCGACCCGCCTGAAGCCGGCCGACATCTCGCTCGACATGATGCTGGTGGCGCTCTACCGCGCCAACCCGGACGCCTTCATCGGCCAGAACATGAACCGCCTGAAGTCGGGCCAGATCCTCAAGGTGCCCGATTCCGACGTCCTGCGCGGCACCGACAGTGCCGAAGCCGGTTCGATCGTCGTCGCCCATGCTGCCGACTTCAACGCCTACCGCAACAAGCTGGCCGGCCAGGTCGCCAATGCGGCGCCGCAGCGCACCCCGCAGGCGGGCCAGAGCGCGGCCGGTAGAATCACCGCCAAGGTCGAGGAACGCCCGACCGCGGCCAATGAAGCGCAGGACAAGCTGCAGCTGTCGAAAGCCACCCAGCCGACCACGGGCGCGAACGGCGCGGCCCCGGCCACCGCCAGCGCGGAAGAAGCGATCGCGCGCCAGAAGGAACTGGACCAGGCCCAGGCCCGCGTCAAGGAACTCGAGCGCAACGTCAACGACCTCGAAAAGCTGATGACGGTGAAGAGCCGCGCCGGCAGCGAGGCCGAGAATGCCGCGGCCGCGGGCGCCGTCGCCGGTGTCGACAAGGCCGCCACCCCGGCAGCGCAGCCAGCGAAGCCGGCCGCCAAGCCGAGCACCCCGCCGAAGCCTGTCGCGCCGGAAGAGAAGAGCCTGGCCGACACCCTGATGGACAACATCAACATCGTCGCCGGCGGCGCCCTCGTGCTGCTGCTGGCCGCCCTCGGCATCTCGCAGCGCCGCAAGAAAGCGCAACAGGCCCGCGATCTGGATGCCGAGCCCTCGGTGCTGGGCGTGCCGACCCAGGGCGCGCACTCGCTGTTCGCGGAAGCGGGCGGCCAGAGCGTGGACACCAGCAACAGCGTCTTCAATTCCAGCTTCGCCCCTTCGGCTTCCCAGCTCGACACCAACGAGGTCGATCCGGTCGCCGAAGCCGACGTCTACATCGCCTACGGCCGCGACGCCCAGGCCGAAGAGATCCTCAAGGAAGCCCTGCGTACCCATCCGGAACGCCATCCGGTGCGCCTCAAGCTCCTCGAGATCTACGCGGCGCGCAAGGACCTGCGCGCTTTTGAAACCCAGGCCAGCGAGCTGTATGGCATGACGCGCGGCCAGGGCGACGAGTGGGCCCAGGCGGCCGCGCTCGGCCAGAGCATCGACCCCACCAATCCGCTGTACGCCAGCGCCACCGGCGCTGCGCCGGTCGCCCCCGCCCAGAGCCCGCAGGAGCGTGACCAGCAGTCGCTGCTGTCGGCACAGCTGGAAGACGCCTTCCGCGGCGGCGCAGCCCCGGCAGCCGTCCTCGGCGCGGGTGCGGCCGCAGGCGCCGCCTACGCCGCGATGGACGACGAGGACAAGCAGGATGAGGCCGATGCAACCGCCGTGCCGGGCTTCGAGAGCGAGCCGCTTGCTGCGCGCAGCGAGGACAATTCGCTCGACTTCGACCTCGGCGGCCTGACCTTCGAGCCGGTGACGAACAACGAGCCGATCGCCATGAACGGTCCGGATGCCGGCGCGCAGGACGACACCGCCGTGCCGGACCTGGAGTTCGCCCTCGATCCGGTCACGCCACCCGATGTCACCGCTGCCCCGGCCCCGGCCGAGGAAGAACCCTTCGACCTGGCCTTCGACATGAGCTTCGGCGATCCGCAGACGGCGCCGCAGGATGCGCTGCGTGCCGACGCGCCGGCCGCTGCCGCTCCGGTCGACATGGCCGGCCTGGCCGCCGAGTTCGACCTGCCGCCGCTGCCTGCCGTCGCCGAAGCGCCGGCATCGAACGACGCGCAAGCACTCGACAAGGATCCGCTGTTCGACCTCGATTCCATGGACTTCGGCATGCCGCCGCCCGCGGCCCAGCCGGCCGCCGTGGCCGAGGCGACGCCTTTCCACGGCGAAGTCCCGGCCATCCTCGGCGCCCCGGCGGTCTCAAGCAGCGTCGAGGACCCGCTGTTCGACCTCGACACCATGGACTTCGGCAGCCCGGCCGAGCCGGCGCCCGCCGCGGTGCCCCAGCCGGCCGTGGAACCCTTCGAATTCGACGCGCCGCCGGCGCCGTCGAGCGAGCCGAAGGATGAGTTCTCCTTCGACCTGGCTGAGCCGGACGCGGATGATCCCTTCGCGCTGCCCGACACCCCGGCCGCCGCACCGGCTGACCTGGCCACCCCGAGCCCGGGCGTGCCGGTCGAACCGAGCTTCGACATGGCCGACATCGACCTCGAGCTGCCGGACTTCGACCGCGCCGAACCCGCAGCGCCGGCCCTGCCGGAAGTCGGCGAGGCCCTCGAGCCTGCCGCCATGTCGCCCGAGCACATGGAGATGGAAACCAAGCTCGATCTCGCGATCGCCTACCAGGAAATCGGTGACAAGGAAGGCGCACGCGAACTGCTCGACGAAGTCATCAAGGGTGGCAGCAGCGAACAGGTGAGCAAGGCCAGCGCCATGCGCTCCCTGCTGGCGTGAGGCGCATCGCACTTGGTGTCCAGTACGTAGGCACCGCCTGGAACGGCTACCAGAAGCAGCCGGCGCGCAATACCGTCCAGGACCAGCTCGAGATCGCGCTCGAGAAGTTCGCCTGCACGTTTTTAAGCACCACCTGCGCCGGCCGCACCGACGCGGGTGTGCACGGCATCGAGCAGGTGGTCCACTTCGACACGGAGCTGGACCGCGGCATGCAGAGCTGGGTGCGCGGCGTGAACGCCTTCCTGCCCGACTCGATCGTGGTGCGCTGGGCGCACGAGGTGCAGCCCGACGCGGAGGGCAACGAGTTCCATGCCCGCTTCTCGGCGCGCTCGCGCACTTATCACTATGTGCTCTACAACCATCCGAATCCGTCGAGCCTGCTGGCCGGGCGGGCAGGGTGGACCTTCCGTCCGCTCGACGTGGAACGCATGCGCGAGGCGGGCCAGTACCTGATCGGCGAGCACGATTTCTCGGCCTTCCGGGCCTCGGGTTGCCAGGCCAACTCTCCGGTCAAGCAGATGCACGAGGTGAGCATCCAGCGCCATGGCGACGTGATCGTGTTCACGGTGCGCGCCAGCGCTTTTCTCCATCACATGGTGCGCAACATCGTCGGTTCGCTCATCTATGTGGGCACGGGGCGCAACGAGCCGGGCTGGATGAAGGAAGTGCTGGAAAGCCGCTCGCGCGACGTCGCCGCGCCGACTTTCATGCCGGACGGCCTGTATCTGGCCAGGATCGATTACGATCCGAAGTGGGGACTGCCGCAGGAGCCGGCGTCGCCGCTGCCCTGGCTGTAAGCAGTCCAAAGGATCATCATGCAACGCACCCGTATCAAGATTTGCGGCATCACGCGCCAGGAGGACCTGCGCGCGGCCGTGGAAGCCGGCGCGGATGCGCTGGGCTTCGTGTTCTATCCGAAGAGCCCGCGCTACGTCACGCCTGAACAGGCTGCCGCGCTGTGCACGGTGCTGCCGCCCTATGTGAGCGCGGTGGCGCTGTTCGTGAACCCGACGGTGGACGAGGTGAGGGCGGTCGCCGACAAGGCGCCGCTGGCGCTGATCCAGTTCCATGGCGACGAAACGGCCGGGCAGTGCGCCGAACTGGCTGCCGCGGTGTCGCGTCCTTTTGTCCGGGCCTTCCGCGTCAGGCCGGACACAAGCCCGGATGAACTGCTAGAATATGAGCGCACATACCGCGCCGCCAGCCCCTGGTTCTCCGGCCTCCTGCTGGATACCTGGGTCGATGCCTATGGCGGCGCAGGAAAGGTTTTCGATTGGTCTCTCGTCCCAAAAGAGCTCGCGCCTCGGGTCGTTTTGAGTGGTGGCTTGAACGTACAAAACGCGACTGACGCGGTGGTACGTGTTCGTCCCTTCGCGGTCGACGTCAGCAGTGGCGTCGAGGCGCAGAAGGGCATCAAGGATGCCCGCAGGATAGCCGACTTCATTGGCGCCGTGCGGGCCGCCGACGCCATCCCAGCAAGAGAGAACCATCATGAAAGATCGTCCGAGCGGGAACAACCCGCTGTTCCAGACTCCTGATTACCAGTTGCCCGACCAGACCGGGCACTTCGGCCCCTACGGCGGCAGTTTTGTCGCCGAAACCCTGTCGCACGCCCTGGCCGAGCTGAACGAAGCCTACGCGCGCTTCTCGCAAGATCCCGAATTCCTCGAAGAATTCCGCTACGAGCTGGCCCACTTCGTCGGCCGTCCCTCGCCCGTCTACCACGCGCGGCGCTGGTCGGAGCAGGCGGGCGGCGCCCAGATCTTCTTCAAGCGCGAAGACCTCAACCACACCGGCGCGCACAAGATCAACAACGTGATCGGCCAGGCCCTGCTGGCGCGGCGCATGGGCAAGAAGCGCATCATCGCCGAGACCGGCGCCGGCCAGCACGGCGTGGCGACGGCCACCATCTGCGCCCGCTTCGGCATGGAATGCGTGGTCTACATGGGCAGCGAGGACGTCAAGCGCCAGGCCCAGAACGTCTACCGCATGAAGCTGCTGGGCGCGACCGTAGTGCCGGTGGAATCGGGCTCCAAGACCCTGAAGGACGCGCTCAACGAAGCGATGCGCGACTGGGTCACGAATATCGAAAACACCTTCTACATCATCGGCACCGTGGCAGGCCCGCACCCGTATCCGATGATGGTGCGCGACTTCCAGTCGGTGATCGGCGAGGAATGCCGCGTCCAGATGCCGGCCATGACCGGTCGCCAGCCCGACTACGTGGTCGCCTGCGTGGGCGGCGGCTCGAACGCCATGGGCATCTTCTACCCCTATATCGACGAGCCGGGCGTGAAGCTGGTCGGCGTCGAGCCGGCGGGCGAGGGGATCGAGACCGGCAAGCATGCGGCGTCGCTCAACGCGGGCATTCCCGGCGTGCTGCACGGGAACCGCACCTACCTGCTGCAGGACGAGAACGGCCAGATCATCGAGACGCACTCGGTGTCGGCTGGCCTGGACTATCCGGGCGTGGGCCCGGAACACGCCTGGCTGAAGGACATCCAGCGCGCGCAGTACGTGACGATCACGGACGAGGAAGCCCTGGCGGCCTTCCACGACTGCTGCCGCATCGAAGGGATCATCCCGGCGCTCGAGTCCTCGCACGCGATCGCCTACGCGACCAAGCTGGCGCCGACGCTGCCGAAGGACCAGCTCATCCTGGTCAACCTGTCGGGCCGGGGCGACAAGGACATGCACACGGTGGCGCAGAGGATGGGGCTGGATTTCAGCTGACCGCCTTTGCCCGCTTCCGTGAACCTTCGATAAGAAAGAACAGCATGTCCAGAATCGCATCGACCTTTGCCGCCCTCAAGGCGGAGAACAAAACCGGCCTCGTCACCTTCATCACCGCCGGCGACCCCGGCCCCGAGCTGACCGTGCCCCTCATGCACGCCCTGGTGGAGGGCGGCGCCGACGTCCTCGAACTGGGCGTTCCGTTTTCTGATCCGATGGCCGAGGGCCCGGTCATCCAGCGCGCCTGCGAGCGCGCGCTGAAGTTCAATATCGGCCTGAAGGACGTCTTCGCTTTCGTGCGCGAATTCCGCGAGACGAACACGACGACACCCGTGGTCCTGATGGGCTACGCCAATCCGATCGAACGCATCGGCCCTGATCACTTCATTCGCTGCGCGAAGGAAGCCGGCGCCGATGGCGCCATCGTGGTCGACTACCCGCCGGAAGAGTGCGCTTCGTTTGCCGAAGCCATGCGTGCAAACGAACTCGACCTGATCTTCCTGCTGGCGCCGACCTCGACCACCAAGCGCGTGCAGCAGGTGGCCCAGTACGGCAGCGGTTTCAGCTATTACGTCTCCTTGAAGGGCGTGACGGGCGCCGGCAGCATCGACACCGCCGACGTCGCGCGCCGCGTGAGCGCGATCCGCGAGCACGTGAAGCTGCCGATTGGCGTCGGCTTCGGTATCCGCGACGGCGCCACCGCGCGCGCTGTGGCCGAGGTGGCCGATGCGGTGGTGATCGGCAGCCGCATCATCCAGGAGCTGGAGTCGGTGCCGAAGGAGCAGGCCGTGGACGCGGTGCGCGCCTTTACCGCCGGCATCCGAACCGCCCTCGACGCCTGAAGTGCAGGGCAGCCGGGTCGGGGTTGAATTGCCGGGAAACTATTTGAAATTTCCTGCAATGCGACGCTGACCCGCCTTGTCTTAGCTAGCGCGGGTAAAGTGTCATCGGACGGTTTGCCGCAGGGAAGCGTTGAGTTACATTGGCAATATTGCCTCTGGCTAACTCAAGTGAGACTCTTCAATGAAAAAACAGATCGTCCACGTTTCCGTGCTCCAGTCGTCCAAGGTCATGGCCGTGCTGTACCTCGTCCTCTCCCTGCCGATGGTCCTCATCATGGCCATTCCTGCAATGATGACCGGCGGCGAGGGGATCTCGATTGCAATGCTCATCTTCGCGCCGATCATCTACACCGTCTTCGGCTTCATTTTCACCGCGCTCGGCGCCTGGATCTACAACCTGGTCGCGGCGCGCATCGGCGGCTTCGAGTTCACGACAAGCGAAGTGAGCAAGTAATCATGCCTGATCGGGATGCGCCTGCAGGTACTCGTCTTTCAGGCTCCGGTAGACCGCATCCAGTTCTTCGATCCGGCTGTTGTACAGATGAAGGTTTTCCTTCTTCCCGAAGGCCAGCCTGGAATGCTCGGACAAGAGCTTGATCAGGGCAACCCATCTGTTCCAGGATGGAAGCGTTGACAGCGCATGACCGTATGCCTTGTCGAACTGCTCCACCATGTAATGGACGGAGCGGTCGTCGAGCATCTCCGTCTTGCCGGCGTCGGTCACGAACACGGCGAAGGGCGCGATCATGTCGTCGGTGATAGCGGGGTCGATGGTCACCCGCTTGCCGAAGCCGAGCCGCGCTTTCACCCACTGGTCGACACCGATCACGTTCATGGTCGGATCCACGGGCAGCCAGTTGCCCGAGATGTCGTCGTAGACCTCCAGCCATCGGTGATCATTGTGGCGGGCGCCGAACACGGAGTAGCGGTTTCCTTTTTCCCTGACCAGCTGTTCGGCCGACGCCTGCCGGTCCGCCTTGAAGCGCGACAGGTTGACCTCCGCAATGGGGCGGGACCTGATGTTCAGTTCCCGCAGCAGCGCCAGATACACCTCGGCCAGTTCATAGCAGTTGCCGCCTCCACGTTCCAGGATCTGCTTGACCGTGCGCCGCTGGTAATCGGTCGCCAGCCATTCCAGGCGATTGCTCACCCAGTTCAGCAAGACCGTCGCCTTTTCATAGTCGGTGCGGCCGTTCTGTGTGATTTGTTCGCCCAGGACTTTAAGGTTCAAGTCTGCCGTATTGATCTTCTCCGAGAGACTGGCGCGATTCGATTGCGCAAAGGCCAGAAAAGGCTGCGCAGCAAGAAGCATTAGAACGAAGATTTTTTTCATAAATGGGTCAATGTGATATGTATGATCTCCTCGGCCATAAAAGCCGGTCGGTATTTACTATCTTAGTAATGTTGCATAGAGCAAACAATATCTCCTTTGTGCGGCTAGGCGTCGACATCGAGTAGATGCTAGGAAAGCAATTGCCAGGGCGGCATCATTCGACAAGCGGGGCGCTTGCGGCTACACTACCGCCACCTCGAAGACTTGCCGCAAAGGAGAACAGATGAGTTGGCTAGAAAAACTGCTGCCCCCCAGGATCCAGCGCTCCGATGCCGCCAATCGCAAAACCATGCCGGAAGGCCTGTGGGTCAAGTGCCCGTCGTGCGAAGCAGTGCTCTACCGCGCCGACCTGGAATCAAACCTGCACGTCTGCCCGAAGTGCGACCACCACATGCGCATCCGCGCCCGCGAGCGCCTGGATGCGCTGCTCGATGAAGGCGGCCGCTACGACATCGGCCAGGAAACCCTGCCGGTCGACACCCTGAAGTTCAAGGATTCCAAGAAATACCCGGACCGCCTCAAGCAGGCCATGGACGCCACCGGCGAAACCGATGCCCTGATCGTGCAGGGCGGCTCGATCATGAGCCTGCCGGTCGTCGTCGCCTGCTTCGAATTCGAATTCATGGGCGGCTCGATGGGCTCCGTGGTCGGCGAGCGCTTCGCCCGTGGCGCGCAGGTCGCGCTGGAGCAGAAGGTGCCCTTCATCTGCATCACCGCCACCGGCGGCGCCCGCATGCAGGAAGGCCTGCTGTCGCTGATGCAGATGGCCAAGACCACCGCCATGCTGACCAAGCTGTCCGAGAAGAAGCTGCCCTTCATTAGCGTGCTGACCGACCCGACCATGGGCGGCGTCTCGGCCTCGTTCGCCTTCATGGGCGACGTCGTCATCGCCGAGCCGAAGGCCCTGATCGGCTTCGCCGGTCCGCGCGTGATCGAGAACACCGTGCGCGAAAAGCTGCCGGAAGGTTTCCAGCGCGCCGAGTTCCTGGTCCAGAAGGGCGCCGTCGACATGATCGTCGACCGCCGCAAGATGCGCGAAGAGATCGCGCGCCTGCTGGCCCTGCTGCAGAACCAGGCCGCCGACGTCCTGGCCTGACCATCCCATCGGTGCGGACGC
>JBFLVV010000101.1:0-14698 GCA_040758275.1 Pseudomonadota bacterium
TGCGGGCCTTCGGCGCCGGCTTGGCCTCTGGCTCGGGTGCGGCCGCAGCTTCAGTCACGGGAGCGGCATCGGCCGGCGCAGCGGCCTTGCGGGTGCGCTTGGGCTTGGCAGCGGCCTCGGCCTGCACTTCCGGCTGCGCCTCAGGCGCCGCTTCTTTCGGCGCGGCCGGCTTGCGGGTGCGCTTCGGCTTTGCCGGCGCGGCGTCGCCCGCGTCCACGGGCAGGGTGTCGTTCGGTTCAGTTGGGTTCATCGTTCGTGTCTTTATTATGCTGACCCGGCCCAGCGGCATCTGCCGTCTCGTGGTCACTATTCCGGTCAAAAATCGAACCGTCGACAGGCACGACGCCCGTCTCGGTATTCATCTCGTCTTCATTGGCGGCCGCCTCGGCATCCGCCTTCTCAAAGTTCTCGTTCAGCGCCTGCTCCAGCGCCTCGAGGCTGCGGCTGTCCGGTCCCTCGCTCACCGCCTGCAGCGGCGGGAGTTGCGACAGCGAGGCCAGGCCGAGGTCGTCCAGGAACTGCTTGGTGGTGCCCAGCAGCGCCGGACGCCCCACCACTTCGCGGTGGCCGACCACATCGATCCAGCCACGGTCTTCCAGCATCTTGATGGTCTGCGAGTTCACCGCGACGCCGCGGATTTCCTCGATGTCGCCGCGCGTGACCGGCTGGCGGTAGGCGATGATGGCCAGCGTTTCCAGCGTCGCGCGCGAGTACTTCGGCGGCTTCTCGGGCGACAGGCGGTCGAGGTAAGGCTTCATTTCGGGCCGGCTCTGAAAGCGCCAGCCCGATGCCAGGCTGACGATCTCGATGCCGCGCCCCTGCCAGTCCTGGCGCAATTCTTCCAGCAGAATCTTGATCGTGTCGCTACCGACGCCGGCGTTCAACTGGCGGCCATTGGCGTCGACCTCGGCGAAGAGCTTCTTCATGCCGTGGATCGTCATCGGCTCGCGTGCGCACAGCAAGGCGGTCTCGAGGACGCGCTTGGCCTCGTCAGTATTCATATCGCGGTGTCGTCACGCTCAGAATGCAAGAATCAATTCAATAATCCGTCTACGCGGGTGCAATCGCGGATGCCAGGCGCGCGCCAGGGTGGCGGTGCGAAGGTGCTGCGCAAATGCTGGAATCCGGGGCCCGGGCCTGGATGCGTCGGGCTGACTTGGCGGCGGGATGGGCTCCGATGCGCGCCACGGCTCTGTTGGTGTTTCGGCGAAACGCGGGTTCGCGGGTGATGCGGCGGGGGCGTTTCTAGCAACTGGAAGGCATTGTAACCGATAAAACCGGCGAATGGACAAGGCCCGCCCTCCGGGAAAGCACGATTGCCGTCAAATCCTGCCGCCTGGACGCCTGAATCGTCTCAAGCGGCCAGTTTTTCCGACAAAATCGCCGACACGCCGAGGAAGGCCGGGTAGTCGGCCGTGATCACATAGGTCGGCACCGCAGCCAGGTAGGCGCTGAAGCGGCCCTTCTGCTCGAAGCGGCGGCGGAAGCCGGACGCCAGGAAGCGCTCACCCAGGCGCGGCACGATGCCGCCGCCGATGTAGACACCGCCCTGGGCGCCGAGCGTGATCGCCAGGTTGCCGGCGGCCGTGCCGAGCATGCCGCAGAAGACTTCCAGCACCTCGTCGCAGAGCGCACATTCGCCGGCCAGGGCGCGGCGCGAGATTTCCGGCGCGGCCAGGCTCTCGCCCGGGCGGCCGGCACGGTCCGCCAGCGCGCGGTAGATCAGTTCGACGCCAGCGCCCGAGAGCAGGCGCTCGCTCGAGACGTGCTCGAACTCGCGCCAGGCGTATTGGAGGATGGCGACTTCCAGCTCGTTGACCGGCGAAAAGCTCACGTGGCCGCCTTCGCTGCGCAGCGCGGTCCAGTGCCCGTCCGCGCCCGGCACCAGGCCGGACACGCCGAGACCGGTGCCCGCGCCGAGCAGCCCGAGGGGCGCGTCAGGCAGGGGCGCGCCGCCACCGACCTGCAGCTTCTGCGTCCCCAGGTGCGGGAGCGAGCGGGCCAGCGCCGAAAAGTCGTTCACCACCTCCAGCGTGTCGAAGCCGCACTCGCGGCGCAGCGCCGCGATCGAGAAGGCCCAGTGGTGGTTGGTCATGCGCACCTGGTCGCCCGTCACCGGATTGGCGATGGCGATGGCCGCATGGCGGATGCCGGCGTGGAGCGCGGCGGCCTGCGGCAGGGCCAGGTAGCTGCGGATGGCGTCGGCCAGGGTCGCGTGCGCGCTGCAGGCCAGCACCTCGATCGCCTCGAATCGCCCGGCTGCGGTTTCCAGCGCGAAGCGGGCATTGGTGCCGCCGATGTCGGCAAGCAGGCGTGCGCCGTCCGCGAAGGCGGACGAGGGGAAAACGGGGCTGGGGGCGAGGACGGTCATTGCAGCATGGAGAGAAGCGATGACCAAGCTTACTAAACTTCGTAGTGCTATTACAAGTTATTTTTGTAGTTTAGGTACAAGCACGCAAATCCACCTCGCTTCATACAACAGGCAGCAGACCGTCCTGAAGTAGTCGAACTACCTCGTCAGCAGGTTGCCGGGTCCAGCTCCGGGCCGGCGCCATGGTGCGCATTCCATGCATCCAGGCCGCCCTTGAGGGGGCGGGTGCGATGAAAACCGTTGGCCAGGAACTGCTTGGCCACCTCGGCGGCCGTGACGTCGTTCGGGCAGCTGCAGTAGACGACGATGTGGCGGTTGCGGTCCAGGCCCGCCATCAGCTGCTCCGGCGGGCAGGACTTGAACACCAGGGCGCCGGGGATCGCCGCCTCGATGCCCTGCGCCGTCAGGCTGCGCGCATCGATGATGAGCGGGTCGTGGCCGGCGTCGATCAGGTCAAGGAGCTCGCCCACCTCGATGCGCGGCACGGCGGTGCGGGCGCGGTGGCGGCGGCGCTCGACGTATTTGACGGCGACGAACAGGGCCAGCATCGTGGCGAGGACGGACAGCGCGGTGCCGCCCATGGTTTCCAGGGTGGCCAGCAGCTCCTCGACGCCGTCGTGGAAGAGCACGCCCAGCAGGATGCCGGTACCGCTCCAGAGCGCAGCGCCGGTGATGGCATAGGCCAGGAAGGGACGCGCTTCGGTGCCGATGGCGCCGGACAGGGGTGCGGCGATGGTATTGAAGCCCGGGACGAACTTGGACACCAGCAGCGACTTCGCGCCAAAGCGGCGGAAGCGGTCTTCGGTCTGGTTGACACAGGAATCCGGGGACAGGGAAATCTTGCACAGCAGCCGCAGGATGCGCTTGCCGTAGAAGCGCCCGGCGCGGAACCAGAACAGGTCGCAGATCAGGCAGGCGCCCACGGCGGCGAGCAGGCACAGTTGCCAGGCCAGGTCGCCGTCGACCGACAGCGCGCCGGCCACCACCAGGATCGGAAAGGCGGGAATCGGCAGGCCGAACTGCTCGACAAGCACGATGCCGAACACGATCAGCACACCGTAGATTTGCAGCAGTTCGATAAGTTGGGACATCGTTCTAGTGTATCCGAATTCCATGCCGATCACAGGCGGCCCGGCCCTGTCTTTCGGCATGGCCGCGGCGCAAACACAACAGGCGCGTCAGGCGCCGCGCGGGATGGCCGCCAGCAGGGTGCGCGTGTACGCATGCTGGGGATTTCGGTAGAGCTCGTCCGAGTCCGCCAGCTCCACCACCCTCCCCTGTTGCATCACCATCACCTGGTCGGCGATGTACTTCACCACCGACAAATCGTGGGAGATGAAGATGTAGCTCATGCCGTATTCGTCCTGCAGGTCCTGCAGCAGATTCAGGACTTGCGCCTGCACCGAGACGTCCAGCGCCGACACCGATTCGTCGCAGACGAGGATTTCGGGCGTCAATGTGAGGCAGCGCGCGATCGCGATGCGCTGGCGCTGGCCGCCGGAGAACTCGTGGGGGTAGCGGTAGAAAGCCTGCTCGGGCAGGCCGACCCGCCCCAGCAGCATGTGGGCGGTCGCCACCCGCTCGGCGTCGTTCGCGCCGATGCGGTGGATGCGCATCGGCTCCAGCAGAATCTGGCCCACCGTGAAGCGCGGGTTCAGCGAAGCGTAGGGATTCTGGAAGATGATCTGGATACGGCGTTTATACACCTGGTAGTCGCGGTCCGGCATGCCGAGCAGGTCCCGGCCATCGAACAGCGCACTGCCACCGGTGGCGCGATGCAGGCGCAGCAGGGTCAGGCCGACCGTGGTCTTGCCCGACCCCGATTCGCCGACCACGCCCAGGGTCTTGCCGCGCCCCAGCGTGAAGGAGACGTCCTGCACCGCCTTGAATTCGCGCTTCCCGAACAGGCCCTCGCGCAGCCAGAAGCTCTTGGCCAGGTTCTTCACCACCAGCAGCGGCTCGTCGCCTGGCTGGGTGCCGCGCGTTCTCTGCGGCAGGGCTTGATCGGGCTGGAGGTGCCCTTCGATGTAGTCGTCGATCACCGGCAGGCGCAGCGGCCGCTCGTCGAGCTTCGGACGGCAGTGCAGCAGCGCGCGGGTGTAGGCATCCCGGGGCGCGCCGAACACCTGGCTGGCCTCGCCCTCTTCCCGCACCTCGCCATGGCGCATGACGATCACGCGGTCCGCGATCTCGGCAACCAGCCCGAGGTCGTGGGTGATGAAGAGCACCGCCATGCGGTGTTTCTTCTGCAGGCGCGCGATCAGTTCCATGATCTGCTTCTGGATGGTGACGTCGAGGGCCGTGGTCGGCTCGTCCGCGATCAGGAGCTTGGGCTCGCAGGCGATCGCCATCGCGATCATCACGCGCTGCTGCTGGCCGCCCGACATCTGGCTCGGATACGCATCGATTTTTACGGCGGGGTCGGGAATCCCGACTTCGGCCAGCAATTCCAGGGTGCGCGCCCTTGCCGCCTTCGCCGTCATGCCCATGTGTTGGCGCAGCACTTCACCGATCTGGTAGCCCACCGTGAACACCGGATTGAGCGAGGACATCGGCTCCTGGAAGATCATGGCGATGTCCTTGCCGCACAGGGTGCGGCGTTCGGCGACCGGCAGCGCGAGCAGTTCGCGCCCGTCGAAACGTGCGCTGGAACCGGGCTTGACGATGGTCGTCTCCGGCGGCAGCAGCCCCATCACGGCCAGCGAGCTGACCGACTTGCCGCTGCCGGACTCGCCGACCAGCGCCACCGTGCTGTTCCTCGGCACATCGAAGGACACGCCTTTCACGGCCTCGACCGTGTTCCTCTTGTCGACGCGGAAGTCGATGCGCAGATCACGCACCTGGAGCAGGAGGTCCTCGTTCATTTCAGCTTCGGATCGAGCGCGTCGCGCAGCGCGTCCGCGAACAGGGAAAAGGCCGTCACCAGCAGCGCCATGGCGCCGGCCGCCGCGGCAAGCTGCCACCATTTACCAAGGATCAGCTCGTTCTGTGCTTCGTTGAGCATGCTGCCCCAGGACACCACACCCACCGGCACGCCGAAGCCCAGGAAGGACAGGATCACCTCGGCCTTGATGAAGCCGACCACCAGGATCGACATCTGCACCAGGGCCACGTGGGCGACGTTGGGCAGGATGTGGCCGAACATGCGGCGCCAGCTCGATGCGCCAATGGCATCGGCCGCCATCACGTACTCGCGCGCCTTGTGCTTGATGTATTCGGCGCGCATCAGGCGGTAGGGGCCGGTCCAGCCGGTCAGGCCGAGGATCAGCACGATGGTCATCACGCCCTTCTGCTGCAGCACGGCCGCCACCGTGAGGATCATCAGGATCGAGGGAATCGAGGTGAAGATGCTGTAGAACCAGTTGAACAGGTCGTCCACCACGCCACCGTAGAAGCCCGAGAGCGCGCCGAACAGCGTACCCAGCGCCACCGCGACCAGGGCCGCCACCAGGCCGACGACGATCGAGGTCTCGCCCCCCTTGATGGTCTTCTTGACGATGTCGTGGCCCCATTTGTCGGCGCCGAAGGGTAGGGTCGTCGCCTTCTCCACGCGCGGATGGCTGGTGCGGACCTGGGCTTTGAGCTCGGCCAGCTCGGGGCCCAGGGGGTCGAAGGCATTCGGCGGGGTCTCGCGCGGCAGTTGGGCCGCGGCCAGGGCGCGCGTGCTGGCATCGGCGCCGATGAAGGTCGGCGGCGCATAGTTGACGGCCACCTCCTCTTCCCAGTCGGCCGCAAGCAGGCCGGCGCTGGAGAGCAGCAGCATCACGAGGAAGGCGGCGACCACGGCGAGCGCGCCCATGGCGACGCGGTCGGCGCGCAGGCGGCGCCAGGCCAGCGCCCACAGGCCGGGGGAAGCAGCATGGGCCATCATGAGAGCTTCACCCGCGGATCGACGGCCTGGTACAGCAGATCGGCCAACAGGTTGAACACCATGGTCGCTGCGGCGACATAAACCGTGATCGCCTTGATCACCGGGAAGTCGCTGCGCTCCACCGCCAGGATCACTTCACGGCCGATGCCGGGGATGCCGAAGAAACGTTCCAGCAGGAAGGCGCCGATGAGCAGGGCCGGCAGGTTGGCCATGACGTGGGTGATGATGGGGATCGCGGCATTCCTCAGCACGTGGACCCAGACCACGCGCCGCTCGCTCAGGCCCTTGGCGCGCGCGGTGCGCACATAGTCCTGGTTCACTTCATCCAGCACGAAGCTGCGGTAGAGACGCAGGGTCGGCGCGATCGACACCGCCAGGCCGATGATGATCGGCAGCAGGGCATAGCGCAGCAGGTTCTCGCCCAGGCTATTGCCCCAGCCCTGCACCGGGAACAATCCCATCTCGTAGGCGAAGACGTACTGGAACACGATGATGTAGACCAGGATCGAGATCGACATGCCGACCGTGCAGGCCACCATCACGGCGCGGTCGGTGAGCGAACCGCGCACGAAAGCAATGCCCAGCGCCAGCGCGATGCCGAACAGGGTTTCCAGGATGGTGAGCGGCACCAGCACGGTGAGCGAGGGCCCCAGGCGGCTGGAGATGATGTGCGACACCGGCTCGCCTGTGCTCCAGGCATTGCCGAAGTCGAAGGTGAGGATCTGCTTGATAAAGATCCACAGCTGGACGGTATACGGCTGGTCGGTGCCGAGCTGGCGCCGGATGTTCTCGATGGCGGCCGTGTCGGCCATCTTCCCCGCCAGCAGGTAGGCCGGGTCGCCGCCGACCCAGTTGAACAGGACGAAGACCAGCACCACGACCCCGAGCATGGTCGGCAGCATCTGCCACAGGCGCCGGACGATAAAACTGAGCATGGAACTCCCGGATGGTTGAAGCGCCTATTCTGCCGTCTTGCCGTGCCGACAGCCATTCCTATTCATTGCCTCGCCATAACGTAGGGTGGGCGATCCTTCGCCCACGCGTTCAACTCACGGAAGCGGTGTGGCAGCGCTCGGTCTGGCTGAACGCGTGGGCGGAACCCGCCCACCCTACTCCGGGCGCACGCGCCGCTGACGAACGGCTGCCGCCAGGTTTTCGAGCACCCCAATACTGGTCTCCCAGTCGATGCAGCCGTCGGTGACCGACTGGCCGTAGGTCAGTTCCTTGCCCGGCACCAGGTCCTGGCGGCCGCCCACCAGGTGCGACTCGATCATCACGCCGACGATGCGGTCGTCCCCGCCCGCGATCTGGCTCGCGATGTCGGCGCACACCGGCACCTGGTTCTGCGGATTCTTGCTGCTGTTGGCGTGCGAGGCGTCGATCATCAGGCGGCTGGCCAGGCCGTTGGCGGCCAGCTGCCTGCACGCATCCTCGACGCTCGCGGCGTCGTAGTTCGGGGCCTTGCCGCCGCGCAGGATGATGTGGCAGTCCTCGTTGCCCGAGGTCGACACGATCGCCGAATGGCCGCCCTTGGTCACCGACAGGAAGTGGTGCGGCTGCGAGGAGGCCTTGATGGCGTCGGCCGCGATCTTGATGTTGCCGTCGGTACCGTTCTTGAAGCCGACAGGGCAGGACAGGCCGGAGGCCAGCTCGCGGTGCACCTGCGACTCGGTGGTGCGCGCGCCGATCGCGCCCCAGCTCACCAGGTCGGCGATGTACTGCGGGCTGATCACGTCGAGGAATTCGGTGCCGGCCGGCAGGCCCAGCTCGTTGATGTCGCGCAGCAGCTCGCGCGCCATGCGCAGGCCGTCGTTGATGCGGAAGCTGTTGTCCATGTAGGGGTCGTTGATCATGCCCTTCCAGCCCACCGTGGTGCGCGGCTTCTCGAAGTAGACCCGCATCACGATCTCGAGCTCGCCCTTGAAGCGTTCGCGCTGCTCCACCAGGCGGCGCGCATACTCGAGCGCGGCCCTCGGGTCGTGGATCGAGCAGGGGCCGACCACCACCATCACGCGGTCGTCCTGGCCGTGCAGGATGCGGTGCAGGGCCACGCGCGCGCCGGCTGCGGTCTGTTCGGCCGCCGGCGTCACCGGAAACTCGCGGATGAGGTGCGAGGGCGGCGTCAGTTCCTTCATTTCGCGGATGCGTAAGTCGTCGGTGCGAGGCATGCTGTACTCCGTATGTTGGTGTGCTTGATAACCGGTCTATAAACGAAAAAACCGCCATCGCTGGCGGTTTGTCTGGATTGCGTCGGACTGTTCTTTGTTATTGCGTGAACCTGCCGCTACTCCACCGCCAAGGGGCTGGAATGGCTAAAGTAAAAGTGGCGGCTAAAGAAAACGGTGCGGTGCATGCGATGTCCGATGGGGTCAGGGTTGACCATGTCTCATTGACTATAACAACATTGCATGAAGATTGGCAAGCTCTTTGTCGCTTGTCCAGACAAGCTCTTTTGCGCCTCGGCCGCGCCTTGACCCGGCCCGATTTGGCGACTGGTTGCGCGAACCACACAGGCCCCCCTTCCCTTTCCGAGCACTTTGAGCGATATCAGTCGCCGTTCATTAATCGGTGCAACAGTCCCTCCAAGCCCCGCTGGTTTCTGCACTGCTTGCGTTCTCGCAAGAAAAACATCTTGAGATATTGATTGCACTCAAGAGTCAGGACTGCGGGAAAACCCAACCACTGGAGTCCGGACATGACTGAAACCCTGCTCTCGCGCGCCTTGCGGCGCATCTTCGCCGGCGGTGGCGCCGTCGGCCTGGCGTTGTTGGCGGTACCACCGGAAGTGCTCGCGCAGGAAGCGGCGCCCAAACCGGTCGCCCGCGTCGAAATCACCGGCTCGAACATCCGGCGCGCCCAGGCCGAGACCGCCTCCTCGGTGCAGACCGTGAACCGCGCCGACATCGAGCGTTCGGGTAAGACCACGGTCGCCGAACTGCTCCAGACGCTGGCGGTCGACAACTCGGGCTCGGTGCCGATGACCTTCGGCGGCGGCTTCGCCTCGGGCGCTTCCGGCATTTCGCTGCGCGGCCTCGGCACCGCCTCGACGCTGGTGCTGCTCAACGGCCGCCGCATGGCGCCCTACGGCCTCGCGGACGACGGCCAGAAGGTGTTCTCCGACCTCAACGTCATCCCCACCGACGCCGTCGAGCGGGTCGAGATCCTCAAGGACGGCGCCTCGGCCATCTACGGTTCCGACGCCATTGCCGGCGTGGTCAACATCATCCTGCGGCGCGACTTCAAGGGCACCACGGCGCGCGCCATGATCGGCACCGGCGAGGCGGGCGACGGCCAGACCAACAACGTCGCCCTCACCTGGGGCACGGGCGACCTCGACACCGACCGCTACAACGTGCTGCTGAATTTCGAGTACAAGAAGACCGACGAGATCTGGAACCGCGAGCGCGGCAACCGCGACTGGATCGGCAAGGCCGACCTGCGGCCCTGGGGCTTCTCGGCCCAGGAAGCGCTGGGCGGTTCGGGCGCCATCACCGGCAACAACGCCTCGGGCAGCGGCTCCATCAACGGCAATGTGCGCAACCCCGACACGCTCGACTACTACAACCGCGGCAACCCGGCGGGCGTCGGCTTCACCCGCCTGTTCCCCGGCGCGGCCTGCGGCAACTTCACCAACCACCCGCAGGGCGACCCGGGTGGCGGCTGCCTGATCGACGCGGCCTGGCAGTACAGCCAGATCCAGCCCGATTCGGAATACGTCTCGGTGTTCGGACGCGGCACCTTCAAGCTGAACGACAAGGTCGAGGGCTACACCGAGCTCAACCTCTACAACAGCCTGAGCGAGTCCGGCACCACGCCCACCGCCGTCAGCTTCAACCAGGGCTATCCTGGCGGCCCGGTCAGCGGCGCCGGCGTCGCGCTGGGCGCCGCCCACCCGGACAACCCCTACTTCGGGCGCGAAGCGCGGCTGCGCTACCTGGCGGCCGACGTGGGTCCGCGCATCTCCAGCATCGACTCCACCTTCCTGCGCGCCCTGGTCGGCGCGCGCGGCGAGGCGGCCGGCTGGGAATGGGACAGCTCCCTGCTCTACTCCCGCAACAAGGTCAGCAACGAGCGCACCGGCTACCTGCAGCGCGACGTCACGTTCGCCCTGCTCAATCCCACGGCCGAGAACGTCGCTGCGGCCATCGCCAACAGCCCCGGCTACCGGGCCCTGCCGGTCGGCAGCTTCTGGCGCATCGCCGAGAATGCCGGCCTGAATTCGCCGGCCATCTACGCCGCCCTGTCGCCGGAAATCTCGAACGACGCCCACACCGAAATCGCCCAGGTCGACTTCAAGGCCACGCGCGAATTCGGCAAGCTGGCCGGCGGCGCGCTCGGGGTGGCGGTGGGCGCCGAGTTCCGCCACGAGTCGGCCGAGCTGGAACCGACCTCGGGCACCGAGCGCGGCAACATCATCGGCCTCGGCTATTCGGCCTACGAGGGCCAGCGCAATGTCTTCGCCATGTACGGCGAGGTGCTGGCGCCGGTGCTGCCGGGCCTGGAGCTGACCGGCGCCATGCGCTGGGACCATTTCACTGACGTGGGCAATGCCTATACGCCGAAGGCCGGCATCAAGTGGACGCCAATGCGCCAGCTGGCCCTGCGCGCCACCTTCGCCCGCGGCTTCCGCGCGCCGAGCCCGGCGGAAAACGGCCGCGGCGGCCTGGCGGCCTTCTCCACCGCCGACGACCCGATCCGCTGCGCCCTCGGCGTGGAGGCGGCCTGCAACCCGGCCAGCATCGCCCTCATCACCTCGCCCAACCCCGACCTCGACCCCGAACGCTCGAAGAGCTTCAACGTCGGCGTGATCTGGGATCCGCTGCCGCGCACCAGCGTCTCGCTCGACTTCTGGCAGATCAAGCGCAAGAACGAGATCAACCAGGAACAGGTCGACGCCGCGATCCTGGCCGGACGCGTCGCGCGCGACCCCAGCACCGCCGAAGCCGGGATCCCGGGCGACCCGGGCGCCATCACGGCGGTGCTGGCCAGCTACGTCAACTCGGCCAGCACCAAGGTGCGCGGCATCGACCTCGACGCGCGCCACAGCATGCCGCTGCCGCAGGGCCTGGGCAACCTGGTCTTCGACGCCAAGTGGACCCACCTGATCAAGTGGGAGCGTACCGAGCAGGACGGCAGCACCCGCGACTTCGCCGGGACCCACGGCAACTGCGACGTCACCAACTGCATCGGCACCCCGGACAACCGCGTGAACCTGCGCGCATCCTGGGAGCGTCCTGACTTCCGCCTGTCGGCCAACGTGAACTACCGCGGCCGGATCGACAACACGCTGTTCAAGGACGACCCCGACGGCTGCGCCACCCACTTCGCCAACGGCAACGACGCCCCCACCGATTGCGAGCTGGCTTCGTTCACAACGGTCGACCTGGTGTTCCGCTGGAAGCCGCAGCCGCGCTGGGAAGTGTTCGGCTCGATCCAGAACGTGTTCGACAAGGTCGCCCCGCTCGATCCGCTGACCTATGGCGCCGTGTCGTACAACCCGCTGGACTATGCCGGCGCCGTCGGCCGCTTCTACACCCTGGGAGCCCGCTACAGCTTCTGAGGTGCGCAAGGGCCCGTGACGGCGGCGCAGGTGCGCCCGCCCCGCTGGAGCGGGCCCGCTCCCGCCGGTCCAGGGGCCGGCGCGCGGCACATGCGCCGGGCGCCGGCCGTTTTTTTTTCCCAACACAGCACTCCACGCCACCATGAACGAAACCTTCCTGTCCCGTACCCTGCGCCGCCTGTTCGCCGGCGGCTCGGCCGCCGGCGCGCTGCTATGCGCCCCGCCCCTGCTGGCCCAGACCTCGCCGCCGGCGCAGCAAGCCCCCCAGCCTGCGACGGCGGCGCCGATGCAGCGCGTCGAGATCACCGGCTCCTCGATCCGGCGCCGCCTGGCAGCGGAAACCTCGCTGCCGATCACGACCATCCGCGCTTCCGAATTTGCCAAGCAGGGCCTGGCGACAGCCCAGGAAGTGCTCAATTCCATCCCGATGAACCAGTCCTCGGAAGGCTCGACCGCGGCGGTCGGTTCCGGCACCGGCGGGCGCGCCACCGCCGACCTGCGCGGCCTCGGCGGCGACAAGACCCTGGTGCTGCTCAACGGCAGGCGCCTGGCCAACCACCCTTATTTTGCCGACAGCGTCGACCTCAACATCATCCCGGTGGCGGCGCTCGAGCGGGTCGAGGTGCTGCGCGACGGGGCGTCGGCGATCTACGGCACCGACGCCATCGGCGGCGTGATCAACTTCATCACCAAGCGTTCGGTCGAGGGAGCGGCCATCACCTTCGAAGGCTACGAGCCCTACCGGCGCGGCGGCGGCAACGAGCAGCGCCTCAACCTGTCCGGCGGCTGGGGCGACCTCGAACGCGACGGCATCAGCGCCTGGGGCGTGATCGACTGGCACCAGCAAAGCCCGCTGCGGGCGACCGACCGGGACTTCTCGCGCACCGGCATCCGGCCCGATCGCGGCATGTTCGAGGTCAGCGGCACGACCTTCCCCGCCAATTTCTTCTCCGATCTCGGCATCAGCGGCAACCCCTACTACCCGACCTGCCAGTTGCCGGAATCCCCGCCGCTGCCGGACGCGCCGCTGTGCGCCTTCGACTACACCCGCTATGTCGACAACATCCCGAAGACCCGCCAGTTCAGCGCCATGGGCAGGCTGAGCCGCAAGTTCGGCGAACACACCGGCAGCCTGGAATTCGTGCACGGGCGCAGCACCAACGAAGCCCTGGTCTCGCCGCCGCCCCTGTCCGGCATCGGCGTCATCATGCCGGGCAGCAGTCCCTACTATCCAGGCAACGGCGTCGTGCCCGCCTTCCCGGGCCTCACCGGCGAGCCGCTCGACATCAGCTGGCGCCCGCTGGAAACCGGCCGGCGCAACAATTTCGACGCCAGCGTGACCGACCGCCTGCTGGCCGGCCTGGAGGGCACGGTGGCTGGCTGGGACTACAACACGGCGATTTCCTATTCGCTGGGCAAGGCGCGCAGCGTCTTCAACGGCGGTTATGTCATCGACCAGCGCATCATCGACGGCGTCGCCGCCGGCATCCTGAACCCCTTCGGCATGCAGGATGCGGCCGGCCGGGACTACCTCGCCAACTCCCTCCTGTCCGGCGAATACCTGCATGCGCGCATCCACAGCGCGGCCGTCGACGCGCGCGCCAGCCGCGAGCTGATGGAGCTCCCCGGCGGTCCGCTGGGCTTCGCCGTCGGCGCCGAGTTCCGGCGCGACCGCGCCAAGTACTTCGTCAACCGCGAGCTGGCCTCCCAGGCTTCCAGCTCGGGTTCCGCCGACGCCCAGGACCAGTCGGGCGCGCGCAGCATCTGGGCCCTGTTCAGCGAGGTCAATGTCCCCGTCATCAAGGACCTGGAACTCAACTTCGCCGCGCGCTACGACCACTACAGCGACGTCGGCGGCAGCTTCAACCCCAAGGTCGCGCTGCGCTGGCAGCCGACCCGCCAGGTACTGGTGCGCGGCTCCTTCAACAAGGGTTTCCGGGCGCCGACCCTGTTCGACCTGTTCGGCCCGCAGACGACGACCAACAGCTCGGACACCTACAACGACCCGGTGCTGTGCCCGGGCGGCGAGCCCGTGCCCGGCGCCAACCCGAACATCGCCTGCGACCAGCAGCAGCTGGTGCGCGGCGGCGGCAACCCGGACCTGTCGCCCGAACGCTCCCGCACCTACAGCGCCGGCATCGTGGTCGAGCCGACGCAGAACCTGACCGTCTCGCTCGACTACTGGAATATCCGCCTCAAAGACCAGATCAGTTCACTGGCCGAGCAGACCGTGTTCGGCAACTTCGAAAAGTACCGCGACCTGTTCGTCTACAATGCCGCCGGCACCCAGCTGCAGTACGTGCTCTTGATCACTGACAACCTGGGCGAAGTCAAGACGCGCGGGCTCGACCTGTCGGTGGCCTACCGGATGCCGCGCACGCGCTTCGGCAATTTCTCGGCCAACCTGGACGGCACCTACGTCAACAAGTACGACTACCAGAACGAGCCGGGCGGCCCTTTCACCGAGAACGCGGGCCGCTACGCGGACGCGACGCCGGTCTTCCGCTGGCGCCACAACCTGCTGTTCACCCTGGTGCGCGGCGACTGGAGCTTCAACCTGACGAACCGCTACATGTCGCACTACACGGACCAGAACACGGCGGTGGCGCCGGAGTTCTTCAACAAGGTGGGCCACTACTCGACCTGGTCGATCTCGACGACGTATACGGGCAACGACAAGGCCGAGCTGACTGCCGGCATCAAGAACCTGTTCGACGAGAAGCCGCCCTTCACCAACCAGGTCACCAACTTCCAGCTGGGTTACGATCCGCGCTATACCGACCCGCTGGGCGCGACCGTGTACATGCGCCTGACCTACCGCTTCCGCTAAGCGTTAAGAAGGTGCGCTTTCGTAGGGGTGGTTCGGTCCAGTTGACCGAACCACGCCAGGCCGGCC
>JBFLVV010000102.1:0-14592 GCA_040758275.1 Pseudomonadota bacterium
CTCACCCGTTCGCCACTCGCCGCCAGGTTGCCCCGCGCTGCCGTTCGACTTGCATGTGTAAAGCATGCCGCCAGCGTTCAATCTGAGCCAGGATCAAACTCTTCAGTTCAATCTCTGTTTGTTGACATTTCTGTCACCGCTATTGCTAGCGGGTCGCTCACTCAAAATACTGACGAAACCTTCTTTCGAAGATTTACGTTTAATACTTTGTGCGAACATTTGATAATTTAAGTATGCAGCTGACCTACGGCCAGCCGGCACCCTCATCAAACGCCCACACTTATCGACTGTTGATTGTTAAAGATCGTTGTTCTGTACTACCTTGCTGCACCGTGCGAAGCGTTGTGTTCGTCAGCAGCAGAGGAATGAGATTATGCAGTGTTTCGCGATGCTCGTCAACCCCTCGTTTGCTTCAGCTCAGATTTCTCTGGGGATCTTGCCAACGTAACCACTTGATTACGTTAACCTTTTTTCGACCCGTGCCGAAGCGGAGGCGAACTATAACAAATTCTCACGGTGCTCCGCAAGCACGCTGAACCACGCAGGTGCTGCGCCTTTCGTCGTGCTCGAATCCGATCTCGACCGGCAGGAAGCATGCGATGACGTCGGCGTTCGTCAGCGCATGCCGGCTTACCGTCGACGCGGTGAAGCTGCCGCCGCCTGCCAGTGCCAGCGGCAGCATCAGCTGGTCGGCCAGGTGCTCGCCGACGGCCGCGCCGGAGGCAATATATTCGCGCGCTTCCTTGAGCGCCTGTCCGGCGACCGCCTCCGCCCTCACCATCTTCGCGCCGAAGCCGGCGAAGACTTCCGTGACATGCTCGTGCTCGAGCGTGATCAGCACGGCATTACCGGGCCCCTGCTCGCCGGGTAGCACGTGCGGCTTCAACTGGACCTCGTCCCATCCCATTTTCGCGCCGATGCAGGCCAGCTCACGCTGTCCGACGCTGGGAGGGATCCCGGCGGTGAAAGCCTCCGCATAGCCGGCGCGACGCGGTCCGCGCTCTAGCAGTGTGATCGGATTCAAGCCCGCGCATGGCTCCACCCGCGCGACGACGGTGCCGCCGCCGGCTGGATAAAAGCCGTACCGTTCCAGGCTGAAGTCGACGCGGGCGCCCATCGCCTCCAGAATAGGACGATAGGCGCGCTGCAGGAACTGCACCGGCGGCGCCATGTCATTGTGCGTGCCGCCAGTGACCCGGATGGTCGATGGTCCTGCGGCGTTCAGCAAGGCCAGGACCAGCGTCTGCAGCACCAGCGTACAACTGCCCGCACTGCCGATGGCGAACTCGTAGTCGCCGGCCACGACCTGCCCCGGCTCGAAGGCGAGCTCGCTTGAGCCGAGTTCGGCCTGGGTAACTGTCGCGCCGCTGATCCGTGCCGCCGCCTGCACCGCGACCAGGTGCTGACGCATCAGCCCGGGCTTCGGGCGATTCGCACGAATACGCGTGATGCGGAAGGGCTGGCCCGTGATCATGGCCAGCGCCAGCGCCGTGCGCAGTATTTGCCCGCCGCCTTCGCCGGCGGAGCCATCGAGTTCGATCATGGTCGTCCTTTCTTCTTGATTGTCCCGCATATCCGGCCTATCCCTTCACGCACACCACCTGTTTCAGGGTGTGGACCACTTCGACCAGGTCGCGCTGCGCATGCATGACGGCGTCGATATCTTTATAAGCCATCGGGATCTCGTCGATCACGTTCGCATCCTTGCGGCACTCGACGCCTTCCGTGGCGCGCACCTGGTCGTCCAGAGTGAAGCGGCGCTTGGCCTCGGTACGGCTCATCGTGCGGCCGGCCCCGTGGCTGCAGCTGTGGAAGCTATCGGGATTGCCCTTGCCGCGCACGATGAAGCTCTTCGCCCCCATCGAGCCCGGAATGATCCCCAGCTCGCCTTCGCGCGCCGACACCGCTCCCTTACGGGTAACCAGCACGTCGCGGCCGAAGTGCTGCTCTTTCTGTACATAGTTGTGGTGGCAGTTCACCGCCTCCACATGCGTCTCGAAAGGCTTCTTGATCACCGTGCGCACCGCCGCGATCAGATTCTGCATCATGACCTCGCGGTTCATGCGCGCGAACTTCTGCGCCCAGCTCACGGCCTCGACGTAGTCGTCGTAGTGCTCGGTCCCCTCCTCCAGGTAGGCCAGGTCCTGGTCCGGCAGATTCATCACGTGGCGGCGCATGTCTTTCTTGGCCAGCTCGATGAAGTAGGTGCCGATGGCGTTCCCGACCCCGCGCGAGCCGGAATGCAGCATGAACCAGACGAAGCCCGCCTCGTCCAGGCAGACCTCGACGAAATGGTTGCCGCTGCCCAGCGTGCCCAGGTGACGGTAATTGTTCGTGTTCTTCAGCGACGGCGTCTTCAGGCAGATCGCATCGAATTCGTCCTTCAGCGTCAGCCAGGCCGCATCGACCGGCGCCGGCGGCGTGTGCCACGAGCCTTCGTCGCGTCCGCGGTGGTTGCGCGTTTTCGGCGACATCCCGTGCGGGATGGCGCGCTCGATCGCGCTGCGGATGCCGGACAGGTTGTCCGGCAGGTCGTTCGCCGACAGGGTCGTCTTGGCCGCCATCATGCCGCAGCCGATGTCGACGCCGACCGCCGCCGGGATCACCGCGCCGAGCGTCGGGATGACGCTGCCGATGGTCGAGCCCTTGCCCAGGTGGACGTCCGGCATGACGGCGATGTGCTTGTAGATGAAGGGCATGCGGGCGGTGTTGGCCAGCTGCTGCTTCGCGCTTTCCTCGACCGGCACGCCCTCGGTCCACATCTTGACGGGACGGCCGCCGTCGACGTCCATGCTCTGGTAGTTTTTCTTATCCATGTTTTCCTCTACGCTTAAAAAAGATCGATGACAAGATCGGTGAAATCTGTACTGCACTGAGCTACTTGGCTTGCGCCAGCCTGGACTTGAACCAGGGACCTCGGGCATGCCCGATGCTCTACCCTGTAATTCCACCAGCATTCATCGAAAACAGAAGGGAGGCCGCGACAAGGGGTCGACGTGACGTATTTGGATGTAGTCACGCCGGCATTCGCGGCTTCCCGAACCTTTAGTCCCCATCCAGTCGAATGGCTTCGATCTCGGCGACCCAGTGGCCGGCGCTGGTGGCGCCTGCCGCGAAGGCCGAGACAATACGGAATACTTCATCCGAGAACCCGCCGACATTCAGCACGTCGTCGCGCTCCTGTGCCTGCGTGCTGCTATTCGGCGCGCAGTCGATGCACACCAGGCGCGCGCCAGGATTGGCGCGCTTGAAGATCTCCCACTGCAGCATGGTCTCCGAGGCGCGGCCGCGAGCATCCACCCACGATTCGTTATCGGATACGAACACCACCAGGTCCGCCTTGCTGCGATGGCGGTTCAGCCAGGCCAGCGGCGCGCTGCAGTTGGTTCCACCGCCGCCCAACGCCGCCAGTTTCGCGGCGTTGTCCAGCACACGATCGTTCGCACTGACGTCACAGGAGACGACGTCGCGCTCGAACGGCAGCACCAGCGCATCCGGATTCTTGCGCAGCATGGCCGCGGCCACCAGGGCCGCCACGTCGATGCAGCGCATGACCGAGCTCGCCGATCCGCGCTGCCCGGACACCGGTGCGCACATCGACCCCGACACGTCGGGACACACCACGACCCTGCCTGCGATCGCCGGCACCTGGCCGATCGCCAACTCGAGTGCCTGCTGCAAGGCCTCGCGCACTGCCGCCGGCACTTCGGGCGACGCCGCCTTCCAGGCCGCCATCAGCTGGTAAGGGAAGACGCCCGCCTTGGCCAGCCGCGCCGGATCGACCAGCCTGGCCGCCACCAGGCCCGTCATGCCCTCCAGTTCGAACACACCATGGCGTGCGAAGGTGTTGAGGTTCTGGCGCACCATCTGCCAGCTGCCCTGCAGGGCGATCTGCGCCCACTCCTCGGCGCCCAGGTCCAGCGCGCTGAGCATCTGGAAGGGCACGTCCGGCAAGGGCTGGCTGCGATCGACCTTATAGGCTTCGAAGGCCCGCACCGCCGGCGGCAGCCGGGCCGGATCATGCGGCCGGCCGATCAGCCAGGCGAAGAAGGCCTCGCGCCAGGGCTCGAGCGGCTTCGGGTGCACCATCTTCACCACGTCGGCCAACGAGGGAGACTGACCCACTGCCGCACCCAGCAGCTGCGCTTCGCTCGCCGTATTCAGCCATTCCTGCACCAGCTTCTTGGGGCGGCTGCCCAGCGATTTGCGCCCCACCGCACCCGAACGCAGGATCTGCACGACGTTGCGCAGCATCTTGCCGTTCCTGACCACCTTGCGGAAGGCCGGCGCCAGCTCCGGCGCGCTTCTCGCCGCGAGGAAGGCCACCAGCAGGGCCGGCATGTCCTTCATGTAGCCGCGTTCGCGGGCATGCACGGCGGTCCGGGCGATGAAGCCGCTGTCCAGTTCTTCGCACAGGGAGGCGACCGTCGCCAGCTGGGCATCGGCGCCCGCGTAGAAGGTCGCATGCAGGCAGCCGGTGGCCGCGTACTGCGCCAGCTGGTGGCGCGGCGACATCGCATACGCACGCGCTCCCGCAGCGTTCACGGTATCGGTCGGCGCTACGTAATTGCCCTTGCTGCTGCTGAATAAGCGGGTATTGACCATGACTTGTTCTCCTTTTTCTTGCTCATGTCTATTGCAAGCAGCGTGCCAGCCCGGCCAGCCGGACGTTTCAGGATCGCAAGTGTTTGATTTCTAAAGGGTTATCGATCACCCAAGAAAAACCGGCAAGAAATAGCCCGGAGGTTCGAGTCGTGGTAATTTATACGAATGTATAAAGGTTTATAAAATGAAGAAGAAAACAGTGGTGATCGGATTTGTCGGTACGAAGCTCGACAGCGGCAAAGGGAGCGGGCGCTGGGAAAAATGGCGGCCGAGTATCGCACTGACCCAGCATGACGACATCCTGATCGACCGCTTCGAACTGCTGCACGACGTCTCTGCCCAGAACCTCATCGAGCAGGTGGTGGCCGACATCGCCTCGGTCTCCCCGGAAACCACCGTCCAGCCGCGCCAGGTCAACCTGCGCGATGCCTGGGATTTCGAGGAGGTCTACGCCGCCCTCTTCGATTTCGCCAAGGGCTATCCCTTCGACCCCGAGCGCGAGGACTACTGGATCCACATCACGACCGGCACCCACGTGGTCCAGATCTGCATGTTCCTGCTGACCGAAGCCCGCTTCTTCCCCGGCCGCCTGGTGCAGACCTCGCCGCCGCGGCGCCATGGTCCGGGAGAAGCCGGCACCTATGCGCTGATCGACCTCGACTTGTCGCGCTACGATCAGCTGGCCCAGCGCTTCTCGCGCGAACAGGTGGAAGGGGTCGCCTTCCTGAAGTCGGGCATCGCCACCCGCAACGCGCGCTTCAACACCATGATCGACGAGATCGAACGCGTGGCGATCAAGTCGAAGGCGCCGATCCTCCTGATGGGTCCGACCGGCGCCGGCAAATCCTTCCTGGCGCGCCGCGTCTATGAGCTGAAGAAGGCGCGCCACCAGATCGACGGCAAGTTCATCGAACTGAACTGCGCGACGCTACGCGGCGACACGGCCGCCTCGACCCTGTTCGGCCACGTCAAGGGCGCCTTTACCGGCGCCGGCTCGGACCGGCCCGGCCTGCTCAAGAGCGCCCACAAGGGCCTGCTCTTCCTCGACGAGATCGGTGAACTGGGCCTGGACGAGCAGGCCATGCTGCTCAAGGCGATCGAGGAGCGGCGCTTCCTCCCCATGGGTGGCGATACCGAGGTCCGCAGCGACTTCCAGCTGATCGCCGGCACCAACCGCGACCTGTCCGAAGAGGTCATGGCGGGGCGCTTCCGCGAAGACCTGTATGCGCGCATCAATCTGTGGACCTACGTCCTGCCCGGCCTGCGCGAGCGCCCCGAGGACATCGAACCTAACCTGGACTATCTGCTGACCCAATTCAGCGAAGAGAATGGGCAGATGGTGCGCCTCAACCGGGAGGCCAGGAACTGCTATATGGGGTTCGCCACCTCGCTGGACGCCCTGTGGACGGGGAATTTCCGCGACCTGCTCGCGTCCGTGACCCGCATGGCGACCCTGGCGGACGCCGGCAACATCACGGAGGCGATCGTGCGCGGCGAGATCCGGCGCCTGCAGGGACTGTGGCAACGCCTGGGCCGCCCGGCACAGGGCCTGGGCGTCGAGCTTGCCGATATCATGGGCGCCGGCGCAGCGGCTGGGCTGGATTCCTTCGACGCGGTACAACTGGCGCACGTGATTGCCGTTTGCCGGCAGTCGAAGTCGCTCTCTGACGCCGGCAGGAAGCTGTTCAGCGTATCGCGGGAAGCCAAGGCAAAGCCCAACGATGCCGACCGCCTCAGGAAATACCTGGCCCGTTTCGAGCTGGACTGGGACGAGGTCAGCGCCGACAACAAGACATGACGTGTACGGCCGCGTGACCTTGCCGCGACTCAGCCAGCCGCGGGCGGCAGATTGTGCTTGGCTTCGGCGGCGCGATGTCCCATAGTGGTTCCAACAGTGTGCGCATTGATGCTTCGGGGCTTTGGGCGTACTGTTGAGTCATGGAATACAAGCACGATGAGCAAGAACAACATGACATGGAGATGCGCAATATCATCGAAGAAGCGCGCGTCGTCCTCCCCGGAGTCCAGGCCCTGTTCGGCTTCCAGACGATCGCCGTCTTCAACGACCGTTTCGCCGAGCTGGCTGACTACGCAAAGGCGTGCCATGCCCTCGGCATGATCATGGTGGTCATCTCGATCGCCATGGTAATGACGCCGGCGATCTACTACCGTACCTGCCGCGGTCATGCGACCGCGTCCATGGTGAAGCTCTCGTCCAGGATGATCCGCGGCGCGCTCGGGCCGCTGGCGGCCGGATTGGCCCTGGATATGTTTACGGTGATCCACGTGGTCGCAAGCGGGATGTCCGCCCGCATGGCCCTGAGCGTTGGCGCCGGACTGGGCACGCTGGCCCTGCTGTCCGGATGCTGGTTTTTTCTGCCCCGCCACGGTCGCAAGACGGCCGAAAAAGGCTAGCGGGCTCAGCAAAACCGCCTTGTGTGAATTGTCGAACAGATGAGGATTCTTGCAGGCGGATAATGCGTCAGGTCACAGCGATTGCAATTCGATCGAACT
Source organism: Pseudomonadota bacterium (assembly GCA_040758275.1). Taxonomy (GTDB): domain Bacteria; phylum Pseudomonadota; class Gammaproteobacteria; order Burkholderiales; family Burkholderiaceae_D; genus Telluria. Next base: position 7,120 of record JBFLVV010000102.1, read on the forward strand.
GTGACCAGGGTGCCATGGTCGAAGCACGTCAGCTGCAGGACGCAGCAGGATTTCTTGAACTGGGCTGCACTCGCCAAACCCAAAGTTCCGGTATCGGGGGGAGCATATACGGAGGCGGGTGCCGGCCCAGCCGTGCACAGTACCGGCGGTAAGGGCGAACAAGGGTGAAGACGGGCGGGGCCCGCCACCTGCCGCGCCGCGGTGCCGCACAGCTGGGAACCTGGTGGTTTATCTGCCGGGATGGAGCCTCGGTGAAACACCGGGGCTTTTCTTTATTGATCAATATGGGCTTGGCCCTGCCTCGCTTGCCGTCGCCTCCCGCTCGGCAAGCGGAGCCAGGACGTTCCGAATCGCTTCGACTGCCCACGTATAAGGAATCCGTTCCTGCTCCATGCGCAGGTTCGGGCCGTGGATGTTGTCGCGCAGTTCGACAAACAATCGGTATTCGTCTTCGCTTAGTCGATTCAGCTCGCCAGTGTACCGTGCTGCGGCTTCTTCCTTGCCCCACAGTGTACGGTGCGCTTGCAGTGTCCGGGCGTCCATGAGAAGCGACCGTGTATGCGGCACATGTGAGCGGAGCCGGTCGAGGATGACGAATCCGTGGGTGTCGATGTCACCCCAATACAGCACTTCCTTGTCCTCCAGCCACTTGACCTGGGCCAGCCGCTCGATGCCATAGCCGCCGCCGAAGACGACCATTCCCCCTGGTATGGCTGGAAAAGCCAGGGCGTTGATTTCGTTTTCCGTCACAAATATCCGCTGGACCTGGCATTCGAACTTTGCGAACTGGCTTACCGGGACAGTGAGATCGGACAGGCCGGCGATATAATAATCGGGGTCGAGCATACGAAACCGGATGAGTGCCGGCTTCGTCAGCAAGCCAAAGCGTTCCTCGAACTGTCGCACACCATATGCGGTCGCCAGGATTGTCTCCGCAGGCATAATTTCATTCAGCAGTTCCAAGAACAGAGCCTTGTATGACTCGATGAATTTCGTGTCGACACCTGCAATGTCCAGCTGCCGAAGATAGATGCGGGGCTGCGGATGCGCCATGAACCAACGCAGTACGGCAAGCACCCTCTCCCATTGCTCGTCATGCTGGATCAGCTTGAGCGGCTGCCTGGCGACCCACGACCGCAAGCCCGGAAAAGCGTCCAGCGTCATGTCCGCCAGCTGATCGAAACGCCGGGCCTCGTTGGCACGCCCGATGATGCGAAGGGCGTCGGCCTCACTGGGAATGAGCGCGGCAACGGGAATACGATTGCGTCCAAGCTGGCGGTGATTGATCTCCCGCCATACGAGCTCATAGCCATGCCCGCGCGCATCCCGGCTCATTCTCGTCAAGGCGGCGATCCAGTCGCGCACTGCCTCGAACTGCTGCCCCATCTCGATAGCCCCTGGCTGCCGGAAGCGCAGCTCAAACGGAAAGATGGGCACGCCTTCGCATCGTGCGCGTAACAGGGCTCCGCTCTCCCAAAGCTGGCCGACACTGGCAGCGATATCGTCCGGCGCCGTCCACCTCGAAGCTGGCCGCATCTTCATTCTCCACGGGCTTCGCGTTCTGCGCGAAATTCTTCGATGCTCAGGTACCGCAACATGGACTGGCGCCCTTCTTCGCTATGCACGAAGCCCAATCCGGCGACATAGGGCTCGATGATGTGGATCTTCTGGAGCGGCGTCACGATCAATAATTGTAGGCTCATGCGCCGGAACAGTTCCAGACCGTACCGCGCCGACTCGTCTGAGCCGCGGCCGAAGGCCTCGTCGATGACGACGAAACGGAATGAACGGGACCGCACCGCCCCCCATTCCAGGCCGAACTGGTAAGCCAGGCTGGCCGCCAGAATGGTATAGGCGAGCTTTTCTTTCTGGCCGCCGGACTTGCCGCCGGCGTCGGAATAATGGTCATGCTCACGGTCGTCTTCTCGCCAGCGCTCCGACGCGGAGAATACGAACCAGTTGCGCACGTCAGTCACCTTGCGGGTCCAACGCTTGTCCATCTCGGAGCTGCCTTCGCGCCCACGGAAGCGCTCGATGATCCGCCGCACCTGGATGAATTTCGTTTCGGTATATTCCTCGTCGCTCGACCCGCTCAGCGCCCCCTCGGTACAGCTGCGCAAATCGTGCTGGAAATCACGCAGGTCGGCATCCAGGCTCGGTTCCGCCTCGAGCGAGATATAGCGGTTCGGGTTGTAGTCGATTCCGCGCAAAGATGCATTGATTGTCTCGATCCGCTCGCGGATCGTCTCCCGTTCACGCTTGAGCTGGGACTGGAACCCGGCAATTTCACGGATCGTGTTTTCGTTCAGTAGTTCCTTGAAACGGCTTGCGAAGCGCGGCAAGTCGTCCGCCTGCAGCGCCTGCAGCATGCGCCGGAATTCGCCGGCCGCCTCGATGTTGACGTCAACTTCGCGCGTATCGAGCTTCCAGGTATTCACATAATCCTGCATGGCAGAGATGATGGCGTCGCGCAGGCGCTCGATCTTCTTGCTTTCCGAATCGATCCGCGCCTGCAGGAATTCGCGCATGTCGCGCTCGCGGTTGTCGCAGGATTCGACTGTCAGTGCGTGCTCGCCGAGCGCTTCGCTACGCAGCGCGGCCAGGCGCGGCTCGAGCGAGGCGCGAGCCAGCGCGTCGAGGGCGTCGGCCAGCACGTCCGCCTCCTCGCGCAATTGCCGGGCGTGGCGCAATTTCTCGACCACCGTCGCCTCGAGCGTGACGGCGGCGCCGTACTGCTGCTCGGTCTCTGCTTGAGCAAGGTCAAGCTCAGTCAGTTGGGTTTGCAAGGTGCGCAGCAGGTCGGACGATGCCGCCAGTTCCTGCCGCTCGCGCTCGAGCTGGTCGATCGCGGCCACCAAGGGTTTCCAGTCCAGCTCAGCAAAATCGGAATACACCGCCAGTTGCTGCCACAGTCCGGATACCTTGTTCCATTCGTCGACTTCACTTTTCAGCGTGAGAATCTGCTGGGCGTGCGCGTGAATGCGGGTAGCAAGATCACGCTCCTGCTTGGCCAACGCTCCGATCTTCGCCTCGTTGCTCCAGCCAAGCACGTAGCGGGTACGGTCGTCGATCTGGTGACGGTCATCCTTCTCGTGGCGTTCACCGCCAGCCTTGACCTGCCCATTGCGCGTCACCGCTTTTTGCTCGCGGCGGAATTGATCGAGGCTGTCGCAGCATGCGTAATCGAAGCGGCGGGCCAATTCTGCCTCAATCCACGTGTAGAACGACGAATCGGGCTGGATAGCCAGCTTACGCGCCAGCGAATCAGGATGCATCGCCTGTCGCTCCGCCACAACTGCCGGGCGCACGCGGTAGTAGACGAGCCGGGCGCCCAGGTGGGTGCGGTCGGCCCAGGCGGCAACCTGGGCGTAATAGGCTTCGGGAACCAGCAGGGACAAACCGAAGCCATGCAACAGGCGCTCGGCCGCACCCTCCCATGCCCGCTCTTCGTCGCGCACCTGGATCAGTTCGCCGGCGAAGGCGAGCTTGTCCGCGGAAATCGACAAGGCTTCGCACAGAGCTTCCCGCACCATCAGCATCTGGCGCGGGATGTTCGAGCGGCGCTGGCGCAGCGATTCGAGTTCACCGGTCAGCTCCCCATGCAGGCGCCGCAGCTCGCGCACGGTCACGCCGGCTTCTGTCAGACGGTTGCTGCGCTCGTCGCGCTGAGCCGCGCAATCCGACTGGCCCTGCGCAATGGCGCGGCGGTTCGCATTGAACACGTCCGCATCGGATGCGCCCGGCAATCCGACCGCCCTGGCGATCAAGTCGTATTGGTCCGCACGCCGGGCTTTCTCCTGCCTGGCGCCGTCCAGCCGGGCGATGTCGTTCCTGATTTGTTCAATACGATTGCCCCCGTTCGCCGCGATCGCCGAACTCAGTTCATCGCGGGTCTGCTGCTGGTCCCGGCGCCGCTCGTTCAGCTGTGCGAGCCTAGCGGCCGAGCGCTCTTCATCCGCTTCGAGATGCGCGATCCGTTTGTCCAGAAGTTCCACCTTCAGGCCGGCAAACCAGGGCCGCAAGGCCTCACGGCAACTGCGGAATTCGTCGATGCTGCGGACAAGCTCGGCATGGCGGTCGCAGTCGGCGCACAGAGGCTGCAGCGCATCGATCTGTGCCTGTGCCTTCAGCACCGCTTCGTGGGCGCGGTTCAGGTCGTCGAAGTGGGAGATAAGGGCTTCGATCCGCGCCTCAACCGGAAACGGCTCGAGCATGTGTTCGCGCACGAACTCGGTCAGGTTGCCGACCGACTTCATGGACACGGTCTGGTGGAAGAGATCCATCGCCTGCTCGGATGCGATGCCGAAACGGCGCCTGAACTCGGCGCCATACGGGGGGAAGCTGTCGAACAAGGTAACGCCGGCCATGCCGCGCAGGCGTTTGCGCAGTTTCGTGATATCTGCGCCGAAACCGGCGAAGTGTTCAGCGATCGCAAGACTGCTGTCGGCGACCACATAGAAACGCTCTGGCTGTCCTCGTGGATCCTTGAGCCAGAACACCTGGGCCAGGGTGACCGTCTGGTCGAAGCCTTCATTGCGGAATTCGGCAAGCAGGACGGAATAGCTGTGATGGTCACGCAATGGAACCGCGCGTGCCGTCATGCCGGTGTCGCCGCGCTCGGATTTGTAATGGCCCAGCACGTAGGTGCGCAGGCTGCGCTCGCGTGCTTCTGCGCCAGCCGCCTTGTTATACGAAATTTTATTGGCGGGTACCAGCAAGGTCGTGATCGCATCGACCAGCGTCGACTTGCCGGAACCGATGTCACCGGTGAGCAGCATGTTCTCGCCGCCGGGGTGCATCCGCCAGACGCGCTGGTGGAACGTTCCCCAGTTGTACACTTCGAAGCGGTGCATGCGGAAGCCGGCGCGCCCTGCCTCGTCGAGAGCGGTTACTGGCGGCGCAGGATCCAGGCTGGCGCCCGGCTCCGCTTCCGGTATCGGGGCGGTTTCCAGCGTGAGGTCCAGCGCGCCTTGAAGCAACTGCTCTGATGAGTCGAATCCGGATGCTGCGTTCATGCGCTTTCCTCGCTGGTGGACGACGTGGCATGGCTGGCATAGGCGTCGAGGCGCTGCTTGAAGTCATCGAGCCATTGGGCATCGACGAAGGCTTTGAGAATCCGACGTATTTCGTAGAGGGATTCCTGTCCGCGCAAGCGACGCAGGAATCCGAGCTCGACCACCTTGTTGAGGTGGGTTTCGATACGGTCGAGCAGGCGCGCCTCATTGGCGGTGTCGGGCAGGAAGAGCCGCATTTGCTCGGCGATCTCGTCGCGGCTGACCACCAGTCGGGTGTCGCCGCCGGTGGCGTCGAATTCTGCCAGCCGCTTTCGTAACAGGACAAGGATCAGGCTAACCGGGAAGCTGAGCGGACGCCGCTGAACCAGACGCGGAATCTCGGGCTCGTCCGGGGATCGCGGACGCTGACGCAGGTAGGCATAGCCTTCGGCTTCATCGAAGACCAGGTCGAGGCCGATGATCGCGCAGTAGTCGCGAACGCGCGCCTGCAAGTCGAACAGGGCTTGCCAAGGCGCGGCGGCATTCTCACGGTACAGCACTCCCTGGAAGAGCGTCACCAGGATAGGTCCCAGGCGATCATCGTCATTCATTGTTTGTCTGCGTGTTGACAGTGAAAATCACAAGGGGTACGGACACCCGGCGCTTGCTGCCAGCGCTGTCGGTCCAGTCGATGGTCTCGGTGCGTTCGTCATCGATGACTGCCGGAATCTCCTGGGTTGCCAGTTTCAGGTAGGTCGCCAACTCCGCCAGCCCCTGCTCGACAGGCTGCTCCTCGATTAACGCTGCGAGTGAAACCTGCTTGCGGGTCTGGAGGGCGCGGCGGATGTTGGTCAACAATCTTTCCTGGTCGACGTAAATCTGTTCGAAGAGGGCATTGGTGGCGATGTCGGCCTCCGCATCTTCCATCGTGACGTTGCGAATATCGGCCTTGAAGGGCGGGGCGTACAGCAGGCGCTCCATCGGCAACGCGACGTCGGGTGCGGGTTCGTCGATCTCGATGAAGGCGCCGTCGGGCACCTGCGTTCGCAGCGTGAGGGCGCCCTGCTCCACCCCGCGAATCAGCTCCATGATGCGGCGGTTCTCGAGCCAGACCTGGTCGTCCAGGTAGCGTCGCAGCTGCTCGGACAGACGGGCCACGGTGCGTTGCGTGACCTCGCCCGCCTCCAGCCAGTCGTAATGGATGCGCCTGATACGCCCATCCGGCTCCAGTTCGCGAATCGGTCCAAGTTGCATGACACGCTCAAGTAGTTGACTGAATTCATCCTGGCGGGACGGTGACATCAAGAGATCCCAAAAGGCACGAAAGCTGCGCCCCTCATCGGACTCGGCGATCATGTCACGCCAACCGAACACCTGTTGCAACAGCTCACCCTTCCCCCCCTCCCAGGTCGCTATCTGCTCGCGGACGTTGCGGTCCAGCCTGCGAAAATTCTGGTCGAGCGCACGGAAATCCGATAGCAGTTCATGTGCCGTACTCGCCATCTGCAGGAAGCGTTCCCGCACCTGGGTCGGCTCCATCAGCTCGAAACGGCCTTCCTTGATCTGCGCGATCTCAGCATCGATTTCGGCCTTGCGCCTTTGTAGTTCTTCGACGCGTCGGCGTGGGTTCAGTTCGGTGCCGTCGACGATCTGCTTAAGTAGATCAAACACCGTCATCAGACGCGATTCGGTCCCAATAAATGTTCGCTGGCCCAGATCTTTCAACCAAGTGATGGCCTGTTCAGCCGCGGGTGTCAGGTCATAGTGGGGCTCGTCCTGGCCGGGAGGATAGTATTTTCGCAGCCAGGCGCTGTCATCGGAAGCCCAGTCGTCGAGATAGACCGACGCCGCTTTCGGGAACGTGCTCTGCCCCTCCTCTTCGTGGATCTGGTATAGATGGTCGTCGAGCTGGGACGCTAGTTCCTCGCGAGGAATCGTGCGGATGTTCGGCGCAACGAAGCTGCGGTGGAGGAAACTCACGATCATGGGCGCATGTCCTGCCGCCAAGAGTCGCCATGCGGAGTGAGAGCGTCGTTGCAGTACGAGCTGGTTGTAGTCCATCGTTCGTTGTCAGTTTTTGAACGGTATGACTGTACTGTGTGCTGGCCGGTTTGACAAAGGAAGTAAGCGGGGTAGGGGCGAAGAGCAAAGTCAAATCAGGCACCGGCCTGCGCCGGTGCGATGGTCTGAAGGCCAACGCAGAGAATCGCCGCGGCATACCGTTAGTCCGCCACCTCTGCACGTCATCCCGGCGCAAGCCGGCATCCAATTCTGTCGCGCAGTGAGACGTTTGCTTGATGAGATAACGCGTGCGAGCCGACCGCCCAAAGCAAAAAACCCCACCGGGTCACCGGTGGGGTTTTTCATATAACTAGCCTGACGATAACCTACTTTCACACTGGTTGCAGCACTATCATCGGCGCAAAGTCGTTTCACGGTCCTGTTCGGGATGGGAAGGGGTGGGACCGACTTGCTATGG
>JBFLVV010000103.1:0-14576 GCA_040758275.1 Pseudomonadota bacterium
CACCATCCGCGCCGATTTCGCTGATTCGATCGACGCCAACGCCGTGCACGGTTCGGACGCTGCCGAAACCGCCGCCGTGGAAATCGCTTACTTCTTCCCGGCACTGAACGTCTACTCGCGTTAATTAGGTTGGGGGGAGCGCAGTCCGGGGCGCGCCCCGGTTGATTTCCCCCGGACTAATTTAAATGAGTAAGCCGCTCGCCCACAGTCTCAAGACTGGCGCGGGCGGCTTCGGAAACAAAAGGATTTCACCATGACGACGCTCACCAATCTGCTGGACTTCGATCCGGCGCAACTCATCGCCTACTGCGCCGAGCTGGGTGAGAAGCCGTTCCGCGCAAAACAGCTGCAACGCTGGATCCACCAGTTCGGCGCGTCGGATTTCGACGACATGACCGACCTGGCAAAATCGCTGCGCGAAAAACTCAAGACCCGCGCCGAGATCCGTGCGCCGGGCATCATCAGCGACCACACCTCGAGCGACGGCACCCGCAAGTGGCTGGTCGACGTCGGCAATGGCAATGCGGTGGAAACCGTGTTCATCCCGGAAGAGAACCGCGGCACCCTGTGCATCTCGACCCAGGCCGGCTGCGCCGTCAACTGCCGCTTCTGCTCGACCGGCAAGCAGGGCTTCAACCGCAACCTCACCGTGGCCGAGATCATCGGCCAGCTGTGGATGGCCGAGTTCGAGCTGCGCCGTACCAAGGGCATCGAGCCGGGCCCGAAAGGCGAGCGCCAGATCACCAACGTGGTCATGATGGGCATGGGCGAGCCGCTGCTGAACTACGAGCCGACCGTCACCGCCCTCAAGCTGATGCTGGACGACAACGCCTACGGCCTGTCGCGCCGCCGCGTGACCCTGTCGACCTCGGGCGTGGTCCCGAACATCGACAAGCTGTCCCAGGACGTGCCGGTGGCCCTGGCCGTGTCGCTGCACGCGTCGAACGACGCCCTGCGCGACATCCTCGTCCCTCTGAACAAGAAATACCCGCTGCGCGAGCTGCTGGCCGCCTGCAAGCGCTACCTCGAATTCGCCCCGCGCGACTTCATCACCTTCGAATACTGCATGCTCGACGGCTTCAACGATTCCGACGAGCACGCACGCGAGCTGATCGCGCTGGTGAACGACCCGGTGGTCGGCGTGAACTGCAAGTTCAACCTGATCCCGTTCAACCCCTTCCCGGAATCGGGCCTGACCCGCTCGAAGAACCCGCGCATCAAGGCCTTCGCCGAAGTGCTCATGAATGCCGGCATCGTGACCACCGTGCGCAAGACGCGCGGCGACGACATCGACGCCGCCTGCGGCCAGCTGGCGGGGGAGGTCAAGGACCGTACCCGCGTGGCCGAGCGCATGGAGAAGATGGCCGAGTACCAGAAGAAGTTCGGCGCCGACTTCGGGCGCATCGTGGAGATTCCTTCCTGATGGGCAGCAAAGCCGGCTGTGCAGCATTCATCGCCGCCCTGGCATTGCTGGGCGGATGCGCCAGCAATGGCGGCAGCGGCAGCGGCGAGCTGAGGACCGCGTCCGACCAGACGGCGATCGAGAAGCGCGCCGCGATCCGCCTGCAGCTGGCGGTCGGCTACTACCAGAACGCCCAGTACGAGACGGCGCTCGACGAGGTCAAGCAGGCGATCGCCATCGATCCCGATGATGCCGAAGCCTACGGCCTGCGCGCCCTGATCTATACCGGGATGGGCCAGCTGCCGCTGGCCGACGACAATTACCGGCACGCCCTGCGCCTGCAGCCGAACAATCCGGACCTGGCGAACAACTACGGCACCTTCCTGTGCCAGTCGCTGAACAAGCCGGTAGAGGCCATGCCGTACTTCGAGCGCGCGCTGGGCAACCGCAGCTACCAGACCCCGGTGAGCGCGCTGGTGAACGCCGGCGTGTGCAGCATCCGCAACCGGAATTTCGATGCCGCCGAGCGCTTCCTGCTCGAGGCCTTGCGCTACAACCCCGAGCTGCAGGCGACCAACGCCGGCCTGGCGCGGATCTATTACGAGCGGCGCGCCTATCCGCGCGCCGGTTTTTTCATCAACCGCCTGATCGAGACAGCGAAACTCGACACGCTGTCGGCCGACACGCTGTGGCTGGCGCTGCGGGTGCAGCGCAAGCTGGGTGAGCGGACCCATGAAGCGAGCCTGGCAGCCCAGCTGCGGCGCCGCTTCCCCGGTTCGCCCGAGTATGCGGCTTTCGAGCGCGGCGCTTTTGACGAGTGAGACGAGGAACATGAACGAGCATGCAGACCAGCCGGCAACCCCGGGCAAGGACACGGGCATCCCCGGCAAGACCCTGCAATCCCAGCGCGAAGCGATGGGCTGGAGCGTGGAGCAGGTGGCGGACCAGCTGAAGCTGGCGCCGCGCCAGGTGGTGGCGCTGGAAGCGGGCGACTACGCCGCGCTGCCGAGCCCGGCCGTGACGCGCGGTTTCGTGCGCGCCTACGCCAAGCTCCTGAAGATCGACGCCGCCCCGCTGGTGGCCATGATCGAGATGAACATGCCGGCCGAAGCGCAGGCGGGCGCCAGCAATGTGCGCCGCGAGCAGCGTCCGACCTCGTTCTCGGAAAGCCGTTTCCCGGTGGGCGGCAAGCGCACCAGGGTGCCGGTCGGCCTGATCGCCGGCGTGGCGGTTGTGGTCGCCGCCGGCGCCGCGCTGTGGCACTTCGGCCTGATCCCGGGCAGCCAGCAGCCTGTGTCGCAAGGCACGACTGACGGCGCCGTGCTCGAAGCCCCGGTGGTGACGCCGAACGGCGCCGCGCCGGCGCCGCATGACACGCTGCAGAATCCGTCCGTGCCGCTGATCTCGGTGCCGGCGCCGGCGGGCGAGGCTACTGCTCCGGCTGCGCCCGGCACGACGACCGTCGCGCCTGCGACCCCGCCGGGCACGGCGCCCGCAACCGCCCCGGTCACCACGCCTGCCGCGACGCCGTCCGCCGCGGCCGCTGCGCCGGCAGCTGCGACGACCGCACCAGCCGCCGCAGCGCCCACAGCAGCCGGCGGCAATACGCTGGTGCTGAACGTGCGCGAGGATTCCTGGATCGGCGTGCGTCCGGTCGGCGGCGGCAAGGCGCTGCTGTGGCGTGAGGTCAAGGCCGGTTCCACCGAGACCATTGATCTCGCCGGCCCGGTCACCCTGACCGTCGGTAATCCAGGCGGCGTGACGGCAACCCTGCGTGGCGCCGCTGTCGGCCTGCAGGAAGCGCCGGGCAAGAAGTTCGCGCAAGTCTCCTTGAAGTAAGCAATGGAACAGAACATGAACCAACCCTGCATCGGCGAGCCTATTCCGTCCGGTCCGCTCGCACGCCGCGCCAGCCGGAAAGTGCTGGTCTCGCACGGCCAGCGCAAGGTCTGGGTCGGCGGCGATGCGCCGGTCGTCGTCCAGTCGATGACCAACACGGACACGGCCGACGTGATCGGCACCGCGATCCAGGTCAAGGAACTGGCGCGCGCCGGCTCGGAAATCGTCCGCATCACCGTCGATACGCCGGCGGCGGCCGCCGCCGTGCCCGCCATCCGCGAGCAGCTCGACCGCATGGAGATCGACACCCCGCTGGTGGGCGACTTCCACTACAACGGCCACCTGCTGCTGCGCGACTATCCGGAATGCGCGCAGGCGCTGTCGAAGTACCGCATCAACCCGGGCAATGTGGGGCAGGGCGCCAAGCGCGACACCCAGTTCGCCCAGATGATCGAGATCGCGGCGAAGTACGACAAGCCGGTGCGTATCGGCGTCAACTGGGGCTCGCTGGATCAATCTCTGCTGGCCCGCATCATGGACGAGAACGCGTCGCGCGCGAACCCGTGGAGCGCCCAGGCCGTGATGTACGAAGCCTTGATCACGTCGGCGATCGAGAATGCCGTGCGCGCCGAAGAAGTCGGCCTCGCGCGCGACAAGATCATCCTCTCCTGCAAGGTCTCGGGTGTGCAGGACCTGATCGCGGTCTACCGCGAGCTGGCCCGCCGCTGCGACTATCCGCTGCACCTGGGCCTGACCGAGGCCGGCATGGGCAGCAAGGGCATCGTCGCCTCGACCGCGGCGCTGTCGGTGCTGCTGCAGGAAGGCATTGGCGACACCATCCGCATCTCGCTGACGCCGGAACCGGGCGGCGACCGCACGAAGGAAGTGGTGGTCGGCCAGGAGATCCTGCAGACCATGGGCCTGCGTAAGTTCACCCCGATGGTGATCGCCTGCCCGGGCTGCGGCCGCACGACCTCGACCGTGTTCCAGGAACTGGCGGACAACATCCAGACCTTCCTGCGCGAGCAGATGCCGGAGTGGAAAAAGACCTATCCGGGCGTGGAGGCGATGAACGTGGCCGTCATGGGCTGCATCGTCAACGGCCCGGGCGAATCGAAGCATGCGAACATCGGCATCAGCCTGCCGGGTACGGGCGAATCGCCGGCGGCGCCGGTCTTCGTCGACGGCCAGAAATTCGCCACCCTGCGCGGCGAGCGCATCGTGGACGAGTTCAAGACCATCGTGCTGAATTACGTACAAAAGAACTACAGCCGCGAGGCGGTGACAGAATAAAACCGTAGGGTGGACGGGTCCCCCGTCCGCGCGTCCAACTCCGACATGCTCTGCCACAGCGCATCCGTGAGTTGAACGCGCGGACGGCAAAGCCGTCCACCCTACAAGAAAGATAGACATGTCCAAACCAGAAAAAATCGTCGCCGTCAAAGGCATGAACGACATCCTCCCGCAAGACGCACCGATGTGGGAGCTGTTCGAGAACACCGCCGAGACCATCCTCAAGAGCTACGGCTACCAGAAGATCGTCACCCCGATCGTCGAAGATACGTCCCTGTTCGTGCGCGCCATCGGCGCCGTCACCGACGTCGTCGAGAAGGAGATGTATTCCTTCGAAGACTCGATGAACGGCGACCAGCTGACCCTGCGCCCTGAAGGCACCGCCGGCGCCGTGCGTGCCGTGATCGAGCACAACCTCGTCTACGACGGCCCCAAGCGCCTGTGGTACAAGGGCCCGATGTTCCGCCACGAGCGTCCGCAGCGCGGCCGCTACCGCCAGTTCTTCCAGTTCGGCGCCGAAGCCGTGGGCTTCTCGGGCCCGGACATCGACGCGGAACTGATCATGCTGTGCCGCCGCCTGTGGGACGACCTGGGCCTGCAGAACGTGCGCCTGGAACTGAACTCGATCGGCAACGCCGACGAACGCCTGCGCCACCGCGCCGACCTGATCGCCTACCTGGAGAAGCACGAGGACATCCTGGACGCGGAAGCCAAGCGCCGCCTGCACAGCAATCCGCTGCGCATCCTGGACACCAAGAACCCGGCCATGCAGGACATGGTCAACGGCGCGCCCAAGCTGCTGGACTACCTGGGCGAGGAATCGCTGGCCCACCTCAACGGCCTGAAGAACATCCTCGACCGCAACGCGGTGCAGTACACCATCAACCCGCGCCTGGTGCGCGGGCTGGACTACTACAACCGCACCGTGTTCGAGTGGGTCACCGACGAGCTGGGCTCGCAGGGCACGATCTGCGCGGGCGGCCGCTACGATCCGCTGATCGAGCAGTTCGGCGGCAAGCCGACCCCGGCGGTCGGCTTCGCGATGGGCATGGAGCGCATCATCGAGCTGATGAAGGGTCTCGGCGAACAGCAGGCCCCGGCGCAGTGCGACGTCTACATGGTCCACCAGGGCGAAGCGGCCCAGCTGCAGGCCTTCATCATGGCCGAGCGCCTGCGGGATGCCGGCCTGGATGTTGTGTTACATTGCGCAACGCCGGCGGGCGCGGGCAGCTTCAAGAGCCAGATGAAGAAGGCCGACGGCAGCGGCGCCGCCTTTGCCGTCATCATCGGCGAAGACGAGATGGCGAACGGCCAGGCCGCTGTGAAATCGATGCGCGGCGAAGCCGGCGAGCAGCAGCAGACCAGCGTCGCCTTCGAGGAGCTCGTGGACCACGTGGTCGACCAGATCATCGGCGGCGGCGAGCACGACTGCGACGACGAGAACTGCGCGGAACACGGCCACCACCACCGTCCATAAGCAGCATCCCCAACCGATCCACCCACAACCAGAACAACAGAGCAGAACATGGCATACGATCTCGAAGAACAGGAACAGATAGCGACTTTCAAGGCCTTTTGGGCCCGCTTCGGCAACCTTATCATGTGGGTGCTGATCATCGCCCTCGGTTCTTACGCCGGCTACAACTACTGGAATTCGCACAAGCGCACCCAGGCCGTCGAGGCTTCGGCGCTGTACGACGAGCTGCAGAATGCCGTGACCGCGAACGATAACGCCAAGGCCCAGCGCATCGCCGGCGACATCCAGAAGAAGTACGAGGGCACCGCCTACGCGCAGATGGCCGCCCTGGGGGCCGCCAAGACCGCTTTTGAGGCGAACGACCTGAAGACCGCCAAGGCCCAGCTGCAGTGGGCGGCCGACAAGGGCAACGACGAGTACAAGGCCATCGCGAAGCTGCGCCTGGCCGGCGTCCTGCTGGACGAGAAGTCCTATGATGCGGCCCTGAAGCTGCTGAACGAGCAGTATCCGGCGACCTTCTCGGCCGAAGTGTCGGACCGCAAGGGCGACGTGCTGGTGGCGCAGAATAAACTGGCCGAAGCACGCCAGGCCTACACCGCCGCCTACGCCGCGATGTCGAAGGAAAACCCGGGCCGCCAGCTGGTCCAGGTCAAGCTCGAAGCCATCGGCGGCAGCGTGCCGGCGGACAAAGACGCGAAAGCTGACGAAGCGAAAGCGGCCGCGTAACTCCCATGATTGAAGGCCCGCGCATGCCGGCAGAGGTATGCGCGGGCTTTGCGTCCTCTACAGTCCAGGAACAAGGTTAAAGAATATGCGTATTAGCAGCAAACTTGTTGGTGTTGGTGTACTGGCCCTGGTGACGGGCTGCTCGAGCGTTCCGCAGCTGTCCTCGCTCAGCAAGCTCAATCCCTTCTCGTCCAAGGAGAAGGGCGACCAGCCGGCCCCGCTCGTCGAGCTGAAAGGTTCGATGGCCGTGCGCACCGCGTGGAAGCTCGATATCGGCAAGGCCGGCGCCTTCACCTTCTCGCCTGCGCTGGCCGGCAACACCGTGGTGGTCGCCAGCAATGCCGGCGACATCGCCCGCGTCGAAGCGGCCACCGGCAAGCTGATGTGGCGCATCAAGGCGGGCACCGAGCTCTCCAGCGGTGTCGGCACCGACGGCAACCTGATCGTCGTCGGCGGCGACAAGGGCAAGCTGCTGGCCTTCGACATGGACGGCAAGAAGCTGTGGGACGCCCAGCTCTCGAGCGAGCTGCTGTCCTCGCCGGTGGTGTCGCAAGGCATCGTCGTCGCGCGCAGCCTGGACAACCGCATCGTCGGCCTCGACGCCAAGACCGGCCAGGCCAAGTGGACCACCCAGCGCACCTCGCCGCCGCTGACCCTGCGCACCGCGCCGGGCATGGTGACGACGGGCACCGACGTGATCGTCGCCCAGCCGGCCGGCAAGCTCTCGGCCCTGATCCTGGCCACCGGCGCGCCGCGCTGGGACCTGGAAGTGGGCGTCTCGCGCGGCGCCACCGAGCTGGAGCGCGTGACCGACATCGGCGGCGCTCCGGTGCTGTTCGAATCCGACGTCTGCGCCGTCTCCTACCAGGGTCGTGTAGGCTGCTTCGAAGTGGCGAGCGGTTCGCAGCGCTGGACCCGCGACCTGTCGTCGAGCGTCGGCGTGGCCGTCGACCAGCTCTACGTCTTTGCTCCAGATGACAAGGGCGCGCTGTTCGCCTATAACCGCGATACGGGCGCGAACGCCTGGAAGAACGACAAGCTGGCCTTCCGCCGCCTGTCGACGCCGGTGTCCTACGGCCGCGCCGTGGCCGTCGGCGACTACCAGGGTTATGTGCACTTCCTGTCGCGCGAAGACGGCTCTTTCCTGGCGCGCGCCGCCACCGACGGCAGCCAGATCATCGGCACTCCCGTGGTGGCCGGATCGCACCTGATTTTTCAAACACAAAATGGAACTGTGACCGCCATCGCGGTCGAATAGAATAAATACATGAAGCCGGTAATCGCACTCGTAGGTCGCCCCAACGTCGGGAAATCGACCCTGTTCAATCGCCTGACCCGTTCGCGCGACGCGCTGGTGGCCGACCTCCCTGGTCTCACCCGCGACCGCCACTATGGCGAGGGCCGGATCGGCGAGCGCCCCTTCCTGGTCATCGACACCGGCGGTTTCGAACCGGTGGCCAAGGAGGGGATCATGCACGAAATGGCGCAGCAGACGCGCCAGGCGGTGGCGGAAGCCGACGTCGTCGTGTTCATCGTCGACGGCCGCCAGGGCCTGACCCCGCACGACAAGACCATCACCGATTACCTGCGCAAGACGGGCCGCAAGGTCATGCTCGTAGTCAACAAGTCCGAGGGTATGAAGTACACCTCGGTCACCGCCGATTTCTATGAACTCGGCATGGGCGACCCCTATGTGATCTCGGCCGCCCACGGTGACGGCGTGCACGACCTGGTCAACGAGGCGCTCGACTTCGCTTTTGAAAACCGTCCGGACGAGGAAAACGAGCCGGAGCACCCGGACCACGGCATCAAGATCGCCATCGTCGGCCGCCCGAACGTGGGCAAGTCGACCCTGATCAACACCCTGGTCGGCGAGCAGCGCGTGATCGCTTTCGACATGCCGGGCACCACCCGCGACTCGATCGAAGTGCCCTTCGAGCGCGACGGCAAGAAGTACACCCTGATCGACACCGCCGGTATCCGCCGCCGCGGCAAGATCTTCGAGGCCATCGAGAAGTTCTCGGTCATCAAGACCATGCAGTCGATCTCGGACGCCAACGTGATCATCCTGCTGCTCGACGCCCAGCAAGACATCTCGGAACAAGACGCCCACATCGCCGGCTTCATCCTGGAGTCGGGCAGGGCGCTCGTGGTCGCCGTCAACAAGTGGGACGGCCTGCAGTCGGACCAGCGCGACCAGGTCAAGACGGACCTCGACCGCAAGCTGGACTTCCTGTCCTTCGCCAAGACCCACTTCGTCTCGGCCCTGAAGGGCACCGGCATCAGCCAGCTGATGAAGTCGGTGGACTCGGCCTATGCCGCCGCCACAGCCAACCTGTCGACCCCGCGCCTGACGCGCGCGCTGCAGGAAGCGATCGAGAAGCAGGAGCCGAAGCGCAAGGGCAGTGTCCGTCCGAAGATGCGCTACGCGCACCAGGGCGGCCAGAACCCGCCCATCATCGTCATCCACGGCAATGCGCTGGAAGCCGTCAGCGACCCCTATAAGCGCTACCTGGAAAAGCACTTCCGCGAGACATTTAATTTGGTCGGCACCCCGGTGCGTATCGAATTCAAGTCGGGGAAAAATCCGTTTGCCAAGGAGCAGAGTTAAGCGTAGCAGTACGACAAAAATTGGCGAAACAGGTTACAGTAGCTTAGGGCTTTCATTCGCCACAGCGGAATGTGGCCCAGGCACTTGAAAATCGGCAAATCGCCTCAAACTTTTAACTACAACAACATTACGGAGCTGTTATGAGCAACAAAGGGCAACTGTTACAAGACCCATTCCTGAACGCTTTGCGCAAGGAGCACGTCCCCGTCTCCATCTACCTGGTCAACGGCATCAAACTGCAAGGCCATATCGAGTCCTTCGACCAGTACGTCGTCCTGCTTCGTAATACCGTGACCCAAATGGTCTACAAGCATGCCATTTCCACCGTCGTCCCGGCCCGCGCCGTCAACCTTAACCTCGACTCCGAAGCCGAGTAAGGCCGATGGCTGACGCCCCCGGCACCACCTCCATGCGCGCAGCGCTGGTCGGCATCGACTTCGGTACTGGCGACTTTTCAGCCAGTCTCGAAGAGCTGTCCCTGCTTGCGCGCTCCGCCGGCGCCGATCCGATCACCACGATCACGGCCAAGCGCAGCAGTCCCGATCCCGCCCATTTCGTCGGCAGCGGCAAGGCCGACGAAATCAAGATGGCCTGCAAGGTCGACGGGATCGACATCGTCATCTTCAACCACGCCCTGTCGCCTGCCCAGCAGCGTAACCTCGAGCGCAGGCTGGAAGTGCGCGTGGTCGACCGTACCAGCCTGATCCTCGACATCTTCGCCCAGCGCGCCCAGAGCCACGAGGGCAAGTTGCAGGTGGAACTGGCCCAGCTGCAGCATCTGGCCACCCGCCTGATCCGCGGCTGGACCCACCTGGAGCGCCAGAAGGGCGGTATCGGCCTGCGTGGTCCCGGTGAAACCCAGCTCGAGACCGACCGCCGACTCATCGGCGAGCGCGTCAAGCAATTGCGCATCAAGCTCACCAAGTTGCGCAAGCAGCACGAGACCCAGCGCCGCCAGCGCGGCCGCAACCAGACGTTTTCCGTGTCGCTTGTCGGTTATACCAACGCCGGGAAGTCGACCCTGTTCAACACGCTGACCAAGGCCGGCGTGTATGTTGCGAACCAGCTGTTCGCAACCCTGGACACCACCAGCCGCCGCCTGTATCTCGGTGACGAGGTGGGTTCGGTGGTGATCTCCGACACGGTCGGCTTCGTGCGCGAACTGCCGCACCAGCTGGTCGCGGCATTCCGCGCCACCCTGGAAGAGACCATCCACGCCGACCTGCTGCTGCACGTGGTCGACGGCAATTCGCCGGTACGCATGGAGCAGATCGAGCAGGTCAATGAAGTGCTGCGCGAGATCGGCGCCGATCACGTCCCCCAGATCCTGGTCTGGAACAAGATCGACGCGGCCGGGCTGGAGCCCGGGATCGAGCGTGATGAGTATGATAAGATCAGCCGCGTTTTCATCAGTGCCCATAGTGGCGCTGGTCTGGACTTGCTGCGCGACGCGATCGTCGAGGCAGCGAAGGCCGCGCGAGGCAACAACAATACGAACGAAGGGCAGGACGAAGCCATTGGCTTCGCCGAAGATGAGCTGCCGGGTGGCGGCTCCTTGGGCGGTCCTGCCGACAATATGCCAACTTCCACCCAATTCGGGCCCCACTAGCCTATGCTCGTTTCTTTACTCAAGCGTTGCGGCATCAAACTGTCGCTCAACGACCCACGTTGGGGCCATAAACCCCAGGGTGACCACAAGGCCCAGGAGGGCCGCCGGCCGGGTGAAGGCCCACCGGATCTCGATCAACTCTGGCGCGACTTCAATGCGCGCCTCAACCGCTTGTTCGGCGCGCGCGGCAATGGCAACAACGGCGGCGGCGACGGCGGCGGTCCTTACCGCGGCTCGAGCGGCGCCGGCATCACCGCCGGCGTCGTGGCCGTCATCGTCGGCCTGATCTGGCTGGCGAGCGGCGCCTTCATCGTGCAGGAAGGCCAGGTCGGCGTCGTCACCACCTTCGGCAAGCTCAGCCACAAGACCGGCGCCGGTTTCAATTGGCGCTGGCCGTATCCGATCCAGGCCCACGAGACCGTCAACGTCTCGCAGATCCGTACCGCCGAGATCGGCTACCGCGCGAACGTGCGCAACAAGCAGCCGCAGGAAGCCCTGATGCTGACGGACGATGAGAACATCATCGACATCCAGTTCGCGGTCCAGTACACCCTGAAAGACCCGGTCCAGTGGCTGTTCAACAACCGCGACCAGGACGACAGCGTGCGCCAGATCGCCGAAACCGCCATCCGCGAAGTGGTGGGAAAAAGCAAGATGGACTTCGTGCTCTACGAAGGCCGCGAGAAGGTCGCGAGCGACGTGCACCAGATGATGCAGCAGATCAGCGACCGCTACGCCCTGGGCGCCCTGATCACCAACGTGACCATGCAGGCGGTGCAGCCGCCGGAGCAGGTGCAGGAAGCTTTTGATGATGCCGTCAAGGCAGGCCAGGACCGCGCCCGCGCCCGCAACGAGGGTGAAGCCTACGCGAACCAGGTGATCCCGCAGGCGCGCGGCCAGGCCTTCCGCCTGATGCAGGACGCCGAAGCCTACCGCTCGATGGTGGTGGAGAACGCGACCGGTAACGCCTCGCGCTTCGACCAGGTGGTGGCCGCCTATTCGAAGGCCCCGCAAGTCACCCGCGACCGCATGTACATCGACACCATGCAGCAGATCTTCTCCAGCACCAGCAAGGTGATGGTGGATTCGCGCGCGGGCAATCCAATGATCTACCTGCCGCTGGATAAGCTGCTGCAGCAGAGCGCTGGCCACGATGTCGTGGGTAGCCGTTCGGGCCCGCAGCAAGTCCCGGCGGTGCCGCAGTCGAACGCGCCGGCGGACGTCATGCAAGCCATGGATGCGGTGCGCAATCGCGACAACCGCAGCCGCGATTCCTCACGTGACCGGGAGAGCCGTTAATGAACCGCCTCGTAACTTTATTTGTGGCGGGCTTCATTGCCCTGATGCTGCTGTCGTCCACCGTCTTCGTGGTGGACCAGCGCCGCTTCGCCATCGTGTTCGCCCTGGGCCAGGTGCGCGACGTGATCACCGAGCCGGGCCTGCACTTCAAGCTGCCGCCGCCGTTCCAGAACGTGATCTACCTGGACAAGCGCATTCTCACGCTGGACACGCCCGACGCCGACCGCTTCATCACGGCCGAGAAGAAGAACATCCTGGTGGATGCCTTCGTCAAGTGGCGCATCGTCGACCCGCGCCTGTATTTCGTCTCCTTCAGCGGCGACGAAAGCCGCGCCCGCGACCGCATGTCGCAGATCATCAAGGCGGCCCTGAACGACGAAATCACCAAGCGCACCGTGCGCGAAGTGATCTCGGGCGAGCGCGGCGCCGTCATGAATGCGGTGAAGGAAAAGGTCGTGGCCGAAGCCAAGGAGATCGGCGTCGGCGTGGTGGACGTGCGCCTCAAGCGCGTCGACTACATCGAGCAGATCAACAACTCGGTGTACGAACGCATGAAGGCTGAGCGCGTGCGCGTGGCCAACGAACTGCGTTCGACCGGCGCCGCCGAATCCGAACAGATCCGCGCCGATGCAGACCGCCAGCGCACCGTGATCATCGCCGAAGCCTTCCGCGAGGCCGAGAAGATCAAGGGTGACGGCGATGCGAAAGCGACCGCGATCTATGCGGATTCCTTCGGCAAGAACCCGGAATTCGCGCGCTACTACCGCTCGCTGGAAGCCTACCGCGCGACGTTCAAGAACCGCGGCGACGTGATGGTGGTGGATCCGAATTCGGAGTTCTTCAAGTACTTCAAACAGCCGGGCGGGAAGTAGGGTCTTGGTCTTTCGTAGGGTGGGCGGCTCTGCCGCCCACGCGGTCAACGAACGGATTTGAGCCACGGAGCGGGTCGGGATACGTGATCTGACCGCGTGGGCGGGAGACCCGCCCACCCTACAGAAACTATCTATACAACTGTTGCAACATGGCACTCTGGCAACCCGCCGGCGCTGTCAAACCAACATCCCCGTCCTACGCCTCCCCATTTTCGGGTAAAATTGCCGATTCGGCGCTCGCACCGTGCGCCCGCACGTCTGTGCGCTTGTTCTGTTGCTCTTGAAAACAATTCCTTAGCTGTCTGCCCATGCCGAACTGGCTCCTGCCTGAAAATATCGCCGATGTCTTGCCGTCCGAAGCGCGCAAGATCGAGGATCTACGCCGCAAGATGCTCGATACCTTCCGCCTGTACGGCTACGAGCTGGTGATGCCGCCGCTGCTCGAGTACGTCGAGTCGCTGCTGGCCGGGGCAGGGCAGGACACCGAACTGCGCACCTTCAAGGTGGTCGACCAGATTTCCGGCCGCCTGCTGGGCCTGCGCGCCGACATGACCACCCAGGTGGCGCGCATCGACGCCCACCTGCTCAACCGCGACACCGTCACCCGCCTGTGCTACGCCGGCAGCGTGCTGCATACCCGTCCCTCGGGCCTGCACGCCACCCGCGAGCCGGTCCAGATCGGCTGCGAGATCTACGGCCACGCCGGCCTGGAAGCCGACGCCGAGATCCAGGAACTGGCGCTCGCCTCGCTGGCCCTGGCCGGCTTCGACGAAGTGCGCCTCGACCTCTGCCACGTCGGCATCCTGCGCGCCGTCCTGAGCGAAGACCCGGCCGCGCGCCGCGACGAAGCGCAACTGACCTGCCTGCTGCGCGCCAAGGATGCGCCGGGCCTGGACGAGTTCACGCAGAATTACGCACCCGCCACCCGCAAGGCCCTGCTGGCGCTGCCGCACCTGTACGGCGACGTCGAGGTGCTGGCGCGTGCGAAAGAAGAGCTGCCGGCGCTGCCGGGCATCACCCGTGCGCTGGCCGAACTGGCGGCATTGGCCGCCGGCGCCATTGGCCGCGCGGACGTGGCGATCGACCTGGCCGACCTGCGCGGCTACCAGTACGAAAGCGGCGCCATGTTCGCGCTCTACGTGCCCGGCCTGCCGAACGCGGTAGCGCGCGGCGGCCGCTATGACCATGTGGGCGAAGCCTTCGGACGCGCGCGTCCGGCGACCGGCTTCTCGCTCGACCTGCGCGAACTGGCGCGGCTGCTGCCGACCGCCGAGCGCAAGCATTCCATCCGCGCGCCCTGGGGCAATGCGCCGGAGCTGAAGGAAAAAATCGCTGACCTGCGCAAGGCAGGCGAAGTCGTGATCCAGTCCATGCCGGGTCACGACAATGTTCAGGACGAGTTCGAGTGCGACCGCGTGCTCGTCCTCGAAGATGGAAATTGGATTCTC
>JBFLVV010000104.1:0-14417 GCA_040758275.1 Pseudomonadota bacterium
GTTCTGGGTGGTGACGGTAACGTCGCCCATGTGACCGGTCATGCGCTTGCCAGGGAACACGCGGCCCGGATCCTGCGCCATACCGATGGAGCCAGGAACGTTGTGCGAACGCGAGTTACCGTGGGTCTGACGACCCGAAGCAAAGTTGTAACGCTTGATGGTACCGGCGTAGCCCTTACCGATCGAGGTGCCCTGCACGTCGATTTTCTGGCCCACTTCGAACATCGAAGCATTGATGGTGTCGCCGGCTTTGAGTTCAGCGGCTTTGGCGGAATCGATGCGGAATTCACGCAGCATCGTGCCAGCTTCCACGCCAGCTTTGGCGAGGTGACCGGCAGCGGCCTTGTTCACGCGCGAGGCGCGACGTTGACCGAAGACGACTTGCACAGCAGTGTAGCCGTCAGTTTCAGGGGTTTTGACTTGCGCAACACGGTTGTTGGACACGTCCAGCACGGTGACAGGGATCGAATCGCCGTCATCCGTGAAGATACGCATCATGCCAACCTTGCGACCGAGGAGGCCCAGGCTCATTTTTTCTCCATTCCCACCTACGATTGGGCGGGGCTAATTAGTACTACTAAAAAAGTACGGGCTGAAAAAGACGTGCCCATACCGAAGCCGGCTAGTATAACGCGCAAACGGCAACGGCGCAACAGGATAAATCGGGGTTGAAACCGGCCTGTTGCGTTTTCCGCAGTATCTTGGAGAGAGCGAGGAATCCGGTCTTGTCGACCGGCACAGAAAAGGCACACCGCTGCGCCTTTTCTCTGCAGGCTACGACCATTGCTGGGAGCCTGCGATCTGGAAGTCTGGTGGGCGGTGCAGGATTCGAACCTGCGACCCCTTGGATGTCGACCAAGTATTCTAACCAGCTGAACTAACCGCCCGGGGAGCCGCATTATACGTAGCGGCCCAGCAGTTTTGCAATAGCTTTTTTTCGATACCGTGCACGAGGCCGCTATTGAATCGCCGGTTGTCGATGCCGCCACGAAATGCTATTGTACAAATGCACTTAGCAAAAGTTTCTCTTCAGCACTATCTCTCGCCGGCAGATCCCCGGCTGCGTCCCGCGCAGCTTCCTGCCTTTCCCTGGCATGTGCGCCTCCCGGCCCGTCCCGCATGCCCCGACCCGGTCCGCCGCCCGCGCGCGCGGACGCATCGTATGAAAAGGATGATCCATGACCGTTATCGATTCGCAACGCTGGTCCCGCCCCCTCGATCCCGCCCGCCTCGTGCTTGCCACCGACCTCGATGGCACCCTGCTGGCCGGCACCCATGAGGCGCGGCGCCGCGTGCGCGAACTGTTCGCCGGCGCTACCGTCGCCCCTGAAGGCACGCGCCCCATCCTGGTCTTCGTCACCGGACGCGGCCTCGAGACCGTCATGCCCCTGCTGAGCGACCCCGGCATTCCGACGCCCGACTACATCATCGCCGACGTCGGCGCCACCGTGGTCGACCGCGAGCTGCGTCCGGTGGAGCCGATCCAGCACGAACTCACCGCCCACTGGCCCGGCAGCCAGGCCGTGCTGCGCGCCCTCGCCGGCTTCCCGCAACTGGTGCGCCAGAGCGTGCCCCAGGAGCGGCGCTGCTCCTTCATCGCGCCCGAAGACGCCATCACCCCCGCGCTGCAGGCGGCGGTGGAAGCCCTCGGCTGCGAGCTGCTGTTCTCGGCCGGCCGCTACCTCGACGTGCTGCCGCGCGGCGTCGGCAAGGGCGCCGCGCTGCGCCGCCTGGCGCTCGCCGCCGGCTTCGATCCGGCCAGCGTGGTGGTGGCGGGCGATACCCTGAACGACCTGTCCATGTTCGAAGCGGGCTTTCGCGGGGTGGTGGTGGGCGGCGCCGAACCCGCCCTGGCCGAGCGGGTGCGCAAGAACCCGCGCGTGCACGTGGCCACGCAGGAAGGCTGCGGCGGCATCCTCGAGGGCCTGGCGCGCCACGGCATGCCGCTGGGCGAAGCGCCCTCCCGGGACGCGGCGCCGGTCCACGGCGACGCCGAGCTGGTCATGGTCTACCACCGCCTGCCCTACGATGAAATCGAGGTCGACGGCATCACGCTGCAGCAGCGCCCGAAGAGCCCGAACGGCATCATGCCGACCCTGCTGAACTTCTTTGCCGGCGGCCGCAAGGGCTCCTGGGTGGCCTGGTCGCGGCAGGCGAGCCGCGCACCGGAGAATTTCGCCACCCACGTGGCGGTCGACGCCGGCCGCTATCCGCAACTGCAGGCGGCGCGCATCGCCCTCACCGAGGAAGACATCGACCTGTTCTACAAGAAGTTCTCGAAAGAGGCCTTCTGGCCCATCATCTTCTCCTTCCCGGACAAGGCCCGCTTCAACCAGGCCCACTGGGAACGGTACCTGGAGGTGAACCGCCTGTTCGCCGAACAGACCGCGCGCGAGGCGGCCTATGGCGCCACCGCCTGGATCCACGACTACAACCTGTGGATGGTCCCGGCTTTCCTGCGCCCGCTGCGGCCGGACCTGACCATCGCCTTCTTCCACCACACGGCCTTCCCCTCGAGCGACGTGTTCAACATCCTGCCCTGGCGCCGCGACATCATCGGCAGCCTGCTGCAGTGCGACTACGTGGGCTTCCACATTCCGCGCTACGTCGAGAACTTCGTCGACGCGGTGCGCTCCTTCGCCCCGGTCGACGTGGCCGGCAGCGTGCCCTGCGCGCCGCGCTTCCTCACCTATGGTTGCGCGCTCGGGGTCGACCGCATGATGACCGCGATCGAGGTAGGCGGGCGCCGGGTGGCGCTGGGCGCGCATCCGGTCGGCACCGACGTCGCCGCGATCCGCTCCCTGGTGCAGGGCGACACCGTGCAGCGCCAGCTGGCCGAGCTCGACGGCTATCTGGACGGCAGGACGGGCATCGTGTCGATCGAACGCCTCGACTATGTGAAAGGTTCGCTGGAAAAGCTGGAAGCCTTCGAGCGCATGCTGGAGCGCCACCCGGAACTGCTGGGCAAGGTGACCCTGCTGAACATCGTCACCCCGGCCGCCAGCGGCATGGAGATCTACGACAGCCTGCGCGAGGAACTCGACCGCGCCGTCGGCCGCATCAACGGCCGCTTCTCGACGCTCGACTGGGTGCCGGTGCGCTACTTCTACCGCTCCCTGCCTTTTGAAGACGTGGTGGCCCACTACGCGGCCTGCGGCATCGCCTGGATCACGCCGCTGCGCGATGGCCTGAACCTGGTGGCCAAGGAATACATCGCCGCGCGCCAGGCGGTGGGACGGCCCGGCGTGCTGCTCCTGTCCGAGTTCGCCGGCGCCGCCGTCGAACTGCACGGCGCCCTGCTGGTCAACCCCTACGATGCGAACGCCATGAGCGAGACCCTGTACCAGGCCCTCACCATGGGCGCCGACGAAATCGCCTACCGCGCCGCGCGCCTGGGAATGATCGTGGAAGAGCATGACGTGGCGCGCTGGGGCGAAGGCTTCCTGGCGGCGCTGGCGCCCAAGGCGGTCGTCGACGAACGTCCCGCGGCGTAAGGAGGGCCGGATATGAACACCCTCTTCCTCGGCAATCCGGTGGCCGACTGGCTGATCGCCCTCGTGGCCGCGGCGGTGGTCGCGGCCGGCCTGGACGCGGTCAAGGCCATCCTGCTGCGCCGCCTTTCTCGCCTGGTGGCGGCCGATCCCGGGAATGCGCGCGCGGCCGGCTCGCTTGTGGCCGCCCTGTCCCGCACCCGCCTGGCGGTGCTGGTGCTGGTCGGCCTGTATGCCGGCGCCAGTCTTCTCGTCCTGCCCGAGCGCGCCCAGCTGGTGCTGAGCCGCATCGCGATCGCCGCGGTGCTGGTGCAGTGCGCGATCTGGGGCGACCACGCGGTGCGCGCCTGGCTGGCCGGCACGCGCGCCCGCCAGGCGGCCGACCCGGACCGCGTGACCTCGTCCGCCGCGATCGCCTTCCTGGTGCGCGTGGCGCTGTGGGCGGTGGTGGCGCTGATGATCCTCGATAACCTCGGCGTCAACATCACCACCCTGGTGGCCAGTCTCGGCATCGGCGGTATCGCCATCGCCCTGGCGGTGCAGAGCATCCTCGGCGACCTGTTCGCCTCGCTCTCCATCGTGCTGGACAAGCCCTTCGTGGTGGGCGACTTCATCATCGTCGACACCATGCTCGGCACGGTCGAGCGCATCGGCCTGAAGACCACCCGCGTGCGCAGCCTGGGCGGCGAGCAGATCGTGTTCTCGAACGCCGACCTCCTGAAGAGCCGCATCCAGAACCTGCGCCGCATGGAAGCGCGGCGCGTGGTGTTCCGCTTCGACCTGACCTACGAGACACCGGAGCCGACCTTGCGCCTGCTGCCCGGCCTGATCGAGGAGATCGTCACCGGCCAGCCGCAGGTGCGCTTCGACCGCGCCCACCTGGCCTCGCTGGCGGCGCCCGGCTACACCTTCGAAACGGTCTATTACGTGGACAGCGCCGACTACCGGGTCTTCATGGACACGCAGCAGGAGGTCTACTTGCGCATCGTGGCGATGCTGGAGAAACAGGGCGTGCGTCTCGCCCTGCCGGCGCAGGCCGTCCACCTGGCGGAGGCGCCCGGCTCGGTGGTGCTGAAGCAAGCCGCCTGATTCAGGGCGCCGCGCAAGAATGGCGCACGACGAGGCGTCCCTGCAGGCGCGCGTGACGGCGCGGCACGGCGTCGCCGCGGATGCGCTGCAGCAGCAGCTCGGTCAGCTGGCGCCCCATGTCATGGCTGGGCTGGGCGACGGTGGTGAGGCGGGGCATGGCGAAGGCCGCCACGCCCAGGTCGTCGCCGCCGACCACCGACAGCGCGCCGGGAACCTCGACGCCCGCCTCGCGCGCGGCGCACAGGGCGCCCAGCGCCATCAGGTCGTTGCAGGCGAACAGCGCGCTGGGCGGCGCGTCCAGGCCGAGCAGGCGCTGCGCGGCATCGTGTCCGCCCTGGCAGTCGGCGCTGCCGTGCACCAGCAGGCCGGGGTCGAGCGCGAGCCCGGCCTCGGCCAGCGCCCTGCGGCACCCGGCCAGGCGCTCCTGCGCGGACGGCTCGTGTAGAGGGCCGGCGATGCAGGCGATGCGGCGGTGGCCCAGTTCGAGCAGGTGGCGGGTGGCGAGATAGCCGGTCGCCTCGTGGTCCAGGCCCACGAAGTCGGTGTCGACGCCGGCGACGGCATGGTCGGCCAGCACCACCGGCACGCGCCCGCTCGACAGCAGCGCGGCCAGGTCCTCGCTCGCCTGTGCGGCGCCGGCCACCAGCACCAGGCCGTCGATACGCTTCTCGATCAGCGAGCGCAGATGGGCCATCTGGCGCTGCGGGTCCTCGTAGCCGTTGCACAGCATGATGTTGTAGCCGACCGCGAAGGCGGCGTCCTCGATGCCGCGCAGGAGCTCGGCCATGGCGGCGTGGGTATTGTCCGGCACGGAGACGCCGATGGTGCGGGTCTTGTCGTTCTTGAGGCTGCGCGCCATCGCGTTCGGGATATAGCCCATCTCGTCGATGACGGCCAGCACGCGCTCGCGCACGTCCTCGCTCACCGCCCGCGTCTTGTTGATCACGTGCGAGACCGTCGAGGTCGATACGCCGGCCCGTTCCGCCACCTGCTTCATTGTTGCCATCCTGTCTCCTTCCGGCCGGGATTATGACCGGAATGTGTCGGAACCGCCAATGGCGTATGGACATCACGCGAGGCAGCATTGTGAATTCGGGTCCGTGTACAATCGAACAATGACCGCCTATCTCTGGCGCTGAAAATCGATAGCCGATCCACCCCGACACATTAAAGGAGCATGTATGGCAATCAGTCTGCAAAAAGGCGGCAACGTCAACCTGAGCAAGGAAGCACCGGGCCTGACCAAGGTCATCATCGGCCTAGGCTGGGACCCGCGCGCCACCGATGGCGCCGCCTTCGACCTCGACGGCAGCGCATTCATGCTGAAAAGCGACGCCAAGGTCCGCGGCGACAGCGACTTCATCTTCTACAACAACCTCAAGTCGACCGATGGCTCGGTGGTCCACGCCGGCGACAACACCACCGGCCAGGGCGATGGCGACGACGAGAAGATCGCCGTCGACCTGTCGCGCGTGCCGGCCGAGGTCGAGAAGGTGTCCTTCTGCGTCACCATCCACGACGCCGACGCGCGCCGCCAGAGCTTCGGCCAGGTCGCCAAGGCGTATATCCGCTGCCTGAACGGCAATGGCGAAGCCGAGATCGCCCGCTACGACCTGTCCGAGGACAGCTCGACGGAAACCGCGATGATCTTCGGTGAGCTGTATCGCCACGGCGGCGAGTGGAAGTTCCGCGCCGTCGGCCAGGGCTTCAAGGGCGGCCTGGGTCCGCTCGCGCGCTCCTTCGGCGTGAACGTCTAAGCGGCATCCCAGCAATAAAGAGAGGCGGCAGCAGCCGCCCTTTCTGCGCGCCCTGTTCGGGCGCGAAGTCCATCTGTCTCGAAAGACTCCATGCGCGTCTGGTTCAACAGGACGTTCTCGTCCGTCTACACCGCCCTCAAGCTGATCCGCGAAGCCGATGCGGACAGCCGTTTCACCCTCATCCACAGCAATGCCAACCGCCATACCCCGGCGGCGCGGATCGCCCACGAGTTTCATGGGGAGCCGACCGGGCTGGAGCCGGAAGCCTACGTCGACTGGTGCGTGGAATTCTGCCGCACCAACCGCATCGATATCTTCGTGCCGGGACGCGAGGCGACCACGCTCTCGGGCCACCACGCGCGCTTCGAGGCGATCGGTACGCGGGTGCTGAGCGCGGCCACGCCGTCGAAGCTGCAGCTCATCCACGACAAGGCCGGCTTCTACGCCGAAACGGACTTGCCGCAGGCGCCGGTGGCCGAGTTCCGCCGCTTCGGGAACCTGGCCGAATTCGACGCCGCCTGGAACGAACTGCGCCCGCGCCATGCGAAGCTGTGCATCAAGCCTTCGCGCGGCATCTACGGCATCGGCTTCGCCATCGTCGACGAGGAGCGCAGCAGCGCCGCCCTGCTCCTCGCCGGTGTCGAGTACCACATCGGCTACCAGGACCTGCGCCGCGGCCTGGCCGAACTTGGCGAATTCCGCACCATGCTCCTGATGGAATACCTGGACGGCCACGAATACAGCGTCGACTGCGTCGGCGACCGCGGACGCCTGGTGGCGGCGGTGGCGCGCCGCAAGCTGCCGGGGGCCGGCAGCGGCCAGCTGATCGACATGCGGCCGGAGATCATCGAAGCCACCTCGAAGCTCGCCAGCGACTATGGCCTCTCCGGCATCTTCAACGTGCAGTTCCGCGAGGCCGCGGGCAAGCCGCGCCTGCTGGAGATCAACCCGCGCATGTCGGGCGGCATCGGCATGGCCTGCGCGGCCGGGCCCAACCTGCCCTGGATCGCGCTGAAGGGTTTTGCGGACGGCTTCGACACGCTTGCCGTGCCCGAGGTGCGCAGCGGCATGCGCGTGATCGAGATGCCGCAGGCCCGGGAGCTTCCATGAACACCCGCTCCAACCCGCTTGAGCTGGCGCGCCGCAGCGTGACGCTGCCGACCGGCACGCTCGAGCTGACCCTCGACAAGGGCGTCCTCGAGGCGGACGACCTGCTCGGCTTCGCCGCGCGCGCCAATGCCAAGCGCGGTTTCCTTTTTCTCAGCAAGGTGCTGGGCAAGCACTGGCCGGTCACGCCTTCAAGCATGCTGCAGGTGCACGACCGGATCGCGGCGACCGTTCCGCCGGTCGATGGCCCGATCGTCTTCATCGCCATGGCGGAAACCGCGATCGGCCTGGGCCAGGGCGTGTTCGAGGCCTGGCTGCGCGCGCATCCGGGCCGCGAGGCCCTGTTCGTGCACACCACGCGCTACCGCGTGGGGAGCGGCGACCTGATCGAGTTCGAGGAAGCGCACAGCCACGCGCCGCGCCAGTTCCTGCACATGCCGGAAGACCCCGCCGCGCGCGCCCTGCTCCTGAACGCCGGCACCCTGGTGCTGGTGGACGACGAGGCCAGCACCGGCAACACCTTCCTGAACCTGACGAACGCCTGCCGCCGCCTGAACCCGGGCATCGCGCGCGTGCACCTGGCGACCATCACCAACTTCATGGGCCGCGAAGCCACCGATGGCCTGTCCGCCCGCTTCGGCCTGCCGGTGACCATGGGGGCGCTGGTCGATGGCGAATACCGCTTCCAGCCCGGCGACTACGTGGCGCCGAACGACGCCGCCCAGCGTTTCGATCCGGACGCCGACCGCGGCGCCAGCACCCGCTTCGGGCGCCTCGGCTTGTGCCGGGCCCTGAACGCGCCCGAGCACCTGGCCGAGCGCCTGGCCGGCGAATTCGCGCCCGGCGCCACCATTGCGGTGCTGGGCACCGGCGAATTCATGCACGCGGCGACCCTGCTGGGCGCGGCTTTGGCGCGGCGTGGCGTGGATGTGAAGGTCCAGTCGACCACGCGCTCACCCATCCTCACCTGGGGTGCGGTCAGCCATGCCCTGCGCTTCGCCGACAACTACGGCGAAGGCGTCGCCAACTTCATCTATAACATCGCGCCCGGCCAGTACGATCACGTGCTGGTCTGCCACGAGACCGCGCCAAACGCCGCCCTGCGTGAGCTGGCGGGGCTCCTGCACGCGCGCCTGTTCCACTTCCAGTCCGAGGATAACGTTGAAGAAGTTCCTGTTCGCTGACCTGGACGATACGCTGTTCCAGACTTTCGAGAAGTGCGGCCCGCTGAACGGCGCCGACCTGCTCGAGCCGGCCGCCTATTACAAGGACGGCAGCATCTGCTCGTACACGACGCGCGCCCAGCGCGCCTTCCTCAGCTTCGTGCAGGACGGGATGACGGTGATTCCGACCACCGCGCGCGACCATGACGGATTGCGGCGCGTGCACCTGCCGTTCGATAGCTACGCCATCATCAACTACGGCGGCGTCGTGCTGCGCCCCGACGGGCAAGCGGACAGGCCCTGGCTAGAGCAGACCCGCGCAGCCATGCACGCCGCCCTGCCCGGCCTGCAGGAGCTGGCGCGCCACATCGACGATTACTGCTCCCGCACGGGTTTCAGCGGACGCGCACGCATGATCGAGGATTTCGCCACGCCCTTCTTCCTGGTCGTGAAGGATCCGGACAAGCGCCACGAGCGCCTGGCGACGGTCGAGCAGGAAGCGGTGCTGCCCTGGATCGCCGACGGCCACGGGGACTACTGCGTCCACCGCAACGGCAACAACCTGGCCATCCTGCCGAAGACACTGGACAAGGCCAATGCCGTGGCCCGCGTCACCGAGCTGCTGCGCGCCGAGCACGGCGACATCGTCACCTTCGGCATGGGCGACAGCCGTTCGGATGCGCGTTTCATGGCCGCCTGCGACTATGCCATCGTCCCGCGCGCCACCCAATTAGCGCGCCTGACCGTGGAGGCGCTGTGAGCTTCTCGGGCAGCTACCGCAGCGAGGACGTGACATTCCTGCTGACGCGGCTGCAGGCGCAGAGCTTCACCAGCGTGCTTGAAAAGGAACGCCTGATCCAGTCGGGCCAGCGCCACTACAGCCAGATGCTGTCGCCGGAATCGCCGCCCTCGCCACGCTACATGGCGGTGTTCGAGGAAGCCTGCCGCGCCAACAATGCACGCATGGCGCTCGATTGCCTGCGTCTGGCCAGCCTGGTCGATGCGCGCCGCGAAGGCGACATCACCGTGGTGTCGCTGGCGCGCGCCGGCACGCCGGTGGGCGTGGTGGTGACGCGCCTGCTGCGCGAGGTGTTCGGGCGCAAGGCGACGCACTACTGCGTCTCGATCGTGCGCGACCGCGGCATCGACTGGGCGGCGCTGCGCCACATCCTCGCCAATGGCCATGCGCCGGAATCGATCGTCTTTGTGGACGGCTGGACCGGCAAGGGCGTGATCGCGCGCGAGCTCGCGCTGTCGGTGTCCGCCTTCAATGCGAGCGAAAAGAGCAAGATCGACAACGGCCTCTACGTGCTGTCCGACCTGGCGGGAGCCAGCGCCTGCGCCGCCTCCGGCGACGACTACCTGATCCCGTCCAGCATCCTGAACGCGACGGTATCGGGACTGGTGAGCCGCACGGTGCTGGACGAGCGTATCGGCCCGCAGGATTTCCATGGCTGCGTGTATTACGGCGAGTTCGCACCGCATGACCAGTCCCAGCGCTTCGCGGACGAGGTGGCGGCGCTGGCAATCGCGCAGGCGCGGCAGTCCGTCCCGGCTCCAAGCGCGCTGGATGGGCAGGCGGCGGCGCAGCGTTCGCGCGCCTACCTGGACGGCGCCATGGCACGCTACGGCATCCAGGACGTCAACTTGATTAAACCCGGCATCGGCGAAGCGACGCGGGTGCTGCTGCGCCGTGTGCCGCGCCTGCTGGTGCTGCGTGCGCGCGGCACGCCGGATGTGGCCCACCTGGAAGTGCTGGCCGAAGAAAAACAGGTCCCGGTCGAGATCGACGCGGACCTCCCCTACCACGCAGTATCCCTGATCAGGAGTGCATCGGATGGCTAAATCCATGGGCGCGTCGCTGTACGTGCCGGCCAATCACAAGAACCTGGCGAGCATCGCGAACGGCGAAAAGCTGCCGCAGGCGCGCTCGCTCATCTTCTGCCTGGAAGATGCGATTGCCGATCGGGAGCTGAGCTGGTCGCTGTTCAACCTGTCGGTGGTGCTGGCAAACATGCACGCGGATATCCCGGCCGAGCGTTTTGTGCGCGTGCGCAATCCCGACGTCATGGCGCGCGTGCTGGCCATGGCAGGCAGCGAGAAGCTCACCGGCTTCGTGCTGCCCAAGGTCACGCGCCACAACTTCGAGACCTACTTCCGCCTCGTGCGCGATACCGATCACGTGTTGATGCCGACGCTGGAGACGGCCGAGGTGTTCAGCGACAGCGAGATGCAGATGCTGCGCACCGTGTTCGAGGCGCCGGGCGTGCGCCACCGCATCCTGGCCCTGCGCATCGGCGGCAACGACCTGCTCGCCCTGCTCGGCCTGCGCCGTCCGCGCGGCATGACGATCTACCGCACCCCGCTCGGCCCCGTGATCGCGCGCCTGGTGACGACCTTCCGGCCCTACGGCTTCAGCTTGACTGCCCCGGTGTTCGAATACCTCGACCTGCCGGAACTGCTGGACCAGGAGGTGCTGGAAGATCTCGCCTACGGCATGGTCGGCAAGACGGCCATCCATCCGACCCAGATCGCGCCGATCGAGCAGCACTACAAGGTGCGCCCGCAAGACCTGGCGGTGGCGCGCGCCATCCTGGATGAGGCCAGCCCCGCCGTGTTCCGCATGGACGACGCCATGTGCGAAGTCGCCACCCACCGCGCCTGGGCCGAGCGCCTGGTGGAGCAGTCGCACCGCTTCGGCGCCCGCTCGATGGAAGGAGAACCGACATGACGACATTCTCACGCGGCCAGAAAGGCAAGCTGGCGGACCTGGGCTGCGGCCACGCCTTCACCGTCGAGCTGGACGTGGCGGCATCCGGCATGTCGGTCGACGTCTCCTGCTTCGGCCTGGATGCGCAGGACAAGCTGTCGGACGACCGCTACATGGTGTTCTACAACCAGCTGGCCAGCCCGGAAGCTGCGGTGCGGCTGGAGCTGAATGGATCGAGCGCGCGCTTCGCCGTGAATCTCGACACCCTGCCGGCCTCGATCGCCAAGCTGGTCTTCGTGGCCGCGATCGACGGCGCGCAGACCATGCGTGCGCTTGGCAGCAGTAGCCTGAGAATCGGCAGCGCGGTGAGCTTCCCCTGGTCGGGCGCGGACTTCGGCGACGAGAAGGCGGTGATCGTGGCGGAGCTGTACCGGCGCGACGGGACCTGGCGCTTCGGCGCGGTCGGCCAGGGATTCAATGGCGGGCTGTCGGCGCTGCTGGCGCATTTCGGCGGCACCGAGGCCGCTCCCGCTCCTGCACCGGCGCCCGCCGCACCCAAGGTCTCGCTGTCGAAAGTCACCCTCGAAAAACGCGGCGACAAGGTCTCGCTCGACAAGCGCGCCGGGCGCGGCTTCGGCCGCATCCACGTGAACCTGAACTGGAACCAGTCAGCCACCGCCGCGCCGCAGCCGGCCAAAACCGGCTTCTTCGACAAGCTGGTGGGCGGCGCCGGCATGCGCAAGGGCCGCGGCGGCATCGATCTCGACCTCGGCTGCATGTATGAGCTGGCCGACGGCCGGCGCGGCCTGGTCCAGGCCCTCGGCAACGCCTGGGGCGACTTCGAGCGCGAACCCTTCATCCGCCTCGACGCCGACGACCGCACCGGTGCCGTGGCGGGCGGCGAGAACCTCTACATCAACGGCAAACGCTTCGACCAGATCCGCCGCGCCCTGATCTTTTCCTTCATCTACGAGGGCGTGCCCAACTGGTCCGCGACCGACGGCGTGGTGACGATCGCAGCGCCCGACCAGGCGCCGATCGAGGTGCGCCTGGACGGCGGCGGCAACCAGATGATGTGCGCGATTGCCCTGATCGAGAATCGCGGCGGTAGCCTGCAGGTGACCAAGCTGGCGGAATACTTCCAGCAGATGGGCGGGACCAGCGCGCACGAGCTGATGGACAGGCACTTCGGTTTCGGGCTGCGCTGGAAGACTGGTTCGAAAGGCTGAGCGAACCATGGTGTCAGGTCTGACATTCGGACACGGTCTCAACAGTCCATGCCGGGGCCTTGCCGGCTGCTCCTGCTGTTCGAGTGTGACATGGATTTATGGCTGTGCTCGTGTCCAAATGTCAGACCTGACACCGAGTTTGGCAGCGCATATTTGCGCTACCACTTGCAGCCCTTGCCGGTGATCGTGTCGATGGCCAGCGGAATCAGAAGAATCAGGTTCATCGAGGTGCCGCCGCTGTACTTCTTGGTGCAGGGCGGGCGCTTCGCCTTTTCGATGGCGCGGCCCAGATCGTTCTTTTCCGCTTCCAGCCGGCTCTCGGCGGCCCGCACCTGTTCGAAGGGTTCCGCGACGTAGTCCTTGCTGAGTCGTCCCGCATCGGCGCGCAGGGCGGCCATGTCGAGTTTCGGCGAAGGCGATGCCGAGGGCGCGGGCGCCTGCGCTTCCGGGGCCACCGCCTGCGCTTCGGCCGCTTCGGATGCGGGAATGGCTTTCAGTATCGGCGCCGTTTCGGCAATGTCGGCGGAAGGGCGGCTGCGGCGCACGGGTGGCGGCGGGGCCGGGGGTGGCTGTACGGGCGGAGCGGCTGTCTTCGGTACCAGGATAAAGCTCATGTACTCCACCGGGCCACTGTCCTCGGGCCTGGAACTGTTCGCATGGTGAAGCAGTGCGGCGGCGAGGACGAGGTGAAGCAGGCCGATGAAGAGGCCGGTTGTGAGCCGTTGCGTCGTGTGAACCTGGGGCATCCGCTGACTAGGTGCTTGTGATCCTGTCGATTACACCATGGCGACCCGGGACGAACAATGTGGCCTGCATAAGCTGCCGGCCAGCGCTGGCGGTTTAAGTGAGGCGTAAGCTTGAGTTCGCTTCTAGCCCTGCCGGCTGTTGAGGCAGCACAAATGCCCGACTGCGGCGCGCTCGACAATAGGCTTTTGCACGGAGGCCCCATGTCGAACTTCGATCACCTGCCGGACGATGCCACGCGCCTGAGCGCCGCGGACATCCGCTCGCATTTCACCAATCTGTCCCGCGACCACACCGTGATCGGCTGGCTCGGGCGCTATGCCCTGGTCGTGCTTCTGATCGGCGCCGGTGTCGCGCTTGGCGGCCAGCTCGGGCCGGTGCTTTACCACCTGATGAACTGAATTCGCTTCTGCAAGTCCACAAATGACAAGGGCCGAGAGTTCTTGCGAACTTCCCGGCCCTTGCTCCGCGGCGGATCGCTCCGCCGGCAGGATGATATTACTGCAGCTTGATTTCGACGTCGACGCCAGCCGGCAGGTCCAGCTTCATCAGTGCGTCAACGGTCTTGTCGGTCGGATCAACGATGTCCATCAGGCGCTGGTGGGTACGGATCTCGAACTGGTCGCGCGAGGTCTTGTTGACGTGCGGCGAACGCAGGACGTCGAAACGCTGGATGCGGGTCGGCAGCGGGACCGGGCCCTTGACAACCGCGCCGGTGCGCTTGGCGGTGTCGACGATTTCCAGAGCGGACTGGTCGATCAGCTTGTAGTCAAACGCTTTCAGGCGGATGCGGATTTTCTGGTTCGGAGCGGACATGCTATTTCCTTTAAAAGAACGTTCCGGCTTGAGGCCGGCAATGTGTGAAAGGTGTTACGGCACTACTCAAGAGGCGGGAGTATATCACCCTTCCCTCTCATAAAGATGGGGACAGGCCAAAAAAGCCTGTCCCCATCTGTTGTGCTTGAGGGACAGCGTCCCTCAAACGATCTCGCTAACCGAAATTAGGCGATGATCTTGGCAACCACGCCGGCGCCGACGGTACGGCCGCCTTCGCGGATTGCGAAGCGCAGACCTTCTTCCATCGCGATCGGAGCGATCAGCTTGACGGTGATCGACACGTTGTCGCC
>JBFLVV010000105.1:0-14177 GCA_040758275.1 Pseudomonadota bacterium
CTCGCGGAGCGTGCGGGTAGGAAGCTTGAGCGCCGGAGTAATTCGGCGCCTAGAGGAATGGCTGTCATAGGGGCGTCCCGCAAGGGAGACCACTACACAGAATCCGGCCTATCGGCCTGCTTTACATGAATTCTCTCCCGGGTGGAGGCTACGATGCAGAAATACATCCTGGCGCTCGACCAGGGCACCACCAGCTCGCGCGCCATCGTCTTCGACCACGAAGGCTCGGCCGTCGCGAGCAGCCAGCACGAATATCCCCAGCACTTCCCCCGGCCCGGCTGGGTCGAGCACGATGCGCTCGACATCTGGCACAGCCAGCTCGCCTGCGCCCGCGAGGCGCTTGCACAAGCCCGCATCGACGCATCCCAGGTGGCCGCCATCGGCATCGCC
Source organism: Pseudomonadota bacterium (assembly GCA_040758275.1). GTDB lineage: Bacteria > Pseudomonadota > Gammaproteobacteria > Burkholderiales > Burkholderiaceae_D > Telluria. The sequence continues at coordinate 391 of JBFLVV010000105.1, forward strand.
AACCAGCGCGAGACCACCGTGCTGTGGGACCGCGCGACGGGAGAGCCGGTCGCCCGCGCCATCGTCTGGCAGGACCGGCGTACGGCGGATGCCTGCGACCGCCTGCGGGCGCAAGGGAAGTCGGACTTCATCCAGGGGCGCACCGGCCTGGAAGTCGACGCCTATTTTTCCGCGACCAAGCTGCAATGGCTGCTCGAGCACGTGTCCGGCGCCCGGGCCAGCGCCGAGCGCGGCGAACTGGCCTTCGGCACCGTCGACAGCTGGCTCGTCTACCGCCTGTGCGGACGCCACGTCACGGACGCCAGCAATGCAGCGCGCACCATGCTGTTCAACATCCACACCTTGCGCTGGGACGAGGAGCTGCTGGCGCTGTTCGATATTCCGGCGGCGCTGCTGCCCGAGGTCGTGGCCAGCTCCGAGGTCGTCGGGCTGGCAGCCGCGGAATGGTTCGGTCACGCGATCCCGATCGCCGGCATCGCGGGCGACCAGCAGGCCGCCACCTTCGGCCAGGCCTGCCACCGCAAGGGCCTGGTCAAGAACACCTACGGGACCGGCTGCTTCATGCTGATGCACGCGGGCGTCAGGCCGCCCGTGTCGCACAACCGCCTGCTCTCTACGGTCGGCTGGACCGTCAATGGGAAGACCGACTATCTATTGGAAGGCAGCGTCTTCATGGGCGGGGCCACGGTGCAGTGGCTGCGCGACGGCCTCGGCATCATCAAGGCCTCGTCGGACGTGGAGGCGCTGGCCACCAGCGTGCCGGACAGCGGCGGCGTGCTGCTGGTGCCGGCCTTCACCGGCCTCGGCGCGCCGCACTGGGACCAGCATGCGCGCGCCACCATCATCGGCATGACGCGCGGGACGACCAGCGCCCACATCGCCCGCGCGGCGGTGGAGGCGATCGCCTACCAGAGCGCCGAGCTCCTGGCGTCCATGCAGAAGGATGCCGACTGCGCGGTGACCGAGATCCGCGCCGACGGCGGGGCCGCGCGCAACGATCTCCTGATGCAGTTCCAGGCCGACCTGCTGGGCGTGCCGGTGGTGCGGCCGCGCGTCCTTGAAACCACGGCCCTGGGCGCGGCCTACCTGGCCGGGCTGGCGGTCGGTTTCTGGGAATCGGTGGAAAGCATCGAACGCCAGTGGCAGGTCGAGAAGCGCTTCGAGCCGGCCATGGATGCGGACCAGCGTGCGGCCCTCATGGCACGCTGGGCGCGGGCGGTGGAGCATGCGAAAGATTGGGGTAGTAACTAGGTAACAGGGAGAAAGACGGTGGGCGCCGCAACTGGCGCCGCTCCCATGCATCTCGCGCCTCCCGGCGCCGCTTCGTCGCAAGCCGCCAATCCGGCGCCGGACGCCCGCTACAGTAGGCCCACTTCTACTTGAGCGGAGCCGGCCATGCTGTTTCAGATCCTTACCCACACCCCTGTCTACGTCTGGGCGATCCTCGCCTTCCTGGTCTACCGGGGCCTCGTCGCACTGCGCGAACGCGACATCACGGTGCGCAAGCTGTTCGCCATTCCGCTGGTGATGCTGGCCCTGTCGCTGCAGGATATCGCGATGAAATTCGGCCTGGGCGCCGGCGTGCTGGCCGCATGGGGCGGGGCATTGGTGCTCGCGGCGCTGCCGGTCTGGATGTGGTGCGCCGGGCGCATCTGCGCAGGTCCGAATCCCGGCCGCCTGCGCATTGCCGGCAGCCGCGCGCCCCTGGTGATGATGCTGGCGGTGTTCGCGACCAGGTATGCCCTGTCGGTCACGCTTGCCGTGCAGCCGCAGCTCCTGCATGACGGCGCCTTCGTGTTCGCTGCCTGCGGGGTGCTCGGTCTTTTCAACGGTTATTTCGTCGGCCGCCTGGCGCGCGACCTGGCCGCTTGTCGGCGGCTGCCTGTCAACGGTGTCGCAGCGCCGGCCCTGCGTACCGTATGATCCCCGGGACGTCGATAACCACGCAGGGAGGGCATGCATGCTGAGGCTTGGAGAAACAGATCATCGGTTGGTCGAGAAGCTGGGCACGCTCTCGGCCAAGGTCGTCGAAGACGCACTGGCATCTAGCCTCACCTGGGACCAGGCCATCGTGGCCTTCGGCATCGCGGCCAGGGCGATGGCCGCCAAGGCCGCTACGCAGGGAGGCGCAACGCCCGAGGAGTATGCGCGCCACGCCGAGAAACGCCTGAAGGAGGGGATGGACCGCAGCGCCGACGTGCTCAAGGCTTATCTGCGCTGAGGCGTTTCAGAAGCCGATCCGGCTCTTGCCCGGCATCGGCCGCAGGCGGATGTCGGCAGTTGTCACGTGCCCGCGGCCATCCGCCACTGCGTAGCCCAGTCCGTCGAGCAGGGTCTTGCGCAAGTCGCGCGGCGACACGGGCGCCAGCTTGTCGAGCACCGCGTCCTCCAGCGCATCATCGAAGCCCGCCAGGCTCATCTCCTGCACCAGGCCCCGGTACATGCGCTGGGCGATGCCGGCCGCCTGTTCGGGCGTGGGCGCCGGCACCTCGTAGACCGCCATGCGGTTGAGCAGCGGCGCCGGGATCCCTTCGGTCGAATTCGCGGTCAGCACCCAGAAGATGCGGCTGGCGTCGACGTCGACATCGATGAATTCGTCGCGGAAGGCTTTCGAGGTTTCCGGCTCCAGTAACTGATAGAGGGCGGCCAGGGGATCGGACTGCGAGGAGCCGGTCGCCTTTTCCACCTCGTCCAGCACCACCACCGGGTTTGCATACTGCCCGCGCACCAGGCGCTCGGCCACCTTGCCGCACTTGGCCCCGCGCCAGCTGGCCGAGCTGCCGGTGATGACGAAGCCGGCCGACAGGGCGTTCATGCTGATCAGCTCACACTCGGTCTGCATGACCCGGGCCAGGCGCTTGGCAAAGTGGGTTTTTCCGACGCCCGGGCCGCCCAGCAGCAGGATGGGCATGACGTTGAAGCCGGCGCTTCTATCTCTACTCGCATGCGCGAGACGCAGGTAGCGCGCGAGGTCGTCCAGGACTTCGTCGAAGTTCGGGCATTCCTCGAAGAGGGGATCGAGGGCGTCGATCGAGGAGGGGGTGGTGACGAAACGGTCGGCCCCGGTTTCGAGCATGCGTTCGTAGAATGCTTCGAGTTCCGGGGAGCGGCCGCGGCTACGGTCCAGCGCTTCCTGAACTTCGATCAGGTCGTAGACCGCGCAGGTATGGGCGAGGGTGATGCTCACGGCAGACTCCTTGACAGCAAGCCCGCTCCCGTCCGGCTGCCATCCCGCCGAGCGGGCCATTGAAGCGGGATAGGTCATCGCCTTGTCCCGATCCTAACGCTTCCTGCCGAGCCCCGCAATTTCAAAACGAGCAATTCTGCTCGGAAACTTTAATTTCCATGCGTAAACGAGACGGGCACGGATGACGAAGATCAAGGTATTTATTGTCCATACAAGTGAGGTGGAACCTTCACTCCGTTTCCTAAGTGACTGATTTAGGAGACATTTTAGGTTGACATCAGGTTAACACGTGCCGCTAAGTCCTTGGTTTCATTAGCAAATTTCGGTTTTCTCAAGCGTGAATTCGCTTGACCACCAATCTTGATTCCAATAAAGTGGGAAACAGTGTGAAAAAGTGTCGATTTGTGGGGGATTTTCGGAGCCCCGGGCGCTAAAACAATACTAAGTTGATAACTCTCCAAAGCTAGGTAAATACGTGTTCCAGGGCGCGTCAGCGATCAATCTCGATGCAAAGGGAAGGATGTCGATTCCGGCAAAGCATCGTGACGCCCTTGCGGTCCAGTGCGAGGGCCGGATGACGCTGACGAAGCACCCGCACGGCTGCCTGCTGTTCTTCCCCCGTCCCGTGTGGGAGCAACACCGCGAGCAGATCGCTTCGTGGCCGATGTCGGCCCGTGCGTGGCAGCGCATTTTCCTTGGTAACGCGTGCGATGTCGAGTTGGACAGCGCCGGCCGGGTACTGATCTCGCCCGAGCTGCGCGCCGCCGTGGGTCTGGAGAAGGAAGTCATGATGCTGGGCATGGGCACGCATTTCGAAATCTGGGATGCCGCCAAGCTCGCCGAGAGCGAAGCCGAGGCCGTTGCCGGCGGCATGCCCGATGTCCTTTCCAATTTCTCCTTCTGAGGCGCCATGACGGAAACAAAGACGGTGCCGGGAACGACGATCCCTGAGTATCAGCACCGGACGGTGCTGCTGGACGAAGCGGTCGATGCGCTCAATCTGATCGGCGAGCGCGCCGACGGTACTTATATAGATGGCACGTTCGGCCGGGGCGGGCACAGCCGCCTGATCCTGTCCAGGCTGGGCGCGCAGGGCCGCTTGGTGGCGTTCGACAAGGACCCACAGGCAATCGCCACCGCCGAGGCGGTGGAAGACACCCGTTTCACGATCGTGCATGACAGTTTTGCCACGATGACCGATGCGCTTGCCGCGCGCGGCATCGGCCAGGTGGACGGCATCTTGCTGGACCTTGGTATTTCGTCGCCCCAGGTGGACGACGCCACCCGCGGATTCAGTTTCCGCCAGGATGGCCCCCTCGACATGCGCATGGATACCACGCGCGGGATGTCGGCGGCCGAATGGCTGGCCACCGCGGCGGAACAACAATTGGAAAAGGTTATTCGAGATTATGGAGAAGAGCGGTTTGCTTTCCAGATTGCAAAGGCGATTGTTGCTCGCCGGGCAATCCAGCCAATTTCGACCACACGAGAGCTTGCCGCAGTCGTGGCAGGCGCGGTCAAAACCCGCGAGAAGGGCAAGGATCCGGCAACCCGGACCTTTCAGGCTATCCGGATTTTCATCAATCAGGAGCTTGAGGACCTCGAAGCAGGCCTGAACGCCGCCTACGCCATGCTGGCGCCGGGCGCGCGCATGTCCGTGATCAGCTTCCACTCGCTGGAAGACCGCATGGTCAAGCAGTTCCTGGCGTCCAAGGCCAAGGTCGCGCAGCCGGATCGCCGGCTGCCGATCCGCGCTGCCGATTTGCCGCAACCGCAGATGAAGCTCATCGCCAAGATCAAGCCGTCCGACGCCGAGGTGGACGCGAATCCGCGCGCCCGTTCGGCGGTGCTGCGCGTGGCCGAACGCCTGGGAGGCGCGCAGTGAGCGCCAAGCTGAACGCCGTGCTGGCCATCGCCGTGGTGGGCTGCGCGCTCTCCGTGGTGAACGCGCGCTACCAGGCGCGCCACCTGCTCATCGAGCTGGAGCGCCTGCAGCAGCAGTCGCGCCAGCTCGAGATCGACTGGGCCCAGCTCCAGCTCGACCAGTCCACGCTCGGCAAGAACGAGCGCATCGAGCAGATCGCACGCGCGAACCTGAACATGGCGCCGCTCACGCCAGCCCGTACCCAGTACCTGACGGAAGGCGCCCGATGAACTGGAACGCCAACCGCGCTGACCGCCGTTCGACCGCGCGCGTCGCGGCTTCGAAAGGCGTGGCCTTCTCGAAGAGCCCCGTGCTGGCCGTGAACGTGCCGAACTGGCGTTCGCGCCTGGTGCTGTTCGTGCTGTTCGCCGCCTTCGCGGCCCTGGCCGCGAAGGCGCTCTGGCTGCAGGGCATGTCGAGCCAGTTCCTGCAAAAGCAGGGCAAGAGCCGCTACGAGCGCACGCTGGAACTGCCGGCCACGCGCGGCAAGATCACCGACCGCAACGGCGCCGTGCTGGCGTCCTCGCTGCCGGTCAAGGCCGTGTGGGCGATCCCCGAAGACCTGCTGAACAATCCGCCCGAGAAGATCACGGCGCTGGCGCGCCTGCTCGAGATGCCGGAATCCGAACTGCGCAGGAAGCTCGATTCCGACCGTACCTTCGTCTACCTGAAGCGCCAGGTCGAGATGCCGGTCATCGCCGAGATCGAGAAGCTCAAACTCGAGGGCCTCGACACCCGCAAGGAATACAAGCGCTTCTACCCGCAGGGCGAAGTGATGACTCACCTGGTCGGCTTCACCAACGTCGAGGACGTGGGCCAGGAGGGCATCGAGCTGTTCCACCAGAAATCCCTGATGGGCGTGCCGGGCAGCCGCCGCGTGATCAAGGACCGCCTGGGCCATATCGCCGAGGACCAGGGCATCATTCGCGAACCCTACCAGGGCAAGGACATCACCCTGTCGGTCGACAGCAAGCTGCAGTACATCGCCTTCAACAGCGTGAAGAACGCGGTCGAGAAGTTCAACGCCCAGGCCGGCGGCGCCGTGGTGCTGGACGTGGAGACCGGCGAAGTGCTGGCCATGGCCAACTACCCGACCTACAACCCGAACGACCGCTCCAAGCTGACCGGCGCCCAGCTGCGCAACCGCGTCATCACCGATACCTTCGAGCCCGGCTCCACCATCAAGCCGGTGACGGTGGCGCTCGGCCTCGACACCAAGCGCATCACGCCCGACACCGTGTTCGACGTCTCGCCCGGTTACATGGTGGTGACGGGCAAGCGCATCCGCGACACCCACAACTACGGCGTGCGTACCGTGGGCGGCATCATCCAGAAGTCCTCGAACATCGGCGTGGTGAAGATCTCGCAGATGATCCCGGCCCAGGAGATGTGGGAGATGTACACCAAGCTGGGCTACGGCCAGGCGCCGCGCTTCGGCTTCCCGGGCGCCACCGCCGGCCGTGTGCGTCCATGGAAATCGTGGAAGCCCATCGAATACGCCAACATGGCCTTCGGCCACGGCCTGTCGGTCTCGCTGCTGCAGATGGCGCGCTCCTACATGATCTTCGCCCGCAACGGCGACATCATCCCGCTGTCCTTCCTGAAGGTGGACGAAAAGCCGGTCGGCCAGCAGGTGATCTCGCCGAAGACCGCGGCCCAGGTGCGCACCATGCTCGAATCCGTGGTGAGCCCCGAAGGCACGGCGTCAAAAGCCCAGGTGCCCGGCTACCGCGTCGGCGGCAAGACCGGCACCGCCGAGAAGATCGTCAATGGCCGCTACTCGCGCACCGACAACATCGGCTACTTCGTCGGCATTGCGCCGATGTCCAAGCCCCGCTTCATCATCGCCGTCATGATCGACAACCCGCGAGGGGCCTTGCGCACCGGCGGCAGCGTGGCCGCACCGACCGCGGCGGACCTGGCGGCGAATGCCTTGCGGGCCGCGAACGTGCCGCCCGACTCATCAATCACAGACATCATCATTCCTGAAGAGCCCGTTGAGGAGAGCATAGATGGCGCTTGACCTGAACGACATCATCGCGTGGATCCGCGCCGCCGCCCAGGGCGGCATTCTCGTTTCCGACTCGCGCCGCGTAAAACCGGGCGACGTGTTCTTCGCCTATCCGGGCGACGCTGCGGATGGACGGAAATTCATCGGCGCCGCGATCGCCGCCGGCGCTGCCGCCGTCGTGTACGACGACCAGGATTACGCGTGGGACCCCGCGCATGGCGTCGCCCACCGCGGCGTGCCCGAACTGAAGAAGCATGCCGGCCTGATCGCCCACGCCGTGCTCGAACAGCCCGACAGCGGCATGTTCACGGTCGGCGTCACCGGCACCAATGGCAAGACCTCGATCGCGGTGTGGACCGCGCAGGCGCTGGCGCGCCTTGGCGAGACCGCCGCCATCGTCGGCACCCTGGGCGTCGGCCTGGTCAAGGGCAGGGCGGAGCCGAGTTTCGATGCCACCGGCTACACCACGCCGGACGCGGTGCTGCTGGCGCAGACCCTTGCCGACCTGCGCGCGCAGGGGGCAAGCGCGCTGGCCATCGAAGTCTCGTCCATCGGCCTGGTGCAAGGCCGCACCGCCGGCATGCATTTCGACGTCGCCATCTTCACGAATCTCACCCGCGACCACCTCGACTTCCATGGCGACATGGCGAACTACGAGGCGGCCAAGGTCAAGCTCTTCGAGTGGCCGAAGCTGGGCACCGCCATCGTCAACCTGGACGATCCGGCCGGCCAGCGCCTGGTGGCCCACCTGCGCAAGCACTTCGCGGCGCTGCAGGTCGTGGGCTACACCCTCAAGGACGAGGCGGCCATCGACGGCGTGCATCTGCTGCGCGCGACGAACATCCGCAGCCGCAATGCGGGGACTGAGTTCCAGCTCGAATCGCCGGCCGGTTCCGCGCTCGTGAAAACCCAGCTGGTCGGCCACTTCAACGTCAGCAATGCGCTGGCGGTGCTGGGCGCCTTGCTGGCGCGCGACGTGCCGCTCAAGAACGCGGTCGAGGCCATCGAAGCCCTGACCCCGGCGCCGGGCCGCATGCAGCAGGTCGGCGGCCAGGACGCGCCGATGGTCGTGATCGACTACGCGCATACGCCGGACGCGCTCGAGAAGACCCTGGCCGCACTGCGCCAGGTCGCCCTTGAACGCAATGGCCAGCTGTGGTGCGTGTTCGGCTGCGGCGGCGACCGCGACCCGGGCAAGCGTCCGCAAATGGGCAGGATCGCCCAAGCGGCGGACCACGTACTGGTCACCAGCGACAACCCGCGCAGCGAAGACCCTGCGAGCATCATCGCGCAGATCGTGGCGGGGATGGACAAGCGCAGTGACAAACATGACCAGGCAGTCGAGGATCGCGCAACCGCGATCCTGCTGGCCGTGAAGAACGCCGGCAAGCAGGACGTGATCCTGCTGGCAGGGAAGGGTCACGAGCCCTACCAGGAAATCAAGGGCAAGAAGATTCCATTCTCCGACGCCGACCATGCTTCGCTGGCCTTGACCGCGCGGCTCACCATGATGAGGACGCATTGATGCGCGGTACCCTGGCACAACTCGTCGCTGCTATTCCTGGCGCACAGCTGGTGGGCGGTGACGTCGCATTCGATGGCGTGTCGACCGACAGCCGCACGGCGCCCGCAGGCGCACTGTTCGTGGCGCTGAAGGGCGAGACCTTCGACGCGCACAGCTTCCTCGAGCAGGTCGCGGGTCGCGGCGTGGCCGCAGTCGTCGTGCACGCGCTGCCGGAAGGCTGGACCCTGCCGGCCATCGTGGTGCCGGACACCCTGGTGGCGCTGGGCCGCATCGCGAACAGCTGGCGCGTCCAGCACGCGATTCCCGTGATCGGCGTGACCGGCTCGAACGGCAAGACCACGGTCAAGGAGATGATTTCCGCTATCCTGGCCGCCGCCTTCGGTGAGGATGCGCGCCTGGCCACCCAGGGCAACCTGAACAACGAGATCGGCGTGCCGCTGACCCTGTTCCGTCTCGGAGCGCAGCACCGCGCTGCCGTGATCGAAATGGGCATGAACCACCCGGGCGAGATCGCCCGCCTGGCGGCCATCGCCCAGCCGACGGTCGCCATGGTCAACAACGCCCAGCGCGAGCACCAGGAATTCATGCACACCGTGGAAGCGGTGGCGCGCGAGAACGGTTCCGTGCTCGAAGCCCTGGGTCAAGACGGCGTGGCCGTGTTCCCCGGCGACGATACCTACACGGCGCTGTGGCGCGGCCTGGCGAAGTGCGACGTGCTCACCTTCGGCCTGAGCGAGGCCTGCGACGTGCGCGCCACCTACGCCTCGAACGGCTTCGGCAATACGCTGCAGGTCAGCGCGCGCGGTGCGTGGTTCACGGTGGAGCTGGCCGCGGCCGGCGACCATAACGTCCGCAATGCGCTGGCGGCGATTGCCAGCACCCTGGCGGCCGGCATTGCGCAGGACGCGATTCGCCGCGGCCTGGAATCCTTCGCCCCGGTCGGCGGCCGCCTCCAGCGCAAGCAGGCGGCAAATGGCGCCACCGTCATCGACGACAGCTACAACGCCAACCCGGATTCGATGCGCGCCGCGATCGACGTGCTGGCGGCCTATCCGGCGCCGCGCATCCTGGTGGTCGGCGACATGGGCGAAGTCGGCACGCAAGGCAAAGAGTTTCACGAAGAAGTCGGTGCCTACGCCCAGCAGCGTGGCATCGAACACGTGCTCGCCACCGGCGAACTCACGCGCAGTATGGCGGCGTCGGGAGCACGGCATTACGAGCAGTTCGACGCATTATTGGCAGCACTGGATTCAACACTGGGCGGCAATAGCAACGCGACTGTGCTGGTGAAGGGCTCGCGCTTCATGAAGATGGAGCGCGCGGTCCAGCACCTGACCGGATCAACCAACCCTAGTAAGGACGCCCACTAACATGCTTCTCTGGCTCGCCCAATACTTCCAGGACTACATCGGTCCGCTGCGCGTCTTCAACTACATCACCTTCCGCGCGGTGTTCGCCACCATCACGGCAATCGCCATCGGCCTCATCTGCGGCCCGGCCGTGATCCGCAAGCTGACCGCCTTGAAGGTCGGCCAGGCCGTGCGTACCTACGGTCCGCAGACCCACCTGGCCAAGCACGGCACCCCGACCATGGGGGGCGTGCTGGTCCTGATCTCGATCGGCATCTCGACCCTGCTGTGGTGCGACCTGTCGAACCGCCTGATCTGGCCGGTGCTGGTGGTCACGCTCGGCTTCGGCGCCGTCGGCTGGGTCGACGACTACCGCAAGGTGGTCTACCAGGACCCGGAAGGCATGCGCTCGGGCGAAAAATACTTCTGGATGTCGCTGATCGGCATCGCCTCGGCGCTGTACCTGGCGTTCTCGGTCTCGGCCGCGAACCCCTGGCAGGTGCTGCAGCTGTTCTACGCCTGGGTGCAGTCGGGCTTCTCCATGACCCTGCCGCCGAAGGCCGACCTGATCGTTCCCTTCTTCAAGTCGATCAGCTACCCGATGGGCGTGTGGGGCTTCATCGCGCTGACCTACTGCGTCATCGTCGGCTCCTCGAACGCGGTCAACTTCACCGACGGCCTGGACGGCCTGGCCATCATGCCGACCGTGATGGTCGGCGCCGCGCTCGGCCTGTTCGCCTACCTTACCGGCAGCGTGACCTATTCGAAGTACCTGTTCATCCCCTACATCCCGGGCGCCGGCGAACTCCTGATCTTCTGCGGCGCGATGGCGGGGGCGGGCCTGGCCTTCCTCTGGTACAACGCGCATCCGGCCCAGATGTTCATGGGCGACGTCGGCGCCCTGGCGCTGGGCGGCGCGCTCGGCACCATCGCCGTCATCGTGCGCCAGGAAATCGTCCTGTTCATCATGGGCGGCGTCTTCGTCGCCGAGACCCTGTCGGTGATCATCCAGGTCACCTGGTTCAAGTACACCAAGAAGCGTTACGGGGCAGGGCGCCGCGTCTTCCTGATGGCGCCGCTGCACCACCATTTCGAACAAAAGGGCTGGAAGGAGACCAAGGTCGTGGTCCGCTTCTGGATCGTGACCATGATGCTGGTCCTCATCGGCCTGTCTACCCTGAAGCTGCGCTAAACGAATGAACTACGAAGGCAAAACCGCATTGGTGCTGGGCCTGGGTGAATCCGGGCTGGCGATGGCGCAATGGCTGGCACGTTGCGGCGCGCGCGTGCGCGTGGCCGACACGCGTACCGAGCCGCAGCGCCTGTTCGCCCTGCGCCAGGCGGTGCCGGACGCCGATTTTCTCGGCGGCGAATTCGGCGAGAGCCTGCTCGATGGTGTGGATTTCGTCGCCGTCAGCCCGGGCCTGGCCCCGGACCGCGAGCTGGCCGTGGTGACCCCGGCCGCGCGCGACCGCGGCATTCCCGTGTGGGGCGAGATCGAGCTGTTCGCGCAGGCGCTCGCGCACCTGCGCAGCGAGCGCGCATACACGCCGAAAGTCATCGCCATCACCGGCACCAACGGCAAGACCACGGTGACCAGCCTGACCGGCCGGCTGTGCCGCCGCGCCGGCCTGTCGACCCGCGTCGCCGGCAACATCAGCCCGGCGGCGCTGGACGTGCTGCGCGAATGCCTGGATGGCGACATGCGCGTAGGCGAAGACCTGCCGCAAGCCTGGGTGCTGGAACTGTCCAGCTTCCAGCTGCACACCACCTTCAGCCTGCAGGCCGATGCGGCGACCGTCCTGAACGTGACCCAGGACCACCTGGACTGGCATGGCAGCATGGACGCCTATGCGGCGGACAAGGCGCGCATTTTCGGAGGCGCTACCATCCGCGTGCTGAACCGCGACGACGCCACCGTGATGCGCATGAAGGCCATCGAGACGCCGGCGTTCACCTTCGGCACCGGCGAACCGGTGGAGCCGGACAGCTTTGGCCTGATCAGCGAGCGCGGCGTGCTGTGGCTGGCCAATGCCGTGGCGCTCGATGACGAGCCCCTGAAAAAGCTGAAAAAGGGCGAGATCGCGCCGCCTGTGGAAGTCACCGTCAATCGCCTGATGCCGGCCGACGCCCTCAAGATCCGCGGCCTGCACAATGCCTCGAACGCGCTGGCCGCGCTGGCCCTGTGCCGCGCCTGCGGCCTGCCGCTGGCGCCGCTGCTGCACGGCCTGCGCGAGTATGCGGGTGAACCGCACCGCGTCGAACTGGTCGCCAGTATCGACGGCGTCGATTACTACGACGACAGCAAGGGCACCAATGTCGGCGCCACCGTCGCCGCGCTGGAAGGACTCGGTAAAGCCTTCGCGGGCGAAGACCAGCAGATCCTCCTGATCGCCGGTGGCGACGGCAAGGGCCAGGACTTCGCGCCGCTGGCGCTCCCGGCATCGCGCTACGTACGCGCCGTGCTGCTGATCGGCCGCGATGCGCCTGCCGTGCGCGCCGCGATCGAGCCGAGCGGCGTGCCGGTCTTCGACCTGCCGGGCCTGCCGGAAGCGGTGCGCCGCGCCAGCGGCCTCGCGCGTCCCGGTGACGCCGTGCTGCTCTCGCCCGCATGCGCCAGCCTCGACATGTTCACCAACTACGCGCACCGCGCGCAGGTGTTCGTCGACGCCGTCCGCGACATCGCGCTGGAAAAGGGGCAGGAAATCTGATGGCCTTCCAGATTCCATTCAAGTTTTCCGGATCGAGCAGCGACGCGAGGATCGCGGAACGCAGCCGTCCGTCGAAAATGATGGATTACGACCAGCCGCTGGTCTGGGTCACCGTGCTCCTGATGCTGTTCGGCCTCGTGATGGTGTATTCGGCGTCGATCGCGCTGCCGGACTCGCCCAAGTTCGCCTACTTGCAGGACAAGAACGAGTACTTCCTCTACCGCCAGATGATGTACATCGGCGTGTCGATGGCCGCCGCCGCCGTGGTGTTCCAGGTGCCGGTGGCCGTGTGGCAGAAATGGGCGCCGCTGCTCTTCATCGGCACGCTGGTGCTGCTGGCGATCGTGCTGATCCCGGGCATCGGCATCTCGGTCAACGGCGCGCGCCGCTGGCTGCCGCTGAAGGTCATGAACCTGCAGCCCTCCGAGCTCATGAAGATCGCCGCCGTCCTGTACGCGGCCGACTTCACGGTGAGGAAGCAGGAATACATGCACAAGCTGACCAAGGGCTTCCTGCCGATGATGGTCGCGATCGGCCTGGTCGGCGGCCTGCTGCTGATGGAGCCGGACCTGGGCGCCTTCGGCGTGATCGTTTGCATCGCCATGGGCATCCTGTTCCTGGGCGGGATCAATATCGTCTGGTTCGGCGGCATCGGCGCGCTGCTGGTCCTGATCTTTGTCTCGATCATCGCGCTGTCGCCGTTCCGCCGCGCGCGCATGTTCGCCTATCTCGATCCCTGGGAAGAGGGCAATGCGCTGGACAAGGCCTACCAGCTGACCCACTCGCTGATCGCCTTCGGGCGCGGCGAATTCTTCGGCGTGGGCCTGGGCGGCAGCGTGGAAAAACTGTTCTACCTGCCGGAAGCGCACACCGACTTCATCATGGCCGTGATCGGCGAAGAACTCGGCCTGGCCGGCGTGCTGGTCGTGATCGCCATGTTCTACTGGCTGGTGAAACGCGCCTTCGACATCGGCCGCCAGGCCATCGCCCTGGACCAGACCTTCGCCGGCCTGGCCGCGAAAGGCATCGGCATCTGGATCGGCGTGCAGACCTTCATCAACATGGGCGTGAACCTCGGCC
>JBFLVV010000106.1:0-14122 GCA_040758275.1 Pseudomonadota bacterium
GATCGCCGAGATCCTGAAGGCCGAAAAGCTGATCATGATGACCAACATCGCCGGCGTGCAGGACAAGGCGGGCAACCTGGTCACCGACCTGTCGGCGCGCGAGATCGACGAGATGTTCGCGGACGGTACGATTTCGGGCGGCATGCTGCCGAAAATCTCGTCGGCACTGGACGCGGCCAAGTCGGGCGTGAACACCGTGCACATCATCGATGGCCGCATCGAACACAGTTTGTTGCTGGAAGTCTTGACCGAACAGGCTTTTGGCACTATGATCCGGTCTCACTAAATTTTTTGTGGCGGAAACTTCGCCACAAAAAACGACCTGAATGCCCTTGTAGCTCAGTGGTAGAGCACTCCCTTGGTAAGGGAGAGGCCACGTGTTCAATCCACGTCAAGGGCACCATTCTCCTTCCTGCAGTACCCCTCCCTGTTCTTCCGGATTCACGTCGAGCTGCCTGGCTTTGCCGGTTTCGCCATGCGGCCCTGCCGATGATGAACAAGGTCCGCGTGATCCGTCACATCGCTTAGTACACCCGTTCCACCTTCACGCCGCGCTTGCGCAGCAGTTCCGGCACGCCATCCTTGCCGACCAGGTGCAGCAGGCCCACCGCCACCACCGCGTTGTTTTCGCGTCCGACCAGCGAGACGATCTTGTCCGCCATCGGGCCGTTACGCTCGTTCATCAGGACGTCGCGCGTAAACTTGCCGCTCACGGTGTTGTCTTCTTCGAGACGCTTGGCGATCCGGTCCAGCGCCGCCTGGTCGGCGCCTTCGTAGGCGGCGAACAGTTCACGCGCCTCGCGCGCCTGGCGGCCCGACTCCAGGTCGTTCAGCGATTCTTCCAGCATCTTCCACTGGTCGTCGATCGGCATGCGGTTGAACAGCGCCGCCTGGTATTCCATCGATTCGAGCTCGGTGATGCGGGTCTTGCCGCTGCTCTTGGCCAGGCCGGCCAGGTGGGCATCCACGCCCAGTTTCGGGTCGTAGCCCAGCTTGCCCGCTTCGACCATCGCGAGCGTCGCGACCAGCAGCCAGGGCTTCAGCTGGCCGACGGCGGCAGGCTCGATGCCCTGTTTCCTGAGCGACGCTTCGATGCGCGCACGGCGCTCGGCCGGCAGGCTTGCCAGGCCCTGCTCCGCGGACGGGAACATGCCGTGCTTCATGATGGTGGCGCCCATCGCCGCCTGGTCGCCGGTCGAATCGACTTCCAGCGCCAGGGTCGGCGCCGCGGCCATCGCCGCCTTGATGCGCGGTTCGAGCGGATAGAAGTCAGGACGCCCGGCGTGGACGGTGCCGTAGAGGTAGAGCGCGTTGGCGCCGCTGCTGACCTTGAACAGCGCCCCCCGTTCTCCCGCCAGCGCCTGGAAGGCCATCAGGAAGAGGCTGAAGAACACCACTATAATCGGACGTCGCATTGTCTTTCTCCTTGTTGCTTTGAAGTAAAGTGCCAAATCTTACGCTCCCTAGTCCCGTCTGGCTATTCGACCTGGATAACACATTGCATGACGCATCTCATGCAATCTTTCCGGCGATTAGCGCCAACATGAACACCTATATCGCGCGGGTGCTCGGCGATGGCATCACGCCCGCCAGCCAGTCCGTGGTCGATGCCGCGCGTCTGGGCTACTGGAAGCGCTACGGCGCCACCCTGCTCGGCATGATCCGCCACCACGGGGTCTGCAGCGCCGACTTCCTGCACGTCACCCACGACCTGGGCGAGCTCGACAAGCTGGTGCGCGCCGAAAAAGGCCTGGTCACCCTGCTTCGCCGCCTGCCGGGCCGCAAGATCCTGCTGACCAATGCACCGACCCGTTATTCGACGGACGTGATGCGTCACCTGGGCCTGTCCCGCCATTTCGCCCACCACGTGGCGATCGAGCACATGCACGTGCACGGCCAGCTGCGCCCCAAGCCGTCCAGCCTGATGCTGCGCCGCCTGCTGCGCAAGCACGGCGTGGCGGCGCGCCGCTGCATCCTGGTCGAGGACACCCTGGCCAACCTGAAAAGCGCCAGCCGCCTCGGCCTGCGCACCGTGTGGGTGACCCAATACCTGAAGATGAGCGACCCGATCGGCCGTGCCCCCTTGCCGCGGACCCTGAAACGCCCCCGCTACGTCGATGTCAAAGTAAAATCCGTGCGGCAGTTGCCCGCGCGTCTGCACCGTCTGCGCTAAGAACCTATCTCAGTAGGGAGGAGGAAGTTGATGGCGATGCATGGCAAGCGGGGGCAAGGCGCGAGGAGGCCGCATGGCTGGCCATGCAACGACGAGCAACGCAGCACCCGCTTGTCAGGCGCGCCAGCAACGACTCATTCCCTACGGGGATAGGTTCTAATACCAACAACAAACACTAGGGATCACATGGCAAGCACCAAGCCAGGCCAGCGCAAGCTGCAAATCCTCCAGGCCCTGGCCTCGATGCTCGAGCAGCCCAAGGGCGAGAAGATCACCACGGCGGCCCTCGCCGCGCGCCTCTCGGTATCCGAGGCCGCCCTGTACCGCCACTTCGCCAGCAAGGCCCAGATGTACGAGGGCCTGATCGAGTTCATCGAGTCCAGCGTCTTCGGCCTGATCAACCAGATCGCCGAGCGCGAGGAGCGCGGCATCGACCAGGCCCACGCGATCCTGCAGATGCTGCTCGGCTTCGCCGCCAACAATCCCGGCATGACCCGGGTCCTGATCGGCGACGCCCTGGTGGGCGAGGACGAGCGCCTGCAATCGCGCATGAATGGCTTCTACGACCGCATCGAGATGGCCTGCCGCCAGGCGCTGCGCGTGGCGGTCAGCCAGGGCCACGGGGTCGAAGACGACGTGGCGGCGCGCGCCAGCCTGCTGGTGAGCTATGTGACGGGACGCTGGCACCGCTTCGCCAAGAGCGGCTTCAAGCAGAACCCGGCCGAAGGCACGGCCGTGCAGCTCTCGCTGCTGCTGGCGGCATAAAGGGCCGCCCTTCGTTCATGGACACCCAGGAAGTCTTCGCACTGCTCGACGACGCCGGCGCCGAAGGCGAAGCGAGATCACGCCTGTACAGCCGTCACGCGGGCACGCTGTCTTGCCTGGATGCCGCCGCCTGGCCCCAGCTGCTGCAAGACATGCAGGCGGCACTGGCGCGCGGCCTGTACGCGGTGCCGCTCCTCACCTACGAACTGGGCGCGCACCTGGCGGACCTGCCGGCCCACCCGATCGACAGTCCGCTGGCCCGGGTCCTGCTGTTCGAACAGTGCGAGCATATGGAAGCGAACCAGGTCGAGGCCTGGATCGCCACCCGCGCCGCGAGCCTGGAACCAGCCGGCGTGGCCGGCATCGAAGCCAACGTCGACGAAACGGCGTTCACCGAAGCGATCGGCCGCATCCGCGACTATATCGCGGCCGGCGACACCTACCAGGTCAACTACACCTACCGCCTGCGCTTCGAGACCTATGGCCCGCTGGTGTCCCTGTACGCGCGCCTGCGGGCGCGCCAGCGCGTGCCTTACGGGGCCCTGGTGGCCCTGCCCGATGGCGAAGCCCTGCTGTCCTTTTCGCCCGAGCTCTTCGTGCGCCACGCAGCCGGCACGCTGGTCGCGCGCCCGATGAAGGGCACTGCGCCGGCCAGCGGCGACGATGCGAGCGACGCCGGGCGCGGCCAGGCGCTGGCTCGGGATCCGAAGAACCGCGCCGAAAACCTGATGATCGTCGACCTGCTGCGCAACGACCTGGGCAGAGTCGCCGTCACCGGCAGCGTGCAGGTGCCGGCCCTGTTCGAGGTGAAGCGCTACGGCGCCGTGCTGCAGATGACCTCGACGGTCGAGGCGCGCCTGCGCCCCGATGCGAGCCTTGAGGCGCTGTTCGCCGCGCTCTACCCCTGCGGCTCGATCACGGGGGCGCCGAAGCGCCGCACCATGGAGATCATCCACGAGCTGGAACCGGCGCCGCGCGGCATCTATACGGGTGCGATCGGCTGGTTCGACCCGCCAGGCGATGGCGCCGCCTTCGGCGACTTTTGCCTGTCGGTGCCGATCCGCACCCTGGCCCTGGGCGCTCCCCGGGGCGGCACCCGGCGCGGGGAGCTGGGCGTGGGCGCCGGCATCGTCTACGACAGCGATGCGGCGGCCGAATACGCGGAATGCCGGCTGAAGGCGCGCTTCCTCACCAGCCTGCCGAACGAATGCGAGATCTTCGAGACCCTGCGCGCCAGCCTCGAACACGGCTGCCGCCACCTCGAGCAGCACCTGGACCGCCTCGCGGCCTCCTGCCGCACCTTCGGCTATCCCTTCGAACCGGGCGAGGCGCGCGCGCTGCTCCTCGAGACCTGCCTGGCCCTCCCCGCCGGCCAGCTGCACCGCCTGCGCCTGGCCGTCCAGCCCGGCGGCAAGATGCTGGTGCAGTCGGCGCCGCTGCAGCCCCTGAACGAGCCGGTGGCGCTGCTGCTGGCGAACGAGAGCACCCACTCGGGCGAGCTCTTCCTGCGCCACAAGACGGGCGTGCGCAGCCGCTACGACGCGGCCTGGCGCGCGGCCGAGGCGCGCGGCGCCTTCGACGCCCTGTTCTTCAACGAACGGGGGGAACTCACGGAAGGGGGGCGCAGCAATGTGTTCGTGCGCTTCGGGGGCCGCTGGTACACGCCGCCGCTGTCCTGCGGCCTGCTGCCGGGGGTGATGCGCGCGGTGCTGCTCGAAGCCCCTGCCTGGCAGGCTTGCGAGCGCGTGATCACGCGCGAGATGCTGGAAGAGGCGGACGACATCGTCGTCTGCAATGCCCTGCGCGGGCCGCTGCGCGCCGTCATCGTCGACGACGGACCCGCAGCGTAAATCGAACCCGCCTCAGAAGCGGTAGGCCACGCCGACGCCGACCAGCAGCGGATCGACCCGCACCTCCGCAGCCCTTGCCCCACCCAGCAGCACGTCGCTGCGCAGCTTCACCTTCTTCACGTCGACGTTGAGCGACCAGCGCGCATCGATGTTGAAATCGACGCCGGCCTGCAGCGCCATACCCCAGCTGTTCTTCTCCAGGTCGGCCGCGCCATCGAGCAGCTTCACGCGCGAGATGCGGGTGTAGTTGATGCCCGCCCCGACATAGGGACGCACGCTGGCCTGCGGCGCGAAGTGGTACTGCGCCGTCAAGGTCGGCGGCAGGTGGCGGAAGCTGCCGATGCGCTGGCCGTCGAGGGTGACGTCGTGCTTCTGTGGATAAGTCAGGATCAGTTCGGCCGCCAGGTGGGGCGTGAAGAAGTAGGAGACATCCAGTTCCGGGATCGTCTTCGTGCTGACGTGGAGGCGGTCGGCTGCGCCGGCGCCCGCCAAGGGAGAGGATTCATTGGCGGTGTCGATATGAACCGCGCGGACGCGTACGAGCCAGTTCGTGTCCTGCGCCAAGGCCTGGCTACCGGCGACGGCGAGGACCGCCGCCAGCACATGCTTCAACATTGCTTTCATCTTTTTCTTGCCTTTCGTCTTTGTCGTCAGTGACGAAAGCAAGCTTATTGATGCAGCGCAAAAAAATCGTTGATGTGGATCAAATACCCACAATCACATCAAGGTTATTCAGAGCGCGGCTTCGATTTTCCCGACCAGGGCCGGATCTTCCGGCGTGACCTTGCTCGGGAAGTAGTCAAGCACCTTGCCGTCGCGGCCGATCAGGTACTTGGTGAAGTTCCATTTCGGCGCCTGGCCGGTGGCTTTGGTGAGGCTGGCGTGCAGGGGATTGGCTTCCGGTCCGGTGACCGCGCTCTTGGCGAACATCGGGAACTTCACGCCATAGGTGTTGAAGCAGAAGTCGGCGATCTCCTTCGCGTTGCCCGGCTCCTGCTTGCCGAAGTCGTTCGAGGGGAAGCCCAGCACCACCAGGCCGCGGCCGCCGTACTTCGCGTACAGCTTCTCCAGCCCTTCGTACTGCTTGGTGAAGCCGCAGTAGCTGGCCGTGTTCACCACCAGCACCACCTTGCCCGCGTACTGGCACAGGTCCTGCGGCGCGTCGTCCTGCAGGCGCTTGAAGTTCTGCTTCAGGATGGCGGGGCAAGCCACCGGCATGGCCGGGCGGGTGGCAGCAGGAGCGGTGCTCGCCTGGGCGGCGGCAGGCTGGTGGACGCTCGCCGCGGCGATGGCGGCGAGCAGGAAGGCGGAGGTCTTGAACATGGCGGCGGCGTTCCGGGGTGGCGATGTCACGATTGTAACGCAGCCGCCTGCGCAGGAATCGATCGGTTCCTGCGAGCCGCGGTTCAACCCTGGAGGCTGCGGTGCTCGATCTTGATGCACTGGTTCTGCACGACGTCGAGCCCGGCGGCGCGCGCCAGGTCGGCCGCGGCCTGGTTCTCGATGTCGAGCTGCATCCACAGGCAGCCGGCGCGCACGGCGATCGCTTCACGTGCGATCGGCGGGATGTCTTCGGACTTGCGGAAGCAGTCGACGATGTCGATCGGCTGGCCGCTGGCCGCCAGGGCGTCGGCCGCCTCCTGGAGCGAGGCATAAACGGTCTCGCCGAGGATGGTGTCGCCGGCATAGCTCGGGTTCACCGGCACGATGCGGTAGCCAGCCTGCTGCAGGTAGGCGGCCACTTCATTGCTGGCGCGGTCGGGCTTGTTCGACAGGCCGACGATGGCGATGGTCTTGCTGTCGCTGAGAATCTGGGAAATGCTGCGCATGATCGAAAAGTGGTGGTTGTTCCCCTTAGCTTATCAGATTCACATCACGCGCTGGCGCGCCTGACGGAATCGTGGAAAGATGCGGTCTCGTCCCTGTCCAATCACGCCCATGCGCCTCCCTCTCCTGCCCTGCCTCGCCTTCCTGCTGCCCTTGTGGGCCCACGCCGCCGAGCCCTTGAACTCGGTCGAACGCGCCATCGTCCCCGTCAGCGCATGGGGCGGCACCCCGGCCGACGCATCGAAAGCGCGGCGCCACACCATCACCCGGATCACCCTGCACCACCAGGGCGAACCCTTCAAGCCGGGCACCGACCCGCAGGCCTACCTGCGCCGCCTGCAGGCCTGGTCGCGCACGAGTAAAGGCTGGCTCGACATCCCCTACCACTACGTGATCGACCTGGACGGCCGCATGTACGAAGCCCGCCAGATCGACTACGCGGGCGACACGAATACCGACTACGACCCCAGCGGCCACGCCCTGATCGAGGTGGTCGGCAATTTCGAGGAGGTCGAGCCGAACCAGGCCCAGCTCGACGCGGTGGTCGAGCTGATGGCGATGCTGGCCGCGAAGTACAAGGTATCGCTGGACGATATCAGGAGCCACCGCGACCACTCGGACAAGACCGTGTGCCCGGGCGCGAACCTGTACCGCTACGTGAAGCAGGACTACTTCCGCCACAAGGTGGCGCTGCGCCTGGCCGGCGAGCAGGCCAGGGCGCACTGAGTCACATCACAGCCTGCGGGCAGGGGTGTTGCGTCCGCCCTGCTTCAGCACGAAGCCATCGCCCTCGAAGCTGATCTCCGCATCGGCCTGGTCGGAGAAGAACACGGTCTCGCTCATCGGGAAGATCTCGAGCTTGCCCTGGCCGGTGGCCTGGGCAAAATAACGGTCGCCGTCGCGCGTCAGCTCCATCACGAAACCCGGCCGCAGCTCGTAGCGGCCGGCCTTGCCGTCGAAGGTGGCGCTGGCGATGTTGACCGCCTTGCGCCCGGCCGGCGCGTCGCCGCTGCGCGCTTCCACCTTCGCATTGCCGTCATGGTGCACCGTCACCCCCGTCACCTTGCCGCTCGCATCGCGCTGGAAGGCGAACCAGTCCAGGCCACCGGGGATGAAGAACTCGTCTTTCGAGGCGGCCTTCACCGGCAGCGGCGGACGGCCGCTGCGTTGCATCACGAGACCGTCGCCGCTGCGGCGGAATACGCGCTGCACGCCTGGTTCGACCGCATAGGTGCCGGTGACGGTGTCGAGCGCACCGCTTTCCAGCGCCACTTCCCTGAATTCGCGATAGGGCTTGCCGAGCGCCAGGGCAGCCGCCTTGCGCGCCACCAGGCCCGGATTGGCCGGTCCGCTGTCGCTGTTGGTCAGCACCGCGACGTACACTTTCTGGTCCGGGAAGCGCATCGCGTGGGTGGTGAAGCCGTTGATGCCGCCGCCATGGCCGCTCATGGCTTCGCCCTGCACCTTGCCTACCTCCCAGCCATAGCCGTAGTTGGTCGGCTTGCCGTCCGTGAGGCGGTAGGCGGTGAAGGCGCGCTGCCAGCTGGCGGGTTTCAGGAGGCGGCCAGCGGAGACCGCGGCGTCCCAGCGCGCCAGGTCATCCACGGTGGACACCAGGGAGCCGGCCGCATAGGGCTGGCTCATGCTGAGCGGCCTGGCGGCGCCGAAGCCGGTCGCGGCGCGGGTGTGGCCGGCAGCGACCGGCGCGCGGCTCTTGCCGAAACCTTCGTAATACGTGTCGTTCATGCCGAGGGGCTGGAAGATGCGCTGCTCGAGGAAGCTCGCATAGCTCTGGCCGGAAATCTTCTCGATGATGGCGCCGAGCAGGAAGTAGCCCGAGTTGTTGTAGCGGTACTGGCTGCCCGGCTCGAAGTCGAGCGGATCGTTCTTGAAGGAGTCGATCATCCGGGCCACGGTCATATCCTGCGTCATCGTCGCGGAATACGCCGGCTTGCTGGTGTAGCTGACGATGCCCGAGGTATGGGTCAGCAGGTGCTCGATGGTGATCTTCTTGCCCTGCGCCGGGTAGTCCGGCAGGTGCTTCGTGATGTCGTCGTCGAGCGCCAGCTTGCCTTCGTCCGCCAGCATCAGGATGGCGGTCGAGGTGAACTGCTTGGTGATCGAACCGAGGCGCAGCGCCATCTCCGGCGTCATCTTCACGCCCTTGCCTGTATCGGCCATGCCGTAGGCACGGCGCAATACGGTCTTGCCATCCTTGACCACGATGACGGTGGCGCCCGGCGCGTCGGCCTTGAAATACGGGGCGATCGCGGCGTCGATGCGGCTGGCCAGGTCCTGCTCCGCCCGCGTGGCGGTGGCGGCATCCTGGGCGAAGGCTGCCTGCGGGTGGCAAAGCAGCAGCACGGCGGCGCAAATGGCGGTACGGAGCAGCATGTCAGGATCCCTTTCCTTGATTGTAAAGACAAGAAAAGGATAGGCCCGGCCTGCCTGGACGGCAAACACCGGGCGACGGAAGGCGCTTTATGCGGCCTGGAACGTCAAATCCGGCGACCGGTGTGGCTGCGGCTGCCCTGCTTGAAGACCATGTTCTTGTCCTCGAAACTGATCTCGGCATCGACGTCGCGCGCGAAGAAGCGGGCCTCGCTCAGGGGGAAGATCTCGAGCCGGCGCTGCCCGCCCGGCTGCACGAAATAGCGGCCGCCGTCGCGCTGGACTTCCAGCACCATGCCGGGCTGGATCTCGTAGCGCCCGAGGTGGGCGTCGAAGGCCGCGTCCGAAATCTTCGCCACCACGCGGGGCGGCGGCGCCTCGCCGCTGCGCGTATGCGACAAGGCCCGGCCGTCCTGGTAATAGGTGACGCCGGTGGCCTTGCCCGTGGCGTCACGCTGGAACACGAACCAGTCGACCGTGTCCGGCACGAAGAAGATGTCAGGCGACATGGCCTTCAATACCAGGGGGCCACGCCCCGGGCGCTGCAGGGAGAGGTACTCGCCGTCGCGCCGGAACACGCGCTGGGTGTCTTTCCCGAAGGTGTAGGCGCCCGCCACCGCGTCCAGTGCGGCGGCATCCAGCGCCACTTCCCTGAATTCCGGGAAGGGCTTGCCGATGGCGACGGCGGCGGCGCGGCGCGTCACCACGTCGGGAACCACGGTGCCGGCGTCGCTGTTGGTCAGCACCGCCACATACACGCCCTTGCCCGGGATGCGCAGGCCATAGGAGCGGAAGCCCCGGGTCGAGCCGCTGTGGCCGATCGCCGGTTCTCCCTGCACCAGGCTCATCTCCCAGCCATAGCCATAGTTGCTGTCCTTGCCGTCGCTCAGGCGATAGGACGTGAAGGCGCGTTGCCAGGTGGCCGGCTTGAGCAACTCCCTGCCCACGGCCGCATCCCATTTCGCCAGGTCGTCTACCGTCGACACCAGCTCTCCGGCAGCGTAGGACTGGTTCTTGCCGAGCGGACGGGCCGGGCCGAAACCTTTGTCGAGGGGGGAGTGCCCGGCAGCGCCCGGCCACTTGCTGCGCTCATGGCCTTCGTAGGCCGTGTGCGCCATCCCGAGCGGCACGAAGATGCGCTGCTCGACGAACTGGTGGTAGGGCTGGCCGGACACCTTTTCGATGATGGCGCCGAGCAGGTAGTAGCCTGAATTGTTGTAGCGCCAGCTGCTGCCCGGTTCGAACTGCATCGGGTCGTTCTTGAAGGAGTCGATCGTAGCGGCCACCGTGGTGTCCTGCGGTGCACGCTGCGAGAAACCCGGCTTGCCGGTGTAGCTGACGATGCCCGAGGTATGGGTCAGCAGGTGTTCGATGGTGATTTTCTTCCCCTGGGTCGGGTAGTCCGGCAAATACTTCGTGATCTCGTCCTGGACCGAGAGCTTGCCTTCGTCTTCCAGCAGCAGGATGCCGGCCGCGGTGAACTGTTTGGTCATCGAGCCGATGCGCAGCGCCATCTCCGGCGTCATCCTGATGCCTTTCGTAGTGTCGGCCATGCCGTAGGCCGTGCGCAGCACGGTCTTGCCGTCCTTGACGACGATGACGGCGGCGCCGGGGCCGTCCGGCTGGAAGTAGGGAGCGAAGGTCGCATGCAGACGGAAGGCCAGGTCTTTTTCAAGCCGTGTGAGCGGCGCCTTGTCCTGCGGGGCATCAAGGGCGAAAGCGGCCTGCGGCTGGCACAGGAGCAGCACGGCGGCGCAAACGGCGGTGCGGGTGATCATGGTCGGGACTCCTTTCTTGTTTTGGAGTGCCGACTGTATTTGCGCGGCCCCTGGGGCCGCAATCGGAAGCCGACCGGTGGTCGCCCGGATGGGGCGAGTGGTCGCCCGGCGGGGGCGAACGGGACGCGCTCAGGACAGCTTGGCGCTGCTCAGGAACAGCCAGGTCACGGTCATCACGACGATGCCGGTGAGCGTGACGCAGGATCCGGTGAAGAACAGGGCGGAGAGCATGGTGGCAGACAGCACCCGTTCGAACAGGAAGCCGAGCGCGAAGTCGAAGCCCGCCAGCACCGACCAGCGCCGCATGTAGACCGGCAGGTAGCGGCTCATGCGGCGGTTGTGCTCGCGCGCGGCGTGGCGCTCGTACAGGTCGCGCGCGCGGCTCACGTCGCGGAACAGCCAGTCGAAGAAAAGGAAGCGGTAGAGGGTGCGCCCGAAGGAAGCTTCCTCGAGCGCTTGCGGATGCTGTTCGTGTGGAGGGACTTCTGCCATGGTCGACTCGATGGATCGGTGCTGGGTTGGAAACCATACTAAGTCGAAAAGCCGGCGCCGACCAAGCGTGCGGCGCAATCGTGCTGGGGCCAATGCATTTGCGCAAGAGTCGCAGGGCTTTGTGCCATCGCAATCCATCACCGTTTTCGTGCATGTTTCCGGCCCCTGGTGGGAATGCGTGAAAGTCTGGGCCCCGGAAACCGGTACGATCTCGCGGCGCCCGTCATGGGCGAAGCTGCGGCCCCGCGCCGCGACCCCAATCACGATCAGCGAGCATCCATGACCATTCACTTATCCAGCCTGCCCCCGGGTGCGACCACCTGGGCATCGCGGTCGATCGCATTGCTTGCGCTGGCGCTTGCCGGCTGCGGCGGCGGCGGAGACGACTCCCCGCCCCCGCCCGCGGTCAACGCGGCGCCGCGCGCCCTTCCCGCCCTCGTCGCCGACGGCGGCCTGCCCTCGCTCGGCGCCGATGTGCTCCTGAGCGGCGCGGGCAGCACCGACCCCGAAGGCGCCGCCCTCAGCTATTCATGGACGCTGGCTTCCCGCCCGACCGACAGCAAGGCGGCGCTCGCATCGAGCACCTCGGTAGGCACCCAGTTCACGCCGGACGTCATGGGCAGCTATGTGGTGCGCCTGCGCGCCACCGACCCGGCGGGCGCCTCGTCCGAACAGGAGTTGAAAGTCGAGGTCGCCAACCACGTGCCGACCCCGGTGCTGGACAAGTCGGCCATGACCGTCCTCAGCGGCGGCAACGTTGCCCTGTCGGCCGCCCTGAGCTACGACGGCGACGGCGATCCCCTGACGTATGCCTGGAGCCTGGACAGCCGCCCGGCCGATTCCGGCGCCGTGCTGGCCAACCCGAACGCCGCCACCCTGTCCTTCTCGCCCGACCGTCCCGGCAACTATGTCCTGCTGGTCAAGGTCAACGACGGCAAGCGCGCCGCCAGCAGCCGCGTGACCGTCACGGTGCGGGCGCAGATGGCAGGTTCCGTGGGCATCTCCTGGACCCCGCTGGACGCCCGCTACAGCCGCTCGCTCGACAAGCTGGTCGCCGTGAGCGCGGGGCCGGACGCCCTGCACATCGTCGACCCCTTCAGCGGCCTGACGAAGTCGGTGATCCTGCCCGCACCGTACAAGGGCATGGCCCTGAGCGCCAACGGCAGGACGGCGGCGGTGCTGCACGAAGGCCTGCTCAGCATCGTCGACCTGGAATCGGCGCGCCTGCTCAATTCCTGGCCGACCGGCGGGTCGCAGACCGAGGTGGCCCTGAGCGACGGCGGCACCGCCTACGTCACCGGACAGACCGGCGGCCAATGGGTAGACGAGGGCATCGTCGCGCTCAATACCCGCGACGGCACGCGTACGCCGAGCAGCAATGTCGGCTTCGGCCATATCTACGGCAGTATGTACGGGGTGTATTCGCAAAAGCTCGCCAAGGGCTTCCTCGTGACAACGGGCTTGTCGCCAGTCGACATCACCTGGTTCACGGTCGATGCCGCGACCGCGGCGGTCAAGCAGATCGGCGACTCGCCCTACCACGGGGACTATGCCATGGGCCGGCCACTCTTTCTGTCCGCTGCGGAAGACCTTTTGTTCACCGGAGCAGGCACTTACTTCTCCACGGATACGCTGAGATACGTCGGTCGCCTGGCACTCAACGCGCAACCGGGTGGGCAACCGGGCCAGCTGGGCCCTCAGCTGAGCTCGCTGAGCCAGTCGCCGAACGGGGAGACGCTGGCGCTGGCGGCGGTGCCGGGCTGGTATCCGGACTACGCCAGCACCTATCCGGCGGCCTACCAGCGCTTCACGGGGCCGCTGATGCTGGCCGCCGGCGAACTGGCCTTCCCGAAGATCGGCGAGCAGCCCAGCTACGGCATCAAGATCTTCCATAGCGCCGCCGACCACCATGTGGCCCTGGTCCAGACCGGCAGCGACCGTTCCGGCGCGGCACAGGCGAAGTACTACCTGATCTACCGCTGAGCGAAAAAAAAAGGCAGCCCGATACGGGCTGCCTTTCCTGGTCCGCGAAAGCGGATGCTTGTGAATCAGCGTCCCTTCGAACGCAGCTTCTGGATCGCCGCCAGCTGCGCGATCGCCGCGGCCATTTCGGCCTGGGCTTTCGCGTAGTCGATCTTCGATTCCTTGTTCAGCATCAGCTCTTCGGCCTGCTTCTTTGCTTCCAGTGCCTTCGCTTCGTCCAGGTCGCCACCGCGGATCGCGGTGTCGGCCAGCACGGTCACGCCATTCGGCTGCACTTCGAGGATACCGCCTGCGACGAAGACGAATTCTTCGCCGCCGCCGGCTACCTGGATCCGTACAGCACCTGGCCTGATGCGCGTGATGAGGGGGGTGTGGCGTGGGTAGATACCCAGCTCACCCGCTTCACCCGGCAGCGCGACGAATTCGGCCAGGCCGGAGAAGATCTGCTCTTCGGCCGAGACCACGTCCACTTGAATCGTGTTTGCCATGTCTGTCCCTAGGTTGAAGAAGCTGGCTTAGGCAGCCAGTTTCTTGGCCTTTTCGATCGCTTCCTCGATGGTGCCGACCATGTAGAAGGCCTGCTCCGGCAGGTGGTCCAGTTCGCCCGACGCGATCATCTTGAAGCCCTTGATCGTGTCTTTCAGCGAAACGTACTTGCCCGGCGAGCCGGTGAACACTTCAGCGACGTGGAACGGCTGCGACAGGAAACGCTGCATCTTACGAGCGCGTGCGACGACCAGCTTGTCTTCCGGCGCCAGTTCGTCCATGCCCAGAATCGCGATGATGTCGCGCAGTTCCTTGTAGCGCTGCAGGGTGCCCTGCACGGCGCGCGCGGTCTCGTAGTGTTCCTGACCGACGACCAG
>JBFLVV010000107.1:0-14034 GCA_040758275.1 Pseudomonadota bacterium
GCTCGTGGCCGCCGCCGTGCATCTGGGCTTCCAGGCGCACGCGCGGCTTGCGGCGCACGTACAGGGCGCCGACGCCTTTCGGGCCATAGACCTTGTGCGCGGTGAAGGTCATCAGGTCGACCTTGGAGGTTTCCAGGTTGATGTGGACCTTGCCGACGGCCTGGGCCGCGTCGCAGTGGAAGATGATGCCCTTCGAGCGGCACAGCGCGCCGATCTCGTCGATCGGCTGGATGACGCCGATCTCGTTATTGACCAGCATGACCGAGACCAGGATGGTGTCCGGGCGGATCGCCGCTTCCAGCTGCTCGATGGTGATCAGGCCGTTATCCTGCGGCTCGAGGTAGGTCGCTTCGAAACCGACGCGTTCCAGTTCGCGCACGGTGTCCAGCACCGACTTGTGCTCGGTCTTGACCGTGATGATGTGCTTGCCCTTGGTCTTGTAGAACTGGGCGGCGCCCTTCAGGGCCAGGTTGTTCGATTCGGTCGCGCCCGAGGTCCAGATGATCTCGCGCGGGTCGGCGCCGACGATGGCGGCGACATTGGCGCGCGCTTCCTCGACGGCGGCTTCCGCGGTCCAGCCGTACATGTGGCTGCGCGAAGCCGGATTGCCGAACTGCTCGCGCAGGTAGGGAATCATCTTGTCGGCGACACGCGGGTCCACCGGCGTGGTGGCCGAGTAGTCCATGTAGATCGGGAAATGCGGCGCAGTCACGAAGCTCTGCTCGATTTTTTTGTCCAAGGGCGCGTTCATCAGTTCACTCCGGTTTCAGTATGTGCTGCGGTGGGGGCGCGGTGCACCACCACCACGTTCTGTTCTTTCTGCTTCTGCTGGTCGACCAGGTCTTGCAGGGTGACCGAATCGAGGTAGTCGACCATCTTGGCGTTCAGCGTGGTCCACAGTTCGTGGGTCATGCAACGGGTGCCGGAAGCAGCATCGGCGCCGTGACAATTTTCTTTGCCGCCACACTGGGTGGCATCGAGCGGCTCGTCGACCGCGATGATGATGTCGGCCACCGTCACCCGGTCAGCCGAGCGGGCCAGGCTGTAGCCGCCGCCGGGGCCGCGGATCGACTCGACGATCTCGTGGCGGCGCAGCTTGCCGAACAGTTGTTCAAGGTAAGACAGCGAAATGGCCTGGCGCTGGCTGATGCCCGACAGCGTGACGGGACCATTACCCTGGCGCAGGGCGAGATCGATCATCGCAGTAACAGCAAAACGGCCTTTGGTGGTCAGACGCATCACAACCCCGGTTTCATGTAAAATGTTGCACTTCTTCAAGTAATCAGTGCAGCGCAACAATTCATCTCTTGTATGCGCTTTGTAAATAACCTGATTACCCGATTGATTTAGTCAAGTATACCAAAATCCAGACGGCTTGTCTTGGAGCCCCTGATTTTCGTAGGGTGGGCAAGTCCCTTGCCCACGCGGTCAAGGATCGTTACCGCAGTCGCAACAATTTCATCGGCCCAAACAGCGCCTGCATCCCCCTGTGCTGGATGAAGGACAGGTTGTAGGGATGCTCCGCCTGGATCTGCGGCAGGCGCGCCGTCTCCGGCAGTTTCGCCAGCTGCTCCGCGATCTTCCCCCACAGCACCAGGGTCGGCGGCTCGAGACGCTCCGCCAACGCCGCCAGCACCGTCCGGAGAAAAGGCAGCCAGCCCCGCGCATCCACTACCGGCGCCACATGCTTGCGAAACACCAGCGCCGCGTTCAGCAACAGAAAGCCTTCAGCGTGCAGGTTGTCCTGCAACTGCGCCAGGGTCTGGATCGCGCCGTCGGTACGCGCGCGCTTCGCGACCGGCGCCAGCGCGGCGCCTCCCGTATCGTCCGGCTGCAACTGGCCATCGGCCACCAGCAGCATCTTCATGAAGTTGCGCAGCGAGGTGGCCCGGTTGACCGGCTTCGACAACCCCGTCTCGGTCCACAGCTCGCCCACCGCCCCATCCATGAAGCAGACGCCCGTCGCGCTCTCCGCGCGCGGATACGGCCCCTCCCCCACCAGCACGTGGCGTACCCGTCCGATCGGCTGGGCGAACGCGGCGAAGATGCGCCCGCCGGTGGGCAGGTAATCGTCGACGGCCAGCGCCGGCAAATAGGCGGGGTCGGCGGCGGCAACGGCGTTCAGGCCGGCTTCCAGGATGGGCCGCCAGGAAGCGTCGGCACGGTCGAGCGCATCGAGGATGGGCTGGGGAATCGTATGAAGTGACATGACGGATTGGCAAGTCGCAGGGAGCGGGATTGTATCTGCATTCCCAAGGTCAATCTAGCGTCCGCCTTCGCGGATTCAAGGCATGATTTTCGGGTCGCCCGCCGCGCGGGCTTTCTACCGACTCAGCAGGAGGAATCATGCAAACCATTCGTGAAGTGATGACACCCGATGTGCGCACCATCTCCCCGCAGGAAACCGTCCAGCGCGCCGCCCAGCTCATGGACGAGCTGAACGTGGGCGCGATTCCCGTCTGCGACGGGGCAAAGCTGGTCGGCATGATCACCGACCGCGACATCACCGTGCGCTCGGTGGCGGCCGGGCAGTCGCCGGACCAGACGTTTGTCGGCGACGTGATGAGCACCGACGTGCGCACCTGCTACAGCAACCAGGATCTCGACGAGGTGCTGGACAAGATGGGCGACGTGCAGATCCGGCGCGTGCCGGTGATCGACGAGCAGTCGAAGCAGCTGGTGGGGATCGTGTCGCTGGGGGATATCGCGACCAAGACGCACGGGGCGGCCGAGGATGCGCTGGATGAGATTTCGTCGCCGTCGGAGCCGGATCGGTCGGAGACGCGGCACTGAAGGCAGTGAACAATGCCGCCGGCATTGTTCACTGCGATTTACAGCTTATTCCGCATCCGGCTGCTGCGCCGGATGCGCCGCCTTGAATGCCGGCAGATCCACGCACATATCATTGATGCGCGAAATGGTCGGATAGGCCGTCACGTCGATATCGAAGCGCTGCGCATTGAATACCTGGGGCACCAGGAAGCAGTCCGCGATGGTCGGGGTGTGGCCGTAGCAGAAGGTGCCGGTATCGAGGTGGCGCGCCAGGTGGGCCTCTAGGGACTGGAAGCCCTCGATGACCCAGTGGCGGTACCAGTCCGTCTTGGCCTGTTCGTCCTGCCCAAGCTGCTTGACCAGGTACTTCAGCACGCGCAGGTTGTTCACCGGATGGATGTCGCAGGCGATGATCTGGGCCAGCTCGCGCACGTGGGCGCGCGCCACCGCGCCTTTCGGCAGCAGGGGCACGTCCGGATAGGCTTCCTCCAGGTACTCGAGGATGGCCATCGACTGGGTCAAGGTGATGGCGTCGTCCTGGAAGGTCGGTACCAGGCCGCTCGGGTTGATCGCGCGGTACTCGTCCGCCAGGTGCTGGCCGCCGTCGCGCAGCAGGTGCACGGGCACGGCGTCATAGCCGAGGCCCTTCAGGTTCAATGCAATCCGCACCCGGTAAGCGGCCGAGCTGCGGAAATAGGTAAACAGTTTCACGTCGTCCTCCTGTGGTAGCGCGAGACCTCCTGGTCGATCGCGCCGAAGATGCTCGCACCGTCCTTGTCCACCATCTCGATGCGCACGGTGTCACCATACGCCAGGTACGGCGTGACCGGCTTGCCCTGCTCGATCGTTTCGTACATCCGCACCTCGGCCAGGCAGCAGTAGCCGACGCCGCCGTTGGCGATGCTCGAGCCGTGCAGGCTGCCCTGTTTGTTGGACACCGTGCCCGAGCCGATGATGCTGCCCGCACCCAGCTCGCGGGTCTTGGCGGCGTGGGCGACCAGCTGGGCGAAGCTGAAGGTCATGTCCTCGCCCGCATTCGGGCGGCCGAAGGGCTGGTCGTTGAGCGTGACCTGCAGCGGCAGGCGCAGCTTGGAATCCTTCCACGCCTCGCCCAGTTCGTCCGGCGTAACGGCCACCGGAGAAAACGCGCTGGCCGGCTTGGACTGGTAGAAACCGAAACCCTTGGCCAGTTCGTTCGGGATCAGGTTGCGCAGCGACACGTCGTTCACCAGCATTACGAGGCGAATCGCATTCGCCGCTTCTTCCACGCTTGCGCCCATCGGCACGTCGCCGGTCACCACGGCCACCTCGGCTTCCAGGTCCACGCCCCAGGCTTCGTCCAGCACGGCGATCGGGTCGCAGGGACCGACGAAGGAATCCGAGCCGCCCTGGTACATCAACGGATCGGTATAGAAGGATTCCGGCACCTCGGCATTGCGCGCCTTGCGCACCAGCTCGACGTGGTTGATGTAGGCCGAGCCGTCGCACCACTGGAAGGCGCGCGGCAGCGGCGAATGGCATTCTTCCTCGATGAAGGACTCGGCCTTGTCGGCGGTGCCGGCGTTCAGGCGCTCGTAGACTTTCCGCAGCTGCGGCGCGGCTTCATCCCAGTTGTCCAGCGCGCATTGCAGGGTGCGGGCGATCTTGGGCACGGCCTGGCAGGTGACCAGGTCGCGGCTGACGACGACCAGGGTACCGTCGCGGCCGCCAGTCTTGAGTGTGGCGAGTTTCATTGCGATTCCTTCAGAGATGATTGCTTTTCGCCATTACAATCGAAAACGAACTATCATACAAACAGTATTTTTCGCTCGATTTATCAGACTATCTTATGAATCCCACCCTCAGGCAGATGCGCGCCTTCGTTGCCGTCGCCAAGACGGGTAACTTTACGCTCGCCGCCCAGAACCTGCACGTGACGCAGTCCGCCTTGTCCGGTTTGATCAAGGAGCTGGAACAGACGCTGGAGGCGAAGGTCATCGACCGCAGCACCCGGCGCATCACGCTGACCGATATCGGCAAGGAGCTCTACCCTCTATTCAGCCAGATGATCGACGATCTCGACGGTGCGCTGGCGAACGTCGCCGACCATACGAGCCTGAAAAAAGGCATCGTGCGCATCGCCGCGCCCCAGCTGCTGTCCTGCACCCTGCTCCCGGAGGCGATCGCCGCCTACCGCGCACTGCATCCGGACATCGAGGTGCGCCTGAAGGACACGGCGGTGGAAGGCGTGATCGCGCGCGTACTGTCGGGCGAGGCGGATCTCGGCATCGGCCCGGAGCGCGAACCCGCCCCGCCCCTGGATGCGCGGCCGCTGTTCGAGATGCCCTTCGCCCTGGTCTTCCCCAGGGGCCACGAGCTGGAACGCCAGGCGCGCGTGACCTGGCAGGACGTGGCGCGCTTCCCCCTCATTTCCCTGCAGGGTCAGTTCACCGAGCGCCTGCTGGACGAGGTCCAGTCCGCCCTGCGCGAGGTGCCGCTCAAGCCGGCCAACGAGGTCACTTTCATGACCACGGCCCTGGCCATGGCCGCCGCCGGCCTGGGCGTGACGGTCTGCATGCCCTACGCCGCGCCGCTGGTGACGCTCTACGGCCTGGTGATGCGCCCGCTGGAAGAGCCGGTGCTGAGCCGGCGCTTCTTCACCTACACCCGGCAGGGCCGCTCACTGTCGCCGGCAGCCGAGAGCTTCATGGCCTTCCTGGACGGATTCGCGCGCCGGGCAAACGCGTGACGGCCGCGCTACAATCGCCGCCATGCCTTTGAATACCATCGAAATCAACCGCCTGATGGACCGTTTCGACAGCCATGCCAGCGTCTGGCTGTTCGGCTACGGTTCCCTGATCTTCAAGGCCGACTTCCCCTTCCTCGAGCGCCGCCCCGCCTCCATTTCGGGCTGGAGCCGCCGCTTCTACCAGGGCTCGCACGACCACCGCGGCACCCAGGAAGCCCCGGGCCGCGTCGTCACCCTGGTTCCTGACGAAGGCGCGCTGTGCCACGGCATGGCCTACCTGGTCACCCCGGAGGAATTCGCCCACCTCGACCACCGCGAGAAGAACGGCTACCTGCGCCTGGCCACCGAGATGCGCTTCGAAGACGGCGGCACGGCCGAGGGCATCGTCTACATCGCCACCGACGAGAATGCGGCCTTCCTGGGACCGGCCAGCGAGGAAGACATTGCGCGCCAGATTTCCGCGGCGCGCGGCCCGAGCGGACCGAACAGCGAATACCTGCTCGAACTGGCGCGCGCCCTGCGCGAGCTGGGCAAGCAGGACGCACACGTGGAGGCAATCGAACGCCACCTGCAGGCCTTCGCCGGCACGGCGCGCTGAGGAGGCTCAGGCGGGCGGCTCGCCGCCGTTCACCTCGACATTGAGCCCCACCCATTTGCGGATGCGGCCGTCGGCGCCGACCAGCGGCGCGGCCCGCACCGTCATCAGGCGCCACTCCCCGTCCGCGCGGCGCACCCGGAACCGTGTGTGGACCACGGCCTCCGCCGCCACCGCCTCGGTCCACAGCCGGGCGGCGAACGCGCGGTCGTCCGGGTGCACGGCGTCCAGCCAACCCCTGCCCAGCCACTGCTCCAGCGTCTGGCCGGTATAGGCGCGCCAGCTGGGAGAGTCGGTCGCGACCATGCCGTCCGCCCCGGTCTCCCAGACCGTCTGCGAGAACTCCCCCACCAGCTCGCGCAGCCGGCCTTCGTTTTCGCGCAGCGCCTCTTCGCTGCGCTTGAGCGCATCGATGTCGTTGACCACCACCACGCCCTCGCCGATCAAGGTGCCGTCGGCGCCGAGGAAGGGCGAGCTGCTCACCTGAGTCCAGGTCTCGCGCCCGTCGTCGTCCGTGTAGAGCATCTCGATGCCAGGCACCACGCGTTCGCCGCGCAGGGCGCGCGCCCCTGGGAAGTCGTCCGGCCCGATGAGACGCCCGTCCGCATCCCAGGCGCGCCAGCGCGCCTGGCGGGCCGGGTCGCGCGAAGGCATGCGGCTGGTCGGCAGGAAGCGGTGCAGGGCCTGGTTGTGGATCGTGATGTCGCCGCTGCTGTCGAACACGCCCGCCCCGACCGGCAGGCTCTCGAACACCGCGGCCAGGCGGGCATCGCTCTCGCGCTGCGCGGCTTCGACCCGCTTGCGTTCGGTGACGTCGAAAAAGGTCATCACGGCGCCGTCGATGCGGTGCGTGGTGGTGCGGTAGGGATGCACGCGGACGATGTAGTCGCGCCCATCCTTGCCGCGCACCTCGCGTTCGAGCGGCTGCAGCGTGTCGAACACGGCGGCCGCATCCTCGGCCAGGCCCGGATCGTCGAAGCTGTTGGTGATGTCCGCCAGCGGGCGCCCGATGTCCGCCGGAATCACGTTGAAGAAGTCGGCCACGCGCGGCGTGAAGCGCACGATGCGCATGGCGCGGTCGAGGAAGATGGTGGCCACGCCGGAGGAGGCGACCAGGTTGGCCAGGTCGTCGTGCGCCTTGGCGGCTTCTTCCGCCTTCTTGCGCAATTTACGGTTGTCGGCTTCCAGCTCGAGCTGGCGCGACGCCAGCGCCTCGCGGCCCCGCTCGGCCTCGTCGGCGCGGGCGCGCAGTTCCTCGACCGTGGTCTGCATCTCTTCCGAGTAGACGCGCATCTCGCCGGAGGCCGTCTCGAGCTGCTCGAGGCTGTCCTGGAGCTGGCGCCGGGTCTGGCGCAACTCTTCGTCGAGTCGCTGCGCCAGCGGGCCGTCGTCGTCGCACGCCGCCGCGCCAGGCGCCTCACCGGGATGCACGTGAAACTGGACCAGCAGCAGCTCGCCCTCGGCATGCTGGTCGCGGAAAGGCAGGACCGCGATGTCGACCGCCTCCTTGCCACCCTGCCCCGCGTGGCGCAGCAGGCCGGTGCGGGCTGCACGTCCGCCCCTGTGCGCCTGGAGCAGCGCGGCGCGCAGCGGCAGCCGCAGCTCCGGCGCGACCAGGGCCGCCAGTTCGCGGGTCGGCTCGCCGCCGGCCGGCCGCAGGTAGCGCGCCGCCGCCTCCGACACGTGGACGATGTTGGCCTCTGCATCGAGCAGGATGCTGGGCGGCGCCAGTTCTGCCGATTTGTGCACGTGGATCTCGGCGAAAGAGTACAGGCGGCCGCGGCGCGCGAAGGGCGGCGCCTGCGCAGGCTGCGGCGGCGCGATGTCCGGCGCCGGGGGCGCCACCACGCCCCCGGCCGTCCGCAGGGCTGCCGGGAGGCTGCGGTAGATCCGGTGCACGGCGTCGACCGGCTCGAACTGGTGCGCAGCCGCGTCGGCCGTTTCGGCGCTGCCGAGCATCAGGATGCCGCCCGGGTTCAGCGCGAAGTGGAACTGCTGCAGCACGTGCCGCTGCATTTCCGGATTCAGGTAGATCAGGAAGTTGCGGCAGCTGATCAGGTCGACCCGGCTGAAGGCCGGATCGTGCAGCAGGTTATGGGGCGCGAACAGCACCAGGTCGCGCAGCGCCTTGCGCACCTTGTAGCCCTCGCCCGCGCGCGTGAAATGGCGTTGCAGCTGCTCGGGCGAGACATTGTCCGCGATCGACGCCGGGTAGACGCCGGCGCGCGCCACCTCGATCGCATGCTCGTCGACGTCCGAGGCGAACACCTGGATGCGCCGCCAGCCTTCCGGGCCGGCCACGCGCTCGGCCAGCAGCATAGCCAGGGTATAGGCTTCCTCGCCCGTGGAACAGGCCGCCACCCAGGCGCGCAGTGTCTGCTCCTCGGCCAGCGAACCCAGCAGTCCTGGCAGGACGTCCCGGTCCAGCGCGGCGAAGGCCTCGCGGTCGCGGAAGAAGCTGGTGACGCCGATCAGGAGGTCCTTCAGCAGCACCTGGGCCTCGTCCGCGTCGTTCTGCAGCAGCCGGTAATAGGCGGCCAGGTCGGGCAGGCCGCGCACCTGCAGGCGCCGCTCGAGGCGCCGCTGCAGGGTCGGGCGGCGGTAGTGGCTGAAATCGTGTCCGGTGCGTGCGCGCAGCAGCTCCAGCACTTCGCGCAGCACCGCGCGCGGGTGGACGCCCATGTCGAACAGCGGGCCCGGATCCGTCGTACTGTCCAGCAGGCCGCGCCGGCGGATCTTTTCCGACATATCGCGCAGTTCGACCAGCTTGTGCGGGATCTCGCCCGCAGGCAGCACGAAGTCCGCCGTGCCGGCTTCGATGGCCGAGCGCGGCATGGCGGCCTCCCGGGCATCGGCGGGCAGCTGCGCAATGGTCACGCCGCCCATTTCCTTGATGCAGGCCAGGCCCGCCGTGCCGTCCGAGCCCATGCCGGACAGCACCACGCCGACCGCATGTTCACCGTGGGCCATGGCCAGGGTGCGCAGGAAGAT
Source organism: Pseudomonadota bacterium (assembly GCA_040758275.1). Taxonomy (GTDB): domain Bacteria; phylum Pseudomonadota; class Gammaproteobacteria; order Burkholderiales; family Burkholderiaceae_D; genus Telluria. Next base: position 9,087 of record JBFLVV010000107.1, read on the forward strand.
GTCGATCGCCACCGGTCGCGCGCTGCGCCGCTCCAGCTGGTCGAGCACCAGGTGGCCGTCGTTCATCCTGAGGCAGCGGTCCGGCGGGATCACATAGACCTTGCCGGGCAGGATGCGCGTGGTGTGGCTGACCTGCACCACCGGCATGTCGGTGGCGCGCTGCAGCACCTTGTCGGCGGCGCTGGGACCGTCCGCGGCCAGGTGCAGGATGACCACCAGCGCCATGCCGGGGTCGGGGGGCATGTTCTCCAGCAGCGTGGCCAGCGCCTGGAAGCCGCCGGCCGAGGCGCCGATGCCGACGACCGGGAAGTTCACGTCGCTGGCCATTGGCGCCGCTTCCGAGCCGGCCAGTTGCCGGGAATCCAGTTGTTCTACGCCCATGACGCCCACTCCATCCGTGGATCGGCATCCCAGTGTAATCCAGCCGCCGCCCTTCGCGCGTGCGTTTCAGTCGCTCGCCAATAGATTCTTTTTTTTTAACAATCCTCTCCACACTCCGCGTTAATCCAATACACTGGCGGTTCATCCGAAAACCTTCATCGAGCGATGTCCGATCCTGCCGTCACCTCCGAAGCCCTGCCTACCCCGCCCGGGGTCGTGCCAAGCACCCTGCATTTCCCGGTGGTCGGGATCGGCGCCTCGGCCGGCGGCCTGCCGGCGCTGGTCACCCTGTTCGAGCACATGCCGGCGGTAAACGAGATGGCCTTCGTGGTCATCCTCCACCTGTCGCCCAGGCATCCGAGCTCGGCCGCCGAGATCCTGCAGCGCGCCACCCGCATGCCGGTGGTCCAGGTCACCAGCAAGGTGCAGATCGAGGCCGGCCACATCTACGTGATCGCACCGAACGTGCACCTGTCGATGATGGACGGCCTGCTGCTGGTCGACGAGCTGCAGCGCCCGCGCGGCCAGCACGTCGCCATCGACCTGTTCTTCCGCACGCTCGCCCATGTGCACCGCGAACGCGCCGTGGCCATCGTCCTGTCCGGCACCGGCTCGGACGGCGCCGTCGGCCTCAGCAGGGTCAAGGAACAGGGCGGCGTCACCATGGTGCAGGCCCCGGGCGACGCCGAGCACGACGGCATGCCCGTCGCGGCCCTGCGCACCGGCGCGGTCGATTTCATCCTGCCCGTGGTCGACATACCGCAGAAGCTGATCGACCTGTGGAACAACGCCAAGATCATCCGCCTGCCGCCGCCGGGCGACGCCGAGGCGCCGATCGAGCATACCGTGACACCGGCCGAGATCGCCAGCGCCGAAGACGCGCTGCTGGACATCATCTCCGCACTGCTGGGCCATACCGGCCACGACTTCCGCCACTACAAGCGCGCCACGGTGCTGCGCCGTATCGAGCGGCGCATGCAGGTGCGCCAGGTCCACACCTTGCCCGAATACCGCGACGTGCTCGAGTCCGACGCCAACGAGTACAAGGCCCTGCTCGACGATATGCTGATCGGGGTCACCAACTTCTTCCGCGACCGCGAAGCCTTCGAATCGCTCGAGCGCGACATCATCCCCGAGCTGTTCAAGGACAAGGGCCCGACCGACGAGGTGCGCGCCTGGGTCGCGGCCTGCGCCACCGGCGAGGAAGCCTATTCGCTGGCGATGCTGATGGCCGACCAGGCCTCGCAGTCGGAACACCCGCCGGCCTTCCAGGTGTTCGCCTCCGACATCGACGACCACGCGATCGACACCGCGCGCTCCGGCACCTATCCGGCCTCGATCATCACCGACGTCACCCCCAGCCGCCTGCGCCAGTACTTCAACAAGGACGACGACCGCTACCGCACCCGCAAGTCGCTGCGCGACCGCATCCTGTTCGCCTCGCACAACCTGCTGCGCGACCCGCCCTTCTCGCGGCTCGACCTGATCAGCTGCCGCAACCTGCTGATCTACCTGAACCGCGACGTCCAGCTGCGCGTGCTGCAGACCTTCCACTTCGCGCTGAAACCGGGCGGCTATCTGTTCCTGGGCAGCTCCGAGTCGGCCGAATCGGTTTCGGACTACTTCATCCCGGTCGACAAGAAGAACCGCATCTACCGCGCCCGCGGCGGCGGCCGTTCCCTGCATTTCCAGAGCCCGGTATCGGCCACCTACGGCGCGCGCCTGCCCGAGATCGCCCGTCCCAAGACGCAGGGCAAGCGCCAGTCGAGCTACGCCGAGCTGCACCAGCGCGCGCTCGCGCGCCTGGCGCCGCCCTCGGTCGTGATCGACCGCGAAGGCAACCTGGTGCACATGTCGGAACAGGCCGGCCAGTACCTGCGCATGGGCGGCGGCGAGCCCTCGCGCAACCTGCTGTCGCTGGTGCTGCCGGAGCTGCGCCTGGAGCTGCGCTCGGCCATGTACCAGGCGGTGCACCAGGACACCGTAGCCGAGTGCCGCCCGATCGAAATCCTCGAGGCCAGGGAACTGGGCACGGTCGCGATGACGGTGCGCCCCTTCCGCGACGAGGAGTCCGAATCCGACTTCCTGGTGGTGGTCTTCAACCGCGTCGAGCGCACGCCCGATGCCGCGCCGGTGGCGCGCCCCGACGGCAGCCACGACGTGGTGCTGGCCCAGCTCGAGGCCGAGCTGCAGCGCAAGCGCGAACAGCTGCAGGAGACCATCGAGAATTCCGAGATCTCGACCGAGGAGCTGCGCGCTTCCAACGAAGAGCTGCAGGCCATCAACGAGGAGCTGCGCTCGGCCACCGAGGAGCTGGAAACCAGCAAGGAAGAGCTGCAATCGGTGAACGAGGAGCTCGTCACCGTCAACTACGAGCTCAAGGTCAAGGTCGAGGAAACCGGCAAGGCCAACGACGACCTGAACAACCTGATCGCCTCGACCGACATCGCCACCATCTTCGTCGACAGCGGCCTGCGCATCAAGCGCTTCACGCCGCGCGCGGCCGACCTGTTCTCGATCATCGCGTCCGACGTCGGCCGCTCGCTGCTCGACCTGACCCACAAGCTCGACTACGACCAGCTGGCCGAAGACGTCTCCGCCACTTTCGACACGCTGCGCCTGGTCGAGCGCGAGGTGCGCAGCAATGACGGCCGCTACTACATCGTGCGCCTGCTGCCCTACCGCACCCAGGAGGACCGCATCGAGGGCGCGGTGATGACCTTCTTCGACATCACGCTGCGCCGCCAGGCCGAAGAACAGGCGCGCGCCAGCGAGGCGCGCATGCAGATGGTGGCCGAGAGCGCCAACGACTACGCCATCATCACGATGGACGAAGAGGGCCGCGCCACCAGCTGGAACAAGGGCGCCGAGACGGTGTTCGGCTTCAGCGCCGAGGAAATGCTGGGGCAGACCCTGCACCGCCTGTTCGTGCCGGAGGATATCGCCAACGGCGTGCCCGAGTCCGAACTGCGCCGCGCCCGCGAGGACGGCCGCGCCGAAGACGAGCGCTGGCACCTGCGCAAGGACGGCTCGCGCTTCTTCTGCAGCGGCGTCACCACCCCGCTGCGCAATGGCGACTTCTATGGCTACGCAAAGATCGCCCGCGACATGACGGCGCGCGTGCGCCACGACGACGAGCGCGAACTGGCCCTGAGCCGCGAAACCGCCGAACGCTCGGACGCCGAAAGCGCGAGCGCGCTCAAGGACGAGTTCCTGTCCGTGATGTCGCACGAGCTGCGCCATCCGCTCAACATGATCCACATAAACGTGGAGTTGCTCTCGCGCATGCCCGAACTGCGCCAGTCGCCCGCCTTCATGCGCGCCGCCTCGATCATCCGCAGCTCGGTGATGACGCAGGCGAAGATCATCGACGACCTGATGGACATGTCGCGCGTGCGCACCGGCAAGCTGTCGCTGACCATGGCGCCGGTCGCGCTCGACGCGGTCCTGCAGGGCATCGTCGACGTCGCGCGCAGCGATCCTGCGGCGCGCGACATCGCCATCGCCTTCGAAGGCAGCATGGCCGGCGTGCCGGTGCTGGCCGACGTGGTGCGCATCGAGCAGGTGGTGATGAACCTCCTGAGCAATGCGCTCAAGTTCACCCCGCCCGGCGGCCACGTCAAGGTGCGCCTGGGACGCGAGGAAGGCTTCGCGCGGATCGATGTGGTCGACGACGGCCAGGGCATCGCGCCGTCCTTCCTGCCGCGGGTCTTCGACATGTACGGCCAGAGCACCTCGGTGACCACGCGCTCCAAGGGCGGCCTGGGCATCGGCCTGGCGCTGGTGCGCGAGATCGTTTGCCTGCACGGCGGCCGCGTGGACGCCTTCTCGGAAGGCATCGGCAAGGGCGCCCGCTTCAGCTTCTGGCTGCCGGTGCTGGACCGCGCCACGGCGGCGCTTCCGGGCGAGCACGGGGGCGAAGAAGCCAGCCTGGCCGACCTGCGCATCCTGCTGGTGGACGACCAGGAAGACATGCTGCAGGTGTTCAAGTCACTGCTCGAGACCACGGGCGCTACCGTGTTCGAGGCCGCCAGCGCCCAGCAGGGCCTGGACGTGCTGGGGCGCGAGGACGTGGACCTCCTGATCTCGGACATCTCGATGCCCGAAGTCGACGGCTACAAATTCCTGCGCCGGGTGCACGCGCTGCCGAAGTACGCCAGGCTGCCGGCGATCGCGATTACCAGCATGCGGCGCGACACCGACATCGCCAATGCACGCGCGGCCGGCTTCTCGGCGCACCTGGGCAAGCCGGTGTCGGTGGATCGGCTGAATGCGATCATCAAGGACCTGCTGCCGAACCGCCGCGAAACCCAGAAAAGCTGAGTTCCGTTGCCGTTGCCGTTCGTAGGGTGGGCGGGTTTCCCGCCCACGCGTTCAACTCCCGTGTGAATGGCTGTTGCGCATGCTACTCACACACGGTTTGAACGCGCGGTCGGCAGAGTGAACTGACCCCAGAAAGTTGGACACCAACTTTTGGGGTTTTTCGTGGTGAAGTACACACCTGAGTTCAAGCTGCTTGTCGTGCAGCGGTATCTCGAGGGTTCGATGGGTTATCGGACGCTAGCGG
>JBFLVV010000108.1:0-13704 GCA_040758275.1 Pseudomonadota bacterium
GGGAATTGATCTCAATTCCATCCAGTGGGCAGCCCACTAATCTAAAGAATTCAAGGAGCACTACCATGGCATATTCGGACAAAGTACTGGACCACTACGAAAACCCGCGCAACGTCGGCGCCTTCGACAAGGGCGACGATGCGATCGGCACCGGCATGGTCGGCGCGCCGGCCTGCGGCGACGTGATGAAACTGCAGATCAAGGTCAACGACCAGGGCCTGATCGAAGACGCGAAGTTCAAGACCTACGGCTGCGGCTCGGCGATCGCATCGAGCTCGCTGGTGACCGAGTGGGTCAAGGGCAAGTCGCTCGACGAAGCACTGGCGATCAAGAACACCCAGATCGCCGAAGAGCTGGCGCTGCCGCCGGTGAAGATCCACTGCTCGATCCTCGCCGAAGACGCGATCAAGGCCGCCGTGGCCGACTACAAGGCAAAGCACGCCGAGAAGGCGTAACTCGTAAGTACAGACTGGAGCTAAGCGTTATGGCAATCACCCTGACCGAAAAAGCCGCGAAACACGTCAACCGTTACCTCGAACGCCGGGGCAAGGGCATCGGCTTGCGCTTCGGTGTGCGCACGACCGGCTGCTCCGGCCTGGCTTACAAGCTCGAGTACGTCGACGATGCCAGCGCCGAAGACAACGTCTTCGAATCGCATGGCGTGAAGGTCTTCGTCGACCCGAAGAGCCTGCCCTACATCGACGGCACCGAACTGGACTTCGCTAGAGAAGGCCTGAACGAAGGCTTCCGCTTCAACAACCCGAACGTCAAGGACAACTGCGGCTGCGGCGAAAGCTTCCGCATCTAACCGGAATGCAGAACCACTTCGAGCTGTTCCAGCTCCCAGCCACGTTCGCCGTCGACCAGGCTAAATTGGACGCGGCCTACCGCGACGTCCAGGGCCGCGTGCACCCGGACCGCTTCGTGAACGCCACCGACGCCGAGAAGCGCGTCGCCATGCAGTGGGCGACCCGCGCCAACGAGGCCTATCAGACCCTGCGCAATCCGCAGAAGCGCGCCCAGTACCTCTGCGAGATCAACGGCGTCGACCTGCAGACCGAGTCCAACACCGCGATGCCGGCCGCCTTCCTGATGCAGCAGATGGAATGGCGCGAGGCGCTCGAGGACGCGCGCGACACGAAGGATGCCGCCGCGCTCGACGAAATCGACGCCGAGCTGCGCCGCGAGCGCAAGGGCATGCTGGAGCAGGTCGGCAAACAGCTCGACGCCGCCGATTACCACGGCGCCGCCCAGACCGTGCGCGCGATGATGTTCCTCGATAAGTTCGGGGAAGAGGTACAGTACGCGTTTGAGGCGTTAGACGCGTAACCGCTACGGGTTTCCGTAGGGTGGACGGCTTCGCCGTCCGCGCGTCCAAATACAATATGCGTTTCGACGACGCTCCCGATAGTTGAACGCGCGGTCGGCACAGCCGACCACCCTACAAGAACAACAGGTAACAGACACACCATGGCACTACTCCAAATCGCCGAACCCGGCATGTCCACCGCCCCGCACCAGCACCGCCTGGCGGTCGGCATCGACCTGGGCACCACCAACTCGCTGGTTGCCACCGTCCGCAGCGGCAGCCCGGAAGTGCTGAGCGACGAGGACGGCCGTTCGCTGCTGCCATCGGTCGTGCGCTACCTCCCCAACGGCAATGCCAACATCGGCTACAAGGCGCAGGCGCACCAGACCACCGACCCGAAGAACACGGTCGTCTCGGTCAAGCGCTTCATGGGCCGCGGCCTGAAGGACATCGCCCACGCCGAGAACCTGCCCTACGATTTCGTGGATGCTCCCGGCATGGTGCAGATCAACACCGTGGCCGGCGTGAAGAGCCCCGTCGAGACCTCGGCCCAGATCCTCGCCACCCTGCGCCAGCGCGCCGAGGATTCGCTCGGCGACGAACTGGTCGGCGCCGTCATCACCGTGCCGGCCTATTTCGACGACGCCCAGCGCCAGGCGACCAAGGACGCGGCCCAGCTGGCCGGCCTGAACGTGCTGCGCCTGCTGTCCGAGCCGACCGCCGCCGCGATCGCCTATGGCCTCGACCATGGCAAGGAAGGCGTCTACGCGGTGTATGACCTCGGCGGCGGCACCTTCGACATCTCGATCCTGAAACTCTCCAAGGGCGTGTTCGAAGTGCTGTCCACCGGCGGCGACTCGGCCCTTGGCGGCGACGACTTCGACCACCGCCTGTTCTGCTGGATCGTCGAGCAGGCCAAGCTGGCGCCGCTGTCGGAACACGACACCGCCACCCTGATGGTCAAGGCGCGCCAGGCCAAGGAATTGCTGTCGACCAATGAAGAAACGACGGTCGAGGCGATCCTGAAGTCGGGCGAGATCGTGCAGGTGACGATCACCGCCCAAACCTTCGCCGAAATCACCAAGCACCTGGTCGCCAAGACCATGAACGCGATCCGCAAGGCCATGCGCGACGCCAACGTGGCGGTCGAAGACGTCGATGGCGTGGTGATGGTCGGCGGCGCGACGCGCATGCCGCACGTGCGCCGCGCGGTGGGCGACTTCTTCCACACCATCCCGCACGCGAACATCGACCCGGACAAGGTGGTTGCGCTGGGCGCCGCCATCCAGGCGAACCTGCTGGCCGGTAACCGCGCCGAAGGCGACGACTGGCTGCTGCTCGACGTGACCCCGCTGTCGCTCGGCATCGAGACCATGGGCGGCCTGGTCGAGAAGATCATCCCGCGCAACTCGACGATTCCCTGCGCCCGTGCCCAGGAATTCACGACCTTCAAGGACGGCCAGACGGCGCTTGCCGTGCACGTGGTGCAGGGCGAGCGCGAGCTGGTCTCGGACTGCCGCTCGCTGGCGCGCTTCGAACTGCGCGGCATCCCGCCGATGGCGGCCGGCGCGGCGCGCATCCGGGTGACCTACCAGGTCGACGCCGACGGCCTGCTGTCGGTCTCGGCCCGCGAGACCCGTTCGGGCGTGGAAGCGTCGATCACCGTGAAGCCGTCCTACGGCCTGGGCGACGACGAAGTGGCGCGCATGCTGCAGGATTCCTACACCTCGGCCCAGGGCGACATGCAGATGCGCGCGCTGCGCGAAGAGCAGGTCGAGGCCGAGCGCATCCTGCTGGCGACGCAGTCGGCGCTCGACAGCGATACCGAGCTGCTCGACGCTGCCGAGCAGGGCCAGGTCGCGACGCTGATGCAGGGCGTGCGCGATGCGATCGCGGGCTCGAACGACGCGTCGCTCGACACCGGCAAGCGCCAGGACGCGCTGCACGCGGCGGTGCAGGCGCTGGCCAAGGGTACCGAGGAATTCGCGGCGCGACGCATGGACAAGAGCGTGCGCAAGGCGCTGGCGGGCAAGTCGCTGGACGAAGTCTAGTAGGGTGGTCGGCTTTGCCGACCGCGCGTCCAACTCACGGTCGATCCGTGACGACGCATGCCCCTGTTGAACGCGCGGACGGCGGAGCCGCCTTTCGTGGCCCGGTCCACCCAACAAAAAACATACAATCGAGGTTATCAAGTGCCACAAATCGTCATCCTCCCCCACCCAGTCTTCTGCCCTGACGGCGCCGTGCTGGAATCCCCGGCCGGCAAGTCGATCTGCGACGTCCTGCTGGAAAACGACATCGAGATCGAACACGCCTGCGACCGCGTCTGCGCCTGCACCACCTGCCACGTGATCGTGCGCGAAGGCTTCGACTCGCTGAACGAGCTGGAAGAAAAAGAAGAAGACATGCTCGACAAGGCCTGGGGCCTGGAGCCGAACTCGCGCCTGTCCTGCCAGGCGATCGTCGCCGACGAAGACCTCGTCGTCGAGATTCCGAAGTACACCATCAACCACGCAGCAGAGAAGAACCACTGAACCAGGGAGGTCTGCCATGAAGTGGACGGATGTCTCGGCCATTGCCGAGGCCCTGTACGAGAAGTACCCGGACGTCGACCCCGCCAACGTGCGCTTCGTCGACCTGCACAACTGGGTCGTCGCACTCGAGGACTTCAGCGACGACCGCACGCGCGGCGGCGAACGGGTACTGGAAGCCATTCAGGCAGCATGGATCGATGAAGCACGCTAAGAACACCACCAAGCCGGCAGCAGCCACCACCCTGCCGGAAGAAGTCCGCCCCGGCCAGTCCATCGAGCTGCTGAAGGAGCTGCACATCCTCACGCGCGACGGCAAACTGAACCAGGACAGCCGCCGCAAGCTCAAGCAGGTCTACCACCTGTACAACTTCATCGAGCCGCTGCTGAAGGATGTGCGCGAGACGAAGCAGAACGTCTCCCTGGTCGACCACGGCGCCGGCAAGTCCTACCTCGGCTTCATCCTCTACGACCTGTTCTTCAAGGGCCATGGTGAAGGCGCCCACGTCTACGGCATCGAAACGCGTGAAGAGCTGGTGCAGAAATCGACCGAACTGGCCGCGCGCCTGGGCTTCAGCGACGGCATGTCCTTTCTGCCGCTGTCGGTGGCCGAGTCCACCACCTCAAGCAAGCTGCCCGAGACGGTCGACATCGTCACCGCGCTGCACGCCTGTAACACGGCCACCGACGACGCCATCGACTTCGCGCTGAAGAAGAAGGCCAAGCACATGGTGCTGGTGCCGTGCTGCCAGGCCGAAGTGGCGAGCGTACTGCGCAAGAACAAGGGCAAGGACCTGGGCCGCAGCGCGCTGACCGAAATCTGGCGCCACCCGATCCACACCCGCGAGTTCGGCAGCCAGATCACCAACGTGATGCGCTGCCTGCAGTTGGAAGCCCACGGCTACCAGGTGACCGTGACGGAACTGGTGGGCTGGGAGCACTCGATGAAGAATGAACTCATCGTCGCCACCTACAAGAACCTGCCGCGCCGCCGCCCGACGGAGCGCCTGCAGGAAGTGATGGCCGAGCTGGGCCTCGACGAAATGAAGCAGCGTTTCTACACACCTGTCACCACTGACTGAGAACGAGATGAGCGATACGAACAACTGGATCGACCTGCGCAGCGACACCGTCACCCAACCGTCCGAGGCGATGCGCGCCGCGATGGCGGCAGCCGACGTGGGCGACGACGTCTACGCCGATGACCCCTCGGTCAACCGCCTGCAGGACTATGCCGCCGAGCTGTTCGGCTACGAGGCCGGCATGTTCGCCCCTTCGGGCACCCAGACCAACCTGATCGCCCTGATGACCCACTGCGGCCGTGGGGACGAGTACCTGGTCGGCCAGGAAGCCCACACCTACAAGTACGAAGGCGGCGGCGCCGCGGTGCTGGGCTCGATCCAGCCGCAGCCGATCGTCAACCAGGCGGATGGCTCGATCGCCTTGTCGGACATCGAGGCCTACATCAAGCCCGACGACATGCACTTCGCGCGCACCCGCCTGCTGGCGCTGGAAAACACCATCGGCGGGCGCGTGCTGCCGCAGGACTACGTGAAGGCGGCGACCGACCTGGCCCATGCGAAGGGCCTGGCCACCCACCTGGACGGCGCCCGCATCGCCAATGCGGCCGTCAAGAACGGTGTCACGCTCCGCGAAGCGGTGCAAGGCTTCGACACCGTCTCGGTCTGCCTGTCCAAGGGCCTGGGCGCCCCGGTCGGCTCTGTCCTGCTGGGCCCGAAGGCCTTCATCGAGCAGGGCAAGCGCTGGCGCAAGATGCTGGGCGGCGGTATGCGCCAGGCCGGCGTGCTGGCGGCGGCTGCGCAGTACGCGCTGGAGAACAACGTCGAGCGCCTCGCCGACGACCACGCCAATGCCGCCGAGCTGGCGCGCGGCCTGTCGCAGATCGAGCAGCTCAAGGTCGGCACGCCGCAGACCAACATCTTCTGGCTCGACATCCCGGCGGCCGCCTGCGAGCCGCTGCGCCAGGCCCTGGCGCGTGCGCAGATCCGCGCCTCGATCGGCCCGCGCACCCGCCTCGTGACCCACCTGGACGTGAGCGCCGCCGATGTGGCGCGCACCGTCGAGGTGTTCACCGCCTTCTTCGCTGACTGGCGGGCCTGATGACTGACGAAGCCATTCGCCTGGCCAAGCGCGTCGCCGCGCAGCTGGGCTGCTCGCGCGCGGAAGCGGAACGCTACATCGCCAGTGGCGGCATCAGCGTCGACGGCAAGGTGGTCGAAGACCCCGCCAGCCGCGTGCTGCCTTCGCAGGATGTGCGCGTCCTGCCGGGCGCCTCGAACGAGGAAGCGCCGCCGGTGACCATCCTGCTGCACAAGCCGGCAGGTTTCAACTCCGGCGTGGGCGCGCGCGGTGAGCCAGCCTTGAACTGCCTGACGCCGGAATCGCTGGCGCAGGGCCACGGCCAGCCACGCTTCCTCAAGCGGCATCTGCACAAGCTGACCTTGACCAACCCGCTGGAAACCGATGCGAGCGGGCTGGTGGTCTTCACCCAGGACTTCCGCGTGGCGCGCAAGCTGCTGGAGGAGGGCGATCGCGTCGAGCAGGAGTTCATCGTCGACGTGACCGGCACGATGGAGGAGGGCGGCCTGGCGCTGCTGAACCACGGCCTGAATTTCAACGGCAAGCCGATTGCTCCGATGAAGGTCAGCTGGCAGAGCGAGCACCGCCTGCGCTTCGCCCTCAAGGGCGTCAAGCCCGGCCTGATCGACCACATGTGCGGGCAAGTCGGCCTGGAGATCGTCGACATGCGCCGCATCCGCATCGGCCGCGTGCCGATGGCCGGCCTGCAGGCAGGCCAGTGGCGCTACCTGCTCGACTACGAACGCTTCTAGCCCGAACGCCGCCGCAACAGCCCCATCCCCACCGCAGCCCCGAGCGCCACGGCGCCGACGATGAGCGCCTTGTTCTGCGGCTGACCGGGACTGCGCTGCCCGCTATGGATGCCGCTCGCGCCGCGCGGCGGTTCGTACAGCGCCCCACGCGTTTCCGGCACGCGGTCGGCCCGCTTCGCCCACCTGTCCAGGTAGGTGTTCATGGCGGATGCGATCAGGTTCGGCGCCGCGAAGTTGCTCAGCCTGAACAGGGTCGCCGGCGCGCCAACCGCCGTGGTCGGACGGGGGCGGCGGGCCAGGGCGACGACGGCATCCGCCACCTTTTCGGGTGATAGCGCCCCGGGCGGATACGACATCTTCGCGCCGGTGTAGTTGGCCCCATGGCTGAAGCCCGGCGTATCCACGAAAGTAGGGTACACATCGCAGACGTGGATGTTCGGCCGCTTGCCCAGTTCCGCGCGCAGGGCTTCGCTGAAGCCGCGCAGGCCGTACTTGCTGGCCGCGTAGGCTGCGGCATAGGGCGTGGCGACGAAGCCGCCGCTCGAGATCATGTTGACCCAGATGCCGTGGTCCTGTTCGAGGAAGATCGGCAGCACCGCGTGCGCGTCGTTCATGTGGGTGAGGAGATTGGTCTCGATCACGCGGCGGTGGTCGCCCATGGGCACCTCGGCGTACTTGCCGACCACGCCGGCGCCGACATTGCTGAACCACAGGTCGATCCGGCCCAGGATGGCGCGGGCGTCGCGTGCGAATGCGGCGACCGCATCGGCGTCGACCGCGTCCACGACCAGGGCCTCGGCCTCGCCGCCGGCCTGGCGGCAACGGCGCACGACGTCCTCCAGCCCTTCCTTGCCGCGTGCGCCCAGCACCAGCCGTGCGCCCTGGCGGGCAAAAGCGACGGCCGTGGCGGCGCCGATGCCGCTCGATGCGCCCATGATGACGACGCGGGTGTTCGAAAGCTTCATGGCTCACCTTTCTTCAAGATGGATGGAAGCTGTCGATTATTCCGTGGTTTTGGCTAATGCCGCGTTCGAATGCCGCGCGGCAAGCCTCGGTGCGCCTAGCGCTTGCGCTTGGGCAGGGCGATGAGGCGGGTGCCGGCCAAGCGGTCGTGCAGGAACTGGCGGTCGCGGTCGAACAGCGCCGTCATCGCCCACGGCAGGATGCCCACCGCGAGCGCGACGGCGATCTGGCCCGGCTTGTGCAGGCCGAATGCCCAGCACACCAGCATCGCCGGCGCGAACCAGCCCCAGGCCAGCACATAGCGCAGCAGCGCCGTCCTGAACGGCACCTTCGCGTGGCCCACCTTGACGACCTTCATGCGCCAGGTCTTCATGGCCAGCGTATGGCCGCTGTCGATCCAGCACCACATGAAATAGGCGCCGGCCACCGCCACCAGCCACAGGTTCATGCCGATCTTCGCCACCGGATGCTGGCTGTTCAGGGTCAGCAGCATGTACAGCCCGATCGCAAAGGCGCACACGGCGAACAGGCAGAAGGCCTCGTACACCATGGCCATCAGGCGTCGCCGCACGCTCGGCGTCTCCACCTTGATCGGCTCAGTTGCTGGCGTTGCTGGCGCTGGCGTTGCTTGGGCTGCTTGCATTGGATGCATTCTGTGCGGGAGGAAGTGCAGTGGAAGGGCTTGCCGGAACAGCCGGCGGCGCCGTGGCCGGTGCAGCCGGGGCCGGGTTTGCCGCCGTGGCGGGCGCCGGCGTCGGCATGATGCAGGACGTCCCGCGCCGCATCGCGCCCGGCGGGCAGGTCACGGGCGTGTCGATCATCGGCGAATGCGGCATCGAGGGCACGCCCTGCGGCTGTTTGCCGGAACGGGCCAGCTTGCGCTTTTCGGCCTCGGACAGCTGCTTGTAGCTTTCCCAGGTCGCGGCCTTCCTGCCCGGATCGAGCCTGCGGGTCTTGTTGAAGTTTTCGCGTGCGAGGTTGCGCTGCTCGGGCGTCAGGCGCATCCATTCGCGCATGCGGTCGTGCACGCGCTTTTGCTCGGCGGGGCTCATGGAGGCGAAGCGCGCGGACAGCTCGAGCCAGCGGCGCTTGCGCATGCCTTCCAGCTGGTCCCATTCGGGCTTCAGGGGAGCGAGCGCGGCCTGCTGGTTGCGCGACAGTTCGCGCCACAGGGGCTTGTCGAGCGTCTTGGCGACCGGCTTGGCGCCGACCGCCGTGGTGTCCGCCGTATTGACGCTGGACGCGCCGGGCGCCGTCGATGCGGACCGGTTGTAGACCGCCCAGGTCGCGGCCCCGGCAATCAAGACCGCTGCCGCAGTTGCAACAACGGCGATACGGGGCTTCTGAGCGGGCTTCGTCATTGCTTGCGCTGCTGCGACTCCACGTAGGCATTGAAGCCGTGGTCGAGGTACGCGGTCAGCGGCAGCTCGTCGGCCAGCACGGCCGCGTCGATATCGGCCAGGGCGGCGATGCGCTGCTGTTGCTCGTACTGGTAGACGCCGCCCATGCCGATGACCAGGGCCAGCATCGGGATGGCCACGCCCAGGCGCGCCAGTGCCGGCCCGGTGAACAGGACGTTGAAATCGAACAGCGGACGCTTGCCCGGCTTGGCGGGCGACGTAGCGACGCCCGCCGCATCGGGCTTCTTGCGCGCCAGGGCGGCCGCGCGCGCCGCCGCCAGCCGGTCGGTCGTCGAAGCCGGCAGTGCGTCGAGGTTCTCGTTCAGGGCATGGCGTATCTTGTACGCGAGGTTGATGTCGTCCGTGTTCATAGCTTGATTCCCTTGGCCTTCAGCGCCTCGGCGAGGGTGTGAGTTGCACGTGAGCAATGTGTTTTGACGCTACCCTCGGAACAGCCCATCGCTTCGGCCGTCTCGGCCACGTCCATATCCTGCCAGTAACGCATGAGGAAGGCTTCCCGTTGACGCGGTGGGAGTTTTTCTACCTCTTGTTCGATCAGCTGCAAGGTTTGTGCGCGTTCAAACTGGTCCGCGCTCGACTCCGCAGCGGCCGTCCCTTCCTCCGCTTCGTACGAGGAAAGTATATCAAACTCCTCGTCGTCCCCCTCCGGTCGGCTGAAGCCCGAGAAAAGGCTGATCCAGGTATTGCGAACCTTTTCGCGGCGGAAGTAATCGAGGATAGTGGTCTGCAGGATGCGCTGGAACAGCATCGGCAGCTCGGCGGCGGGTTTGTCGCCATATTTCTCGGCCAGCTTGATCATCGCATCCTGGACGATGTCGAGGGCCGATTCGTCCTTGCGTACCGCATACACCGCCTGCTTGAACGCACGCCGTTCGACATTCTCGAGGAAGTCGTTGAGTTCTTTGTCTGTGGCCATGCGTGGTTGAAAGGGCGCCTGATGCGAATGCCGTGAGGAAAACTGACGAATGCTAGCAAAAAACCATGGCACGCGCATCCAAATCGCGCAGCGCGGCCATTTCGAGGCGCGGAGCGGCCTGCAAAAAGTGCATGAAGTCAGTCGAAATGATTCGTTGTTGAGCCCATCGTGCGTCGACATCGCCGGATCGTCCGCCGTTGGGGCATGCAGCGTTGTCGCATGAGCAGCCGATAATCGCAGGGTGGCGCGGCTCCACCCTTCATGCGGATCAGCCAGGGTCGTTGACGCCGCCCACGCGGTGATAGTTTGGGTATGAACTGCCGCCCGGGCAGCAGTACTGAAGTTTGACCGCGTGGGCGGGAAGACCCGCCCACCCTACAAGAGCGCGCACCGTTTTGGACCGCCTGTAAATTATTACATTGAAGGCTTGACCAAAATGGTGCAACGCAGTAATGTGTTCCAACGCTTTGCACCCCCGAAGCTCCCAAGTCATCCGGTCCAGGCCCACACGCCCATTCCGGAATGACGCGCTTTCATTTGTAGGCAGTTTGCTCCGACCCGCGCCACAAGCGCGAGAGATGCGTCCCACCGCCAACAAACACTCAAGCCGAACGAGTTGCGCCCAGCGCTCGTGCGTAAGGTCCCTACGGCGACCTGAACCACGGACGTGCCACGCAGAGAGAAGGGAAGCATGAGGGTTGTTGCGTCAGTCGCACCTCGTTAGGAACGGGCATCCGATCAAACTCCCATTGGGTCTTGAAAGGAATGAACATGAGTAACGAAACATCAGCCCCCATCACGGGTGCTGAGATTGTGGTGCGTTGTCTCGCGGAAGAGGGCGTCAAGCACGTCTTCGGTTATCCCGGCGGGGCAGTCCTCTACATCTACGACGCGATCTTCAAGCAGGACAAGTTCCAGCACGTTCTCGTCCGCCACGAACAGGCCGCGGTGCATGCCGCCGACGCCTATTCCCGCAGCTCCAACACCGTCGGCGTCGCCCTCGTGACCTCCGGTCCGGGCGTGACCAATGCCGTCACCGGCCTTTCCACGGCCTATATGGACTCGATCCCGATGGTCGTCATCACCGGCCAGGTGCCGAGCCATGCGATCGGCCAGGATGCCTTCCAGGAATGCGATACCGTCGGCATCACCCGCCCGGTGGTCAAGCACAACTTCCTGGTCAAGGACGTCAAGGACCTGGCCTCGACCATCAAGAAAGCCTTCTACATCGCCCGCACCGGCCGTCCCGGCCCCGTGCTGGTCGACATCCCGAAGGACATCAGCATGCACAAGTGCGTGTACGACTACCCTCGCGAGATCGAGATGCGTTCGTACAAGCCGGTGGACAAGGGCCACGCGGGCCAGATCCGCAAAGCCGTGCAGCTGTTGCAGGGGGCCGAACGTCCGATGATCTATGCGGGCGGCGGCGTGATCCTGGCCAATGCCTCGAATGAGCTGAATCGCCTGGTCGAGAAGACCGGTTTCCCGGTGACGAATACCCTGATGGGCCTGGGCGCCTCGCGTTCCTCGAGCCCGCATTTCGTCGGCATGCCGGGCATGCACGGTACCTATGAAGCGAACATGGCGATGCAGAACTGCGACGTCCTGATCGCCATCGGCGCCCGTTTCGACGACCGCGTGATCGGCAACCCGAAGCACTTCGCGAGTAACCCGCGCAAGATCATCCACATCGACATCGACCCCTCGTCGATCTCGAAGCGCGTGAAGGTCGACATTCCGATCGTCGGGAATGTGAAAGACGTGCTGGTTGAACTGCTGTCGCAGCTGGACGCATCCACGGCGCAGCCGCAGACGCATGCGCTGCAGGCATGGTGGAAGCAGATCGCCGAATGGCGCGGCCGCGATTGCCTGGCTTATCCGCGTTCGAACGAGGTCATCAAGCCGCAGTCGGTCATCGAGCAGCTGCACAAGGTGACGAATGGCGACGCCTTCATCACCTCGGACGTCGGCCAGCACCAGATGTGGGCCGCGCAGTACTACGGCTTCGACAAGCCGCGCCGCTGGATCAACTCGGGCGGCCTGGGCACCATGGGCGTCGGCCTGCCGTATGCGATGGGCGTGCAGATGGCGAACCCGGATGCGACGGTTGCCTGCGTGACCGGCGAAGGCTCGATCCAGATGTGCATCCAGGAGCTCGCGACCTGCAAGCAGTATCACCTGACGCCGAAGATCATCCTGCTGAACAACCGCTTCCTCGGCATGGTCCGCCAGTGGCAGCAGATCGACTACGGCTCGCGCTATTCCGAGTCCTATATGGATTCGCTGCCGGACTTCGAGAAGCTGGCCGAGGCCTATGGCCACGTCGGCATGCGCATCGAGAATCCGAACGATGTCGAGGGTTCGCTGCGCGAGGCCTTCGCCATGAAGGACAGGCTCGTGTTCATGAACTTCATCACCGACCAGAGCGAGAACGTCTGGCCGATGGTCAAGGCGGGTTCCGGCCTGTCTGAAATGCTGCTCGGCTCGGAGGACCTGTAATGCGACACATCATTTCCGTCCTCCTCGAGAACGAAGCCGGCGCGCTGTCGCGCGTGGTAGGCCTGTTCTCGGCACGCGGCTACAACATCGAAACCCTGACCGTGGCGCCGACCGAAGACGCGACCCTGTCGCGCATGACCATCGTCACCAGCGGCTCGGACGACATCATCGAGCAGATCACCAAGCACCTGAACCGCCTGATCGAGGTGGTGAAGGTGGTCGACCTCACCGAAGGCCAGCACATCGAGCGCGAACTCATGCTCATCAAGGTGCGGGCGGTCGGCAAGGAGCGCGAAGAGATGAAGCGCACCGCCGACATCTTCCGCGGGCGCATCATCGACGTGACCGAGAAGACCTACACGATCGAACTGACCGGCGCCAAGAGCAAGCTCGACGCCTTCATCGATGCCATCGACCGCGCCTCCATTCTCGAGACCGTCCGTACCGGCGGCTCCGGCATCGGCCGCGGCGAACGCATCTTAAAAGTTTAACGGTACTGCTTTTGTAGGGTGGGCAGGTTTCCTGCC
The DNA here is from genome assembly GCA_040758275.1 of Pseudomonadota bacterium. Classification (GTDB taxonomy): domain Bacteria; phylum Pseudomonadota; class Gammaproteobacteria; order Burkholderiales; family Burkholderiaceae_D; genus Telluria. The sequence continues at coordinate 13,019 of JBFLVV010000108.1, forward strand.
CACGCGGTCAACCGGCCGACGCCTACCCCATACATCCAAAATTACAAGGAATAATCATGAAAGTTTTCTACGACAAAGACTGCGACCTCTCCCTCATCAAAGGCAAGAACGTCGCCATCATCGGCTACGGCTCGCAGGGTCACGCGCACGCACAGAACCTCTCCGAATCCGGCGTGAACGTCACCGTCGGCCTGCGCCGCGGCGGCGCTTCCTGGAACAAGGTCGAAGCGGCCGGCCTGAAGGTCGCCGAAGTCGACGAGGCAGTGAAAGCCGCCGACGTCATCATGATCCTGCTGCCGGACGAGAACATCGCCGAGGTCTACAAGAACAACGTCGAGCCGAACGCCAAGCAGGGCGCCGCGCTGGCCTTCGCCCACGGCTTCAACGTCCACTACGGCCAGGTCGTGCCGCGCGCCGACCTCGACGTCATCATGATCGCGCCGAAGGCCCCGGGCCACACCGTGCGCGGCACCTACCGCCAGGGTGGCGGTGTGCCGCACCTGGTCGCCGTCTACCAGGACAAATCGGGCTCGGCGCGCGACATCGCGCTGTCCTACGCCATGGCCAACGGCGGCGGCCGCGCCGGCATCATCGAGACCAACTTCCGCGAAGAGACCGAGACCGACCTGTTCGGCGAACAGGCCGTGCTGTGCGGCGGCACCGTCGAGCTGATCAAGGCCGGCTTC
>JBFLVV010000109.1:0-13641 GCA_040758275.1 Pseudomonadota bacterium
GTAGGGCGCGCCGCCGTTCTTGTGCTTCATGTCGATCTCGATGCCGGCGTCTTCCGCGTACTTCAGCAGCTTCTCGCGCGAGAGCAGGTCCCATTCACGCCACGGAGCGATGATCTTGACGTCCGGTTTGAGCGCATAGGCGCCCAGTTCGAAGCGCACCTGGTCGTTGCCCTTGCCGGTCGCGCCGTGCGAAATGGCGTCGGCGCCGGTTGCGTTGGCGATCTCGATCAGGCGCTTGGCGATCAAGGGACGTGCGATCGAGGTCCCCAGCAGGTATTCGCCTTCGTAGACGGTGTTTGCACGGAACATCGGGAACACGAAGTCGCGCACGAACTCTTCGCGCACGTCGTCGATGTAGATGTTTTCCGGCTTGATGCCGAACTTGATCGCCTTGGCGCGCGCCGGCTCCAGTTCTTCGCCCTGGCCGAGGTCGGCGGTGAAGGTGACGATTTCGCAGTTGTAGTGATCCTGCAGCCATTTCAGGATGACCGAGGTATCGAGGCCGCCGGAGTAGGCGAGGACTACTTTTTTAATGTCGCTCATGGATGTTCCAGTGAAGGGAGGGAGGTGGGGAACTAAGTGGTCAGCCGGCCCATGGGGAGTCCATCGCGGCAAGGCCAGGGTGGACGGGTCGACGATCAAACATAGGATGGGTGCTTCAGGTAATAAAAACGTTCAAACAGGTACGCGGCAAACCGCCTCGATATTGTGGCCGTCCGGGTCGAGCACGAAGGCGCCGTAGTAATCCGGATGGTAGTGCGGGCGCGGACCGGGTGCGCCGTTGTCGCGCCCGCCCGCCGCCAGCGCGGCCTCGTAGAAGGCGTCGACCAGCGCGCGGCTGGCCACGCGGAAAGCCACGTGCACCGGCGGATGGTTCACCGGCCGCGCGGCACTCGCGCCCGCGATCCAGAAGTCTGGCAAGGGCGGCTCGCCGAATCCCGCGGCGTCGGTGCTGCCGGTCAGGGCTGCCGGGACTTCGACGAGCAGGGTATAGCCGATCGGCGCCAGCGCCTGGGTGTAGAAAGCGCGGCTGCGTTCGAAATCGGAGACGTTCAGGCCGGTGTGGTCGATCATTTACTTGTCCTCGATGCGTCCGAGCAGCAGGTACTCGATCAGGGCCTTCTGCACGTGCAGGCGGTTCTCGGCTTCGTCCCAGACCACCGACTGCGGGCCGTCGATGACCTCGGCGGCGACTTCCTCGCCGCGGTGCGCCGGCAGGCAGTGCATGAACAGGGCGTCCGGGGTGGCGCGCGCCATCTTGGCGGCGTCCACGATGAAGCCGTCGAAGGCCTGCAGGCGCTCGGCGTTTTCCTTTTCGTAGCCCATGCTGGTCCAGACGTCCGTGCTGACCAGGTGCGCGCCCTCGCAGGCGTCCGACGGGTTGTCGAACAGGGTGAAGCGCTCCGTGGAGACCAGCTTCGGATCGATCTCGTAGCCCTTCGGGGTCGAGACGTTCAGGTGGAAGCCGAACACCTCGGCGGCCTGCAGCCAGGAGTAGAGCATGTTGTTGGCGTCGCCGATCCAGGCCACCGTCTTGCCGGCGATCGGGCCACGGTGCTCGTAGAAGGTGAAGACGTCGGCCAGCACCTGGCAGGGGTGGTGTTCATTGGTCAGGCCGTTGATCACCGGGACGCGCGAATGCGCGGCGAAACGTTCGATGATCTCCTGGCCGAAGGTGCGCACCATGATGATGTCGCACATGCGGGACATGACCTGGCCCGCGTCTTCCACCGGCTCGCCGCGGCCCAGCTGGCTGTCGCGGGTGTTCAGGTAGATCGCGGCGCCGCCCAGCTGGTGCATGCCGGCTTCGAAGGAGAGGCGGGTGCGGGTCGAGCTCTTCTCGAACACCATCACCAGGGTGCGGTCGACCAGCGGGTGGTAGACCTCGTAGGCCTTGAACTTGCGCTTGATGACCTTGGCGCGCTCGATGACGTATTCGAATTCGTCGAGGGTGAAATCGGAAAACTGCAGGAAGTGCTTGATTGGTTGTGCTGCCATGGCATCGTTCGCTTTGCTGGTATCCATACGATTATAAGGGCTTTTGCCGGACGCTTGGGGAAGCGAGGTTTGTAGGGTGGTCGGCTTCGCCGACCGCGCGTTCAAACAGTGCAAGTTCAGCCCGTGCGGAGCCTCCGCCGCCAACTATCACCGCGTGGGCGGGAGACCCGCCCACCCTACATTAATACAGCGTCTGCGAGGACTCGTGCAGCAGCTGCGCGTACAGCTCGTGCCGCATCTTCGCGATCCGGCCTTCCTGAACCGCACCCAGCACCGCGCACTGCGGCTCGGCCAGGTGGCGGCAGTTGTAATACTTGCAGCCGCCCAGGTAGGGCTTGAACTCCACAAAAGCCCGCTCCAGCATCCCTTCCGTCAAGTGGTAGAGCCCGAATTCCTGGAAGCCCGGCGAATCGATGATCGAGGCGCCGCCGGGCAGCCAGTACAGGCGCGTAAAGGTGGTGGTGTGCTTGCCGGTGTCCAGCGCCTCGGAAATCTCGCGTACCGCGATGTCGGCATCCGGCACCAGCAGGTTGATGAGCGAAGACTTGCCCATGCCCGACTGGCCGATGAAGATCGAGGACTGGCCCGCGAGCAGCGGCATCAAGGTCTCGACCGCCTGCTCGGGCTGCGCGCGCGCCGACAGCTCGTGCACCGGGTAGCCCAGCGAGCCATACAGGCCGGCCCGTTCGCGGGCGCGCGCCAGCGGCGCCTCGACGTCGACCTTGTTCAGGATGATGTGGGCCTCGATCCCGGCCGCTTCGGCCGCGACCAGCGAGCGCGAGACCAGGTCGTCGGCGAAGCTCGGCTCCGTCGCGACGACGATGAAGAGGCGCGAGATGTTCGCAGCCAGCAGCTTCGACTTGTACTGGTCCGAGCGGTAGAGCAGGGTCGTGCGGTCGGCGATCTTCTCGATCACGGCCTGGTCGTTCGAGGTGCGTTTCAGGTGCACGACGTCGCCGACGGCGACATTGGTCTTCTTGCCGCGCGTGACGCACTGCAGCTTCTCGCCGTTGGCGTCGGCCAGGTAGTGGCGGCCGTGGGCTGCGATGATGGTGGCGGTCAGGGTGTTGGCAACTGAGCTCATGCACCCGCCCTCTGCGCATACAGCGCATCCACCTTGGCCGCGCAGATGAAGTCGTTCATCGACAGCGCGTTGCCGGCCGAATGCGTGGTATAGGCCACATGGCAGCGGCGGTAGCCGACGCTCAGTTCGGGGTGGTGGTTCTCGCCCTCGGCCAGCCAGGCGACGGCATTCACGAAGGCGATGGTCTCGCGGTAGTCGCGGAAGGTGAATTCGCGCGCGATCGTGCCGTCGATGGCTTGCCAGAGCGGCACCTGGGCCAGCAGGGCCGGGGTCGCATCCGCAGCGAGGGACGGCGCGCCGTGCACGCTGTGTTGGTCGAGAAGGCTCATGCGGCCGCCATGTTCAGGTGTTTCACCCGCACCGAGGCCGGCGGGTGCGAATCGTAGAAGGCCGAGTGCAGCGGGTCCGGCGTCAGGGTCGAAGCGTTGTCCTCGTACATCTTGACCAGGGCCGAGACCAGGTCGCGATGGTCGGTGTGCCTGGCCGCGAAGGCGTCCGCTTCGAATTCATGCTTGCGCGAGGTGATCGAATTCAGGGGGGCGAGCACGAAAGTGAAGATCGGCAGGACGAGGGCGAACAGGATCAGGGCCATGCCGTCGTTGGAGGCATCCATCATCGGCGTCACGCCCAGGCCCGTATAGAACCAGGCCTGCGTCTTGAGGTAGCCGAGCAGGGCAAGGAAGCCCAGCGACAGCGCGAACATCACGGCGATGCGCTTGATGATGTGCTTGAGCTTGAAGTGCCCCAGTTCGTGCGCCAGCACCGCTTCGATCTCCTGCGGCTCGAGGCGCGAGAGCAGGGTGTCGAAGAAGACGATGCGCTTGTTGGCCCCAAAACCCGAGAAATAGGCGTTGCCGTGGGCGCTGCGCTTGCTGCCGTCCATGACGAACAGGCCCTTGGAGGCGAAGCCGACGCGCGCCATCAGGCCTTCGATGCGTTCCTTCAGCGAGACGTCCGCCAGCGGCGTGAACTTGTTGAACATCGGCGCGATCACGGTCGGGTAAAGGACCATCATCAGGAGCTGGAAGCCGCTCCACACGCACCAGGCCCACAGCCACCACAGGTCGCCGCTTTTTTCCATCAGGGCCAGGATCACCCACAGCAGCGGCAGGCCGATCACTGCCCCAACAAGAGCGCCCTTGACCATGTCGGCCACCCACAGGCCCGGGGTCATCTTGTTGAAGCCGAAGCGCTCCTCGAGCACGAACTGGCGATACCAGTCGAGCGGCAGGTCCAGCACGCCGGACAACACGGCGAATGCAAGCACCAGCGCCATCTGGTGCAGGGTGCCCGGTCCGGTGACCGGCAGCAGGGCCGTGGACAAAGCCTGCAGGCCGCCCAGCAAGGTAAATCCGATCAGCACCACGCCGCCCCACAGCAGCGACACCAGCCCCAAGCGCGTCTTGGCGACGGTGTAGTCGGCGGCCTTCTGGTGCGCCGCGAGGGGCACTTTCGGCGCAAACTCGGCGGGTACGCTGGCCCGGTGGCGCAGCACGTGCCGGATGTGCCGGCCGGCCAGCCAGAAGCGCAAACCGAGCGTCAGCGCAAAGAAAACCACGAACAAAACCGAAAACCCGAGTGAAGACATGCTGTGCCTGTGAGAAAATGCAGGGTTACTATCTAGAACGCTCAGCGCAGTCCTAATAAAGCAAAGAGAGAATTATGTCACAAGCTACACAAACCGAAGGGGCCGCCGCGCCCGCGCGTCCGAATGAATTCAACCTGGTCTGGCTCGACATGGAAATGACGGGCCTGGACCCGGATACCGACCGCATCATCGAAGTCGCCGTGGTCGTCACCGATCCGGAGCTGAACATCATCGCCGAAGGCCCGGTGTTCGCCATCCACCAGTCGGACGAGACCCTGGACAAGATGGACAACTGGAACAAGGGCACCCACGGCAAGTCGGGCCTGATCGACCGCGTCAAGGCCTCCACCGTGACGGAAGCCCAGGCCGAGCAGGAACTGATCGCTTTCCTGAAGCAGTACGTCCCGGCGAACAAGTCGCCGATGTGCGGCAACTCGATCTGCCAGGACCGCCGCTTCATGGCGCGCGGCATGCCGAAGCTGGAAGCCTTCTTCCACTACCGTAACCTGGACGTGTCGACCCTGAAGGAACTGTGCCGCCGCTGGAAGCCCGAGCTCGCCTCCGGCTTCAAGAAGCACCAGAAGCACACCGCCCTGGCCGACATCGTCGAGTCGATCGAAGAGCTGCGCTACTACCGCGAGCACTTCATCAAGCTGTAAGCAAAGTTGCCTGTCAGGCAAATGTGACTGATAGGCAATCTTTGTGAGACAATCGGTCCATGGCTCAACCATCACATAGCGGGTTCGTGGACAGGGAAGGAATGCACGCGCGCATCCGCCGTCACGATTGGGCCCAGACCACCCTCGGCGCGCGGGAGACCTGGCCAGGGTCCCTGCGCACCGCGGTGGACATGATGCTGCACTCGGCCTTCCCCATGTTCCTGGCCTGGGGGCCGGACCTGGTCTTCCTCTACAACGACGCCTACGTGCCCCTGCTCGGGCAGAAGCACGGCCGCGCGCTGGGCGCCCGCTTCGCCGACCTGTGGGCCGAGGTCTGGACCGAGATGGTGCCGCTGATCGACCGCGCGCTGTCCGGCAAGCCGGTGTACTTCGAAGACATGCCGATGACCGTAGAGCGGCGCGGCTATCCGGAACGCGCCCACTTCACCTTCTCGCATGCGCCGCTGCTCGGCGACGACGGCCAGGTCGCCGGCCTGTTCTGCACCGTGATGGAAACCACGCGCCGGGTCGCGGCCGAACGGCGCGCGGCCTTCGAGCTGACCGTGTCGGACGCGCTGCGTCCGCTCGCCTCGAGCGAAGAGGTGATCGCGATCGCCAGCGCCCTGCTGGGCGGCGAGCTGCATGCGGGCCGCGTGGTGTATGCCGAGATGAACGAGGCGAGCGGGCGCTTTTCCGTGCCGCGCTGGTGGGCACGCGACGGCCGCGCGCTGTCGCAGCCTTCCTTCAGCCTGGACGAATTCGGTCCGGCCGTGGGCACCGCCCTGCGCGCCGGCGACGTGGTGCGGATCCACGATACCGCGCACGACGTGCGCACCATGGGCTACCGCAGCGCCTATATCGCGGACCGCATCGCCTCGCTCCTGGTCGTGCCGCTGGTGAAATCCGGGCACTTGCGGGCCTGCCTGGGCATCGACTGCCCGGAACCGCGCTACTGGAGCGAGGACGACATCCAGCTGGCGCGCGACGTGGCCGAGCGCACCTGGTCGGCGGTCGAGACGGCGCGCGCCCAGGCCGAGCTGCGCGCCGAGCGCGACCGCAGCCGCAACATCTTCGACACCATCGCCGAAGGCTTCGCCCTGTTCGACGCCGAGTGGAAGATCGTCGAAATGAACGCCGAAGGCCTGCGCCTGTGCCGCGCCACGGCGCAGGAGATCATCGGACGCAATCACTGGGAAGTGTTCCCCCACACGCTCGACATGGACGCGGGACGCATGTACCGCGAGGTGATGCAGAGCCGCGTCGCCTCCGGCGCCATCTACTCGCATACCTTCCCGGACGGCCAGCGTGTCTGGACCGAGGTGCGCGCCTATCCGATGCCGGACGGCGGCATCGCTTCCTTCTTCCGCGACATCACCGACCGCAAGCTGGCCGAGGAAAAGCTGGTCGAGGCCGACCGCCGCAAGGACGAATTCCTGGCCATGCTGGCCCACGAGCTGAGGAATCCGCTGGCGCCGATCAGCGCCGCCGCCGAGCTGCTGCGCATCGGCAGCGGCGACGAAGAGCGGGTGCGGAGAAGCAGCAGCATCATCGGGCGCCAGGTGCGCCACATGACGCGCCTGGTCGACGACCTGCTGGACGTCTCGCGCGTCACGCGCGGCCTGATCACGTTGGTGCGCGCCCGCGTCGGCGCGCGTGTCGTGGTGCAGGAAGCGGTGGAGCAGGTACGCCCCAACATCGAGGCGCGCGGCCAGCGCCTGTCCGTCCACCTGCCGCCCTCCTGGGCGACGGTGGAGGGCGACAAGGCGCGCCTGGTGCAGGTGGTGGCCAATGTGCTGGGCAACGCCACCAAGTACACGCAGGAAGGACGCGGCATCGACCTGCGCGCCGAGGTGCGCTCCGATGCCCTGGTGATCAGCGTGCGCGACGAGGGCATCGGCATGGACCGGGAGCTCACCAGCCGCGTGTTCGACCTGTTCACGCAGGCCGAACGCTCGTCGGACCGCTCGCAAGGCGGGCTCGGCCTGGGCCTGGCCCTGGTGCGCAACCTGGTCGAGCTGCACGGCGGGATGGTGAGCTGTTCCAGCCCCGGCCCGGGCAAGGGCAGCACCTTCGTCATCACGCTGCCGCTGCTGCGCGACGCGCTGCCGCAGGAGACCGGTATGCCCGCAGCGGCGTCGCCGGCGGCACGCGCGGGCGCCTTGACGGTGCTGGTGGTGGACGACAATGTCGATGCTGCCGAGACCCTCGGCCTGCTGCTGGCCGCCCACGGCCACGAGGTCGTGATCGAGCACGACTCGCTGCGCGCTCTGGCGCGTGCGCGCAGCGTGGCGCCGGATGTCTGCCTGCTGGATATCGGCCTGCCCGAGATGGACGGCCGCGAACTGGCGCGGCGCCTGCGCGCCCAGCCGGAAACCGCCAACGCGGTGCTGGTGGCCGTCACCGGCTACGGCCAGCAGCAGGACCGCGAGGACGCATTTGCCGCCGGCTTCCAGCATCACCTGGTCAAGCCGGTGGATTTCGAGGCGCTGGCGCGCCTGCTGGACGGGATCAGAGCATCTGGGTGTAGTTCACCGGGATGAACTTGTAGCCCTTGCCTTCGGTTTGCAGGTAGCCCACGCCCGGGAACTGCAGGTGGGCGCCGCCGATCAGGTAGCCGCCCTTGGCTGCGGCGTCGAATTCCTTCTTGCGGGTGGCAGCTGCGGCTTACTGGTCGCCGTCGAAGTCGATCGTCACGGCCGGGTTTTCCATCTGCACCGCGGCCACGTGGATCAGGTCGCCGATCACGAGCAGCTTCTGGCCACCACTTTCGACCAGGTAGCTGGTGTGGCCCGGGGTGTGGCCGCCGGTCGGGTTCGAGCGGATGCCGGGGACCAGTTCGACGCTGCCCTCGAAGGCCTTGAAGCGGCCGGCCTTCACATAGGGACCGAGGGCGGCCTGGGCGCCCTTGAAGGTGTCCTTGTCGGCGGACTTCTCCATATTCGCCTGGCTCAGCCAGTGGTCCGATTCCGCCTTGCTGGCGCGCACGATGGCCTTGCTGAACACGGCGGCCGAATCCTTCACCAGGCCGCCGGCGTGGTCGCCGTGGAAGTGGGTCAGGTAGATCTCGTCGACCTGTTCCGGGCTGTAGCCGGCGGCCTTCATGTTGGCGACCAGCCTGCCGAGGGTCGGGCCGAAGAAGGAGCCGGCGCCGGTGTCGATCAGGATCAGCTTGTTGCCGGTGTTGACCAGGTAGGCATTGTCGGAGGTCTCCAGCATCGGCTTCAGGTGGGCCTTGGCCAGGGTGGCCTGGGTCTTTTTCGGATCCTGGGCCAGCAGCTTGTCGACCGGCAGGTCGACGGTGCCGTCCGACAGCGGGGTGACTTCGAACTGGCCCAGCATCATGCGCGACCAGCTGGGTGCCGGGGTCTTGGCCATGGGGGCGGCGGCGAGGGCGGGGGCGGCGATGCAGATTGCGGCGACGGCCGCGGCGAGGGTGGACAGGGTTCGTTGTTGGAGGTTCATCACGGGTCCTTGTCGTTGTGGTCTGCGGGCGCAGCGTATTGCGAATCGTACATGATTGCATTAAGGAATGCTGAACGCCCCGCACGGAAAGCACGATGGCGCAAGCTGTGGTGTAATGGCGGGCTCATTTGCTGTATTTCCTGTCCATGTTCTCCATGCTGATCAAACGGCTGCGGGGCCTGCGCCCGGCCGGACCCGCCACATTCTCCGGCCAGGCCCGTTCCGCCCTGGGGGCCTTGCTGGCCCTCCTGACGACGGCCCTGGTGACCCGCGCCGCGCTCGGCGGCACCTTCGCCGCGGCGCTGCCTTACCTGGTCGCGCCCATGGCCGCCTCCGCCGTGCTCCTGTTCTGCCTGCCGGCTGCGCCGCTGGCCCAGCCCTGGCCTGTCATCGGCGGCAACGTGGTCTCGGCCCTGGTCGGCGCCGCCTGCGTCCAGCTGGGCGATCCCCTGTGGACCGCACCGCTGGCGGGTGGCCTGGCGATCGCCGCGATGGCCGCGCTGCGCTGCCTGCATCCGCCGGGCGGGGCGGTGGCGGTCACCGCGGTGCTGGGCGGCGCGGCAGTGCAGAAGGCGGGATTGTGGTTCGCCCTGGCGCCGGTGGGCGTGAACTCGGTGCTGATGGTGCTGGGCGCCGTCGCCTGGAACAATCTGTCGGGCCACCGTTATCCGCACGTGCAGCCGGCAGTGCGTCCGCCCGAGCAGAAGGCGGGGTTTGCGCGCGAAGACCTGGACGCGGCCCTGGACAATTACGGCGAGACGCTCGACGTCAGCCGCGACGACCTGGCCTCGATCCTGGCCGACACCGAGCAGCGCGCGGCCGAGCGCCGGGCGCGGCAGCAGACCTGCGGCGCGGTGGCGCATCCGCTGCCGGCCACGCTCAGCCCTGAGATGCCGCTGGCGGCGGCCCGTGCGCTGTTGCTGCGGCACGGCGAGCCGGCGCTGCCGGTGCTCGACAGCGAGGGGCGGCCGGTCGGTGTGCTGAGCATGGCGGCCCTGGTGGCGGTCGGCGGCGCGGCGACGAGGCCGCTGCCGGCGCGGGCGCGGCGCGCCACGGCGCTGCTGTTCGGGCGCGATACGGCGCCGACCGTGGGCAGCCTGGTCGAGATGGAATTCGTGGCGGTGCGGGACAATGCGCCGCTGGCGGCGCTGCTGGCGCGCTTCCATGACGGGGCGCAGCAGGTGTATGTGGTGGATGGGGACGGGCGCCTCACCGGGATCGTGAGGCCCCAGGATTTGCTGGCGGGGCTCGGTGGCGAAGTGCTGGAAGCGGCTGCCTGAACCGGGCGCGCCGCCCGGTTCGCCTGCATCAGGACATCAGCCGGCGTCGGCGCCGCAGCACTTCTTGTACTTCTTGCCGCTGCCGCAAGGGCAGTCGTCGTTGCGGCCGACCTTCGGCTCTTCGCGCTTGATGGTCTCGACCGCGCCCTTGCGCAGCGGGAGCCAGTAGCGGTAGATGGCCGGGATGTTGGCCTCGATTTCCAGCGCCAGCTGGTGCGCCTTCTTCGGGTCTTCGACTTCCGCCAGTTCCGATTCCTCGATCTCGTCGGCGCCCAGCAGGTAGATCGGGCGCATCAGTTCGGCCACTTCCGAATCCCAGATGCGCTCCCAGGAACCCGGGCGCAGCTCCATGCCTTCCCAGAATCCCCAGCACCAGGCTTCGGCGTCGATCAGGGTGTCGCCGCCGATGTCGTGTTCGCAAAACAGCGGCTCGAATTCCTTGGGCGCGGCTTCGAAGGTGATCAGGACTTCGTTCATGAAGCGCATGATCAGGTTGATGATGCGCTGCTCTTCCTTCGGATTCTTCCAGGTCGGCGCCTGCTTGCCATCCTCGCCCCAGACACGCGGCAGCCACTCGGCCGGCATGATGGTTTCCGGACCGATCGCGATCGCGGTCAGGTAGCCGTGCAGGGTGTCCATGGTCATCGCGTCCTCGGGGGAGCGGTCGGACAGCAGGAACTGGTCGAGGTCGTCGAATTCTTTGTCGGTGAGGGGTTCGTCGAGATGCATGTGAGGCTCATGTTGCGTTGGAAGGCGCCAGTGTAACCGTTGCGGACGGCGAGAGCACGGAAAACCTGACGCGCCGGCATTAGGAGGCGGAAGGGGGTGGCGCTTACAATGGGCGGATGGAGAATCCGTCTATGGAAACGAGCAGCCAGGCCCATCCGTTCGAGCGCCTCGACCCGCAAACCGTCCTCGAGGCTGTGGAGAGCGTCGGCCTGTTCGGCGACGGCCGCCTGCTGGCCCTGAACAGCTACGAAAACCGCGTCTACCAGGTCGGCATGGAAGAGGGGCCGCCGGTGGTGGTCAAGTTCTACCGTCCGGAACGCTGGAGCGACGCCGCCATCCTCGAAGAGCACGCTTTTATTGCCGAACTGGCGGAAAACGAGATCCCGGCGGTGCCGCCCTCCCTCATCGACGGGCGCACGCTGCACGCAGCAAGCGGCTACCGCTTCGCGGTCTTCCCGCGCAGAGGCGGACGCGCGCCCGAGCTGGGCGATCCGGCCACGCTGGAGTGGATCGGACGCTTCATCGGCCGCATCCACGCAGTCGGCGCGGCGCGGATCTTCGCGCACCGTCCGACGCTCGATGCCCGGACCTTCGGTCGCGAGCCTTACGACTGGCTGCGCAACCATGATTTCGTGCCGCCCGAGCTCCTGGCAACCTGGTCCAGCGTGGTCGAGCAGGCCCTGGATGGGGTGGCGCGCTGCTACGAGCGGGCAGGGGAGCTGCCGCTGCTGCGCCTGCACGGCGACTGCCACGGCGGCAACGTGCTGTGGACGCCCGACGGCCCGCACTTCGTCGACTTCGACGACAGCCGCATGGGCCCGGCCGTGCAGGACCTGTGGATGCTGCTCTCGGGCGAGCGCCAGGAGATGGTGTCCCAGATGGCCGACGTGCTGGCCGGCTATGAGGACTTCTGCGAGTTCCACCCGCGCCAGCTCTACCTGGTGGAAGCCCTGCGCACCCTGCGCCTGATCCATTATTCCTGCTGGCTGGCGATGCGCTGGGACGACCCCGCCTTCCCGCAAGCTTTCCCCTGGTTCAACACCCAGCGTTACTGGCAGGACCGCATCCTCGAGTTGCGCGAGCAAGTGGCGCTGATGGACGAACCGCCGCTCTGGCCTGTTTGAGGTGAATTAGAGAAATGCCCAGATTTCACCGTCCAGTTCGGCGTGCCGTGCGCGCCGGATTTGCCGGATAATCACATCGACGCAGCCCAATCCCGAGAATGAGCATGGAACCCATCAAGCCCCAGCCCGACGATACCGATTTCACGATCGACCTCTCCCACGCAGGAAGCGTCGTGCCGGCGGCTGACGAGGAGCCCGCTGCTCCGAAAGCCGCCGGCCGCGCGCCCATGGAAATGCGCGAGATCCAGGAAGCCATCGCCCGCGTCGAGGCCGAGGCCAAGGCGAATGTCGCCGCCGAGAGCCGCGCCCATGCCGAGGCGCGCGCCCGCTCGCTGGCCGAGGAACGCGCCGCCATGGATGCGGCTGCGACCGCCGCCGCCCTGGCCAACGCCCAGGCTTCCGAAGAAGCGATCGCCGCCAACCGCGACCGCCTGGAATCGCTGCGCGCCGCCGCCCAGGCATCCGCCGAGCGCCTGGAAGCGATCCGCCAGGAAACCGCCGAGCTGCGCGCCCGCCTCCAGAACGATACCGAAACCCGCATGGCCGCCGAGGCGCGCGCCCGCGCCGAAGAGGAAGCGCGGCGCCGCGCCGCCGCCCAGGTCGAGGCCCAGGCCGAGATGGCGGCCCAGGCGGCCAAGGCAGCCGAGGAATTGCTGCTGCAAACCGAGCAGGCGCGCCTGCAGGCGGCCGAGCGCATGGCGGCGGTGGAAGCCGCCAAGGAAGAAGTCCTGCACAACGCCAGCGCCGATGCGCGGGTGGCGATCCTGGCGCGCGAGCGCGAGCGCGCCGAGCGTGGCGCCCGCCAGACCGCCGAGAAACTGGCCCAGGCCGAAGCCGAGGCGCTGGAACTGACCCAGCAACGCGAACGCGCCGACCAGGTCGCGCTCACCGCCGCCTTTGCGCGTGCGGCCGCCGAGGCGCGGGCGCTGGAGGAAGCGCGCGCCCTGGCCCACATCGAACAGGAGCGCGAAGCGATCGCGCTGGCCCAGGCTGAATCGGAACGCGTCGCCGCCCAGTCGCTGCGCATGCGCCTGGAAACCGAAAAGGAAATACGCGACGCCGCCACCCACCGCGAGCGCATGGAACAGATGGCCGCCGCCAGCGCGGCTGCGCGGCGCGAAGCCGAGAACCGCATCATCGCCGCCACGGAAGCGCGCATCGAGGCCGACCGCAAGCTGCGCGAGGTGTCCGAGGAGCGCGCCCGCGCCGAGGAGGAGGCTAGCCGGCAGGCCCAGGCGCGGCTGGACGCCGAGACCGTCGCGGCGGCGCATGCGCGCGAGCGCGCCGCGGCCGACGAAGCGGCATTGGAAGCCGCACGCCGCCAGGCAGAGGAAGAGCAGCACCAGCGCGCGCTGGCCGAGGAACGCGCCGCCCTGGCGCGTGAGTTGGCCGAGGCGCAAGCCAGGGAAAACGCGGCCGAGGAAGCGGCGATGGCGGCAGTGCGCGAGCAGGCCCAGGCCAAGGCCCAGGCCGAGGAAGCCGCGCAGCGCCGTGCGGAGGGAGCCGAGCGCCTGCTACTGGCCGAACGCGAGCGCGTCGCCGCCGAGGAAGCGGCCTTGATGCGGGAGGAAGAACAATTGCAGGCCGAGCGGGCGCTGGCCCAGGCGGCGGAAAGCCGCGCCCGTGCGGCGAGCGAGACGGCGGCCCAGCTGCGCGAGCAGCTCGAGGCCGAACGCCGCGCCGAAGCTGCGCAGCAGGCGGCCCTGGCGGCCCAGCG
>JBFLVV010000110.1:0-12776 GCA_040758275.1 Pseudomonadota bacterium
CGTCCTGCGCGAGCTGGATAAATGGATGCGCCACCGACTACGTGCAATCCATCTGAAACACTGGCGACGCGGCCCTACGATCTACCGAGAACTCATAAGGTTGGGGGCAACGCCGAAAGTTGCAGCATTAGTAGCGGGGAATAACCGCAGCTGGTGGCACAACAGCAGGCTCGCCCTGAACAACGTGCTGACGATTGCTTACTTCGATCGTCTTGGCATGCCTCGACTCACCTAACATCAACTACTCGAACCGCCCGGTGCGGACCCGCATGCCGGGTGGTGTGGGAGGGGCCAGCCAGCATGCTGGCTGCCCCTATCCCGTTTACGGGTGTGCCTGCATGATTGCGCAGCGTAGCCGCGAAAAAAAAACAGCCGCCCGAAGGCGGCTGTCCTCATCGGCAAAACACCAGCTCAGTTCGGCTGCGTCCCGCCCAGGTTCTTCTTGAAGAAGGATTCGATCAGGCCATACACGTGACGCTGGCTGACACGGCCCGAGATGCCGTGCTTGGCGCCCGGGTAGGTCATCAGCTCGAACTGCACATTGCGCTTCACCAGCTCATCGATCAGGCGGGTCGTGTTGGTGAACAGCACGTTGTCGTCAGCCATGCCGTGCACCAGCAGCAGCGGCGACTTCATGCCGTCCAGGTGGGCGAACACGCCGCTGCGCTTGTAGGCTTCCGGATCCGACTTCGGCGTACCGCCCACGAACTGCTCGGTGTAGTGGGTGTCGTACAGCGCCCAGTCGGTCACCGGAGCCACCGACACGCCCATCGCGATCTTGTCCGACGCTGCCGACAGCAGGCGCAGGGTCATGAAACCGCCATAGCTCCAGCCGAACACGCCGACGCGCTTCGGATCGACGAAGCTCTGCTTGGCCAGCCAGTCGATGCCGGTGACCTGGTCTTCGACTTCGACCTTGCCCAGGTTGTTATAGAGGGCGTCGGTGAAGACGCGCTCGCGGCGGCTCGAGCCGCGGTTGTCCAGGGTGAACACCACGAAGCCCTGCTGCGCCATGTACTGGTTGAAGTAGCTGCCCCAGCCGCGGGTCACGCGTTGCGAGTGCGGGCCGCCGTAGGTGAACAGGAACACTGGATAGCGCTTCTTCGGATCGAAGTTGGCCGGCTTGATCATCGAGTAGTACAGGGTCTGGCCGTCCTTGGCCTTCAGGCTGCCGTACTCGGTCGGCAGGTGGTCAGGCAGGTACTTCGCGTACGGGTGGTTCGCGTTCAGCTCGTTCTTCTCGAGCCACTCGACCATGGAACCGTCGGCGCGGCGGATCGACACCTGCGGCGGGGTTTGCGGGTTCGAGTAGGTGTCGACAAAGATCTTGCCGTTGCCAGCAAAAGCGGCGTCATGCCAGCCGTCGCCGCTCGTGATGCGCACCGGCTTGTCGGCGTTCTTGCCGTCCAGGTTCAGGGCATAGGTCTGCTTGTCGATCACGGCGTCCTTGTTCGACGAGATATAGACCTTGCCCGCGGCTTCATCGACGGCCAGGATGCTGTCCACGCCCCATTCGCCTTTCGACAGCGGGTACTGCAGCTTGCCGTCCAGGCCGTAGACGTAGAGGTGGTTGCGGCCGCTGCGCTCGGAAGCCCAGATGAAGGCCTTCTTGTTCTTCAGGAAGCGCAGGTCGTTGTGGATGCTGACCCAGGTCTTCGAGGTTTCGGTGAGCAGCGGGCGCTGGGCCAGGGTGTCGACGTCGACAGCGACCAGGTCGAGGCGCTTCTGGTCGCGCGACTGGCGCTGGTAGACCAGGGTTTTCGCATCGGCGCTGAAGTCGGCGCGCACGAGGTAGATGTCCTTCTCGGCGCCCAGGTCGACCTTGCGCTGCTGGCCGGTGGCCGGGTTGACCATCATCAGCTCGATCAGCACGTTCGGGTCGCCGGCGGCGGGGTAGTGCTGGTCGATCACTTCGGTGCGGTCGGCGAAGATCTCGAAGCGGCGCACGACCGGCACCGGGGCTTCGTCGTAGCGGCGGTAGGCGATCGCGGAATCGTCCGGCGCCCAGTAGTAGCCGGTGTGCTGGTCCATCTCTTCCTGCGCGACGAATTCCGCCTCGCCGTTGTGGATGGTGCCCTTGCCGTCCGTGGTCAGCTGGCGCTCGGCGCCGGTCTGCAGGTCGATCACGACCAGGTTCTGGTTGCGCACGAAGGAGACGTAGCGGCCCTTCGGCGAGATCTTCGGATCGATCACGTTGCCCGAAGCGACCTTGCGCGGCGCGTCCGGCTTGGCCACGTCGACCAGGTAGAGGTCGCCGGCGATCGGCACCAGCAGCTGCTTGCCGTCCGGCGACCAGTTATAGCTGATGATGCCCGACAGGCCCGCGGTACGCGCGCGTTCGCGGCGCGCTTTTTCTTCGAGCGACAGTTCCTCGTTCGGCACCAGGCGCTTGGAATCGACAAGACGCTGGGTGGTCTTGCTCTTCATATTGTATTCCCACAGGTCCAGCTGGTGCTGGTTGTCGGTACGGCCGCGCAGGAAGGTGACGCGCTCGCCGTCCGGCGACACGCGCAGGTTGCGCACGCCGGGGCCGGACAGGGAGCTTTCGCCGTAGATGCGGTCCAGCGTCAGGCGTTCGGCCGTTGCGGGAGCGGCCGCGAGGGTAGTCGCGGCAGCCATCAAGAGAGTCAGGAGAGGGCGCATTGGATGTCTCTGGTGTAAGTTAATTTATGACAACTGCCGAACGATACCAGAGTCGAGCCCGAAAAGCTGTAACTACGCTGCCGCCGCCTTTGCCTGCGCGCCCTCCCGGATGCGCTGGCGCGCCAGTTTCTCGAAGGACCAGGTAAGCAGCACGGCCGCCACCGTCAGGGCGATGACGAGCCCGATCCAGAAGCCGGTGGTCGACATCGGCGCGCTTGGGGTCCAGGGGAACCATTCCGGCGCCAGGCCCAGGATGCAGCCCAGGGGCAGCGAAACGCCCCAGAAGGCCACCAGCTGGATCACCATCGGCGAACGCGTCACCTGGTAGCCGCGAATGGCCGAAGCGGTCGCCACCTGGGTCGCATCGGACAGCTGGAACAGCGCGGCCAGCAGGAGCAGGTTGGCGCAGGCTTCCTGCACCGCCGGGTCGGAGGTGTAGGCGGCCGCGATCTGCCAGCGGAACAGGGCGATGCCGATCGCCGACAGGGCGCCGAAGGCCACCGAGACGCTGACGCCGACCCAGCCGACGAAACGCGCGCGCTCCGGGTTGCGCTCGCCCATGGCCTGGCCGACGCGGGTCATCATGCCGATCGAAAAGCTCAGCGGCACCATGAAGACCAGCGAGGCGAAGTTCAGGGCGATCTGGTGCGAGGAGATCGCGACCACGCCGAAGCGCGCGACCAGCAGGCTGATCAGCGCGAAGGCGCTGACTTCGGCGAAATAGGTGACGCCGATCGGCAGGCCGAGACGCAGCATCGCGCCGATCGACTTCCAGTCCGGGCCTTCCCAGTGGGTGAACGGATAGGTGAAGCGGTAGGCCGGCGCGTATTTCACCCACAGCACCATGGCGCCCAGCATCAGCCACATGCCCAGGGCCGTCGACACCGCGCAGCCTACTGCGCCCATCATCGGGAAGCCCCAGTTGCCGTACACCAGCAGCCAGTTCGAGAACACGTTGAAGACCAGGCCGAAGATCGCGATCCACATGATCGGCTTGGTCTGGTTGATGCTGGTCGTGTAGCCATACAGCGCGCGGTAGCAGGAGAAGGCCGGCATGCCGAGGCTGATCACGTGCAGGAACAGGGATGCGCGGTCGGCCACGTGTTGTTCGAGGCCGACATTATCGAAGAGCAGGGTGCACAGGTTGGCGAACAGCATCCCCACCAGGCCAACCAGCAGGCCTTTCCACAAGGCCTGGCGCACGGAGTGCGGCACCTTGTCATGGCGCGCTGCGCCGATCTCGTGCGCGACCACGGTGTTGAGCGCCATCATCGTACCCATGACGGTCACCAGCACGATGTGCCAGACCGAGGTGCCGAGCGAGACGGCGGCCAGTTCCTCGGCACTGACGTGTCCGGTCATCGCCACGTCGGCCACGCCCATCCCGACGGTCGCCAGCTGGCCGACCAGCATGGGCCAGGACAGGCGCCACAAGGTGGCGATTTCAAGACGGACCGGCGAAGCGGTGCTGGTGGTGGACGTGACGGCGGACATGGCAGCAAGAACGATACGGAAAACCTGCCATTCTACTGACTAATTGCTAAGGCCGCGTGACCCGAAAGTCGCGGTGTGCCGAGCTCTTCCGTTGAGCACACGCAATATCGCCAGCGCAAATTTGCACGACCTTGGAGTTTTCGCAGGAGGGCGCGATGGACGAGCTGATGGCGTTCTACCAGAACGGCTTGCTGTGCATGGCCATGTCCCTCGACGCAGCGCCAGGTGGGCAGGCGGGGCCGGCGGGTGGAGACTCAGGAAGCGGACGGGAGGCGGCGGCGCGCCGCCTCCCGGCAGCAACTATACCTGCTGCTGCATGGCCTTCTCTTCGACGGTCTGGAGATACACCTGGCCTTGATCGATGAAGAAGGACAGCCAGATATTGGTAGTCGGCGTGCGCAGCAGCCATTGCTCGTAGCCTGGCGCTTCCGGATCTTCGACGCGGTCCAGGCTCGGCGTACCCATCTTGCGCCAGATGGCATTGATGTCGCCGCCATTACGCTCCACGAATTTGTCGTCGTGGGGATGGACCTTGTCCACACGCACGGCGCCGAGCGTCTTGAGCGCATTCTGGTAATTGCGGTGCGCGGCAAGGGGCGACCATTTCAGTTCGTGCAGGAAGTACTTGCGCTGGAAGACCTTGCCTTCCACAGGACGCAGCTCTTCGCCGGCCACGACGAAGACGCGGTCGAACTCGAGATCTTTTTCCGTGTACACACTCTTCGGGTCCAGGCTTGAAGGCGTCGCCAGATAAGGGAAGGCGGGCAGTGTCTTGTCCGACACGGGAACCGTTTGCGGATCGAATGTTGCCGCGGCGGCGGCGGCCGGTGCGGCGGGCGCGGCCGGAGCGGCAGGTGCGCTTGCTGCCGGCTCGTTCGCCACCGGCGCGGCGCTGGCCGGCGCCTCCTGGGCGGCATCCTGTGCCTCGTTCTGTTTGGATTTGCATGCAGTCAGGCTGGCCGCGACGAGCAGGGGCAAGACGAATGTCGATAAACGCTTCATGGCTCTTGTGTAGTAAGGGAAACAAAAGGGCGGGCCAGAATAGCAGGGTTCGTCAATATCGCCGGGTAACCGTCCGGCTATCGTGCGCAACCATGCGTGCTGAATAGTCGGCGCGAAAGTCCTTTCGCAGACTCACTTGCTCATCGGTTGTTGAGCATACACAAGGCCATGTTCGCAAAAGTGCAGGACCTTACAGAGTCATGACAGGAGAACGCCATGGAAGAGCTGCTGCCGTATTACGAGCGCGAGCTGGTCTACCTGAACACGGTCGGGCGCGAACTGGCCAGTCAGTATCCCCGCCTGGCGAACGAACTGGGCATGGGGGCCGAAGGCAGCGAAGACCCGCACATCCGGCGCCTGATCCAGGCCTGCGCCCTGCTCAATGCGCGCACTGCCAAGAAGCTCGACGACGATTACCCCGAGTTCACCGAAGCCCTGCTGGGCAGCCTGTACCCTGCCTTCCTGCAGGGCATTCCCTCCTGCTCGATCGTGCGCATCGGCGAGCCGGGCGCCCCTGGTGCGGGCAGCCGCGTCGAATCCGTCCAGTCGCTCCCGCGCGGCACCGAGATGAGCGCACTGCACGGCAAGGGCACACCCTGCCGCTTCCGCACCGCCAGCCCCCTCACGCTGGCCCCCTGCAGCGTGGTGCGGGCGCGCTACGAGCCGGTCGTGCACGCGCCTGGCAATGTGCGATTGCCGGCGCGGGCCACTGGCCAGATCGCGATCACGGTCGAGAGCGCGGCGCCGCTGCGCCTGTTGCACCAGCTCGGCATGCCGCGGCTGCGCCTGTTCGTCGACGCCGACCCGCTGCTGTCGAGCGCCCTGATCGACACCCTGTTCCTGCACGTCGGCGCCAGCTTCATGGAAGCGGGCGAGGGCGGCGCCTGGCGCCAGCTCGAACGCATGCCGCTGGCGCTGGGCGGCTTCGGCGAGGAAGACGCGCTGGTGCCGCTGCGGCCAGGGGAACACGCCGCCTACCGGCTGCTCAGCGAATACTTCGCCTTCCCCGACAAATTCCATTTCCTCGACATCGACCTGGCGCCGCTCGCCCCCATGCTGCCCGCCAGCGCCCAGCGCTTCACCCTGCACCTGGTGGTGAACGGCCTGCACGGCGACACTGGCGCCGCGCGCCTCCTGGGCACCCTGGGTGCGCAGCACCTGGCGCCCGGCTGCGCCACCATCGTCAATCTCTTCCACCAGGCGGCCACGCCGGTGCGCATCACCCACCGCAGCGCCATGTACGACGTGGTGCCGGGGCGCCACGAGGAGGATGTCGAGGTCTACAGCATCGACGCTGTACGCGTGCTGCGCACGCTGGAGGGCAGGGTGCAGTCGATGGACTACCGGCCCTATTACGGACTGCGCCACGGCGAGGGCGGCGAGCTGCGCGAGCGCTACTGGTTCGCACGCCGCGACGACCGCGCCGTGCAACGCCACCGCATGAAGATCGGTTTTACCGAGGGCAGTTACGGCGACGCGGGCATTCCGGCCAGCACCGACGAGCAGTCCGTGGCCTCGATCGACCTGACCTGCACCAATGGTGCGCATGCAGGCACTACCTCTGTCGGGGCGCCCGGCGGCGACCTGGTCAGCGAGACGTCGACCGGCGGCCTGCTGCTGCGCCTCCTGCGCAAACCCACGCCGCCGCACCGCTTCCCCTCCGCGGGCGGCGCGCACTGGCGCCTGGTGGCGCAGCTCGCCCTGAACCACCGGTCGCTCGGCGATCTCGACGCTTTCCGTGAAGTGCTGACCCTGTACGACGTGTCGCGCTCGAACGCGACGCAGCGCCAGATCGCCGGCGTCACGGCGCTGGAGACCCTGTCCTCGACGGCCTGGATGAAGAGCCCGATCGGCACCACCCTGGTGCATGGCACGGAAGTGCGCATGACGGTGGACGAGGAAGCCTTCGCCGGCGCCAGCCTGGTCGTGTTCGCCGAGGTGGTCAACCGCTTCTTCGGCCTCTACGTGCACGTGAACAGCTTCACCCGGCTGGTGGTGCGCTCGAGCCAGTCCGACCGGGAGCTCCTGCGATGCGCGCCCCGCAACGGCAGCCTGACCTTGCTGTGATCGACCGCTTGCTGGACGAACCCTGGCGCTACGAACTGTTCCAGGCAGTCCGCCTGCTGGCGCGCTGGCTGCGCCGCCAGAAGGGTGGCGCGAATATCGAGGCCGCGCTGCGTTTCGAGAACGTGCTCTCGCTCGCCTTTCCCGCCGCCGAGATCGACAGCCTGCGGGTAGAACACGACAAGGACGGCGAACTGCGCCTGCGCGTGCGCACCGCGGTCATGGGCCTGCTGGGCGTGAACGGAGCCCTGCCCCTGCATTACACCGAACGCATCGCGGCGTGGGAGCACGCCACCCACGACGAAGGACCGCGCGCCTTCTACGACGCCATCTCGAACCGGCAGGTGGCGCTGTTCTACCGCGCCTGGTGCAAGTACCGCGTGCGCGGCGGACCCGATGAGCAGGGCCGTGACCGCTTCCTGGCCCAGCTCGCGGCGCTCGGTGGCGTGGTAGGGCGGGCGCCCTTCGATGCGGGCCTGCCTTTCGAAAGCCTGGCCTATTTCGCGGCCCAGTTGCGCAGCCGCGTGGTGCCGGCGGGGCTGATCGCGGGCGTCCTCGGTGAGTACCTGCAGGCGCAGGTGGAGGTCGAACAGTTCACCGGGCGCTGGGACGTGCTGCCGGTCGAAGAGCGCAACCGGCTGGGCGAACACAACTGCCAGGTCGGCGTCGTCGCCACCCTCGGCGAACGGCTGCCGCGGCCCGAGCTCGGCATCCGGATCCGGGTGGGGCCGGTGCCTGCCAGGGTGTTCGAGCGCTTCCTGCCGGGCGCGCCGGGTTCGCATGCGATTGCGGCGATGCTGCGGCAGTTCGCGATCGAGATTCCCTACCGCGAACTGCAGGTGGTATTGCGCCGCGAAGACGTCTCCGGCGCCACGCTGGATGGCAGGAACCGCCTTGGACTGGACGGTTTCCTGTGCACGCGCGCACCCGGACGCGACCGCGACGACGTCTGCTACCTGCTGCCTTGAATCCACCTTTCCTCGCCGTGATCCGCGCGACGCCCGGTTGACGGCCGACCTACAATTGTCCCGACGACGAAACAATCCAAGGGGAGGATATATGGGCGATGAAGTCGATCTCGTGAGCGAGGACGATGTGCTGGGAAAACGTGTCGCGGTCCTGATGACGGACGGCGTCGAGCAGGTCGAGTACACCGGGCCGCGCACTTTCCTGGAAGGGAAGGGCGTGCGCGTGACCCTGATTTCCCCGAAGGCGGCGGGCGAGGAAGTGCAGGGCATGAACCACGACCAGCCGGGGGACAAGTTCAGGGTGGAGCTGAGCCTGTCGCAGGCGAAGGTATCGGACTACGACGCACTGCTGCTGCCGGGCGGTGAAGAGAATCCGAAGAAGCTGCGCCAGATTCCGGAAGCGATCGCCTTCATCAAGGCGTTCGATGACGCCGACAAGCCGATCGCGGCGATCTGCCACGGCCCATGGCCGCTGATCGAGGCGGGGATTGCGGAGTCGAAGCACCTGACCAGCTATCCGGCGATCCAGGATGACCTGAAGGCGGCGGGAGCGGAATGGACGGATGATGAGGTGGTGGTGGACGGCAAGCTGATCACGAGCCGCAAGCCGGATGATATTCCGGCGTTCAATGATGCGCTGATGAAGGAGTTGATGGTGATTCAGCAGGCGGGGGCGGATCCGGGGCCGACGTCTTGATGCAAGCCCGGCGTCCTCCTCATTACGGACGCCGGGCTGGCCAGTCTACTCGCAAAGGACGGTGATCTTCGGCACGCCGGGCAGCGCTGCCCGCTTGAGAGTCAGGATGCATTCCCTTGTTTCGTCCCGGACGCGCTTTAGCAGGCGGATGGCGCCTCCGTCACCATAACTGCACTGGACCCATTTCTCTGGTGGGCGCTGGATGCGGTCAAAGCGATAGCGTATTTCGTGCCCGCTGTCGATTTTCTTCTCCTCTCCCCGCAGATCTCCACGTATTTCAATTGGCCCGGTGAGCATGCCGGCGCTGATCAAAGGCTGGTTGCCAAGCACCACTGCGCTATTCCATTTCGCTGGCCGGGCAATCACCGTATCGCTGGATGGATAAGCGTCCGGGCACCGGACCTGCTCCGCGGCCAGGACTGACCCCGGAATGAGAAGGATTGAAAATAGCAGCGTTCTCATAGAACGACGTAGAAATGGTCGGCGTTGTCGGAATCATCATGTCGATTTCCCTGCGCGTGTGTCTTCGCCCCGCGAGGAATAATGCTTCGGGCAGATATTTTCGGCTTGCTTGTCCATTGGTCCATGACCGCAATATACGACGGTTTCCCGGTCTCGCGATCACGTGGCCCCGCATACAGGAATAGCGCTGCATGGTTGCCTTTGGGTCTATTCGGGTATCGGCCATTCACAAACGTGGCGATGACCGTGCCAGTCGCCAGTCCGCTTGCATCCAGCACACGCATGCCTGGACGCCAGGTGCTTGTGTGGCCCACTTCGGTGAAGTGCTGGACGAGAGCAACGCAATTCCCGTCGCCGACCTTTTCGCTGCCTTCCAACGACTTCGCTCGAGAAAATATATGTGGCATATGGCCTCCGTTCAAGGAGGCCAGTATTGTTGGCCGTACGCGGTCGCATATTGGCGACGATCAAAGGGAAACTGCTGAGTTCGGAAACGCGGAAAATAAAAAGCCGCTGACGAATCAGCGGCTTTTTGGAAGAGGTTGGTGGAGGCGGCGGGAATCGAACCCGCGTCCGCAAGCACTCTACAGACAGTTCTACATACTTAGCACTATCAATTAATTTAACCTGGACAACGGGGATGTGCACCCTTTGGACAGGCGAGTCACCTATTATTTAACAGTCGACCAAGTGACCCGGCCTACTGCGAGCCCCTGTAAATGAGTCCACGAACCTTGCGGCACACCCCAGGGGCGAGGTGTTGTGGACCTAGCAGCAATTAAGCTGCGAGTGCGTACGAGTTATCGTTTGCAGTTATTGATTTCTGGATGTATTTACGAGGTAACCAGTCCTCGGTATGCCCTGCGCTGCTTTGCAACCCACGTCGAAACCAGGTCGCCCCCAACGAAAGAACCTTCATTGTACTCCAATTCGCTGTTGCGTGCAGCCTGAAAGCTGAAACCACCTGTGATGTCAAGTGGTCAAAGAATAGTCGCACAGCATGAGAAAACTGCAATATCATGGCCCGGCTACACGGTCTGCTTCAGGTTCTTTAACAAGGGAATGGGAATGGTCTGTATCGTCTGTGGTAACAACAAGATGGCTGGGCTCGCGTCGTGGCATGCGACCTGTCCGGCCTGTCATTACGAGAGCGCGGAGCTGTCCGTCGCGATCAACCAGCACACGGGGCCCGAGGTCAACGAGGCCGAGCGCGAAGCCGGCCTGAAGGCCCTGCGCCTCGAGAACTTCCGCGCCATTGTCCAGTTCGCCAAGCGGCATGTGCGGCCCGGCGGGCGCAGCCTGCTCGACGTCGGCAGCGCCCACGGCTGGTTCCTGGAAACCGCACGCGACGATTTCGACGTGCTCGGCGTCGAGCCGGATGCGGTGGTCGGTTCGCGCGCCGCGGCGCGCGGCCTGCCGGTACGGGCCGGTTTCTTCCCCGACGTGCTGCGCGAGGACGAACGCTTCGACGTCATCGTCTTCAACGACGTCATCGAGCACATCCCGGATATCCGCAGCGCGCTCGACGATTGCCGGCAGCGCCTAAATCCGGACGGCATCCTGATCCTCAACCTGCCCAGCAGCCGCGGCTTTTTCTACCGCCTGTCCAAGGTCATCGCCCGTTTGGGCTGGCGCACGCCCTTCGAGCGCCTGTGGCAGAAAGACCTTCCGTCGCCGCACGTGCATTACTTCAGCCCGGACAACCTGTCGAAACTGGTCGCCGGCCGCGGCTTCGAGCTGGTCGATAGCGCCGAGCTGCCGGCCCTGCGCGCCAAGGGCCTGCGCGAGCGCCTGAGTTGCGCCGGCAATGTGCCGCTGCTGTCGTTGTGGGTGCAGTACATCGCGATCATGTGCGCGATCCCCGTGCTCAAGATCTTCCCGAGCGACATCATCGTCTGCATCTTCCGTAAAAAAACCGCAGGCTAAACAAGCGCCTGCGGTTTTCAGTAGGGAGGGACGGGATCAGCGGTTGCGGTTGGCGATCTCATTACCGATCATGCCGCCGCCGATGATGCCGGCAACGGTCGCCAGCTTCTTGCCGTTGCCGCCGCCGATCTGGTTGCCGATCAGGCCGCCGATCACGGCGCCGGTGCCGATGCCGACATAGTTCGGCTGGGCCGGTGCGGGAGCCGGAGCCGGAGCCGGCTGCGGGTAGTAGCGCGGTTCGGCCGGCTTGGCGTGCACCACGCGGGTCTTCTCGACCACCTTGACGACCGGCTTTTCCTTGATGACTTCCTTGATCACCACCGGCGCCGGCTGCGGTGCGGGCTGGGCGTAGGCGACCGGCTGGGCTGCGATCGGCGCGGTGCCTGCGGCCAGCTGGGTGGCTAGTTGCGGCGTCACCGGGGTGGCGGCCAGTGCGCTAGGCGCCACCGGCGCGGCCTGCACGGCGGCTGCCGGCACCATCACGACCTGGCCTTGCGCATTCGTCATCGGCACCATGCCGGCGTACGGCGAGGTGGCGAGGGCGGCCTGGGCGTCGGGGGCGCTCTTCGAGCTCGGCAGCAGGCCGGAGATGGCGGCGGCGCCGGTCAGGCTGACGATGACGACCGAAGCGGCGGCTGCGGCCATCAGCGGGTGGATGCGGGTGGTGGTGCGTGCGGTGGTTTCCATGTTCTGCTCCCTGAGACGTTATGTTGTCGTGCAGGAGTAGATTAACGGCGAGCCCGTCCCAAGCCTAGACGCAAGGCTGTATCAGTCGTAAAGAGATGTAAGCGGACACGAGGTCCGCTTCGAAAGGAGGTGGGCTCAGGCGGCGCGTTCGGCTTCGCGTGCCGCTTCCACCACACTGCGCAGGGTCTGCAGCAGGTCGGTCGGGGTGTCGAGCAGATAGTCCGCGCCCCAGGTCGACGGTTCGATGGCGCCGCAATAGCCCCAGTTGCAGGCCACGGTAACCATGCCCGCAGCGACGCCGGCTTCGACGTCGCGCTTGTCGTCGCCCACGTACCAGCAGTGGGTCGGATCGATGCCGAGGCGGCGCGCGCCTTCCAGCAGCGGGGCCGGGTGCGGCTTCGCATGCGGCGTCGTGTCGCCCGAGACCACGCAGCCCGCGTGCGACAGGCCGATCTGCGGGATCAGCGGATCGGTGAAGCGGGCCGGCTTGTTGGTGACGATGCCCCAGGCCATGCCGGCCTGCTCGATGCCGAGCAGGAGTTCGGCCACGCCGCCGAACAGCGAGCTGTGCACGGCCATGGTTTCCTGGTAGCGGTCGAACCACTGCAGGCGCAGCTCTTCATACCCATCGTCGCCCGGCGCCAGGCCGAAGGCGGCCCCGATCATGCCGCGCGCGCCGGCGGAGGCGGTGGGGCGCAGCACCGAGTACGGGGTCGGCGGCAGGCCGCGCTCGGTGCGCAGCCAGTTGACGGCGGCCGCGAGGTCGGGCGCGGTGTCGGCCAGCGTGCCATCGAGGTCGAACAGGATGGCACGCGGTGCCGGCAGGACGGTCG
>JBFLVV010000111.1:0-12633 GCA_040758275.1 Pseudomonadota bacterium
GCGCTCGATTTCCTGTTCGCAGGCGATGCGTGAGGCGTGTTCCTTCGGCAGGAACACCATGCCGACGCCGTATTCGCCGGGCGGCGGCAGCTCGACGCCCTGCTTGGCCATCTCGTCGCGGAAGTATTGGTCAGGAATCTGGATCAGGATGCCCGCACCGTCGCCCATCAGCGGGTCGGCGCCGACGGCGCCCCGGTGGTCGAGGTTCTTCAGGATCATCAGGCCCTGCTCGATGATCGAATGGCTCTTGTTGCCCTTGATGTGGGCAATGAATCCAACGCCGCACGCATCGTGCTCGTTGGCTGGATCGTATAAACCTTGGGCTTCCATCTCTCGAAATCTCCACAATGCGGTCAGGGTCAAAAACGAGAATAGTGCAACGCAACACAAACGGCAACTAGAATAATTAGGGTCAGAGTCGAATTGTTTGACAACTTTTCGAAAGATCGATTAATTAGGGACAGAGTCAATCGGATGTCCAATAATCTTGTTAAGTGCTTGATTTTTATGGTCTCCTCCACGCTCTGACCGCGTGCGGTTGCATAAAAAAACGGCACGGAAAACCGTGCCGTTCGACTGGATTACGCGTCCTTACGCTTGTGAACGGGGTGGGATGGGCTCCCGGAAGGGCCGGCCGCGCTTGGCAGGCAGGATCGGTCGCTTCGTTTTGCGCTCGAGCTCGGCCTTGAAAGTATCCGAACCCAGGGGCTGGTTCTTCAGGACCGAAGTGGTGACGAAGTCGAGCTCGTCCTGGGGGATGCCTTGCATGACCAGATCGGTATAGGCGGCTTCGCGCTGGAAGGGCGTGTTGCCCATGCCCCAGTAGAGCAGATGGTCGGTGACCAGGCCGTCGGTACGGACGCCCGTGTGGTGGGCGTAGCTCGACCAGGGGTAGTCCAGCGGCCCCGACGCCAGGCCGGCGCGCACGGGATTGAGCTCGATGTAACGGCTGCAGGCCAGGAAATAGCTTTCCGTATCGATGAGCGAGGTGCGAAAGCGCCCCTCGAACAGGCCGCCGCTGCGCTCGTACTTGTTATTGAACCAGGGGACGTAGAAGCGGCCCACCTTCTGCATCATCAGGGCCAGGCCAGTCGCATCGGAGGGCGTGGCCAGCAAGTGTATGTGATTGGGCATGAGCACATAGGCATGGATCGCCACCTGGTAGAAGCGTGCCGCCTCCTTCAGCCAGGCCAGGAAACGCTGGTAATCCACTTCCTCGCGGAAGATCAGTTGCCGGTTGTTGCCGCGCTGGATGACGTGATGCGGCTGGTTCGGGATGATGAGTCGGGGAAGGCGTGCCATGGCGTGCTCAAAAGTCGAGCAGGCATTTTAGCCGAGAAACTTTACTCTGTCCCCAATTAATCTCAAGGCCGCCGAAAAAACGGCTGACTCTGTCCCCAATTACGGTCGAGCACGCTTCTGATGAGCCATTGCTCAATAATTTGACTCTGACCCCAATTGGAAATGGGGCGAATTTGGGCAATTGCTCAATAATTCGACTCTGACCCCAATATAGGGGGTCAGGCGAGGGTGAAGCCGGCGGAGAGGCTGTAGCCTTCGCCGTAGGCGCTGCGCAGGGGCAGGTCCTGGCCGAGGCCGGAGCGGGCTTTCTTGCGCAGGCGGTAGACCAGCATGTCGACGCGGCGGCTGGCGTCCGGGTCTTCGCCGCCCATGCCGGCGACGATCACCTGGCGCGGGACCGGGCGGGTGTTGATGGTGAGGAGGTGCAGGAAGTTGCACTCCTTTTCGGTCAGGTCGATCACCTTGCCGCCCAATTCGAGCTGGCGCGCGCTCACGCGCAGGGTCCACTTGCTCGGCGCCGGGGCCGGGTCGGCGGGACGGACGCGGCGGTCCAGGGCTTCGATGTGGGCCGCGAGTTCGGGGAACTTGATCGGCTTGGTCAGGTAGTGGTCGGCGCCCAGGCGCAGGCCGAGGATGCGGTGGTCGAAGGCGACGCGGCCTGTCAATACGAGCAGGCCGATCTCGGGATACAGCTGGCGCATGCGCGGGATGACGTTGAAGCCGTCTTCGTCCGGCAGGCCGAGGTCCAGCACCACGACCGCGGCCGGGGTGCGCGTCAGCGCGGCCCACATTTCGCTCGCGGTCTTGGCGATGGTGACGTCGTGGTCCAGCTCCCTCAGGAACTCGGCCATGTCGTCTGCATATTCGCCATTGTCTTCAACAATCAGTATCTGCGTCATGCGGGAACCATGTTATTGATCGTTCCGATTATCACTGCTGGCACTGGATGAGGCAAGTCGTTGTTGTCCGCCATCTTCCAATGCCGGCAGCCATAGCCGGAATTCGGCCCCGCCACTACCTTCGACCAGGCGCAGCATGCCGCCATGGACGTCGACGATCGAGCGCGCCATGTAGAGGCCCAGGCCGCTGCCCGCCAGGCCGTCCGCATTGCGGCCGCGGTAGCCCTTATCGAAGATGCACGCGACGTCCTCGAGCGGGACACCCTCGCCCTCGTCGCGCACGATGAACTCGACGCCGTTGCCGCTGCGGCGCGCGCCCAGGTTCACCCGGGTGCCGGACGGCGAGTACAGCAGCGCGTTGTCGACCAGGACCTTGAGCGCCAGGCGCAGGCCTTCCGGCTCGCCCCGCAACGCCAGCGGCAGCGCATCCGCCTCGACCTTCGCTTCGCGCCCGGCCTCGCGCACCTGCACGGCGCCGGCCTCCAGCAGCTCGCCAGGCGCGATGGTGTTCGGCTGGCGCACCTTGCCGATGGCGGCCATGCGGTCCGGCGACAGGTATTCGTCGAGCATGGCGATCAGGCGGTCGGTCGCCACCGCGATCTTGCGGTAGCGCTGGCGGGTCGGCTCGTCGGCGCCCTGCGCGGTCGCTTCGAGGCGCTGCACCGCGCCGTCGATGGTGGCCAGCGGGGTGCGGAATTCGTGGTTCAGCATGCTCGCGAAGCGGCGCTGGTCGGCCAGGTGGACGCGCTGCGGCGTCAGGTCGCGCAGCAGGCCGACCAGCGACTGGCTGCCGTCCCCGTTCTGCACGATGGTCGAGATCACCTGCAGGCCGACCGGGTGGCCATCCAAGTTGCGGATATCGATTTCCTGGGTCCGGCATTCTCCCGGCGCACCGGTGCTGCCTGCCAGGACCATGCCCAGCGGCCCCAGGTCTTCGTGCGCGCCGGCGATCGCGGCCTGCAGCGCATCCCTGGCGTGGCCGAAGGCGCTGCTGAATGCGGGACTCAGGTAGCGCAGCGTGCGCGCGGGCAGGTCGATGCTGAAGGCGATGTCGCCGGCGAGTTCGGCGATGACACGGAACTGCTCGCCCATGCCATTCCCAGGCATCGGCTGGACTGGTGCCGAGGTGGATGCATCCGTGCGACGGGTCATCGGGCGCTTTCTATTGGCAAAGGGGCAAGAAGATGTCGGGCAGTATATCGCCCACCCCGGCTATTTGTACAGACAAGGCGAGAAGGCCCTCGACCGCATTTTTTGCGCCACGTGGCGCGCAGTTGGTGGATAATTCGCGTCATGAACGATACCACCTCCCTCCCCCAACTCCCGGACCGGCTCTCGATCGACCCGAGCAGCCCTTTCCATAACCGCGACGTGTTCCAGCGCGAAATCGGCATCCGCTTCAACGACAAGGACCGCCACGACGTGGAAGAGTATTGCATCAGCGAAGGCTGGATCAAGGTCGCCGCCGGCCGCACGCTCGACCGCAAGGGCAAGCCGATGCTGATCAAGCTGAAAGGCAAGGTCGAGGCTTATTACAAGTAAGCTGCGCCCTGTCCGCACCATCTGTAAAGCGAAAGGCTGCCCGGTTCGTACCGGCAGCCTTTTTTTTCATGGCGCCGGCGCCTCTTCTCAGGGAAGCCGCCGCACATGGCGGAAACGTGCGTAGCGGTTCAGGAGATCGTTGATCAGCTGCTCGCGCGTATAGCCGGTCACGTCGTGGGCCTGGTCGCCTTCGGAACTGGTGGCCATGGCGCGATAGTGCCGGCTGGACGAATCCGGCTCCTCCGTTTCCGCCCAGGCGAAGCTCGGTGGCCGGAAGCTGCGCGCGCGAATCGTGTAGCGGAACGTGCCGCGGTCGCCGTGCGGCACATCCAGCTCGAGCCGGTCCCCGGCATGGGCCAATTCCGGTTCCAGGCCTGTCTCGCGCATCTGCGCGGCGACCGCTTCCAGCGCGGGGCGCGCGGTGCTCTCGAGGAAGGCCGCGATCTCGGTCCTGCCGTAGAAGTGCATGATGCTGGCCAGACGCTGCTGCCAGTTCAGGCCGGCCGCAGATGGCGGCGTGTCGACGGCAATCGACAGGTCCATCGACGAGCCCCGGGTTTCGGTCTGCAGGGCGCGCAGCAACCCATAGCAGATAAAGAGCATCACCACGGCGAAGGGGAGCGCGCTGGCCAGCGCCGCGGTCTGGAGCGCCTGCAGCCCCCCGGCCAGCAGCAGCACGGCGGCCACGACGCCGGCGCAGACCGCCCAGAAGATGCGCTGCCAGACCGGCGGATGCGGCGCGGCGCCGGAGGTGATCATGTCGATCACGAGGGCGCCGGAATCGGCCGAGGTCACGAAGAAGGTGATGACCAGCAGCGTGGCGATTCCGGATGCGATCAGGGGGAAGGGCAGCTGCTCGAGCACCTCGAACAGCGCCACCGGCAGATTGTCGGCAACGGTGCGCACGATCGGCGCCGCGCCGCTCAGGTCGAGGGCGATGGCCGTATTGCCGAACACCGTCATCCACAGGAAGGTGAACAGCACCGGCACCAGCAGCACGCCGGAGATGAACTCGCGGATCGTGCGCCCGCGCGAGATGCGCGCGATGAACATGCCCACGAAGGGCGACCAGGATATCCACCAGCCCCAGTAGAACAGGGTCCAGTCGCCAAGCCAGGCATTCGGCTCGTAGGCGTACATGCGGAAGGTGCGTTGCACCACCGCCCCCAGGTAGGCGCCGATGTTCTGGACGAACGCCTGCAGCAGGAACACCGTCGAGCCCACCGCCAGCACGAAGAGGAGCAGGGCGATCGCCAGGATGATGTTGAGCTCGGACAGGCGCTTGACGCCCTTGTCCAGCCCCGTGGCGGCCGACAGCGTCGCCATGCCGGTGATCGCGGCGATCAGCACGATCTGGACCGTCGGACTGACCGGCAGCCCGAACAGGTAGGAAAAGCCGGCGTTCACCTGCAGCACGCCGAAGCCGAGCGAGGTCGCGACGCCGAACATCGTGCCCAGCACCGCGAAGATGTCGATGGCGTGGCCGATCGGGCCATGGATGCGCTGGCCGATCAAGGGAAACAGGCCTGAGCGCAGCGTCAGCGGCAGGCCGCGCCTGAAGGCGAAATAGGCCAGCGCCAGCCCCACGACGATATAAATCGCCCAGGCATGCAGGCCCCAATGGAAGAACGTCAGCACCATGGCCTGGCGCGCCGATTCGATCGTACGGCCCTCCCCCACCGGCGGCAGGGCGTAGTGCTGGACCGGCTCGGCGACACCGAAGAACAGCAGGCCGATACCCATGCCGGCGCTGAACAGCATGGCGAACCAGGACAGGTAGCTGTATTCGGGCTCGCTCTCGTCGGGACCGAGCTTGACGTCGCCATAGCGGCTCATCATCAGGAACAGCACGAAGATCAGGAATGCGGCGACGGCCAGGATATAGAACCAGCCGAAGTCGCGTACGATGCCCGCCTGGAGCATGTCGAACAGGCTGCCGGCACGCTTCGGGAACACCGCTCCGAACAGGGCGAAGGCGAGGATCAGCCCGGCCGAGATGTAGAACACGGGCGGATTGACCTGCATCCTCGGACGAGGACCAGGATGGGCGGCTTCCTTCAGCACAGGATCAGTCATCGCTTGGCGTTCCTCCATGAATCCGGCAAACCAGGATGAGCGAGGCGCGTACGCTTTCCAATCCCGCGTTCCCGGGCCAAGTCTAGCACGCGGAACCCTCGTGTCCGATTGCCGGGCACGATCGAATGGGCGGGCGCCGTGGCAGAGCCGGCGCCCCCCGGTCAGGCGGCGCCGTCGTCCAGCGGCGCGAAGATCGCCTGCAGGTCTTCCTGCGTCAGCGCCATCTTCTGCGATTCGCCTTCGGACAGGATCGACTGGGCCAGCTCCGACTTCTTCTGCTGCAGCTGCTGGATCTTTTCTTCCAGCGTGCCCTTGGCGATCAGCTTATAGACGAACACGGGTTTGTCCTGCCCGATACGCCAGGCGCGGTCGGTGGCCTGGTTCTCGGCTGCCGGGTTCCACCACGGGTCGTAGTGGATCACGGTGTCGGCGGCGGTGAGGTTCAGGCCGACGCCGCCGGCCTTCAGGCTGATCAGGAAGATCGGCACCGCGCCCTGCTGGAAGGCGGCGACTTGCGCCGAGCGGTCGCGCGTCTCGCCGGTCAGCAGCGCGTAATGGATGCCGCGCGCCGCCAGTTCTTCCTCGATCAGGAAGAGCATGCTGGTGAACTGCGAGAACACGAGGATCTTGCGGCCTTCCTGCAGCAGGTCTTCGACCATCTGCATCAGGTCCGTGAGCTTGGCCGACACAGCCGCCGTGTTCTTCTTGCCCGGCATGGCCTTCACCAGGCGCGGGTCGCAGCAAACCTGGCGCAGTTTCAGCAGCGCTTCCAGGATAACGATCTGGCTGCGGGCCACGCCCTTGCGGTCGATCTCCTCGCGCACCTTCTTGTCCATCGCCAGGCGCACGGTCTCGTACAGGTCGCGCTGCGGGCCCGAAAGCTCGATGCGGCGCACCATCTCGGTTTTCTCCGGCAGTTCCTTGGCCACGTGGTCCTTGGTCCGGCGCAGCAGGAAAGGCTTGATGCGGCGGCTGAGCAGCGCGCGGCGCACCGTGTCGTCCTGGCGTTCGATCGGGTGGCGGAACTGGTTGTTGAAGGTCTTCTCGTCGCCCAGCAAGCCCGGCAGCAGGAAGTGGAACTGCGACCACAGTTCGCCCAGGTGGTTTTCCAGCGGGGTGCCGGACAGGCAGAGTCGGTGGTTGGCGTTCAGCGAGCCGGCCGTCTGCGCCGCCTTGGAGCGGGTGTTCTTGATGTAGTGCGATTCGTCCAGGATCACCAGGTGATAGTGGTGCTCGCGCAGCTTCTCTTCGTCGCGCGGCAGCAGGGCATAGGTGGTCAGGACGATGTCGGCGTCCTTGATCTGGTCGAACAGGTCCATGCGCTCCTTGCCCTGCAGGAGCAGCACCTTCAGGCTCGGGGCGAAGCGCGCGGCTTCGTCGAACCAGTTGGTCATCAGGCTGGTCGGCGCGATGACGAGGGCCGGGCTGGTGAGACGGCCGGCTTCCTTCTCGGTGAGGATGTGGGCGATGGTCTGCACGGTTTTACCCAGGCCCATGTCGTCGGCCAGGATGCCGCCGAGGTCGTACTCGCGCAGGAACTGCATCCACGAGAGGCCGTCGAGCTGGTAGTCGCGCAGCGTGGCTTGCAGGCCCTTGGGCGGCTCGACCTTCTTCACCGAGCCGAACTGGCTCAGCTTGCGGCCGGTTTCGCGCAGGCGCTCGCCGCCGGTCCAGCGCAGTTCCAGCCCGCGCGCCAGGTCTTCCAGGCGCGCCGCATCGAGCGTCGACATGCGCATGCGCGCCTTGATCTTGTCGTTGAAGTACAGCTCACCCAGTGTCGCCAGGATGGGCTTCAGTCGCCCCCACGGCAGGGCCACGCGCACGCCGTCCGGCAGGGTGGCCAGCATCTGGTCGGCTTCCGCATGCGCGGCCAGCACGGCCGGGTCGAAGTCGGAGGGTGCGCTGCGGATCAGCTGCACCAGCACCGGCAGCAGCGGCACGCGCTTGCGCGCCACCACGATGCCCAGTTCCAGCTCGAACCAGGCATTGCCCGCCTCGATCGGCTCGTCGATGTCGGCATACCAGTCTTCGACCGCGACCGTGTCGTAACGGTACTTGGCCGACTTCTGCACATGCCAGCCGGCGTCGGACAGCGCGTCCAGCTGGCTTTCCGCAAAGCGCAGCCAGTGCGCCTGGCTGTCCAGCCCCAGGGCGCCGGCCATCGCATTGAAGGGCGGCGTGACGGGCTTGCGGAAGCCCATCTCGTTCAGCTTATTGAGCGCCGAGGCTTCGGCCTTCGGATCGCGTTCGATGACTTCGGTGACGTCGCCGATCTGGCGCACCACGCGCTGGGCCGGATCGAAAGAGACGCGCTGGCCGTCGTAGTCGTAGGCCAGCACGGCGAAGTCGTGCCAGCGCGGCGCGCCGCCGTCGGACAGCTGTACGGAATCGAGCAGCAGGTGCGGAATCGGTTTGACATCGTTGCGCAGGCGCTGGGTCAGCGGCTGCGGCAGCGGCATCAGCTGCTGCAGGCCGTGCGCCAGCAGCAGTTGCGAGACGCGCTTCTTGTCGGTGCCGGTGAGGGCCGGGGCCTGGGCCACCAGCGCCTGCAGTTCGGCCAGCGAGATGTCGATGCCGCCGCGATTGAGTTCCAGCGGGCCGATCGACAGGTTGTCGATATACCACGGCGGATCGGTCGGCAGCATGTAGTCGATCAGGTCGGCGCCGCTGTGCGTCGCGCCCTTGGCCGGTTCCACCGACCAGCCGAGCTTGGCCACGCGGCCTTCGTCGCGCCAGGCCAGGCTGGCCAGGCGGGTCGGGCCGGCCTGCAGCGGGTACACGAGGCCGTTGGCCATGTCGGACCAGGAGTTCGCCCACAGCAGCTTGCCCTGCTCGAGCAGCATCTGCAGCAGGATGGCGCCGACTTTCCCTTTCGGTTCGGTGGCGCTGGTGCCCTGGGCGGAGCCGCTGCGCATGGCGATGAAGAAGCGTACCAGGTCGACGTCGTCGCCTTCCAGGTAAGCAGGCGGGGCCGACAGCAGCGAGAACACTTCGCTCACCGGGCTGGCGGCGGCCACGTCGCCGTTCGGGCGCAGGCGCGCCTTGCACAGACAGATGGCCACGTGGCGGCCGCCGCTGGTGGGCGCCATCACGTAGACGAACTTGTATTGAACCGCCTTTGGATCAGCGACCTCGTCGGTCAGCTTGGGCTGCGGATGCGCCGCGGCCTCGACCCTTTGCAGCCAGCTCACCACCGGCGCGGGCAGGGCGGGAGCGCGTGCGGGAGCGCGGGCGACTACAGGGGCGTCGCTGGCGTTCTCGCGATGATCATCGACTGTGTGCATGGGTCTCGTGTGTCTGTATTAAAAACGACAATAACGAACATTATCCTTCATACGGACACTTCCGTTTTGTTCGGAATCGCACGTAGCGGACAAAACTCGTCCGGGTGTCTCCTGCGTGCGCATGTGCCTGTTTTGAAGCTTGTCTGCCAAACCGACTGTTCTCGCATGATCGGGGTGTGCCTGTCAAGACTGGCGCATCTGCCGTGTTTGCGTGATCATTGTTCGCTTGACCTTCCGCTCCATTTCTGAACCATCCATGCTGCCATCCATCGAACAACGCTTAGCAATCGAACTGTCCGCCAAACCGGCCCAGGTGGCCGCCGCCGTCGCCCTGCTCGACGAAGGCGCCACCGTCCCGTTCATCGCGCGCTACCGCAAGGAGGCCACCGGCGGACTCGACGACGTCCAGCTGCGCCTGCTCGAAGAACGCCTGCGCTACCTGCGCGAACTCGAAGACCGCCGCGCCGCGATCATCGCCTCGATCACCGAGCAGAACAAGATGACGCCCGAGCTGATGGGGGCGATCGCGCTGGCCGAAGACAAGACCCGCCTGGAAGACCTCTACCTGCCCTACAAGCAGAAGCGCCGCACCAAGGCGCAGATCGCGATCGAGGCGGGCCTCGCGCCGCTGGCCGACGCCCTGCTTGCCGACCCGACCCTCAATCCGGATGAAGTCGCCGCCGGCTACCTGCGCGAAGCGTTCACGAACGCCGACGGCGGCGCCAACCCGGGCGTGCCGGACGCGAAGGCGGCGCTGGACGGCGCGCGCCAGATCCTGATGGAGCGCTTCGCCGAAGATGCGACCCTGCTCGCTTCGCTGCGCGAATACGTGCAGGAGCACGGTGTCGTGGAATCCAAGGTCGTCGCCGGCAAGGAGGAAGAAGGCGAAAAATTCGCTGACTACTTCGATTATTCCGAAACCCTGGCCACGGTGCCTTCCCACCGCGCGCTGGCGCTGATGCGCGGCCGCCGTGAAGGCGTGCTGGACGTGACGCTGCGCCTGGATTCGGAGCTTGAGAAACCGAAGTGGGACGCCCCGCACAAC
This sequence comes from Pseudomonadota bacterium, assembly GCA_040758275.1. Classification (GTDB taxonomy): domain Bacteria; phylum Pseudomonadota; class Gammaproteobacteria; order Burkholderiales; family Burkholderiaceae_D; genus Telluria. Next base: position 10,149 of record JBFLVV010000111.1, read on the forward strand.
CCTTGCGAAAGCCGCATCTGCGCCGCCTTCGGCATCAAGGGCGCCGGCCGTCCGGCCGACAAATGGCTGCTGGACACCGCGCGCTGGACCTGGCGCGTGAAGAGCTTCATGTATATCGAGACCGAGCTGATGGGCGCATTGCGCGAAAAAGCCGAACTCGATGCGATCAACGTCTTCGCGCGCAACCTGAAGTCGCTGCTGCTGGCCGCGCCGGCCGGCCCGCGCGCCACCATGGGCCTGGACCCGGGCCTGCGCACCGGCGTCAAGGTGGCCGTGGTCGATGCGACCGGCAAGGTGGTCGACACCGCCACCGTCTATCCGCACCAGCCGCGCAACGACTGGGATGGCGCGCTGCACGTGCTGGGCCAGCTGGCCGCGAAACACAATGTGTCGCTGATCTCGATCGGCAACGGCACCGCCTCGCGCGAGACCGACAAGCTGGCGGGGGACCTGATCAAACAGCGTCCGGAACTCAAGCTGACCAAGATCGTCGTGTCGGAAGCCGGCGCCTCGGTCTATTCGGCCTCGGAGTTCGCTTCGCGCGAGCTGCCGGACCTGGACGTTTCGATTCGCGGCGCAGTCTCGATCGCGCGCCGCCTGCAGGACCCGCTGGCGGAACTGGTGAAGATCGATCCGAAGAGTATCGGCGTCGGCCAGTACCAGCACGACGTCTCGCAGACCCAGCTCGCACGCTCGCTCGACGCGGTGGTCGAGGATTGCGTGAACGCGGTCGGCGTGGACGTGAACACGGCGTCCGCCCCGCTGCTGGCACGCGTCTCCGGCCTGTCTTCGAGCGTGGCGCAGAGCATCGTCACCTACCGCGACATGCAGGGCGCATTTGCCTCGCGTGCGGCATTGAAGAAGGTGCCGCGCCTGGGCGACAAGACCTTCGAGCAGGCCGCCGGCTTCCTGCGCGTGATGGACGGCGAGAATCCGCTCGATGCGTCCGCGGTCCACCCCGAATCCTATCCGGTGGTCGAGAAGATCCTCCTTGATATCAAGCGCGACATGAAGGCGGTGATCGGCGACAGCGCCCTGATCAAGTCGCTGAACCCGGCCAGGTATGCGGACGACAAGTTCGGCGTGCCGACCGTGAGCGACATCCTGAAGGAGCTGGAAAAGCCGGGGCGCGATCCGCGTCCGGAATTCACCACCGCGACCTTCAAGGAAGGTGTGGAAGAGATCTCGGACCTGCGTCCGGACATGATCCTGGAAGGCGTCGTCACCAACGTCGCCGCCTTCGGCGCCTTTGTCGACATCGGCGTGCACCAGGATGGACTGGTGCACATCTCGGCGCTGTCGAACACCTTCGTGAAGGACCCGCACACGGTGGTGAAAGCCGGCCAGGTGGTGAAGGTGAAGGTGCTGGAAGTGGACGCCAAGCGCAAGCGCATCGCCTTGACCATGCGCCTGTCGGATTCGGCGCCGCAGGCCGGCGCGCAGCCGCAGCAGCGCGGCGACCGCGATGACCGCAAGCGCATGGGCCAGCACCAGCGCCAGGAAAAAGCCGCACCAAGCGCCGGCGGCGCGATGGCGGCGGCGTTTGCGAAGCTGAAGAAGTAATCAGGTGATGCAGGTCGCGCCCATCGATCCCGACGATCCGGACGTCCGGGCCTTGATCGCGGAACTCGACGCGGCGCTGGCTGCTATCACCGGCGACAGCGGGGCCGCGTCGTTCGATGCGAACGATGTGCGCGGCCCGCGGGCGGTCTTCCTGGTCGCGCGCGCGGAAGACGGCGCGCCGGCCGGCTGCGGCGCCTTGCGGCCGCTCGGAGGCGAAGAGGACGTCGGAGAAATCAAGCGGATGTACGCGCGTCCCGGCAGCGGCGCGGGCCAGCGCCTGCTGGCCGCGCTGGAGGCGCAGGCGCGCGATCTCGGGTACCGGGAAGTGCGCCTGTCCACGCGCCGCGTCAACGCACGCGCGGTGGACTTCTACCGCCGCCACGGCTATCGCGAGGCGCCGGCCTGGGGCAAGTATGTGGGCAGCACCGTGTCGGTCTGCCTCGGTAAACCGCTCAGCCCCGGTGCTTGAGGAAGAGCCCGATCATATAGATGCTCAGGAAGGCGAAACCGATCAGCAGCATGCGGCCCTGCGGCATGGCCGGCAGGCCGGTCTTGCGGATCGACAGGCCGTCGCGCACCAGCAGGCCCGCATAGGCGAGCGCCGCGAGGCCGCAGATGATCTCCCCTGGACTGCCGCGCGTGAAGCCGCCGAACAGGTTGATCAGGCCCGGGATGCCGAGCAGGGTGGCGATGACGAAGTTGCCGCCGGCCGAAGGGCCGCGACGGGGTGGCTGTTGCATGAGAGCGCTTGGTGAGTAAATGAACGCGGGATCATACCGCAGTCCGCGCCGCGCGAACATGCACGCTAAACCCTGGTGTCATCCATTAGCCAGCCCGTGTCAATGACAAAATAGGTCTGCAAGCGTCGCGATAAAATCGCGACGCAACTCTTCCCGACCCGTGCGTCTCAGCCTATCGCGCC
>JBFLVV010000112.1:0-12473 GCA_040758275.1 Pseudomonadota bacterium
TATACTGATTCATGCTGGCCTCCTGTAAACAAGTTCAACTGGACATTGACTTCTTTACTTTACTCTCGGCTCTCGCCGGAGGGAGGCTGGCTATATGATTATCAGGTCTGACAAACGGACACGAGCTGGACTGTAACGCGGTCAACGGTCGGGCTCGTGTCCAAATGTCAGACCTGACACCAAGGGTGCGTGCCAAGGATATTTGCCTGTAGCGCTCTTGATGCAAATATTCTCTGCACCCTAGACGTTCTCCTCTAATTCCTGCTGGTCGCCCGTCTTTTTCTTTGGCGTACACTAGAAAAAACACAAGAGGCAGCAATGGGGACATCACGCAGGACCTTCCTGAAAGCCGGCGGCCTGGCCGCGCTCGCACTCGCCGCAGGCGGGGCACTCTACCGCGTCAACCATACCGGCACGCCGCACCGCTTCGCCCTCGACGGCGAGGCGCGCGCCGCCCTGCACGCGATCGCGCCTGCGATCCTGGCGGGCGCTTTGCCGCAGGATGCGGGGCGCGACGCCGCGCTCTCCGGCGCCATCGAGGGCGTACACCAGGCCATCCTCGGCCTGCCGCCCGCCGTCCAGAAGGAAGTGCAGGACCTGTTCGGCCTGCTCGCGCTGGCGCCCGCACGGCGGCTGTTGACGGGCATCGCCGGCGGCTGGGAAGGCGCGCGCATCGAGGACGTCAGCGCCTTCCTGCAGGACTGGCGCCTGCATCGCCTGGGCCTCTTGCGCAGCGCCTACCACGCGCTGCACGACCTGGTGCTGGGCGCCTGGTATGCGGACCCAAGCAGCTGGGCAGCGACCGGCTATCCCGGCCCGATGAAGGAGCTGGCATGAGCATCGTTCCCGATCCCATCCGCGCAGGGTTGGAGAAGGGCTGGAAGGTCGTCGATGCCTCGACCCTCGCGGCAGACCGCACGTTGGAGGCCGACGTCGTCATCGTCGGCAGCGGCGCCGGCGGCGGCGTCACGGCCGAGATCCTCGTGAAGGCGGGCCTGTCCGTCATCGTGGTGGAAGAGGGCGCATTGAAAACCTCGAGCGACTTCAAGATGCGCGAAAGCGATGCCTATCCTTCGCTGTACCAGGAGTCGGCAGCGCGCAAGACGCTTGATAAAGGCATCAACATCCTGCAGGGCCGCACCGTGGGCGGCTCGACCACCGTCAACTGGACCTCGAGCTTCCGCACGCCGCCCGCCACGCTCGACTGGTGGCGCCGCCACCATGCGCTGCCCGGCATGACGCCGGAGGCCCTCGCGCCCTGGTTCGCGATGATGGAGGAGCGCCTGCACATCGCCGACTGGCCGGGCGCGCCCAACGAGAACAACGACGTCCTGCGCCGCGGCGCCGCGAAGCTCGGGATTCACACGGGTCTCATCCGCCGCAACGTGAACGGCTGCTGGAACCTCGGCTACTGCGGCATGGGCTGCCCGACCAATGCCAAGCAGTCGATGCTGGTGACGACGATTCCCGCCGCCCTCGCACTCGGCGCGACCCTCGTCACCCGCGCGCGCGCCGAACGCTTCACGTTTGACGGCGAGCGCGCCACCGAACTGCTGTGCCATGCCCTCGACGCGCCCGGCGTGCACACCACGGGGCGCCGACTGCGCCTGCGCGCCCGGCACTACGTGGTTGCCGGCGGCGCCATCAACTCGCCGGCCCTGCTGCTGCGCTCAAACGCGCCCGACCCCAGCGGCCTGCTGGGCAAGCGCACCTTTCTCCACCCGACCGTGATCTCCGCCGCCTTCTTCCCGCAGCGGGTCGAGGCCTGGCAGGGCGCGCCGCAGACCGTCTACTCCGACCATTACCTGGAGGGGAAGCCCGACGGCCCGATCGGCTACAAGCTCGAGGCCCCGCCGCTGCATCCGCTGCTGCTGGCCACCACCATGAACGGTTTCGGCGAGCAGCACGCGCAGATGATGCGCGAGTTCCCGCATTTGCAGGGCATGCTGGCCCTGCTGCGCGACGGCTTCCACGAAGAGGCTGTGGGCGGCACGGTCAGGCTGCGCGGCGACGGCAGCCCGGAGCTCGACTACCCGCTCACGGATTACCTGTGGGATGGGGCGCGCCGGGCCCTGCTCACCATGGCCGAGATCCAGTTCGCCGCCGGCGCGAAAGAGGTGCTGCCGGCGCACGAGATGGCGCGCCGCTACCGCTCATGGAGCGAGGCGAAGACCGCGATCGCCGCGCTGCCGCAGGGCCTGCAGCTGACCCGCGTGGCCTCGGCCCACGTGATGGGCGGCTGCGCCATGTCCGGCGACGAGAAACTCGGCGTGACCACGCCCGAAGGGCGCTACCGGGGCCTGGCCAACGTCTCGGTGCACGACGGCTCGCTGTTCCCGACGTCGCTCGGCGCCAATCCCCAGCTGTCGATCTACGGCCTCACCGCGATGCTGGCGAGCGGCCTGGCCACGTCCTTGCGGGGACGCCCGGCATGAAGAGCCTGAGCTCACGCCAGCTGTTGCGCCTGATCCTCGTGATCCAGGCGCTGGCTGCGCTGGGCATCGGCCTGGCCGCCGTGAACATCCTTGGCGCCAGCCGCTGGGAGGGCCTGCTGGCGGGGCTGGGCAGCGTGGTGCTGGTGCGCCTCCTCATCAACGCCAACAACTTCTTCATGAGCGCGCGCTACGCCAGCCCGACGCCGCAGGATTTCCGCATCAAGCCGCTGGCGGCCCTGCGCATGTTCGGCGAGGAGTTCAGCGCCAGCATGCTGCAGTCTTCCTGGACCATGCCGCGCGCGCGGCCCGGCACCCGCGTCTACGCGGATTCGGCGCAGCCGCCGGTCCTGCTCCTGCACGGCTACGGCTGCAACAGCGGCTACTGGTCGCATCTCACGCCGCGCCTGGACGCCGCGCGCATCTGCCATGCCACGGTCGACCTGGAGCCGCTCACCGGCGATATCGACGACTACGCGCCGCGGGTGCAGCAGGCGGTGGAGCTGCTCCTCGCGGCCACCGGCAGGGACAAGGTCGTGATCGTCGCGCACAGCATGGGCGGCCTGGTGGCGCGCGCCTGGATGCGCGCCTGCGGCAGCGCCCACGTGGCGCGCGTGATCACCCTCGGCACACCGCACCATGGCACCTGCCTGGCCGCTTTCGGCATCGGCATCAACGCCACCCAGATGCGACGGGCGTTCCGGGACGTGCCGCCCGAATGCGCCTGGCTGCGCGATCTGGCCCAGGGCGAGGACGCGGGCGCGCGCGCCCTGGTCACCTCGCTCTACAGCCACCACGACAACATCATCTCGCCGCAGACCTCGAGCGAGCTGCCGGGCGCGCGCAACCTGGCCTTCGGCGGCGTCGGCCACGTGGCGCTGGGGCGCAATGCGCGGGTGCTGGACGTGGTCATGCGCGAGATCGCCGCTGCCAGCGATCGGGAGAGGGTGTATTGACGAGCGGCGTGTTACAGTAAGCGCAACGCCGTAACCGGAGCGCCGCCTTGGCCCGCATCCTGATCATCGAAGACAATCCCGCCAACGTCGAGCTGATGGCGTTCCTGCTCGCAGCCTATGGCCATACCCCCATCAGCGCCCCCGACGGCGCGCGCGGGGTGGCCGCCGCCCGCGCCGAACGGCCCGACCTGGTGGCCTGCGACGTCAACCTGCCCGGCATGAACGGCTTCGAGGTCCTCGCCGTCCTCAAGGCCGAGCCGCAGCTGGCCGGCGTGCCGGTGCTTGCCGTCACGGCCCTCGCCATGGCGGGCGACCGCGAGAAGGTGCTGGCCGCCGGCTTCGACGGCTACATCAGCAAGCCGATCGAACCGGAAAGCTTCGTGGCCGAGCTGGAAGCCTTCCTGGCGCCGCCGCGCGCAGCCCCCGGTGCGCCGCGCGAAGGCCAGCGTACCGTCCTGCTGGTCGACGACGATCCCTTCATGCTCGCCGTGCTGGCCGAGATGCTGGCCGACGAACCCTACCGCGTCCTGAGCGCCGCCTCCGGAGAAGAAGCACTGGACCTGCTCCGGCGCGAACCGGTCGAGGTGATCCTGTGCGACCAGTCGATGCCGGGCATGAGCGGCACCGAGATGCTGTCGCGCGCCGCCACGCTGTATCCGCAGACGGTGCGCCTGATGCTGACCGGCCAGCAGGACCTGGCCGGCGTCGAGGCCGCCGTGCAGAGCGGCGTGGCCGACGCCCACTACGCCAAGCCGGTGTCCGCCAAGAGCCTGCGCGAACGCATGGCCGAGGCGCTGCGCCAGCACGAGGCGCGGCAGCGCATTTAGAATCCTGTTTCTAGCGTGCGTGCCTAGAATAGACCGCACCGCTTCACCAGGAACCATCATGAGCAAGAAACTCCCCGCGCCCGAGGACGACGAGGCGCTGGCGCGCGCCGTGCGCGACTCGGCCCAGCAGATCTGGCAGGCCGGCCTGGGCGCCTTCGCCAAGGCGCAGGAAGAGGGCGGCAGCGCCTTCACCCGCCTGGTGCGCGACGGCAGCGTCCTGCAAAAGCGCGCCCGCGAAGTCGAGGAAGCCACCGACATCGTCGGCCGCAAGGCCAGCCGCGCTGTCAGCCGCGAAAACCGCCGCACCGGCGGCTCCTGGGGCAAGCTGGAGCAGGTCTTCGAAGACCGCGTGGCGCGCGCCCTGGCCACCATCGGCGTGCCGGCCGCCAGCGAAGTCGAGGCCCTGCGCCGCCGCGTCGACGAACTCGAACGCCTGCTGGCCGAGCTGGCCGGCCGCCTGCCGGGCAGTCCGGCGCCACGCACGCGCCGCGGCGCGCAGGCGGCTCCCGAGCCGGAGGACGGCGAAGGCGCTTGACGCCGCATTGCCGGCAATGCCTGTTTGCCACCATTTGGTGTTATCCTCGCGGCTGGAACCATAAACCTCGCCCTTCATGCAACAAAAAGCTCCGCGCCGGACCCGTGAACGCATCCTCGAGCTCTCGCTCAGGCTGTTCAACGAGTTCGGCGAGCCGAACATCACGACGACCGTCATCGCCGAGGAGATGAATATCTCGCCCGGCAATCTGTACTATCACTTCCGCAACAAGGACGACATCGTCAATTCGATCTTCGCCCAGTTCGAGACCGAGATCGAGCGCATCCTCACCGTGCCGGCCGGGCGTCGCTCGAACATGGAAGACGTGTGGCTCTACCTGCACCTGATGTTCGAGCTGATCTGGCGCTACCGCTTCTTCTACCGCGACCTGAACGACCTGCTCTCGCGCAACCGCAAGCTCGAGCTGCACTTCAAGGCCATCCTCGCGCACAAGATCAAGGTCGCGCGCCAGCTCTGCGAAGACCTGCGCAGCGAAGGCTCGCTCGAAGCCTCGGACCAGCAGATCGGCGCCATGGCGACGAATATGGTGGTGGTGGCGACCTACTGGCTGTCCTACGAATACGTGCGCAACCCGCGCAAGTACAGCGAGCAGCAGGCCATCGCCGATGCGCTCGCGCGCGGCTGCTACCAGGTGCTGTCGATGGTCGGACCCTACCTGCGCGGCGACACCCGCCTGCTGTTCGAGAAGCTGTCCGAGGAATACCTCAAGAAGCTGTCCGCCGAGGCCAGGCCCGGCGCCGAATTCCTGTAAGGCCCTTATGAAAACCCTCGCTGTCTATTGCGGCGCCTCGCATGGCGTCAATCCCTTCTACACCGATGCTGCGCGTGCCCTTGCGGGCGCGCTGGTCGAACACAATATCGGCCTGGTCTACGGCGGCGGCAAGGTCGGCCTGATGGGCGTGATCGCCGACGAGGTGCTGCGCCTGGGTGGCGAAGCCACCGGCGTGATCCCGAAGGCGCTGGTGGAGCGCGAAGTCGGCCACGCCGGCCTGACCCGCCTCTTCGTGGTGAAGGACATGCACGAGCGCAAAGCCATGATGGCCGAACTGTCGGAAGGCTTCATCGCCATGCCGGGCGGGATGGGCACGCTGGAAGAGCTGTTCGAGATGGTGACCTGGGCCCAGCTCGGGATCCACGCCAAGCCGATCGGCCTGTACAACCCGAACGGCTTCTGGGACGGCCTGGTGGCGTTTGTCCAGCACCAGAGCAGGGAAGGCTTCGTGCGGCCCGAGCACCTGGGCCTGATGCGGGTCGAGGCCGAACCGGACGCCCTGATCCGGGCCCTGCGCGGCGCCGTCGCCGGCGCCTGAGCGTCAAGCCAGCACGATCCGGTCGCGCCCGGACGCCTTGGCCCGGTACAGCGCCTTGTCGGCGCGGTGGATGGCATCGGCGAAGGGTTCGCCCGCGTTGCGGGTGGCCAGGCCCGCCGAGAAGCTGATGCGGCGGCCTTCGACGCCGGGCACCGGCATCGTGTGCACCTGTTCCGCCATCCTTTCCAGCACGCCGCGCGCGTCGTCCAGCGAAGCGTCGGGCAGCAGCAGCAGGAATTCCTCGCCGCCCCAGCGCGCCAGCACGTCGTCGCCGCGCAGGCAGGCGCGCGCGGCCTGCGAGAAGCTGCGCAGCACGCTGTCGCCGGCGGCGTGACCGTACTGGTCGTTGACCTGCTTGAAGAAGTCGATGTCGAGCAGGGCGATGCAGGTGCCGCGGCTTGACGGCTGGCGGCGCTCCTCCGCTTCCAGCACTTCATGCATCCTGCGGCGGTTCACCAGCGAGGTCAGTTCGTCGACGGTGGCCAGCACGCGGATGGTGTCGAGGGCCTCGGTCAGCTCGCGCCGCTGGCGCTTCAGGCGCGAGCGCAGCTTGTGCATCTCGCCGCTCAGCACCGCCGTGGACAGCAGGGCGGCGGCCAGGTAGCCGAAGCTGATCGCTTCCTGGGCCGGCGGGAAGCGCGCCGGATCATGAAAGGCCAGCCACCACATGGTCACTCCCATGCCGGCCAGGGCGACCAGGGACAGCAGCATGGTCTGGTGCGGGCGCGCGGCGAACATGCAGAAGGCGATGGTGACCACGGTCATGACCAGGGTCGCGCCGCGCAGCGGTCCCGACACCGCATACAGGAACATGATACAGACCAGCGAGAACAGGGCCTGCAGCACGGCCAGCTGGTCGGGCTTGAGGCCGATGCGCGGGCTCAGGCGGATCACGAAATAGAAGCCGGCCGCGGTGCTCCAGCCCCAGTGGATCAGGGTCTGCGCCGTGGCGCCGCCGCTGAAGCCATGGCCGACCTGGGCCAGCAGGAGCAGGGTGCAGGCGACGTAGAGCACGCAGGTGGCGGCCCAGTACTGCAGCATGCGGCGCAGGATGGTGTCGGTGCCGAGCAGGAGCGCGGCGAGGCGGCGCGGCAATGTCATGCGGCCGCCACGGTGGCGCTCTGCTCGGCCAGCAGTTCGGCGATGCGCTCCGGCGGCACCGGGCGGCTGTACAGGTAGCCCTGCATCTCGTCGCAGTCGTTGGCGCGCAGGAAGTCGCGCTGTTCCTCGGTCTCGACGCCTTCGGCGATGACGCGCAGGTCGAGCTTGTGGCCGAGCGAGATCACGGCCATCGCGATGGCCTGGTCGTCCTGGCTGTGGGCCAGGTCGGCGACAAAACTCTTGTCGATCTTCAGGCGGCTGATCGGGAAGGACTTGAGCGCCGACAGGCTCGAGTAGCCGGTGCCGAAGTCGTCGATCGAGAGCGCCACGCCCATCGCCTCGATCTCGCGCATCTTGTCCACCGCGCGCGCGAGGTCGCGCATGAGCGAGCTTTCGGTGACCTCGACCTCGAGCAGCCGCGGCGGCAGGCCGCTGTCGCGCAGGGCGCCGTCGATGCGCTCGACCAGGCGCTTTTCTTCGAACTGGCGGGCCGACACGTTGACCGAGATCGCGACTTCCGGCAGGCCGGCGTCGCGCCAGGCCTGTCCTTGCGCGCAGGCGGTGCGCAGCACCCATTCGCCGAGCGGGACGATCAGGCCGCTTTCCTCGGCCAGGCCGATGAAGCGCAGCGGCGAGATCATGCCGTGCTCGGGATGGTTCCAGCGGATCAGGGCCTCGACGCCGAAAAGGCGGCCGGTGCGCAGGTCGACCTTGGGCTGGTAGAGAAGCTGGAACTGGCAGGCCTGGCCCGGGCAGGCGTCCAGTGCGCTGCGCATGCCCTCCAGCAGGACCAGCTTTTCCTCGACGCTGGCGTTCATCTCGCTGGCGTAGAACTGGAAGCTGTTCTTGTTTTCCTTGGCGCGGTACATCGCCGCATCGGCATTCATCATGAGGGTATTGGCGTCCTGGCCATCGCGCGGATACAGCACCACGCCCATGCTGCAGCTCACCTGGACTTCCTGGCCCTCGACCTCGACCGGTTCGGTGACGGCCTGGCGCACCTTTTCCAGCAGCGGCGTAAGCGCCAGCGGGTCGCCCGAGAGGTCGGGCAGCAGGATCACGAATTCGTCGCCGCCGAAGCGCGCCAGGGTGTCGCTGCGGCGCAGGCACCGTCCCATGCGCGCGCCCACCACCTTGAGCAGTTCGTCGCCGGCGTTGTGGCCGAGGCCATCGTTGACCAGCTTGAAGCCGTCCAGGTCGATGAAGGCCAGGCCCACGCTGCCGCCCTTGCGCTCGGCGTCGCGGATGGCCTGGCCGAGGCGGTCGCGCAGCAGGCTGCGGTTGGGCAGGCCGGTGAGATCGTCGTGGTGGGCCAGGTGGCGGATGCGCTGCTCGGCGAGCTTGCGCTCGGTGATGTCGCGCACGATCGCCACCACGCCGCCCTCGACCGGCACCACCTGGCGGTGCAGCCAGCGGTCCGGCTGCGGCAGCTGGTGCGCCAGCCACTCGGCTTCGCGCGCCACGCCGTCGCTGGCCACCGCGGCGAGATCGTCGAAGATGCCGATGCCGAGGTAGGTCGGCAGCAGGATCGACATGCGCTTGCCCTGCATGCGTTCCTTGGCCAGGCCGGTGAGCTGCTCGGCGCGGCTGTTGGTGGTCTCGATCAGGAAGTCGAGCACGGCGCCGTCGTGGGCGCGCACGGTGCGCAGCACGAAGAAGGCGTCCAGGCTGGCCTCGGAAGCGGCGGCATAGGTTTCCTGCGCCAGGCGTTCGCGCCGGCGCGCCTTGGCCAGCTGCCAGGACCAGGCGCTGACCAGGGACACCATGATCACCAGCAGTGCGGTGCCGGCGCTCGCACCGAGCAGCCAGGTGCGGCGCTGCTGGGCAAACGCGGCCATCTGCTCGGTGTCGGACAGGCCCACCACCGCGACCAGGGGGAAACCGTTCAGGGGGCGGCTGCTGGTATAGCGCCGCTCGGCGTCCACGCCCACGCTGCCCAGCGCCACCCGCTCCGGCTTGCCCGGCGCGATGCGCTGGCCCCAGGTAACCTCGTCGCCGACGCGGGCGGCGCGCACCACGCCGTCTTCGCCGGCCACGCCCAGCAGGCCGCGCGCGCCGAGGCGCGAGTATTCGTAGGAACTGGTGAAGAAGGCCGGATCGACCGCCACGCTGGCCACGCCGGCGAAACGGCCCGCGCCGTCGTTGATGCGGCGCGAGAACACCACATGCGGTTCGTCTCGGCCGATGGTCTCGCTGACGAAGGGTGCATTGCCGTCGCGCTCGCGGTGGACGGCGAACCAGGGCGAGTTCGACACGTCGCTCCCGCGCCGCACCGCGGGGTTGGCGGCCAGGATGTGGCCGTCGGCGCCGACGATCGCCACCTGGAACACCACGCCCGGCGGCAACAGGCCCTTGGCGCTCATCGCGCCCAGGGCGGCGCCAGGGCCGTTCATCTCGACCGCGTACTGCAGCACGCGCAGGGTCTGGTCGATGCCGGTGAGGCTGCGCGCCATCTGCGCTTCATAGGTGTCGACCAGCTCGCGGGTGGCTTCGGCCGCCGCTTCGCGCGCGGTGGCCTCTTCTTCGCGCACCATGTGCAGGGTCGCCAGCCACAGGGCCGCGACCAGCAGCAGGGCGAACAGGGGCAGGGCGACGTGGGTCTCGAGCCCGCGGCCGAGCAGGCGCATCAAGGCCGTGCGCCGCGCGCGCGCAGGCGGCGGGGCGGTCGGGGCGATTGGGGCCTGGTTCTGCGGGCGGACCGTGGTCATGGTCAGCGCAGCACCAGCACCGGGCGTACGCTGGCGTCCAGCGCGGCGCGGTCGATATAGCCGATCATGGAGGGGTTCTCGGCCACCATGCGGCGCACGCTGGCGCTGTCGGCGGCTTCGCGCGGCGGCTGGCCGCGGCCCGTGAACACCATCTTCGACCAGTGGGCCTTGAGCAGGGCGGGCGTCTTGCCCGTGACTTGCTGGTAGAACTGGTTGCGCTCCTGCGAGCCGAGGCGCTGGTCGAGCGCGAGCGCTTCCTGTCCGTCGGGGAAACGTCCGGCCTGGCCGAGGAAGATCGCGGCGACCTGGTCGCTCGTGAGACCCTGGGCCGGGCTGCGCGCGGACACGATGACCACCAGCTCGGCGCTGGCGAAGGATGGCAGGGCGAGCGCCAGCGGCAGGACGGCGGCGCCGATGAAGCGGCGGATGCGATTAGTCATGCGCCCCCTTAGAACACGAAGTCGAGCGCGACGCTGGCCACGTGGACGGTGCGGTCCGGGCGGAAGGCGTGGCTCGGGTTGATCAGGGTGCCGCGCGAACCCGCGCCCGGGCTGACCCGGTCGTACTGGGCCTTGAGCGCGATATTGCTGGCGGCGTCCCAGCGCAGGCCGGCGCTGATGGTGGACTGCTGCGGGATGGTCGCCAGGTAGGTGTTCAGCCCCAGGTTGACGAGGGCGCCGGCGGCCTGGATCTGCGGCGGCAGGCCGGCCAGCTGCAGGCCCGCGTCGCTGGTGGCGCCATGGGCGCGCACTTTGGCATAGCCGGCATAAGGCGTCAGGCTGTCGAAGCGGTAGCCGCCTCCCGCGTACAGGGCGGTGGTGCGGCCCAGCAGGGAATCGGTGTGCGAGCGGCCGATCTCGGCGCTCAGGAACCATGCGCCCGGGTCGTAGTTCGCGCCCATGCTGACCATGCTCATGCGCTTGTCCTCGATCTCATAGCGCGAGGCCAGCGCTTCGCCCTGCGGCCCGAAGGCGCGCAGCGCGGTAAACAGCTCGGTGCTGATGCCCGCCGAGAGGCGGCCGGTCAGCGCCGACACGCGCGCGCTGAGGGCGCCGCGTTCGACGCTGTGCGACAGGCCGGCGATGGCGCGCGCGTGCAGGCGGCGATCGTCGTAGAGTTCGGTGTTGGTATGGCCCCAGAACGCCTGGGTGGCATGGCGCGTGGCGCCGCTGCTCCAGCGCCAGGTGGCGTCGATGCCGTCGCTGCTGGAGATCGGCAGGCTGCCGTAGACTTCGACAGGGGGGCGCACCCAGGGCAGGGTGTAGCCCACCTTGCGGTAGTCGGCCGCCAGGAACACCGGCAGCGCGATGCGGCCCAGGCGGATCGCCAGGTCCGGGCTCGCCTGGTACTTCACGTTGGCCCACTCGAGGCGCGGACGGTAGCTGCCTTCGAGGTCCTGCTCGCTGACCAGCTGCAGCACGGCCGACCAGCGGCCCTGCGAGACGTCGAGCTGGGCCCCGAGGCGGCTGTCGACCTCCACGCTCCAGGGCGCGCTGCGGCCGGCCCCGCTGAGGTGCATAACGGTCGAGGTGTAGTCGGCGTCGCGGGTGTCGGCATGCACGGCGCCGAGGGTGCCGAAGCCGGAGAATTTCCAGGCCGGGCCCTTGGCGGCGGCCGGATCGACCATCGCGTCGGAGGCAAATGCGCCGGAGCTCGCTGCGAGCAGGCTTGCGAGCGCGCCGCAACGCAGGACGGCCGGCAGCGATTTGCCGGAATGAGAAAGCGGGTGCGTCATGTTCAGATCGAGGCCAGGCGGCCGGAGAAGCAGGGATGCGCGTCGTGACGCGTGGCCTCAAACTTTACCCAACGCGACTGTCAAAGTCGAGATCTTTACGCACGGCAACGAAGCAGTGTGACAATCATTGTTGTTAGACGGCAACGCGCTCGGCGCCATCGTTGTCCGCGGTCCACAGGCGGCGCCCGCCCAGGTCCAGCCAGGTGAGGTAGAGGCGCAGGTCGAATTCGAGCTGGTGGTAGTCCGGCTCCATCCAGCAGCACAGCTTGTAGAAGGCCTTGTCGTGTTCCTTTTCCTTCAGGTGCGCCAGCTCGTGCACGGCGATCATGCGCAGGAAGGGCAGGGGGCCGTCGCGAAACACGCTGGCGATGCGGATCTCGTGCTTGGCCTTGAGCCGGCTGCCCTGTACCCGCGAGATGACCGTGTGCAGGCCGAGCGCGTGCTGCACCACGTGGATCTTGCTGTCGTAGGCGACCTTGGCGACCGGCGCCGCCTGGCGCAGGTAGTCGATCTTCAGGTCCTGCACATAGTCGTACAGGGCGCGGTCGGTGCGGATGCCGTGGGCGTCGGGGTAGCGCTGCAGCAGGACCTCGCCGAGCCGGCCGGCGTCGACCAGTTGCATGACCTGGCTGCGCAGATTGTCGGGATAGCCGCTGAGGTAGGGGAGCTTGTGCATGGGGCCGCAAATGTAGCACAGTGCGGCGGTGGTGGCTTTGCTTTGGTAGATACCGTCTTCCCCGTCAAGCCCTACATCGCAAATTTGGGATCGTAGGGCTTGCCTGTGTGGACGACACCAAAGCACAGGTGTGCCAGCTTGCGCATGGCAGCGCCGATAGCTGCCATCTTCG
>JBFLVV010000113.1:0-12115 GCA_040758275.1 Pseudomonadota bacterium
GGTGACGGTGAAGTCGGCGATCACGCCGTCCTTCATCGGGCGGATCGCTTCGATATTGCCCGGCACCTTGCCCAGCATCTGCTTGGCTTCCTTGCCGACTGCCTGGATGGTCTTCTTGCCGTTCGGGCCGCCTTCCTGGCGGATCGCCACCACCGAGGGTTCATCCAGCACGATGCCCAGGCCGCGCACGTAAATCAGGGTGTTGGCGGTGCCGAGGTCGATCGCCAGGTCGTTCGAGAAGTAGCTGCGTAAAAAACCAAACATGGGTGTCCTGATTGCGCACCGGGTGCGCGTGAAAATTGATCGGGTTGTCTTCGCCGCGCCTGCACCTGCCGTGAATCCTGCATCGCGGTCTTTCCTGCGGCGGGCGAGCTTTCAGCCCGACAGCGCATTAGCCCGCCATTCTACCTTATAATTTGTCGATTAAATGCTGAAAACGGGTGGTTTTACCCCCCATTTCCGAGGCGAGATCGACGGTGTTACCAAGGTTTTATCAGCCATAGCGCGCCGTTGGCTGACCTCTTGCCAACTTTCATTATTAGCCCAACCACACTTTTGCACGCGGCCCGCGCCGCGCCCCTAGCCATGTCCCTGACACTTTCAGACGTAAAACGCATCGCCAACCTGGCCCAGCTCGAGATGGATGAGGCCCATGCGGAAACCGCGCTGGCCGAGCTGAACGGCATCTTCGCCCTGGCCGAGCAGATGCAGGCGGTGGACACGAGCGGTGTCGCGCCGCTGTCACAGCCGCTGGCCGCCATCATGGCCCTGCCGCTGCGCCTGCGCGACGACGTGGTGACCGAAGAGAACCGCCGCGAGGACTACCAGGCGCCGGCGCCGAAGGCGCAGGACGGCCTGTACCTGGTCCCGAAGGTTATCGAGTAAACGCTTAGAACAGAAGAACGCACATGCACAACAAGACCATCAAAGAGCTGTCCGCGCTCCTGCAATCGAAGCAGGTCTCGAGCGTCGAACTCGCCAGCCACTACCTCGGCCGCATCGAAGCGAGCAGCCATAACGCCTTCCTGCACCTGGACCGCGAACGCACCCTGGCGCAAGCCGCCAGCGCCGATGCCCGCATCGCCGCCGGCACCGCCGGCCCGCTGACCGGCGTGCCGATCGCGCACAAGGACATTTTCGTGACCCGCGGCTGGCGCACCACCGCCGGCTCGAAGATGCTGGCCAACTACGAAAGCCCTTTTGACGCCACCGTGGTCGACCGTTTTGGCAAGGCCGGCATGGTCACCCTGGGCAAGGTCAACCTCGACGAATTCGCGATGGGCTCGGCCAACGAGAACTCGGCCTTCGGCCCGGTGAAGAATCCCTGGGATCCGCTGGCGGTGCCGGGAGGCTCCTCGGGCGGCTCGGCCGCGGCGGTCGCCGCGCGCCTGGCGCCGGCCGCCACCGCCACCGACACCGGCGGCTCGATCCGCCAGCCTGCCGCCTTCTGCGGCGTCACCGGCATCAAGCCGACCTACGGCCGCGTCTCGCGCTTCGGCATGATCGCCTTCGCCTCCTCGCTCGACCAGGGCGGCCCGATCGCCCAGACCGCCGAGGACTGCGCCTTGCTGCTGAACGACATGATCGGTTTCGACGAGCGCGACTCGACCAGCCTCACCGTCGAACAGGGCAATGTGGCGGAGGACTACACCCGCGACCTGAACAAGCCGCTCACCGGCCTGCGCATCGGCGTGCCGAAGGAATACTTCGGCGAAGGCCTGGCCTCGGACGTGGAAAGCGCCGTGCGCGCCGCGCTGGAGCAGTTCGTGAAACTGGGCGCCACCCTGGTGGACATCTCGCTGCCGAAGACCGCCCTGTCGATCCCGACCTACTACATCATCGCCCCGGCGGAAGCCTCGTCGAACCTGTCGCGCTTCGACGGCGTGCGCTACGGCCACCGCGCCAGCGAGTACAAGGATCTGCAGGACATGTACCGCAAAACCCGCGCCGAAGGCTTCGGGCGCGAGGTGCAGCGCCGCATCATGGTCGGCACCTATGTGCTCTGCCACGGCTACTACGACGCCTACTACGTGCAGGCCCAGAAGATCCGCCGCCTGATCGCGGACGACTTCCAGGCAGCGTTCGCCGACAAGTGCGACGTCATCATGGGCCCGGTGGCCCCGACCGTGGCCTGGGACCTGGGTTCGAAAGCCAATGACCCGGTGGCGAACTACCTGGCCGACATCTTCACGCTGTCGACCAGCCTGGCGGGCCTGCCGGGCATGTCGATCCCCTGCGGTTTCGGCGCCGGCGAGAAGAACGCCAAGCGCCCGGTCGGCCTGCAGATCATCGGCAACTACTTTGCCGAGGCCAAGCTGCTGAACATCGCGCACCAGTACCAGCAGGTCACCGACTGGCACCAGCGCGCCCCGGAAAGCGTCTAACGTAGGGTGGGCGGTCCCCCGCCCACGCGTTCAACTCCCGCCAGCGCAGCCACAGAACAAAGAGAGAACACATCATGCAATGGGAAGTCGTCATCGGTCTTGAGAACCACGTGCAGCTCACGACCAACTCGAAAATCTTCAGCGGCAGCTCGATCCGCTTCGGCGCCGAGCCGAACACCCAGGCCAGCCCCGTCGACCTGGCGCTGCCGGGCGTGCTGCCGGTCCTGAACCGCGGCGCCGTCGAGCGCGCGATCCGCTTCGGCCTGGCCGTCGGCGCGAAGATCGCGCCGCAGTCGGTCTTCGCCCGCAAGAATTACTTCTACCCCGACCTGCCGAAGGGCTACCAGATCAGCCAGTTCGAAGACCCAGTGGTCCAGGGCGGCACCATCAGCTTCGCCTACGAGAAGGACGGCAAGCTGGAGACGAAAACGGTCAACCTGACCCGCGCCCACCTCGAGGAAGACGCCGGCAAATCGCTGCACGAGGACTATGCCGGCATGAGCGGCATCGACCTGAACCGCGCCGGCACGCCGCTGCTCGAGATCGTGTCCGAGCCGGAGATGCGCAGCGCGGCCGAGGCGGTCGCCTACGCCAAGGCTCTGCACTCGCTGGTCGTGTGGCTGGGCGTCTGCGACGGCAACATGCAGGAAGGGAGTTTCCGCTGCGACGTCAACGTCTCGGTGCGCCCGATGGGCCAGAAGGAATTCGGCACCCGCTGCGAGATCAAGAACCTGAACTCCTTCCGCTTCATGGAAGAGGCGATCCACTACGAAGTGCGGCGCCAGATCGAGCTGATCGAAGACGGCGGCAAGGTGATCCAGGCGACCCGCCTGTGGGATCCGGACAGGAAGGAAACCCGCTCCATGCGCACCAAGGAAGACGCGCAGGACTACCGCTACTTCCCGGACCCGGACCTGCCGCCGCTCGTGATTGGCCAGGACTGGATCGAGCGCATCCAGGGCGAGATGCCCGAGCTGCCGGGCGCCCTGCGTGCGCGCTTCACCGGCGAGTATGGCCTGCCGGAGTACGACAGCCTGGTGCTGACCTCCTCCAAGGCCATGGCAACCTACTACGAAGCCGTGGTGGCCGCTGCGGGCAAGGAAAACGCCAAGGCGGCCGCGAACTGGATGATGGGCGACGTGTCGTCGACCCTGAACCGCGAAGGCGTGGAGCTGGACCAGTCGCCGGTCTCCGCCGCCCAGCTGGCCCTGCTGCTCAAGCGCATCGCCGACGGCACCATCTCGAACAAGGCAGGCAAGGAAGTGTTTGCGGCCATGTGGGAAGCCAGGTCGGATGATGCCAACTTGGCGGACACCGTGATCGAGCAGAAGGGCCTGAAGCAGATCTCGGACACGGGCGCGCTGGAAGCCATCGTCGACGAAGTCCTGGCCGCCAACGCCAAGTCGGTCGAGCAGTACCGCGCCGGCAAGGAAGCCGCGATCAATGCGCTGATCGGCCAGGCCATGAAGGCCTCGAAGGGCAAGGCCAACCCGGCCCAGGTGACCGAGCTGCTGAAGAAGAAGCTGGCAGGCTAAGCCGCCTGTCCTCAATAAAAAAACCGGAGCATGCTCCGGTTTTTTTTTCGCCGTTGTAGGGTGGGCAATCCTTTGCCCACGCGTTCAAATGGCAGATGCGTCGCCTGAATCACATCGTGAGTCGAACGCGTGGGCGGAGGACTCGCGGGGCCGCCCAGGCCCACCCTACGAACATCACAGGCTCAGGGCCGAGATTTTCTGCAGGCCGGTGGCGATGTTCTTGCGGATCGCGCCGGCGATCGACATCTTGAGGCGTTCCGCGCCCACGAAGGCCTCGGTGCCGCCGGTGGTGTGTTCGGTGGTGATCGCCTCCTGCCACACGACGGCGCCGTTGTCTGCGCGCTTCAGGGTCCAGCCGATCTCGATCTTCGAGGTCATCGACACGCCGAACATCGGGTACTGCAGATTGAAGATCTGGACCGCCAGCTGGTAGTCGCCGCCGTCCTTCTTCACGTCCGCGAAGGTCTTCGAGGCGACGATGGCTTCACCGATTGCCGTGCGCAGCTGCTCGGCGGCGATGGTCTCCGCGACCGGATCCTTCTTCGTCATCGGCAGCACAGCGACGTTCACCGACTGCGGGTGCTGCTTGGCTGCCGCCACCTGCGGCGGCGTCATTTCCTGGGAAGTCATCTGCGAGGCGCAGCCGGTCAGGGCTGCGAACACGCACAGGGCCGACAGCGATGCGAGGCGGCGGAAAGTGGAAGTCATCTTGTTCGTCATGTTCTGTATTCCTGCTTGGTCTTTGGTTTTATTTGTTTGGTGCGGAAAGGATGTTATTCAGCACTTCGTCCACCATTGCGTCCGGCGATTTGCGCGTCAGCGAGGTGTGCAGGGAATTGCCGGTCGCAAGCGGGAAATTCGTTTTCGGATCGCGGAAATCGATCGTCAATTCGACCATGTACATGGTGATGTCCCACATCCATTTATCGATATAGGTCACCGAAATATCGGTCGCGGCCGGCGCAGCGGCCTGGGTGCCGGTGGTGACGGCATAGCCCTTTTTCTCGAGCTTCGAGCGGATGATTTCATTGACCTTGTACTTGTCGTTATCGTGCTTGACCACGTAAGCGGTCTTCACTTTGGACAGGTCGGCGCCCGGCGACAGCGATGCGGTGGCCCGATTCACGGCACAGCCGCTGGTCAGCGCCATCGCGCCGGCGATCAGCACGAGCGGTACGATGCGTTTAATAGCTGAAAACATTCAATTCCCCAGTTTTATTGGTTTCGAATCGTCCAGGACGATCCGGATTTTTCCGTCGAAACGACGGCTGGGAATTATATTTATTTTCAGCAACACGGAATATATGTATTTACCCCGCATAGAACGGCGCGAAATAGCGGCTTCGTCTATTTACAGGCGCCGCATTCGCTGTCGGCCGACAGCAGGGCCAGCGCCTGCTCGCGCGCCGCCGCACGCAGGGAGCGGCGCAGCGCCGGATCGTCGGTCGTGCGCGCCAGCACCATGCCGCCCACGCACAGGGACACGATGGCCTGGGCCCGCTGCTCGCCGTTCGGCACACCCGCCAGTGCGCTGGCGTAGACCTGGGTCAGGTTGCGGATCAGCTGCGTATAGGCCTTCTGCGGCGACAGCCCGGCCCGCGCCACGTCGCCCGGCAGGGCGTACAGCGGACAGTGGAAGTCGACATTGTCGAACACCTTGTCGCTCAGGTAGACGTCGAGCAGCATGCGCGCGAGCTCGCCGGGCGCGGGCATGGGGCTGCTCTCGAGATCGGCGCGGAAAGGATTGCAGTTGGTGAAGCTGGCCACGGCGGCGGCGTAGAGCTCGTCCTTGCTGCCGAAGTGGTGATAGAAGCCGCCGCGCGTCAGGCCGGCTTCGAGCATGACGCGGTCGATGGACACCTGCTCGAAGCCGTGCCGGTTGAACAGCCTGCGCGCGGCGCTGACGATGCGCTCGCGGGTCTGGGCCTTGTGCTCGCTGCTGTAGGGCATGTCGATTCTCCTCCAGCCACCATTATCCTCCGATCGATATTATGTTCTTGAACATAATATGGCCCCGCGCATCCTCGTCTTCACCACACCACAAGGAGGAGACGAGATGATTACCCTGACTACTTTCCGCAGCGTCCCGTCGTTTGCCGCCGGCTATGTGCGCGACTTGCGCGTGCGCTGGGCGCTGGAGGAGGCGGGCCTGCCCTACAGCCTGCGGCTGCTCGATTTCGAGGACGCGGCAAAGCCCGCCTACCGCAAGGAACAGCCCTTCAGCCAGATCCCGATGCTTCAGGATGGCGACCTGACGCTGTTCGAATCCGGCGCGATCCTGCTGCACCTGGGCGAGCGCTCCCCTGCCCTCTTGCCACAGGAGGCCAATGCCCGCGCGCAGGTGACGGTGTGGATGTTCGCGTCCCTCAATTCGGTGGAACCCTACCTGGCCGAACTCGTGACCCTCGACCTGTTCCACGCCGGCGAAGACTGGGTCGCCGGCGCCCGTCCCTCGGCCGAAGAGATGGCATTGAAGCGCCTGCGCGACCTCGACGACTGGCTCGAAGGCCGCGACTGGCTGACGGGTGAATTCAGCGTGGCCGACATCCTGATGTGCACCGTGCTGCGCCTGCTGGACGGCATGGGCCTGGTCGAGCGCTTCGGCAGGCTGAGCGCCTACCGCGATCGTTGCATGGAACGCCCGGCCTTCCGGAAAGCGCTGGCCGACCAGCTGGCCCTGTATGGGCAGCTTCCGGCCGCCGCCTGAAAGCGGGGCCCCGGTCCTGCTGATGCCGACCGTGAACGTCTCGCGCGGCATCGGCGCGCCGCTGGTGCTCGCGCAATCGCTGCGCGAGGACATCGATGCGCTGCGCTTCCTGCCCATCGGCAGCGATCGCCCGATGAGCTGGCAGGAGTCGCTGCTGGCCAACTACACCGACGGCATCATCGTGCTGCATCGGGGCCGCACGGTCTACGAGCGCTACTTCGGCGTCCTGACACCCGAGGGGCAGCACGGCGCGATGTCGGTCACCAAGACCTTCGTGGGCACGCTGGCCGCGATGATGGTGGCGGAGGGCACGCTGCAGCCGGAGCGCAAGGTGCTGGAGTATGTGCCGGAACTGAAGCGCTCGGCGTTCGGTAATGCCACCGTGCGCCAGCTGATGGACATGACTACCGGCATCCGTTTCAGCGAGGACTACGCCGATCCGAAGGCGGAAGTCTGGATGCACGCCGCAGCCGGCAATCCCCTGCCGAAACCGAAGGACTACGCGGGGCCGCGTTCCTATTACGAGTTCCTGCAGACCGTCCAGCCCGAAGGGATGCACGGCGAAGCCTTCCACTACCGTACCGCCAATACCGATGCGCTCGGATGGGTGCTGGCGCGCGCGAGCGGGCGCTCGGTCGCCCAGCTGCTCTCCGAACGCATCTGGAGCCGGCTGGGCGCCGGGCAGGACGCCTATATGTCGGTCGATTCGACCGGGACGCCGTTCGCCGGCGGTGGACTGAACACGGGGCTGCGCGACCTGGCGAAGTTCGGGGAGATGATGCGCAACGACGGCCGCTTCAACGGGCAGCAGATCGTTCCGAAGGCGGCGGTCGCGGACATTCGCAAAGGGGCCGATCCGCACCGCTTCGCCGCTGCCGGCTACAAGCTGCTCCCGGGCTGGACCTACCGCAGCATGTGGTGGGTGACGCACAACGAGCACGGGGCCTTCATGGCGCGCGGCGTGCACGGCCAGGCGCTCTACATCGACCCGGCGGCCGAAATGGTCATCGCGCGCTTCGCCAGCCACCCGGAGGCGGCGAACGCCGCGAACGACCCCACCTCGCTGCCTGCCTTCCATGCGCTGGCGCGCTTCCTGATGCGCGGCGGGCCGTCCCCCGGAAAGCAGCCGCAAGCCCGGAAACCGTAGCGGCTGCGACAGGCGGCGCCGTGTGGCCTCGCCGTGGACATCGGTGAGTTTTCGGGGCAGGCGCGCTGACTATAATCGCCTGATCTCTTCTCGAAAGCCACCAATGCGCCACGCTGCTTTTCTCGTCCTGCTTTCCGTGCTCGCCAGTCCGCCTGCACGCTCCGCCCCCGAGACGACCCAGGTCTTTCTCGAGAATGAACAACTGAATTACATCGGTGGCGTGAACGAGGACGCGAACAAGCGCCTGTTCGCCCTCTACGACAGCCTGGCGGTCAAGCCGACGGTGCTGTCGATCCGCAGCAAGGGCGGCCCGGTCACGGCGGGCATGCCGCTCGGGCGCTGGGTGCGCGAGCGGGGGCTCGACATCAAGGTGATGGAATACTGCATGTCCTCGTGCGCGAACTATGTGTTCCCCGCCGCGCGGCGCAAGGTGGTCAGCAATTTTGCAGTGATCGGCTACCACGGCGGTCCGAGCAGCGGGCAATATGGATTCACCGACGACACCCAGAAGATGGTCGATGCGATGCCGCCCGCGCAGCGCAAGGCCTTCCTGGACGACCTCGACAAATCCATCCGGACCGATGGCGAACAGGAGCGCGCCTACCTGCGCTGGCTGGGCGTGCGCGAAGACCTGTCCACACTCGGCCAGCAGGACCGCTACCAGCAACGCTACGCTGCGGACCCGAACGTGCTGGGCTGGACCTACTCGCTCGAAGGATTCGCAAAATTCGGCGTGCGCGACATCACCGTGATCAATCCGCCCTGGAAGCCCGGCAGCGCCTTGCAAAAGGCAAGGTTCGAGCTGATCGAACCCGACTGATCAGACGCCGTAGCGCGTGCGGTAGGCCGCGACGGCGTCCTTGTGGGCGCCGAGGTCGGCGCTGGCCGCGCCGTTCGACAGATAGGTGAACAGGTCGTCCAGGTTGGCGATCGCGATCACGGGGATGCCGAATTCCTGCGACACCTGCTGCACCGCCGAGTGCTCGGACAGGGCGCCGTCCTTGCCGGAGCGCTCCATGCGGTCCAGCGCGATCAGCACGGCGGCCGGCTCGGCGCCGGCGGCGCGGATCATGTCGACCGATTCGCGCACCGAGGTGCCGGCCGAGATCACGTCGTCGATGATGACGACCTTGCCGGCCAGCTTGGCGCCGACGATGGTGCCGCCCTCGCCGTGGTCCTTGGCTTCCTTGCGGTTGTAGGCAAACGAGGTGTTGCGGCCCTTGGCGGCCAGCGCCACGGCGGTCGCGCTGGCGAGCGTGATGCCTTTATAGGCCGGCCCGAACAGCATGTCGAAGGCGACGCCCGAATCGAGCAGGGTCTGGGCATAGAACTGGGCCAGCTTGCCGAGCGTGGCGCCGTCGTGGAACAGGCCGGCGTTGAAGAAGTACGGCGACAGGCGGCCAGCCTTGGTCGTGAACTCGCCGAACCTCAATACCTCGGCCTCGACCGAAAATGCAATAAATTCCTGGCGCAGATCGCTCACGTGCTTCTCCTGTTGGTTCGAAAAACGCCTATTGTAAACCGGCCACCACCCGCGCCGCCTCGTCCGGGCTGATCGGCTTGACCAGGTGGCGCTCGAAGCCGGCCGCCTGGCTGCGCGCCCGGTCCGCGTCCTGCCCATAGCCGGTGAGCGCGACCAGGCGGCAGGCCTGGCCTTCGGGCAGCGCGCGGATGCGCGCGGCCAGCTGGTAGCCGTCCAGCACCGGCAGGCCGATGTCGAGCAGGGCCACTTCCGGGCGCAGGCGGGCGACGATCTCCAGCGCCGTCACGGGGTCGTGGCAGACCTCGACCGTGTGCCCGAGCGCGCCCAGCAGGCGGCCCAGGGTCACGGCGCCGTCGACGTTGTCGTCGACCAGCAGCACGCGGCGCGGCGCGAGCGGCTGCGCGGCCGCGGACGGAAGCGCATGCGGCGCCGCCGGCATCGGCTGGTGCGCCGCGCGGTGCAGCGGCAGGCGCACCAGGAATTCGCTGCCCTTGCCGCGCCCGTCGCTGCGCGCCTCGACCGTGCCGCCGTGCAGCTCGACGATGTTCTTGACCAAGGCCAGGCCGATCCCGAGGCCGCCCTCGGCACGGTCGACGCTGCGCTTTCCCTGGAAGAAAAGGTGGAAGACCTGCTCCTGCATGCCGGGCGCCAGGCCGATGCCGGTATCGCGCACGCTGATCTCGACCGCGTCGCCGGCCTCGTCTTCCACGCGCCGCGCGCGCAGGCGCACCTGGCCGCCCGGCTCGGTATAGCGGGCCGCGTTGGTGAGCAGGTTCGACACCACCTGCGCCAGGCGCACCGGATCGCCCTCCCACCAGAGATCGGGCTCGACCTCGAGGTCGAAGCGGTGGCGGCGCTGCTCGAGCAGGGGGCTGGCCATCTCGACCGCCTTGGCGAGCACCTGCGCCAGCTCGGCGCGCTCGATGCGCAGCTCGACCTTGCCGCGGGTGACGCGGGAGACGTCGAGCAGGTCGTCCACCAGCCGTACCAGGTGGTCGACCTGGCGCTGGATGATGTCGCGCTCGCGCACATGTTCGCCCTCGCCGCGCATGCGCATCAGCTGCAGCGCGGTGACGATCGGCGACAGGGGGTTGCGCAGCTCGTGGCCCAGCATGGCCAGGAACTCGTCCTTGGCCTGGCTGGCCGAGGTCAGCTCGCGCAGCAGCTGCTCGCGCTCGCGGTGGGCGCGCTCGATGGCGCGCCGGTTGCGCACGTGTTCGGTGATATCGACGACGACCACCATCACGCCTTCGCAAACGCCGCCGGCGCCGCCCAGGGCCTCCAGGTCGACCTTGAAGAAGCGCTCGACGGGCGTGCCGCCGGCATCGGGCAGGACCAGGGCCAGCTCTTCGGCACAGTAGGGCCGGCCGGTCTCCAGCACCTGCGCGAGCGCCGCCTCGACCTCGCTGCGGCGCAACTGCGGGAATGCGTCGGCGAAGTGGGCGCCGGTCGGGTCGTGCCGCCCCACCAGCTCGCAGAAGCGCCGGTTCGCAAGGCGAAAGCGAAGCCCGGGCGCATCCAGCAGCGCCGCGGCCACCGGCGCGTTCAGCAGCATGGCATCGCGCTGCGCAAGGGCGATGTCGCGCTCGTGGCGCTCGGTGGCGTCGCGCGTGAAACAGCGGGTATAGCGCAGCTCGCCGTCTTCGAAGCAGCCGTTGGAGTGGATGCGCACGTGGCGGATCGATCCGTCCTTGCAGCGCAGGCGCGCCGGCTGGTCGTACAGCGCCTTGCCCGACTTCAGCGTGCACAGGATGCCGTCGATGACGTCGGCGTCGACGTGGAACTCGGCGATGTTGCGGCCGACGTACTCGTCCCGGCTGTAGCCGAGCAGCTGCAGCTCGGCGCGGTTGGCCCACAGGATGGTGCCGTCGGGGCCGACGCGGTGCAGGCCCTCGACCGCGTTCTCGACGAAGTCGGCCAGCTCGCGTTCCTGCCAGCGCAGCTCGCGCTCGGCACGCAGCTGCCCCTCCTTGCGCCGCAGCACCTCGGCTTCGAGGGCGGCGGCTTTCTGTTCGAGGTGCGCATGTTCCAGCGAACGGCCCTTCAGGTCGCGGTCCGCGCCGTGCGCCGTACGGGTGCAGGCGCGGCCATGTTCGGCGCAGACCTGCTCGAAGGCCTCGGCCTGGGTGGGGTCCGGAAACAGGCGCCACGGATAGGCGCAGAACAGCGCGAAGCGGTAGTCCGCGGCCAGCAGGTTCCATAACTGCTCGAGCCGCACCGCGGCCTGGTAGCGCCCCTCGGCGCACAGCAGCGCAACCATCTCGCCGAAGGCGTGCACCGGGCCGCCGCTTTGCGCGGCCTTGGCCAGCACCGGGCCGATCACGGCGCGAAAGCGCGCCTCGTCGGGCCAGCCCTCGACCAGCAGGCGCCCGAGGGTCTCTTCGGCGTCGAGGAAGACCACGCGCTCGGGGGCGGTGACGCGGCGCCGGATGCCGGCGCAATGTTCCGGCGTGGCGATCACGA
The DNA here is from genome assembly GCA_040758275.1 of Pseudomonadota bacterium. Taxonomy (GTDB): domain Bacteria; phylum Pseudomonadota; class Gammaproteobacteria; order Burkholderiales; family Burkholderiaceae_D; genus Telluria. Next base: position 11,720 of record JBFLVV010000113.1, read on the forward strand.
TGGCGGCGCCCCCGGAGGCCAGCGCCGCGTCGACGAAGCCGCCCACCTCGTCCTGCAATGAAATGTCGTCGTCGTAGAACCTGACGGTGTGGGGCACTTCGCCGTCGGGCAGTGCGTTGCGCTGGTCAATGTTCATCTATGCCTGTCGGGTCTGGTTGCTGGTGATGCATCGGCTTACAAGAACGTACTGGGTACACGACCGCAAGGGACGAGTGTACCGGACGAGTCGCCCGCCGTTCCTGCCTGGCATGGCAACGCCGAGCATCCGAATCATTGCGCGCCGGACGCGGGGCGCCCGGCCTGGCAGGCGGCAGCCCACAAGGACGGGTCCTGCGTCCCGCCCGCGCGGCGCTTGCGCGCATGCGTCACGTCGAGCGCCACGGCCATCACGCCGTG
>JBFLVV010000114.1:0-12085 GCA_040758275.1 Pseudomonadota bacterium
AAGACCGCCAACCAGGCGAAGATCCTGCTGGGACGCCAGAAAGAGCGAAGCGAAAACAGCGGCGGACGCCTGCAACAGCGGCTCGAGGAAACGCGCCAGCAGCACCGCGAACAGGTGCGCGGCGCCGCAGAGCAGCTGCGTGAAGACGCGACGATCCGCCTCCAAGGCCCGCAACTCAGCACGGCCGCCCAGCGCCGCGTGGCTCAGCTGGAAGACGTCGAGCTGCCTTTCGCTCCACCAGCCCTGCGCCGGATCGACCTGATCGTCACCGGCCAGCAGCGCATCGGCATCACCGGCCCGAACGGCAGCGGCAAGTCGACGCTGTTGAAAGTCATCGCCGGTCAGATCGAGCCTTTGGCCGGACAGGCAAGCCGCGACCCCGCCTGCGCCTGGCTCGACCAGCGCCTGGCCACGCTCGACCCGGAAAGCAGCGCCATTGAGCAGCTCCTGGCCGCCAACCGCGCGGTCGCCCCCGACCGCCTGCGCACCTACCTGGCCCAGATCGGCCTCGACGCCCGCAAGGGTTCGCTCCCGACACGCCTGCTGAGCGGAGGCGAACGCCTCAAGGCCGCGCTGGCCTGCGCCCTCTACGCCGACCCGCCCGCGCGCCTGCTCCTGCTCGACGAGCCGGGCAACCACCTGGACCTGGCCTCGCTTGAAGCCCTGGAGTCCATGCTGGCTCAGTATGCCGGCGCCCTGGTGGTCGTCTCGCACGACGAGGTCTTCCTGGAACGCTTGAAACTGACCCATCGCTTGATAGCAGGGAAGGGCGGATGGCGCCTGGAGGCTACTTGAGGCGGCCCCGCGGTTGTTATAATCGCGGGTCACCACCCCGCTCTCACGAGAACCCATGTTGCGCACCCTTGTCATTTCCCCCAACTGGATCGGCGACGCCGTGATGGCCCAGCCGCTGCTGCGCCGCCTGCGCGAGCTGCATCCCGACCGCCCGATCGATGTGCTGGCCCCGACCTGGGTGGCGCCGGTGTGGCGCGCGATGCGCGAAGTGGACACGGTCATCGAGTCGCCCTTCAAGCACGGCTCGCTGCAGTGGAAGGAGCGCAAGGAGTTCGCGAAGATGCTCAAAGCGCGCGGTTACGCAGACTCCTACGTGCTGCCGAACACGCTCAAGTTCGCCCTGATTCCCTGGCTGGCCAGCATTAAGCGGCGCGTCGGCTACAAGGGCGAGATGCGCTACGGCCTGGTCAACGTGATGCACCACGACGAGAAAGACGCGCCGCGTCCGATGGCCCAGTTCTACGCGGCGCTGGCCGACAAGCCGGTGCGCAATCTGCCGCGCCCCGAAAAACTCCCCGAGCCGGAGATGACCGTCGACCCGGTTGAAGCCGACGCCGCCATCGCCCGCCTCGGCCTGCCCGCAGGGACTTACGTTGCCTTCGCCCCCGGCGCCGAGTTCGGCCCGGCCAAGCGCTGGCCCGCCCCGTACTTCGCCGAGCTGGCGAAAACCATCCGCGCGAATCGCCCGGATGCGCAGATCCTGCTGCTCGGCTCCCCGAAAGACCGCGCCGTCTGCGACGAGATCACCGCCCTGGTGCCGGAAGCGCACAACCTCGCCGGCTCGACCTCGCTCAGCGAAGCGATCGCCCTGATCTCGCGCGCCGCCGCCGTGGTGACCAATGACTCCGGCCTGATGCACATCGGCGCCGCGCTGGGGCGTCCCGTGGTCGCGATCTACGGCCCGACCGACCCGCGCCACACGCCGCCGCTGTCCGAACTGGCGAAGATCCTGTGGCTGCACATCGAGTGCTCGCCCTGCCAGCAGCGCGAGTGCCCGCTGGGCCACCAGAACTGCATGAAACAGATCCTGCCAAACGATGCATGGCAACCGCTGCAGCCGATGCTGGCTGCCGCCTGAACGAACGAGAGAAGAGGTCCACAATGATTCTAGTTACTGGCGCAGCAGGCTTCATCGGAGCCAACCTGGTCCACGCGCTCTCCAAGCGCAAGCCCTTCAGCGTGTTCGCCGTCGATAACATGTCGCGGCCGGACAAATTCCTGAACATCGTCGACGCCGAAGTGGCGGACTACGCGGACAAGGAAGACTTCCTGGTCCGCCTGAAGGCCGGCGAATTCGACGGCAAATTCAGCGCCGTCCTGCACCAGGGCGCCTGCTCCAACACCATGGAGACCGACGGCCGCTACATGATGCGGAATAACTACGAGTACACCATCGCGCTGTTCGAATACTGCCAGCGCGAGCGCATTCCCTTCATCTACGCCTCGTCGGCGGCCGTCTACGGCGGCGGCACGGTGTTCAAGGAAGAGCGCCAGCACGAGCGCCCGCTGAACGTCTACGGCTACTCGAAATTCCTGTTCGACCAGTACATGCGCCGCTACTGGCAGCAGCATGGCATGCAGACGGGTTCCCAGGTCGTCGGCCTGCGCTACTTCAACGTCTACGGTCCGCTGGAAGGCCACAAAGGCACGATGGCCTCGGTCCCCTTCCACCAGTTCCACCAGTTCCAGAAAGAGGGCAAGGTCAAGCTCTTCGGCGCCAATGACGGTTACGAGGCCGGCACCCAGATGCGCGACTTCGTCTACGTCGAGGACGTCGTTAAGGTGAACCTGTTCTTCCTCGATAACCCGGACAAGCGCGGCATCTACAACCTCGGCACCGGCCGCGCCCAGCCTTTCAATGACCTGGCCGTCGCCACGGTCAATGCCCTGGCCAACGAGGGCAATGCGCCGCTGACGCTGGAACAGATCGTCGAAAAGGGCCTGCTCGAATACCTGCCTTTCCCCGATAAGCTGAAGGGCAAGTACCAGAGCTTCACCCAGGCCGACGTCCAGGCCCTGCGCGCCGCCGGCTACACCGAGCCCTTCACCGATGTGGCGGGCGGCGTCGCCAAATACATGCAGTACCTCAAGTCGGTCGGCTGAGCTGACAGCTCTGCCGGCAGGGCCGGCGCATTCACGCGCCATGGGTAAACACCGTCAGGTAGACTGGGATCACGTTCCTTTTTGCTAACGCGAGCACGGTTACCCAAGGCATGAGCGAGAACCTTACCGGACACCTGTCACCCCTTGATCCCGGGCTGTCGCCCACCACCCGCGCCATGCTGGGCGTGCGGAGCGAGGTGCTCAAGCCTGGATGGACCAGGTGCGCGGCACCGTGCCGCAGGCGCGGGAACTGCCGCTGCCCATCCTCGGGAACACGCTGCCGGCCTATTTCGACACCCTGGCGGCCCTGCTCACGCCCGGTTACACCGCGCGCGTCGTCAACGACCTGGGCGCCGTGGCCAGCGAGCACGGGGGCGAGCGCGCCCGCATGACGGATTACGACGCCACGGCCGTCATCCACGAGTTGCAGATCTTCCGCGACAGCCTGTTCCGCGAGCTGGCGCGCCATGGCGTGAGCCTGGAAGCCGGCGAACAGGCCGTCCTGTCGGCCCATATCGACGCCACCATCCGCGAAAGCGCCAACGCCTTCACCGTGGTGCAGGCCGCGCTGCGCGAGCAGTTCGTGGCCTCGATGGCGCATGATCTGCGCACGCCGCTGTCGACCGCCCAGATGGCGGCCGAGATGATCAACCATACGTCTAACGACCCCAGCGTGCGCCGATTTGCCGAGAAGATCGTTGCCAGCACCCAGCGCATCGACGGCATGACGCGCGAGCTGCTCGACCGTATCGCCTTCTGCAAGACCGGCGCCGTGCGGCTCGCCATCGAACGGGTCGACATGGCGGCGCTGGTGCGCGAGGTGGCGCAATCGGCCGAAGTGGTCCACGCTGTAGAGCTGCGTCTCGAGCAGGAGCCCATCGAGGGCTGGTGGTGCCGCGACGCGATCCGGCGCGCGGTCGAGAACCTGCTCAACAATGCGATCAAGTACGGCGCCGCCGATGCGCCGGTCCGGCTCTCCGTGTCGACCACGCCCGAGCGGGTCCAGGTCATGGTGCACAACCAGGGCGATCCGATCGCGCCCGAGGACAGCGAGAGCATCTTCCAGCTCTACCGGCGCGCCGGCAGCCAGGGGCCGGGCGGGGGCTGGGGCGTGGGCCTGCCCTATGTGCGGCGCGTGGCCGAGGCGCACGGCGGCAGCGTGCTGATGTCCTCCTCGCAGGAGGACGGCACCGTCTTCGTGATCGACATTCCCATGGACGCGCGGCCTTTCAACGGCGCGCCCACGGCCGCCTGATCAGCGCGAAGCCAGTCCCTGGCCGCCCACCGGTTCGGTCTCGAAGCGCTCGCCGAAACCGGCGATCAGCGGCCTTCCCTTGGCAATCGCAGCCTGCACCGCAGGCAGCGACAGCGAGGCCTTGTGGCTGGCCTGGCTATCCCAGGCTTCCGTGATCCAGAGCGCATCCGCATCAAGCTTGTCCTTCGCGATCACGTAGCTCAGGCAGCCCGGCATGGACGCCGTACCCTCGAGCAGGATGGCGATGAGGGCCTCGCGCTGGCCCGGCTGGGCGCGCATCTTTCCGATCAAACCGTACATGGGCGGATTGTCCTTCTTTTCTGGATTGGCGTGGGCGGCAAGGGGCAGGGCGGCTAGCAGCGAAATGGTGGTGCGGCGCGAGATGCTCATGGTGTCCCTCTTGAGTAATTGGACAAGTATGACGCGCTCCGCCCAGGCCGGCAATTGCGGGCGCATGGTGTATGTATGGTGGGTTATCATGCTCGTTTGCCAATCCGCTTTTCGAACGGAATAAAGAATGCGACTTTCCCCGCTTGCCCTTGCCGTCTCCCTGAGTCTGCCCCTGTCCGGCGCCGTCCTTGCCCAGGCCCCGGCGGTCTCCGAGCCCGTGTTGCGCGCCCACCTGTCCCTGCTGGCCGACGACCTCTTCGAAGGCCGCGGCACCGGCCAGCGCGGCGGAGACCTCACCGTGCGCTACCTCGAGACCCAGGCCGCCCTCATCGGTCTCAAGCCCGCCTTCGGGAACAGCTACCGCCAGAAGGTCGAGATCGAGGGCACCCGCCTGCTGCCGGGCAGCAGCGTGGTGTTCGAGGCGGGCGGCAAGCGCATCGAGCCGGTGCTGGGCAAGGACATCGTGTTCGGCACCTCCAGCGGGCGCACCAGCCTCGCCTTCGAGGCGCCGCTGCTGTTCGTGGGCTACGGCGTGTCGGCGCCCGACGAAAAGTGGGACGACTACAAGGACGTGGACGTCAAGGGCAAGATCCTGGTCATGATGGTCAATGACCCGCAGCCCACCAGCGAGGAACCGGACCGCTTCGCCGGCAAGGCCTATACCTGGTACGGCCGCTGGCTCTACAAGTTCGAGGAAGCGGTGCGCAAGGGCGCCTCCGGGGCGCTCCTGATCCACACCACGCCTTCGTCCTCCTATCCCTGGAGCGTGCCGGCCAACGGCTTCTCGCACGAGCGCTTCCGCCTGGCCGGCCCCGGCAACCCGGTCGAGGGCTGGCTGCACGAGGACATGGCGCGCACCCTGTTTGCGGCAGGCGGCTTCGACCTCGACGCGCTGCGTGCCCGCGCCGAGCGCCGCGACTTCCGTCCAGTGGAACTGAAGATCAATGCGCGCGTCGGCCTGAAGTCCGGCATCCGCCAGGTCGAGCAGTACAACGTGGCGGGCGTGGTGCCGGGGCTTGATCCGAAGCTGAAGGAGCAGGCGGTGGTCTATTCCTCGCACTGGGACCACCTTGGCATGGACGACGAGGCGCGCGCAGGCAGCACCGGGCAGAAGGACCGCATCTACAACGGCGCCATCGACAACGCGTCCGGCACCGCGGCCCTGCTGGCGATGGCGCTTGAAGCCGTGAAGAAGCCGGCGCGCCGCACCCAGGTCTTCCTGTGGCCGGCCGCCGAGGAAGCCGGCCTGCTGGGCAGCGCCGCCTACGTGAAGAACCCGGCGGTGCCGCTGGCGAAAACGGCGGCCGACCTGAACCTCGACAGCCTGAACTTCGCCGGCCGCACGCGCGACATCGGCGTGCCGGGCGCCGAGCGCAGCACCCTGTACGACACCGCGGCAACGGTGGCAAAGAGCATGGGCCTGAAGCTGGCGCCTGGCATTCCCGATCTCTCCGGCTCCTACTTCCGCGCCGACCACTTCAACTTCGCCAAGGCCGGCGTGCCGGCCTTTAACGTGGGCTCGGCCGTGTTCTCGGGCGACGGCCACTTCGAGTTCGCCCACGACCACGCGGCGTCGAGCGCGAAACTGGTCGGCTTCAAGAAGGACTACCACCAGGTGAGCGACGAGTACCGTGCCGACTGGGACCTGTCGGGCATGGTGCAGCAGGCCCAGTTCACCCTGAACCTGGGCTATGCGGTGGCGAACGCGCCCGGCATGCCGGCCTGGAAGAAGGGCGATCCCTTCGGCAGCGTCAAGCGCTGACTGTCTACGCGGCGCGGCGCGCTGCCAGAACCGCGGGCGCGCCCTGCAGGATCGCCTCCAGCGCCGCCATGTCCACCGGCTTGACCAGGTGGTGGTCGAAGCCCGCCTGCGCGCTGGCCAGGCGGTCCTGTTCCTGACCATAGCCGGTCACCGCCACCAGCAGGGCGCCGCGGGTGCCCGGCAGCTGGCGCAGGCGGCGCGCCAGCTCGTGCCCGTCCATGCCGGGCAGGCCGATGTCGAGCAGGCAGACCTCGGGCGCGAAGCCGGGGGCGAGGGCCAGCGCGCTTTCCGGCTCGTAGCGGACCTCGACCGCATGGCTCTGCGCGCCCACGTACATGGCCAGGATCTGGGCCGCATCCACATTGTCGTCCACCACCAGCACCCGCAGGCCGCGGGCTGCAAGTCCATCCAGCTTCGAGGCGTCTTCCTGCGGCGCTTCCTCATCCTCCAGGCGCGGCAGGCGCACCGTGAAGATCGCGCCCATGCCGTGGCCGGCGCTGGCCACGCCGACGCTGCCGCCGTGCAGCTCGACCAGGCTGCGCACCAGCGCCAGGCCGATGCCCAGGCCCCCCAATGAGCGGTCGGGCGTGCGTTCGCCCTGCACGAACATGTCGAAGGCCCGCTCCAGTTCCGCCGGCAGCATGCCGATGCCGTTGTCGCGCACCGCCAGCGCCAGCTGGGCGGCGTCGACGCTCAGCGCGACCTCGATCCGCCCGCCCGGCTCGGTGAACTTGGCGGCGTTGTGCAGCAGGTTGCCGACCACCTGGACCAGGCGCTTGCGGTCGCCCAGCACCCAGGCCGGCTGCGGCAGCAGCTGCAGCTCGAGGGTGTGGCGCTTGTCGCGCACCAGCGCCTGCACCTGCTCGGCGGCGTCGCGCACCACGGCATTCAGGTCGGTGCGTTCCTTGGCCAGCACCACCAGGCCCCGGGTCACGCGCGAGACGTCGAGCAGGTCGTCCACCAGGCCCGCCATGTGGCGCGCCTGGCGCGCGATGATGGCGCTGATGTGCTGGACGCGCGCCGGGTCCAGGCTGGCCTGGCCGAGCAGCTGGGCGCCGGATGCGATCGGCGCCAGCGGATTGCGCAGCTCGTGCGCGAGCATGGCCAGGAATTCGTTCTTGCGCTGGTCGGCCTGGCGCAGCGCTTCCTCGGCGCGTACCCGCTCGCTCACGTCCTGCATGGTGCCGCGCAGGGCGACGACGGCGCCGTCCGGGCCGTGCACGCTCTCGCAGCGGTAGTCGAGCCAGATGCGGTGGCCGTCGGCATGCAGGGCGCTCAGTTGCAGCTTGCCGCTGCCTCCCACGCGCGCCAGCTCGCCGGTCAGGCGCCGCACCTGTTCCCACGATTCTTCCGGCAGCAGGGTGCCGCGCTGCTGCGCGAAGGGCGGCAGCGCCTGGCCGAAGATGTGCGGCACCGAGTCCGAGACCTCGATGGCTTCTTGCCCGAGGCGCCAGTGCCAAGTGCCGAAGCGCGCCAGCATATGGGTTTCGCGCAGCGCCGACTCCTTGGCCGCGAGTTCCAGCGAACGCTGCTCGAGGAGAAGCGCGGCATCGTGGATGGCGGCCGCCACGTCGGCGGTTTCCCGGACATAGAACTCGTCGGTGGTGTGGGGGCGGACGCCGCGGCCGAGGGCGAGGGCGGGCGCGCTCAGGGCCTGGACCGAGCGCGCCAGCCGGCCGCCGATCAGCCAGGCCAGGCACAGGCCGATCGCAAACAGTACGACGGCGACGCCGGCCATCAGCGCGAGCTGCTCGGTCAGCTCGGCGCGCAGGCTGGCGCGCGGCAGGCCGATGCCCACGCCCCAGCCGCTCGACGAGACGCGCGAGAAGTGCGTCAGCACCGGGACGTTCTCCGCCGTGCGCGAATCGATCACGCCTTCGGGTGCGCGCAGGATGCCCGCATACAGGGGAGGGGTCACGCGCCTGCCGATGTTCTTCTCGGGCTGGACGTTGCGCATGAAGATGATGCCGTCGCGGTCGAAGATGCTGGCCGTCGCGCCTTCCGGCAGCGACTCCGGCGTCAGGATGCCGGCGAAATACTCCGGTCGCAGGCGGATGCTGAGCACGTAACGCAGCTCGCCGTGCTCCCGTACCGGCACGTCCACGCTGACGGTCGGGCGGCCCGACACCGGGCCCGCGAACACGTTCGAGATCGCCGGTTCGCCGCTCGCAAATACCTTGTCGAGGGAGCTGCTGCGGTCGACCGGCAGGGGTGTGCCCCAGGGGACCGAGGTGTTGACCAGCTGCTGGCCGCCGCGGTCGCGCAGCACCAGGTTCATGCCGACGCCGGACAGCGCCAGCGCTTCGCTGGCCTGGCGGTGCACGAGCCGGTAATCGGCGACTGCGATCGCATTCAGGATCGACAGGGACTGGCCGATGGCGCGGGCCTTGCCCAGCCGGTTATCGACGTTGTTGACCAGTGCGCGCACCGTCTGCAGGGTCTTGCGCTCGACCTGGGCGCGTCCTTTCTGGTATTGGTTGACGAACAGCAGGGTGGCGCCGACCACGCCGGGGAGCAGGGTCGCCAGGACCAGCCAGAGGAGGTAGGCCCGCAAGGGTCTGCGGGCAATCGAAGTTGAAGTCACGTAATCATGGGCGCCAGGGTCGGTTGCACGATTCTACGTGACATTGCATCAGAGTACTGTCTTTACAGTGTAGCGAAACAGGGTCGTTCAGGCACCGTCGATGTCCAGCGCCGGCGCGCCGTTCCGGCCGGGCGCGCCGGCATGGTGGGCCGGTTCCGCTTCCGGCTCGAAGGGCGCCAGTTCTTCGTGCACGCTGGCGCCCATGGCGGCGACCATGGCGCGCAGCGCGGGCATGGCACGGATGCGCAGGCCCCAGGGGCAGACCTCGGCGGCGATGCGGCGCCGGCCGAGCAGCAGGGCGCAGCGCGCCAGCACGGCAGGGTCGGGAGAGCGCAACGCATAGGTCGGCTCGGGGGCGGCGACGATGCGCACCACGCGGCCATCGTCACCGCGCAGCAGGTCGCCGTGGCGCAGCCGGCTGCCGTGCGGCATGGCCAGCGTCACCGCCTCACCCGAGGCCAGCAGCGCACGCAGACGCGCCCGTCCGCGCCGCTCCCAGGGCAGGGCCAGCACGCCGTGCACCCGGGCCGCATGGCCAATGCGGTCAGTCAGGGTCAGGAGGGTAGGGGATTGCATGGCGCTAGCATCGAGCGCAGCGCGCGCATCGCGCAGGCGTCGAGTCGGTGGATGATCATGGCCTCTCCTTCAGGTGTGCCAAAGTGATCATGCACGATGCGTGCCAGCTCTTCTGTATGGACACCCGGCCCGGATGCGGGCCAAACGTTGTACCTGCGCCATATTTCGCACCGCGAAAGGGAAATATTTTCACCCTCTTGCATCTTCTCTATCGCATCCGCACCAACTTGGACGTAATGTATTGTTGCGCTACAGCAATTGACTAAATTCAGTGAAAGAACTAGGGGAACCCACCATGGACGCAGCCAAGACGACCGAAGAAAACGAAGTGTTGTCCTTCCGCCTCGGGAAGGAAGAGTACGCGATCAGCATCCTGAAAGTGCAGGAGATCCGCGGCTACGAAGAGCCGACCCTGCTGCCGAGCGCGCCCGCCTGCATCAAGGGCATCCAGAACCTGCGCGGCTCGATCGTGCCGATCGTGGACATGCGCATCCTGTTCAATCTGGGCGAGCCGACCTATGACCAGTTCACTGTCGTGATCGTCCTGAACATCAAGAACCACGTGATCGGCATGGTGGTCGACAGCGTCTCCGACGTCGTCACCCTCGAACCCGAGCAGGTGCGTCCGGCGCCCGAGATGGGCTCTACCTCCGACGGCGACTACATCACCGGCCTGGGCACGATCGACGAGCGCATGCTGATCCTGCTCGACATCGACCGCCTGATGAGCTCCGAGCAGCTGGGCCTGATCGCGGCCATGAAGCAGGCCGCCTGAACTTAATCCACCCCGCGAGCGGGCTGCTCGCAGAAGAAAGAGAACTATGAATCTTGCAAAACCTGAACATCGGCAAGCGCCTGGGGCTGGGCTTTGCCACGATCTGCACCATGCTCGTCTGCATGGTCGCGATGAGCAACAATATGCTCGGCCGCATCAACGACGGTAACGACGAGATCGTCAATAACCGCATGCCGCGCATCGAAGCGACCAACAGCGTGATCGACGAGGTCAACGATATCGCGATCGCCTTGCGTAACATGATGCTGACCAGCGAGCAGGCAGACCGCAAGAAGCAGCACGAAGAAATCCTGGCGTCGCGCAAGGAAGTCGATCGCCTGCTCGCCGAGCTGGACCGTACCCTGCAGCATCCGCGCGCGCGCCAGCTGCTGGCCGAGATGAACTCGCATGCGCAGCGCTATACCGCCGGCCAGGAGCAGCTGATCAAGCACGTCAATGACGGCCTGGACGAGGAAGCGCGGCAGCACCTGGCCGAGGAGGTGCGCCCGGTATTGGCCGCCATGCGGAAGGCCCTGGACGAGCAGGCTGCTCTGCAGAAGTCGATCGCGATGGAAAAGGCCGCTGAAGCCACGCGCACCTACGAGAACACCACGCGCCTGATGTGGGCGCTCGGCGCGCTGGCGCTGGCGCTGGCCGGCGTGGTCGCCTGGCTGATCACCCGTTCGATCACGGTGCCGGTGCAGCGTGCGCTGCAAGTGGCGAACACGGTTGCCGCCGGTGACCTCACCAGCCGCATCGACGTCACTACGCGCGACGAGGTCGGCCAGCTGCTGCAGGCTCTCAAGACCATGAACGAGAACCTGGCGCGCACCGTCGGCACGGTCCGCAGCGGCACCGACACCATCAACGTGGCCGCGTCGGAAGTCGCGGCCGGCAGCCAGGACCTGTCGAGCCGTACCGAACAGCAGGCTTCCTCGCTGGAGGAAACCGCCTCCTCGATGGAAGAGCTGACCTCGACCGTCAAGCAGAACGCCGACAACGCCCGCCAGGCCAATGCCCTGGCGGACGCCGCCTCGCAGGTTGCGCAGCGAGGCGGCTCCGTGATCGCTCAGGTCGTGGGCACCATGGCCGACATCGACGCCTCCTCCAGCAAGATCAGTGACATCATCAGCGTGATCGACGGGATCGCCTTCCAGACCAACATCCTGGCGCTGAACGCGGCCGTGGAAGCGGCGCGCGTTGGCGAGCAGGGCCGCGGCTTCGCGGTGGTGGCAAGCGAAGTGCGCAACCTCGCCCAGCGTTCGGCGGCGGCGGCGAAGGAAATCAAGGACCTGATCAACGATTCGTCGGACAAGGTCGCCAACGGCAGCCGCCTGGTGGCCGAAGCCGGCGCCACCATGCAGGAAATCGTCGACAGCGTGCGCCGCGTGAACGACATCATGGGCGAGATCAGCTCGGCCAGCGCGGAGCAGACCGCCGGCATCGAGCAGATCAACCAGGCGGTCGTCGAGATGGACAACGTGACGCAGCAGAACGCGGCCCTGGTCGAGGAAGCGGCGGCAGCCGCCGAGGCGATGAAGGAGCAGGCCGCCAAGCTGACCGCGGCGATGGCGGTGTTCCAGGTCGATGCAGGCCAGGTTCGCCAGGCAGCGCAGGCGGTGACGGCGTCGCCGCGCGTAGGCCAGGCGCTGCTGGCGTAAAGCGTGGGGCGCAGGCCCCCATGAAGCAAAAACGGCGAGCCGCAAGGCTCGCCGTTTTCGTTGTGCGCCCAGCATGGGCGCACTCTTGTGGGTGAAAGTCCCGCCGTAAGCTGACCACAGCGAGCGAAGTGAAGCGCAACTGCGTGAGGGCGACCGAGCGTGGGGAGGAAGCGTGGAGCGAAAC
>JBFLVV010000115.1:0-11230 GCA_040758275.1 Pseudomonadota bacterium
CAAGACCGCGACCTTCATGCCGAAGCCGATGAACGGCGACAACGGCTCGGGCATGCACGTGCACCAGTCGATCTGGAAGGACGGCAAGAACCTGTTCGCAGGCGACGGCTATGCCGGCCTGTCGGAGACCGCGCTGTTCTACATCGGCGGCATCATCAAGCACGCCCGTGCCCTGAACGCGATCACCAACCCGGGCACCAACTCGTACAAGCGCCTGGTGCCGGGCTATGAAGCCCCGGTCAAGCTGGCCTACTCGGCCCGCAACCGCTCGGCCTCGATCCGCATCCCGCACGTGGCCAACCCGAAAGGCCGCCGCATCGAAACCCGCTTCCCGGATCCGCTGGCCAACGTCTACCTGTGCTTCGCGGCGCTGCTGATGGCGGGCCTGGACGGCATCCAGAACAAGATCCACCCGGGCGAAGCCGCGACCAAGGACCTGTACCACCTGCCGCCGGAAGAAGACAAGCTGATCCCGACCGTGTGCTCTTCGCTGGAAGAAGCACTCGAGGCCCTGGACAAGGACCGCGAGTTCCTGACCCGCGGCGGCGTGTTCAGCGATGCCATGATCGATGCCTACATCGAACTGAAGATGAACGAAGTGCAGCGCATGCGCATGACCCCGCACCCGGTCGAGTTCGACATGTACTACTCGGCGTAATCGAATGGTCAACGGAACCGTTGCGCCCATGCATCAAGGTGCGTAAGGCTTCGTAACAAAGGCGGGGAAAGCGAGGGCTTTCCCCGCCTTTTTTCATGCTTGCTGTATAGTCGGGCCGTTCTACAATGTGTGCACGTTTATTGTGCAAATTGATTTCTGATGGGAACGACAATTAGCTTCTACCGATTTGCCGCCGTGCTTGCCGTCGGCCTCGCGCTCCACAACGGGGCACAGGCGCAGGGCGCCGTCTACAAATGCGTGGACGATCATGGACGCGTGGAATTCACCGACCAGAACCGCAAGGGCTGCAAGCTGCTCGAGAGCTTCTTCTCGAGCGCGCCGGCGCCGGTGCGCGCCTCCGCGCCGATCCCGGCCGTGCGGGCCAGCGGCAGCACCGGTCCGGCGCCCACCGCCAGCCCGGCCAGCTTCCCGCGCGTGGACAGCGCCCAGCAGCGCGCCCGCGACGACGACCGCCGCGAGATCCTGAACGACGAGCTGCGCGCCGAGCAAAAAAAGCTGGCCGACCTGCGCAAGGACTTCAACGGCGGCGAGCCCGAACGCATGGGCAACGAGCGCAACTACGCCAAGTACCAGGAGCGCGTGGCCTCGATGCGCGACGAGATCGGCCGCACCGAACGCAATATCGAAGCGCTGCAGCGCGAGATCACAAATATCAGATAACGCTAGATAAGACAGGAGCACATGAGCGAACCAGGCGACCATTCACGCTATGCGGGCCTTGACCTGCTGGCTTCCAGCGTGCTGCTGGTCGGCCCCGAGTTCGAGGTGCGCTACGCGAACCCGGCCGCCGAGAACCTGCTCGAACTCTCGCTCAAGTCCCTGCAGCGCGCGCCGCTGACCGAGCTGTTCACCAACGGCCAGGAACTCAGCGCCCTGTGCGCCCAGGCGCTGGCCCACCAGTACGCCGACCTGCGCCAGGACCTGGCCCTGCAGCGCAATGGCCGCGAACCCCTGCACGTGAACTCCATCGTCAGCGCGCTGGGGGAGGGGGTACTGCTGATCGAGCTGCGCGAGAACGTCCAGCAGCTCAAGCTCGATCGCGAGGAGCGCATCCTCGACCAGAGCCAGGCCAACAAGGAACTGATCCGCAACCTGGCGCACGAGATCAAGAATCCCCTGGGCGGGATCCGCGGCGCCGCCCAACTGCTGGAACTCGAGCTTCCGCCCCACCACCTGCTCGAACTGCAGGAATACACGCAAGTCATCATCAAGGAAGCGGACCGCCTGCAGACCCTGGTCGACCGCCTGCTGGCGCCGCACCGCAAGCCGCACATCGTCGGCGACGTCAACATCCACGAGGTCTGCGAGCGCGTGCGCAGCCTGATCCTCGCCGAATTCCCCACGGGCCTGACCATCCGGCGCGACTACGACGCCTCGATTCCCGAGTTCAGGGGCGATATGGAGCAGCTGATCCAGGTGGTCCTGAACATCGCCCACAACGCCGCCCAGGCCCTCAAGCAGCGCATCGCCCAGGGCGACGCCGAGATCGTGCTGCGCACCCGGGTGGCGCGCCAGGTCACCCTGGCCAAGGTCCGCTACGGGCTGGCATTAGATTTGCATATCATCGACAATGGACCGGGCATCGCGCCCGAGATCCGCGACCGCATCTTCTACCCGCTCGTCTCCGGGCGTGAAGGCGGCAGCGGCCTCGGGCTGACGCTGGCGCAGACCTTCGTGCAGCAGCACCTGGGTGTGATCGAGTGCGAAAGCCGGCCTGGACTGACGGATTTCCGGATCCTGCTCCCCCTGCCATAAGCGCGGGCAGCGGATTCGCCGTGAGTCCCCGAACCATCCATATTGCGGGAACCACGAACACATGAAACCAATCTGGATTGTCGACGACGACGCATCGATCCGCTGGGTACTGGAAAAAGCCCTGGCGCGCGAAAGCCTGGAGACCCGCAGCTTCGCCAACGCGCGCGATGCATTGACCGCCTTCGAAACCGATACGCCGCAGGTGCTGGTGTCGGACATCCGCATGCCGGGCGAATCCGGCATCGACCTGCTGCAGGCCGTGAAGGCCCGCCATCCGGGCCTGCCGGTCATCATCATCACCGCCTTCTCCGACCTCGATTCGGCGGTCGCTTCCTTCCAGGGCGGCGCTTTCGACTATCTCGCCAAGCCCTTCGACATCGACAAGGCAGTCAGCCTGATCCGCCGCGCACTCGAGGAAAGCCTGCGCGAAGCCAGCGTCGAAGCTGCGCCAGCCGAGACGCCCGAGATCCTCGGCCATGCGCCGGCCATGCAGGAAGTCTTCCGCGCCATCGGGCGCCTGTCGCAGTCGAACGTGACGGTCCTGATCACCGGCGAATCGGGCACCGGCAAGGAACTGGTCGCGCGCGCCCTGCACAAGCACAGCCCGCGCGCCCAGCAGCCCTTCATCGCCCTGAACACGGCGGCGATCCCGAAGGACCTGCTGGAATCGGAACTCTTCGGCCACGAACGCGGCGCCTTCACCGGCGCCCAGGCCATGCGGCGCGGCCGTTTCGAGCAGGCCGAGAACGGCACGCTCTTCCTCGACGAGATCGGGGACATGCCCTTCGATCTGCAAACCCGGCTGCTGCGGGTGCTGTCGGACGGCCACTTCTACCGCGTGGGCGGGCACCAGCCGGTGAAAGCGAATGTGCGCGTGATCGCGGCCACCCACCAGAACCTCGAGCAGCGCGTGCGCGACGGCCAGTTCCGCGAAGACCTGTACCACCGCCTGAACGTGATTCGCCTGCGCCTGCCGTCCCTGCGTGAGCGCAGCGAGGACATTCCGATCCTCGCGCGCCACTTCCTGGTGCAGAGTGCACGCCAATTGGGCGTCGAACCGAAGCGCCTGTCCGAGCCTTCGATGCGCTTCCTGTCCGGCCTGGAGCTGCCGGGCAATGTGCGCCAGCTGGAAAACCTGTGCAACTGGATCACCGTGATGGCGCCCGGCCAGACGGTGGAGGTGAAGGACCTGCCGCGCGACCTCACGCAAGGCAGTCCTGCGCCCTCGACCCTGCAGGACGCCGGCCTGACCGGCATGCCGGCCCCGGCAACCGCTGCGCTACCTTCGCCGATCCAGATGCAGGCTGCGCCCGAAGGCTGGATCAGTTTGCTCGAGCTGCAGGCGGCCGGCATGCTCAGTGCCGGCCAGATGGACGTGATGGACATCCTCGGGCGCCAGTTCGAGTCGGCCCTGATCAAGACGGCGCTCAAGCATACGCACGGGCGCAAGAACGACGCCGCGATGCGGCTCGGGATCGGCCGCAACACCATCACGCGCAAGATCGTCGAGCTTGGGATAGACGGCGCACGGGACGAGTAGGGCCGATGGTGTAAGCTGGCGCTTATTTGCTTGTTACTTGCTTGTTACGCCCCTTACACCATCCATGCTGATTAACTGTGTCGCCTACCAGGAAGGCAAGAAGCTGTCCGACATCCCCGTCGCCGACATCAGCGAGTACCTGAAACTGCCCGACACCTTCGTCTGGGTCGCCCTGCGCGATCCAGGCAAGGAAGAAATCGCCGTGATGCAGGAAGAATTCAACCTGCACGAACTCGCCGTCGAAGACGCGGCGCGCGGCCACCAGCGGCCCAAGATGGAGGAATACGGCGACTGCGTCTTCGTCATCGTCCACATCGTCGAACTCAATGGCGACGAACTCAATGCCGGCGAGCTGGCCATCTTCGCCGGACCCAACTACGTGCTCTCGGTGCGGCGCGACGCCAACCAGGGCTTCCTGGGTGTGCGCGCGCGCGCCGAACGCGAGCCGCACCAGCTCAGAAAAGGTTCGGGCTTCGTGCTCTACGCCCTGGTCGATGCGGTGGTGGACCGCTACTTCCCGGTGGTCGATGCGCTTGAATCCGAGCTGGAATCGATCGAGGACCACATCTTCGGCCAGGTCGGCGAACAACGCGCCAACATCGAGCGCCTGTATGCCTTGAAGCGCAAGTCCCAGGTGCTGCGCCATGCGGTGATCCCCCTGCTCGACGCCATCGGCCGCCTGCATGGCGGGCGCGTGCCGGGCGTCGTGGTCGAGACCCAGGATTACTTCCGCGACGTGCACGACCACCTGCTGCGCATCCTGGGACGCCTGGACGCCGTGCGCGACACCATCAACACCGCGATCCAGGTGACCCTGTCGATGGTGGCGATCGAAGAGAACGACATCAGCAAGAAGCTCGCGTCCTACGCGGCGATCTTCGCCGTCTTCACGGCCTTTGCCGGCATCTGGGGCATGAACTTCGAGTTCATGCCGGAGCTGAAATGGAGGTACGGCTACCCGGCCGCGCTGGCGATCATGGGCGGGGTGTGCTTCTACCTGTACCGGCGCTTCAAGAAGGCCGGCTGGCTCTGATATCGGCCTTTGCTATTCGTAGGGTGGGCGGGTCTCCCGCCCACGCGGTCAGCTCCCCGCTGAACAGATGCGAGCGGGCGGCCCACCTGAAGTTTGAACGCGTGGGCGGCAAAGCCGCCCACCCTACCTGGCTACTTGGCCGTGGCAGCAGCGCCGCCGCAGGCGACGATCACCAGCGCGATCGCCAGCCATTGCATGAACGTCAGCATCTCGCCCAGCACCACGAATCCCGCCAGCGCCGCGAAAGCCGGTCCGGCGCTGACCAGGATCCCGAACACGCGCTGCGGCAGCTTTGCCAGCGCCGCCATCTCGAGCGTGTAGGGCAGGGCGGAAGACAGCACCGCCACTGCGAGACCGCCCAGCAGCACGGAAGAGTCGAGCAGGGCGCCGCCCGCATGCGCCACGCCGACCGGCACCGTGAACAGCGCCGCCGCCAGCATGCCCCAGGCGACCGCGTGCCCGCCGTTCAATCCGGAGACACGCTTGCCGAACACGATGTACATCGCCCAGCAGAAGGCCGCGCCCAGCGCATAGGCCACGCCGAGCGGATCGAGTGGCGGAACGCCTTCGTGCACCGGCGCCAGCAGCCACAGGCCGAAGGCCGCCAGCAGCACCCAGCAAAGATCGCGCGCGCGGCGCGAGGACAGCACCACCACGGCCAGCGGGCCGACCACTTCGATGGCCACCGCGACCCCGATCGGGATGCGGGCGAAAGAAGCGTAGATCAGGAGGTTCATGCAGCCCAGCATCAGGCCGTAGACCAGCAGGTTGAGGGCGTCGCGGCGCGCGGGCAGCTGGCGCCAGGGACGCACGATGGCGAGCATGATGGCGGCCGCCAGGCCCACGCGCACGGCGGTCACGCCCTGGGCGCCGACCAGGGGAAAGAGATGCTTGGCCCAGGCGGCGCCGGCATTCACCGACACCATCGAGGCCAGGATGGCCAGCCCCGGACCGAGGGCGCCGGGCGTCGCTACCGCGGTCTTCACGCGATCGTCACGCAACGAGCGACAGGGCCACGGCTTCCGCCACGCGGATGCCGTCCACCGCCGCCGACATGATGCCGCCGGCGTAGCCCGCGCCTTCGCCGGCCGGGAACAGGCCGCGCGTGTTCAGGCTTTGCAGGTCGTCGTCGCGGCGCTTGATGCGGATCGGCGAGGAGGTGCGGGTCTCGACGCCGGTCAGCACCGCGTCGTGCTTGTAGTAGCCCTTGATCTGCTTGTCGAAGGCCACGAAGGCTTCGCGCATCGCTTGAATCGCGTAGTCCGGCAGGGAAGGGGCGAGGTCGGTCAGGTGCACGGCCGGCTTGAAGGAGGGGACCACCGAACCGAACTCCTTCGAGGGCACGCCCTTCACGAAGTCGCCCATCAGCTGGCCCGGCGCGTCGTAGTTGGAGCCGCCCAGGACATAGGCGCGCGACTCCAGCTCGCGCTGGAAGGCGATGCCGGCCAGCGGATGGCCCGGATAGTCGTCGGGCGTGATGCCGACCACGATGGCGCTGTTGGCATTGCGCTCGGCGCGCGAGTACTGGCTCATGCCGTTGGTGACCACGCGGCCTTCCTCGCTCGAGGCGGCGACCACGGTGCCGCCGGGGCACATGCAGAAGCTGTACACCGAGCGGCCGTTGGAGGCGTGGTGCACGATCTTGTAGTCGGCTGCGCCCAGCAGCTTGTTGCCGGCGTTCGGGCCGAAGCGGCACACGTCGATGAGGGACTGCGGGTGCTCGACGCGGAAGCCGATCGAGAAGGGCTTGGCTTCGATATACACGCCGCGCTCGTAGAGCAGCTCGAAGGTGTCGCGCGCGCTGTGGCCGATCGCCATCACCAGGTGGCGGGTCGGGATCTCTTCGCCGTTCGACAGGCGAACGCCCTGGACCTGGCGGACGCCGTTTTCCTCGCTCACATAGATGTCGTCCACACGCGTCTCGAAGCGGATCTCGCCGCCCAGGGCAATGATCTCGGCGCGGATCTGCTCGACCATCTTGACCAGGCGGAAGGTGCCGATGTGCGGCTTGCTGACGTAGAGGATTTCTTCCGGCGCGCCGGCCTTGACGAATTCGGTCAGCACCTTGCGGCCGTAATGCTTCGGGTCCTTGATCTGGCTGTACAGCTTGCCGTCCGAGAAGGTGCCGGCGCCGCCTTCGCCGAACTGCACGTTCGACTCGGTATTCAGTTTGCGCTTGCGCCAGAATCCGAAGGTATCCACCGTCCGCTCGCGCACGATCTTGCCGCGCTCGAGCACCAGGGGATTCAGACCCATCTGGGCCAGGATCAGGGCCACGAACATGCCGCAGGGACCCATGCCGACCACGATCGGGCGCGGGGTGCCGGGCGCCGGTTTGGCAGTGGTGGCGAACTTGTAGCCGGTGTCGGGCGAAGGGAAGACCGCCGTGTCCTGCTTTAGCCGCGCCAGTACGGCCGCTTCGTTGCGAACCTCAACGTCGATCGCGTAGATCAGCACGATGGCCGACTTCTTGCGCGCGTCGTAGCTGCGCTTGAACACGGTGAAATCGAGCAGTTCGCTGTTCGTAATGCCGAGGCGGGCGAGGATGGCGTCGCGCAGGGCAGGTTCCGGGTGATTGAGGGGGAGTTTCAGTTCGCTGATTCGAAGCATGGTCTTCTTGGAGTCGTGGTTGCTGGTGATGCAACAGAAAAGGAAACGGCCGGGCGTGCCCGGCCAAACGCCTATTGTACCCAAGTGAGACGCTCTTCGGACAGCGTTGGCCCAGCAAGACAAATTGCTGCAGTGCAAAATGTAAATATTTACACAAGAGAAACTTTAGTAGAAGGGATATGCTCTTATGTGGGCGTTTTTCATGTTGCAGTGCAGCGTTGTTACAAAAAAATACAATAAAATCAGCGTGTTGTATCTCTGTGTCTTTACGTGCAACTATTTTTGACAATTTATTCGCGGAGATGTTTTATGTCAGCTCTGCCTTAAAAAGTGCAGCAAAAGCGTGGCCGGATCGGAGGAGCAGTGATCAGCCGCGTGTAGTGATTTATATAACAACCAACCGCAGGCTTGCAGTACGGCTTGTCATTTCAGGGATCACACTATGTTGTTTAGAAAGACCGTGTTGGCACATGCGCTGACCATTGCATTTGCCGCAACGATCGGTACCGTTGCCGTATCGGGCAACGCTTACGCCGCCTCGAACTCGGCTGGCGATATCGCCGGCCGCGCCGCAGCCGGTACCGTGATTACGATCGAAAACCGTGCGATCGGTTTCACCCGTAACGTTACCGTCAACCAGAACGGCGACTTCTCGATTTCGCAACTGCCGCCGGGTAACTACATCGTGCGTGCACGCAAGGCCGACGGCAGCACCGAAGAGCGTCAGGTCAGCGTCGTCGCCGGCGAAGGCGCGAGCGCCAACTTCGACGCCCCGGTGGTCAACACCGTCACGGTGACCGGCCGCGCGGTCCGTATCGACGTCAAGTCGCCGGAATCGAGCACCGTCCTGAACGAGGCCGCGATCGACCGTATCCCGGTCGCACGCGACGTGACCGCCGTGGCCCTGCTGGCCCCGGGCGCGACCCGCGGCGACGGCCGTATCGGCTCGACCTCCCTGCGCTCCGGCAACGTGCCGTCGCTGGGCGGCGCCTCGCCGGCCGAGAACGTCTACTACATCAACGGCTTCAACGTCACCAACCTGATGAACGGCGTGGGCTACAGCCAGGTTCCGTTCGAAGGCGTGGCGCAGACGCAGATCAAGACCGGCGGCTATGGCGCCGAATACGGCCGTTCGCTGGGCGGCGTGCTGTCAGTGACCACCAAGCGCGGCACCAACGAGTGGAAGGGCGGCGCCAACGTCATCTACACGCCGGAAAGCCTGCGCGGCAGCAGCATCTATTCCGAGAAGAGCCCAAGCAACGGTAACTGGATCGCCACCGAGCGTCCGGGCGGCACCGATGAGCTGCTGAGCAACATCTGGCTGGGCGGCCCGGTCATCAAGGACAAGCTGTTCGTCTTCGGCCTGGTCCAGGGCGCAAGCGTCGAGGACAACGCCTACGGCGCCAGCACCTCGACCGAAGCCAAGTCGACCACCCCGAAATACCTGCTGAAAGTCGACTGGAACATCAACGACAGCAACCTGCTCGAGCTGACCGCCTTCAGCGATGAAGACAAGACCGAGCGCCGCACCTGGAACCTGGCATCGCCGTACACCGACTCGCGCACCAACGAACTGCTGCCGAACGAGTACAAGACCGGCGGCAAGAACTACTTCGCCAAGTACACCTCGTGGCTGACCGACGACTTCACCATCTCGGCCACCGGCGGTGTCGGCACCTTCCTGAACAACCAGGTCATCGGCGCGGCGCAATGCCCGTACATCGTCGATCGCCGCAGCACCCCGGCCCGGCTGATCGGCTGCGGCACCACCAGCTCGATGAACCGTGAGGACGCCGAGGACACCCGCAAGGCCTACCGCATCGACGCCGAGTGGAACCTGGGCGACCACGGCCTGCGTTTCGGCATGGACAACGAAACCTACGAAGCGCTGAGCGGCAGCCTGACCACCGGCGGCGGCTACTACGAGATCGGGACCATCAACCCGGGCGGACGCCTCGGCAACGGTTATGTCAACGATACCGGCGCGGCCTTCGACTACGTTTCGATGCGCTACTTCGAGAACGGCGGCTCCTTCAAGACCAAGAACTCGGCGTTCTATGCTGAAGACAACTGGCAGATCACCAAGAACCTGATGGTCAATGTCGGCGTGCGCAGCGAATCGTTCGAGAACCTGAACGCCGACGGCGAGTCCTTCATCAAGGTCGACAACACCATCGCGCCACGCTTCGGCTTCAGCTGGGACGTGAAGGGCAACCAGCAGACCAAGGTCTTCGGTAACGCCGGCCGCTACTACATCCCGGTGATGTCGAACACCAACGTCCGCCTGTCGGGCGCCGAACTCGACTACCGCGACTTCTACGCCTACACCGGCACCAACGGCAGCGATCGCTTCCAGCTCCCTGGCCGTGGTGCGCAACTGGGCGAGCGTCTGGTGACCTCGAACGGCAAGGCCGGCGATCCGCGTTCGGTGGTCGATCCGGACATCGAACCGATGTACCAGGACGAGTTCATCCTCGGCGTGCAGCAGGCCCTGGCTGGCCGCTGGTCGGTCGGCGCGAAAGTCACCCACCGCGTGCTCAAGAGCGTGATGGACGATATGTGTAACGGTGCGGGCGCCGAGCAATGGGCGCTGGGCAACGGCTTCAACGCCGACCAGGCCAGCCTGATCGGTGGTGCGATCGACCACTGCTTCCTGTACAACCCGGGCGGCGACCTGAAGGCGAACATCGACCTGGAAGACGGCAAGGGCCTGACCGCGATCACGATCCCGGCGTCGGCACTGGGCTTCCAGAAGCCGGAGCGCAAGTACACCGCGCTGGAATTCACCTTCGACCGCGCCTGGGATGGCGTGTGGAGCCTGCAGGGTTCGTACGTGTGGTCGAAAGTGCGTGGTAATACCGAGGGCTATGTCAAGTCGGACATCGGTCAGGACGACGCGGGCATCAGCCAGGACTGGGATTACCCGGGCCTGATGGAAGGTTCGTACGGCTATCTGCCGAACGACCGTCGCCACACCCTCAAGCTGTTCGGCGCCTACCAGGTGACCCCGGAACTGCGTATCGGCGCCAACGCGCTGATGCAGAGCGGCCGTCCGGTGAACTGCCTGGGCTACTACGCCGGCAACCTGGACACCGTGTCGATCGGCTATGAATCGGCATCGTTCTGGTGCAACAGCAAGCTGAACCCGCGCGGCACCCTGGGCAACCTGGGCTGGACCAAGGAAGTGGGCCTGCAGCTGAGCTACGAGCCGAAGTGGCTGAAGGGTACGACCTTCCAGGTCGACGTCCTGAACCTGTTCAACGAGCGTGAAGCCGTCACCGTCGACGAGGAAGGCGAACTGTCCCAGGGCACTCCGAGCCCGAACTACCGCCAGCCGCTGTACTTCCAGCCGGCACGCTCCGTGCGCTTCATGGCGCAGTACGAATTCTGATGTAGAAGAATTCGACAGCGACTACCTGCCGCGGGCTGTGCAAGCAGCCTGTGGCAGGGAAGCCAGCAAAGCCTCCCGGGATCCAAGCCGGGAGGCTTTTTTTTGGTTCTTCACGGATTACCGGGAAACGCGGCTTTAATCTTCAGGAAGAAGAAGTCGCTATCCCGGTAGCCGTAGGCCATTCGCTTCATCACTTTGATACGGTTGTTGATGCCTTCGAGC
>JBFLVV010000116.1:0-1397 GCA_040758275.1 Pseudomonadota bacterium
GAACTGC
This sequence comes from Pseudomonadota bacterium, assembly GCA_040758275.1. Taxonomy (GTDB): domain Bacteria; phylum Pseudomonadota; class Gammaproteobacteria; order Burkholderiales; family Burkholderiaceae_D; genus Telluria. Next base: position 8 of record JBFLVV010000116.1, read on the forward strand.
GTGGCGATCGCCCCGACCGCGACCATCTCGAACATCATCGGCGTGTCGGCCTGCATCGAGCCGACCTTCCAGAACCTGTACGTGAAGTCGAACCTGTCGGGCGAATTCACCGAGATCAATTCGTACCTGGTGCGCGACCTGAAGGCCCGCGACCTGTGGGACGAAGTCATGATCGCCGACCTGAAGTACTTCGACGGTTCGCTGTCCAAGATCGACCGCGTGCCGCAAGACCTGCGCGACATCTACGCAACGGCCTTCGAAGTCGAGCCGAAGTGGCTGGTGGAAGCCGCCTCGCGCCGCCAGAAGTGGATCGACCAGGCCCAGTCGCTGAACATCTACATGGCCGGCGCATCGGGCAAGAAGCTGGACGAGACGTATAAACTGGCCTGGCTGCGCGGCCTGAAGACCACCTACTACCTGCGCACCATCGCCGCGACGCACATGGAGAAGTCGACCACCCGCACCGGCGCGCTGAACGCGGTGCCGGTCTCGGGCGGCCTGTCGGGCGGCCACGCTGCTCCTGCAGCGGCAGCGCCGGCAGCTGCGGCTCCGGCGGCAGCACCGGAAGTGGTGGAAGGCGCCGCCTGCTACCTGCGTCCGGGCGACGCCGGCTTCGACGAGTGCGAAGCCTGCCAGTAATTGAACGATGAGGTGCAAGTCGGCCGGATAGCCGGCTTGCACCGTCAACTTACCGAATCAACACGATAGACCGTCCGCTTCGCGCGGACGTAGTCACGAAAGAAGGAACCAGACAATGCTCTCTTGGGACGACGAACCGACCAGCGCCCCGCGCGCGCAGCAGCCCTCCGCCAACCTGGACGCCGCACCCGCCGCCGCTGAAGTGGCCAAGCGCGTCAACGCCGACGACAAGCGCATCATCAACGGCCAGACCGACGTGAACCAGCTGGTCCCGTTCAAGTACAAGTGGGCATGGGACAAGTACCTGGCCGGCTGCGCCAACCACTGGATGCCGCAGGAAGTGAACATGCAGCGCGACATCGAGCTGTGGAAGAGCCCGAACGGCCTGTCGGAAGACGAGCGCCGCCTGGTCAAGCGCAACCTCGGCTTCTTCGTCACCGCCGACTCGCTGGCCGCCAACAACATCGTGCTGGGCACCTACCGCCACATCACCGCCCCGGAGTGCCGCCAGTACCTGCTGCGCCAGGCCTTCGAAGAGGCGATCCACACCCACGCCTACCAATACATCGTCGAGTCGCTGGGCCTGGACGAGCGCGAGATCTTCAACGCCTACAACGAGATCGAATCGATCCACGACAAGGACCAGTTCCTGATCCCGTTCATCAACGTCCTGACCGATCCTGAATTCAAGACCGGCACCCTGGAAAACGACCAGCAGCTGCTGAAGTCGATCATCGTCTTCGCCTGCCTG
>JBFLVV010000116.1:1417-10583 GCA_040758275.1 Pseudomonadota bacterium
CGCCAGAACAAGATGACCGGCGCCGCCGAGCAGTACCAGTACATCCTGCGCGACGAGTCGATGCACGTGAACTTCGGCATCGACCTGATCAACACGATCAAGATGGAAAACCCGCAGCTGTGGACCCCGGCCTTCCGCGAAGAGCTGAAAGCCCTGTTCCTGCAGGCCGTCGAACTCGAGTACCGCTACGCCGAAGACACCATGCCGCGCGGCGTGCTGGGCCTGAACGCCCCGATGTTCAAGGGCTACCTGCGCTTCATCGCCAACCGCCGCGCCGTGCAGATCGGCCTGGAGCCGCTGTTCCCGAACGAAGAGAACCCGTTCCCGTGGATGAGCGAAATGATCGACCTGAAGAAGGAGCGTAACTTCTTCGAGACCCGCGTGACCGAGTACCAGACCGGTGGTGCGCTGAGCTGGGACTGATCACGTAGCGCCAGTTTCACCAGCAAGCCGCCCGGCCGCCAGCAATGGCAGCCGGGCGGTTTTGTTTTGGGATGGACGGCAACTGCTGTGATAAGTTGGCGTTTTTCGCCACCGACACGGAAAGGTTTGCCCATGAACGCTCCGGACACCGACGCTCTGCTTCACATTCTGAAGACCCGCTTCGACAAACATGTGCAGCGCCATCAGGGACTCACGTGGGCTGAGGTGCAGAAGAAGCTTGCTGATAGTCCCGCCGCGCTGCGCTCGCTCGCCGCGATGGAGGAAACCGGCGGCGAGCCGGACGTCGTTAAGCGCGATGACGCATCTGGCCAGATCATCTTCTGCGACTGCTCCCCGGAGACCCCGACCGGCCGCCGCAGCATCTGCTTCGACCGCGCCGCCCTCGACGCCCGCAAGGAAAATAAGCCACGCACGAGCGCGATGGAGATGGCCGCCGAGATGGGCATCGAGCTCCTGACTGAAGAGCAGTACCGCGCCTTGCAGCAGCTGGGCGAATTCGACCGCAAGACCTCCAGCTGGGTCGCTACACCGCCCGACATCCGCGCCCTCGGCGGCGCCCTGTTCTGCGACCGCCGTTACGGCAAGGTCTTCGTGTACCACAACGGCGCAGATTCCTATTACGCCGCGCGTGGCTTCCGCGGCTGGCTGGCGGTCTAGGGACCCCTCGGCAAGAAACGGCGAAGCGGCGTAGCATGGGTGGTCCTTGTCGATCACACTGAAAGGACGCCCCATGCCCGACTTACAGAACCGGCAGATCCTGCTCGCCTCACGCCCGACCGGCATGCCGGTGCCGGAAAACTTCCGCATCGTGCAGACGCCCGTGCCGGAGCCTGCGAACGGCCAGCTGCTGCTCGAAATCCTCTACCTGTCGCTCGACCCCTATATGCGCGGCCGGATGGACGATGCGAAGTCCTACGCCAAGCCGGTCGACATCGGCGGCGTCATGGAAGGCGGTACCGTCGCACGCGTCCTGACATCGAAGCACCCCGATTACACCACTGGCGACATCGTGCTCTCGCACTCGGGCTGGCAGCGCTACGCCCTGTCCGATGGCGAGAACCTGCGCAAGCTCGATCCCGCGCTCGCGCCCATCAGCACGGCGCTCGGCGTGCTGGGCATGCCGGGATTCACCGCCTGGGCTGGCCTGCTCCAGATCGGCCAACCCAAGCCGGGCGAAACCGTCGTCGTGGCTGCCGCGAGCGGGGCGGTCGGGTCGGCGGTCGGGCAGATCGCCCGCATCAAGGGTGCGCGCGCCGTTGGCATCGCCGGCGGTCCCGAGAAATGCGCGTTCGTGCGCGATGAACTCGGCTTCGACGCCGTCATCGACCACCGCGCGCCCGACTTCGGGCAACAGCTGGCCGATGCCTGCCCCAAGGGCATCGACGTCTACTTCGAGAACGTCGGCGGACAGGTGTGGGATGCGGTATTCCCGCTGCTGAACGACTTCGCCCGTATTCCCGTCTGCGGCCTGATCTCCCAATACAACGCGCTCCCGCAGGCCGAGCCGGGCGTAGACAAGCTGGCGCTCGTCATGCGCGACGTGCTCAAGAAAAGCCTCACCATCCGCGGTTTCATCCAGCGCGAGTTCGCGGCGCTGCGGCCAAGCTTCCTGCGCGAGGCCGGGCAGTGGATCGAGGATGGCCGCCTGCGCTACCGCGAAGACATCGTCGACGGCCTGGAGCGGGCGCCGGCCGCCTTCATCGATCTGCTGCAGGGGCGAAATTTCGGCAAGCTGGTGATCAAGGTGGGCGACTGAAAGGCCGATACGGTCAACGACTGGGACGCCACCAGGTGGTCCTATCAATACGTGGGCGGCAAGCGCGCGCCCGATCTGCTTGCAAGAGCCGCACGGTGAGGCCGATTTACCCTATGATGGCGAGCTATCAACGAATCCGTCCACCAGGAGACTCCCTTGCAAGCCAAGACCCTGACGCTGCATGTCGCCATGCTCGCCAGCCTGGCAGCGATACCCGCTGCCCACGCCGCGCCCCAGACCGCGGGCCAGACCACTTTCCAGAACAATTGCGCGAGCTGCCACAGCGTCGACAACAAGCTGTCCTCGCGCGCCGGCCCCGGCCTGTTCGCCGTCGTCGGCCGCAAGGCGGCAGCGGTCCCGGGCTATAACTACTCGGCTGCCCTGAACAAGGCCGGCGCCGCCGGCAAGACCTGGACCCGCCCGGAGCTGGACGCCTTCCTGGCCGATCCGGCCAAGAACGTCCCCGGCACCACGATGCCGGTCGGGATCTCGGACAAGAAGGCGCGCGCCGCCCTGATCGACTATCTCGCAACCTTGCAAGGCCCGGCGGCAGTCGCGTCAGCGCCGGCCACGAAAGCCGCCGCCGATCGCCGCGGCAGCTGGGACGACAACCAGCCCGGCCGCATCTGGCACATCAAGGCCAGCGACCTGCCGCCGCCCTTCGCCACCAGCAGCGCCGGCAACGGCCCGCGCGTCGAGGCGCGTCCGAACGGCAGTATGCCGACCGTCCCGAAAGGCTTCACGGTCAGCGTGTTCGCCCAGGATGCCGACAAGCCGCGCCTGCCGCTCCGCGCGCCGAACGGCGACATCTTCCTGGCCGCCACCGCCAAGGGCGAGATCAAGGTGCTGCGCTCGAAGAACGGTCAATCTGCCGACAGCGTCGAAACCTTCGCCGGCGGCTTGAGCCGCCCCTACGGCATGGCCTTCTGGCCCTCCAACGACAACCCGCAATACCTGTACGTCGCCAACGTGAATTCGGTGGTGCGCATCCCTTACCGCAACGGCGACATCAAGGCGCGCGGCGAGCCCGAGGTGATCGTCCCGACCCTGTCCGAGACCAGCGGCGGCCACACCACGCGCACCCTGGCCTTCTCCGCCGACGACAAGACCCTGCTGCTGTCGATCGGCTCGGCCACCAACGTCGCCACCGAGATCGGCGCCAGGCCGCCGGAGCCGCTGGTGCAATGGGAAGCGAAGCACGGCGTGGGCGGCGCCTGGGGCGTGGAAACCGACCGCGCTACCGTCATGGCCTTCGATGTCGACGGCAAGAACCGCCGCACCTACGCCACCGGCCTGCGCAACTGCGTCGGCATGCTGGTTTATCCGGGCACGGGCGACCTGATGTGCAATGTGAACGAGCGCGACGCGCTCGGCGACAACCTGCCGCCGGACTACCTGACCCGCGTGAAGCAGGGCGGCTTCTACGGCTGGCCGTGGTACTACATCGGCGACAACGAAGACCCGCGCCTGAAGGGCCAGCGCCCCGACCTGAAGGGCAAGACCATCGTGCCGGACGTGCTGATCCAGTCGCACTCGGCGCCGCTGGGCATGGCCGTCTACCAGGCGCCGAAGGGCGCGGCGAACGCCTTCCCGAAGGAGTACGAGGGTGACGTCTTCGTGGCCCTGCATGGTTCCTGGAACCGCGGCGTGCGCACCGGCTACAAGGTGGTGCGCGTATTCATGAAGAACGGCGTGCCGACCGGGCAGTATCAGGACTTCATGTCCGGCATGGTGCTGAGCGACCGCGATGTCTGGGGCCGTCCGTCGGGCGTGGCGGTGGCGCAGGATGGCGCGCTGCTGGTGGTGGACGATGCCGGCGGCGTGGTGTGGCGCGTGGCGCCGCAGCGCTGACCAGACAACCCGCCGCAAGGCGGGTTTTTTCTTGCTTGAGGTCTATCAGCATCGCCCGGGTGCGGGTGCACTAAGGTAAGCGGATCACTGACGGTGGAGGAGCGCACATGCATGTCAAGGAAGCCGGCCACGAGGTGGCAAGGGAGTTCGAGCGGTCCACGTATGCGCAGGTGCTGGCCGACGTGCCGCCTGCGCTCTTCCCCTACTGGTCACAGACCTCGCAGCGGGAATTCCCCAGCATTCCGCGTGACGCCTCTTTCTTCGCCCAGTCGGCGGAAGGCTTGATGATGTTCTTCGATTGCGCGGCAGCCGCCGGCAAGACCTGCGGCCTGCCTTCACGCGCGGCGGACTCGGTCTGGCATGCGTGGATGCGCCTGGACGAAGTGGGGTTGCACCGTTTCTGCATCCGGCATTTCGGCAAGGTCATCCCGCACCTGGAGAAAGCGAAGATGGGCGCAGGGATGCACGAGGCATTGGCCGTGTGCCTGGTGCAGGCCCGGCGGCGCGCCTCGCAGCCCGCCGCCGGGACCCACCTGCCAAGGTTGTTTTCGCTCGACCAGCGCCTCGGCATGCCCCATGGTTTCGCCTACTGGATCATCGGGGGGCTGGTCGCCTACTGCGTGCTGGACGAATTCGGCAATCCCGACCACCACATGGTCTTTCCCGAAGCATTGCGTCCGGAAAGCCTGGCCCTCCTGGGCCTCGTCGGCGCAGCCGACCATGATGCAGCCGCCGGCAGGGCCGAGCGGCGCGAACGCGACCAGGGCGGCGCCGACGGCTCGGTGAGCGTCATCGACATCGATGGCTGTGTGGACGGCGATGGAGGGAGCAGCTGTGGCGGCGGCGGCTGCGGCGGCAGCTAGCGAGGAGGGGGCGATGGCGACGAGAACGGCATCCTGCAGCTGCGGCCAGCTGCGCATTGAGGTGGCGGCCGAGCCGAACGGCGTCGGCATCTGCCATTGCCTGGCCTGCCAGCGGCGCACCGGCAGCGCGTTCGCGGCAGTGGCGGGCTTCCCCCTTCCCTATACGATGAGCGGCCAGTCCACGACCTACGTCCGCACGGGCGACGCCGGCTGCGGCTTTGTCTACCATTTCTGCCCGGTATGCGGCACGACGCTGTTCCATACGGAAGACGACGTCGACGATGAAGTGTTCGTGGCGGTCGGCGCTTTCGCCGATCCTGGCTTTCCGGCGCCGAAAATATCGGTGTACGACTCCCGCCGCCATCCCTGGGTCCAGCTGCCGTCGGGCGTCAAGGCGTTCGAGCGCGATCCTGGCTGAGCGCCGCTCGCGGCGGAGGCTCGCTATCATGGAGGCGACCGGCCAGCCGATGGCCACAGGAGCCCGCATGCACGACCGCTTTGCCCTGCATTACGTACCCGAAGCCTTTTCCACCGCCGGCCAGAAGCTGATGGGGCGCCAGTCCGCCGGCGTCGGCCTGCTGCGCGCCATCGCGCGTCATGGGGGCGGTCTCGATGTCGGCTGCTTCGCCGCCGAGCGCAGCCACGCCGACGCCTTCGAGGCCATCCTGCGCGAGGAGGGATATGCCGGCGCGAGTACCTGGGTGCCGCAGGCCGCGCCGCAGGAGCTGGCGCGCTTCGGCTGCCTCTACCACCCCGGTCCCGGCATCGAGCGCCTCGCCTGGCGCCGCCTGCAGGCCGGGGAGCATCGCTACAGCCTGTGCGGAATCACCCACGCCACGGCATCGCACGAGATGATGAGCATGGTGACGAGCCTGCTGGTCGCGCCGGTGCGCAGCTGGGACGCCATCGTCTGCACCTCGCGCGTGGTGCGCGACAGCGTGCGCGTGCTGGTCGAGGAACAGGCCGACTACCTGCGCACCCGCCTGGCGGCACAGCGTTTCGAACTGCCGCAGCTGCCCCTGATTCCGCTCGGCGTGCATTGCGCCGACCTGCTTCCCCAGCCCGGGCGCCGGGGCGAGGCGCGCGCGCGGCTCGGCATCGATGAGGACGACGTCGCCTTTCTTTACCTGGGCCGCCTGTCGGTGCACGCCAAGTCGCATCCCCAGCAGATGTTCACTGCGCTCGAGCGCGCCGAGAAGGGCGGGCGGCGGGTGCACCTGATCCTGGCCGGCTGGTTCGCGGGCGAGGCCATCGAACATGCCTTCCGCGAGGCCGCGGCCCTGCTGTGTCCATCGGTGCGGCTGGTGGAACTGGACGGGCGCACACCCGAACACCAGTTCGATGCCTGGGCCGCGGCGGACGTCTTCACCTCGCTGTCCGACAATGTGCAGGAGACCTTCGGCCTCACGCCGGTCGAGGCGATGGCGGCCGGCCTGCCCTGCGTGGTCTCGGACTGGAACGGCTACCGCGACACGGTGCGCGACGGTGTCGACGGCTACCGCATCCCGACCGTGATGCCGGGCGCAGGCGCGGGGGGCGACCTGGCCCAGCGCTATGACGACGGCGTGGACAGCTTCGACATGTACAGCGGTCATACGAGCCAGGCGGTGGCGGTGGACGGCGCCCAGCTGGCCGAGGCTTATGGCCGCCTGGTGCGCGATGCCGGCCTGCGGCAGAGCATGGGAGCGCAGGCGAGGCAGCGCGCGCTGGCGGAATTCGACTGGAGCGTGATCCTGGGACGCTACCGCGCGCTGTGGGAAGAACTGGCGGAGCGGCGCCGCGCCGACCCGGTCCTGGCGCCGCCGCTGCCTGCGCGCGCGCCGGACCGGCCCGATCCTTTCAGGCTGTTCGCCAGCTATCCGACCCGGCTCCTGGGCCCGGCCTCGCTGGTCGAGCTGACGGGCGATTCCTCGCTGGCGCTGGTGCGCCAGTACCGCGAGCTGGGCATCAACCGCTTCGCCGCCGCCTCGCTGCCGACGCTCGAGGATTTCGGTCGGCTGTTCGGGGCCATCGGCCCGCGGCCGGTGGAGGTGGAAGAGCTGATCGACACGCTGGGGCCCTGCGACCGCCCGACGCTGCTGCGCGGGCTGGCGTGGCTGTGCAAGATGGATTTGCTCAGGGTTGTGGTGTAGGGTGGGCGGCTATGCCGCCCACCCTACGGATTACGCAGCCTGCGCCACGCGCTTGCGGCTGCCTGCGGCGTCCAGGCTGTACGCGCCCGCACCGAAGGCCACCACCTGCAGCAGGCCGCCGGCCATCGCGATGTTCTTCATGAAGTGGATCAGCTGGTTCTGGTCGCCCAGCGCGTTGTGGAAGACCAGCGCGGTCACCACCGAGAAGATCGCCAGGCCGAGGGCCACGATGCGCGCCTTGATGCCGAGGGCCAGCATCACGCCGCCGCCCAGTTCGATCGCGATCGCGGCGACCAGGCCGAGTGTCGCGAAGGGCAGGCCCGCCGATTCGATGTAGCCGATGGTGCCGGCTGGGGCCAGGGCCTTGCCGACGCCGCTGAAGATGAAGATGGCGGCGAGCAGCAGGCGGCCGATGGCCGGCACGGCGGATTGGCTGGCGGTGGATTGGGTGGCGATGGTGTTCATGACGGCTCCTTTCAATGGGTTTTTGTGGGTTCAGCGCAGTGGTTTGTCGCTGCGATGGAGTCATCTTAGGCAGGATGATTCGATCCAGGAAGCCTATATAATTCGATACGACCTATCGAAGGAGTAGATACATGCTGGATGGCCTCTCCATGGACCAGCTGCGCACATTCATCGCCGCTGCCGACGAAGGCAGCTTCTCCGCCGCCGGGCGCAAGCTGCGCCGCGCGCAGTCGGTGGTCAGCCATACGCTTGCCAATCTCGAGCTGCAGGTGGGCCTCACGCTGTTCGATCGCAGCGGGCGTTATCCGCAGCTGACCGAAGCCGGGCAGGCGCTGCTCGAGCAGGCGCGCGAAGCCGCGAACAGCATGGACGCGTTCAAGGCGCGTGCGCGCATGCTCGCGGGAGGACTCGAGCCGGAGCTCGCCGTGGCGGTCGACGTGATGTTCCCGATCGCGACCCTCACCGATGCCGTGAAGGCCTTCCACCATCAGTTCCCGGCCACGCCGCTGCGCCTGTATGTGGAGGCGATGGGGGCGGTGGTGCAGCCGCTGCTCGATGGCCGCTGCCGCATCGCGGTGATCGGTTCGCTCCCCGACATCCCGGCCGCCTGCGCGTCCGACTACCTGACGGGCGTACCGTCCGTGATCGTCGCGGCGCCCGGCCATCCGCTCGCGAACGCGAAGCGCGCCTTGATGCGTACGGAGATCAACAAGCACGTGCAGCTGGTGCTCACCGATCGCTCTACATTGACCGCGGGCCGCGAGTTCGGCGTGATGTCGCAGCAGGTGTGGCGCATGGCCGACCTGGGCGCCAAGCACGCTTTCCTGCGCGCCGGCCTGGGATGGGGCAGCATGCCGCTGCATATGGTCGAGCAGGATCTCGCGGACGGCAGGCTGGTGCGCCTGTCTCTCAGGGCCCATCCTTTGCTCGGCACGGCATTTTCAATGCACGCGATCTGGTTGAAAGACCAGCCGCCGGGACCGGCGGGACGCTGGTTTGTCGATCGATTGAAAAGTGAATAAGCGGCTTTGAGTGCGGTACTTCACATACGAATGCGCAAGTGTGTGTGGTTGAATGCGCGAGCGCATGTTTTAGCGCGACAAAATCGATTTGATTTGCGCTGATCCGGTTGCGCGCTCACAAAGTTTTCGTGTACTTTACGTGATTGAATTTGTCAAAACGTGAAGATGTGATATTGTCGCGTCCATCCAGGCAGTAATCGATCGAATAATAGGACACTGATTCAATCAGTATGCACGCAAGCGCAGCGAAAAGAACAAGCCGCACTGCCTGACCAAATGTTCAGGCATGGCGGCTTTTTCTTTTCGCGCCCGCGAGGGTAGCGAGCTGAAAACGCGTTGAGTCGGTTGCCTGTCGACGTTGGCTGAAGCGCTGCAATTGTGAGGAGTTGCAGCAGTTCAGCCGGTGCCGGATTCATTGGCCTTAACCGCTTCGGTTTGGTCCGATGAATAATTCGCTCACCACGGTGGTCGGGCGGATTTTAACCTTGAGCGTATTTTCTCATCGCAGATGAAGGAGTAAAAAAATGGCAACCGCTAAGAAACCAGCAGCAAAAGCCGCCGCCGAGAAACCGGCAGCAAAGAAAGCAGCAGCGACCAAGACCGCAGCTACCAAGACCACCGCCACCAAGGCAG
>JBFLVV010000117.1:0-10207 GCA_040758275.1 Pseudomonadota bacterium
CGCCGCGCCGGCGCCGCGCGCGCGCATCCGCCGGGTGCTGCTGGCCGAGGACAATCCGGTTAATGTGGAAGTGGCCAAGGCGATGCTGGAAAGCCTGGGAATCGAAGCGACCTGCGCGCGCAACGGCCAGGATGCGCTGAACGCGGTGCGCTCCAGCGCTTTCGATGCGGTGCTGATGGATTGCCAGATGCCGGTGATGGACGGCTTCGCCGCCACCGCCGCGATCCGCCGCCACGAACGCGAATCCGGCCGCGCGCGTACCCTGCCCGTCATCGCCATCACGGCCAATGCCCTGCAGGGCGACCGCGAAGCCTGCCTGGCGGCCGGCATGGACGACTACCTGTCCAAGCCCTTCACCCAGCAGCAACTGGCCGCCGTGATCGGCCGCTGGGTCGGGGTGGCCATGGCCGCCACCAGCCATCACGACGACGCGCCACTGCGTGCGCCGCCGCGCCTGCCGCCGGAAAGCATCGAGGTGATCCAGCGTGAGGTCGTCAACCGCACGGCCCTGGAAAACATCCGGGCGCTTTCCCGCGACGGCGGCGACGCGCTGGTGCAGAAGGTGGTGGCCGCCTACATGGGCGACACCCCGCGCCACCTGGCCACCTTGCGCGAAGCGATCGACGGCGACGACCCGGGCAGCGTGCGGCGCGTCGCCCACAGCCTGAAGTCGGCCAGCGCCAATGTCGGCGCCGTCCACCTGGCCTCGCTGTGCAAGGAACTCGAACAACTCGGCCGCGCGGAGTCCGTCGATGGGGCCGCGCGCATCCTTACCGACATGGAGCGCGAGTTCCAGTCGGTCCGCCAGTCGCTTCACGCCATGCTCGAAAAGGAAACCTAGAATGCCAGCCTCTTCTCCCCTGAAGCGCGGAACGGTCCTGGTCGCCGACGACGACCCGGTGATGCGCCTGCTGATGCTCGAGATGCTGGCCCAGGTCGGGCTGGACGCGATCGAGGCGGCGGACGGCGCACAGGCCGTGCAGCTCGCGGCCGAACGCAACCCCGACCTGATCCTGCTCGACGTCGACATGCCGCGCATGGACGGTTTCGCGGCCTGCGAAGCGATCCGCCGCGCCGAAAAAGATGGCGTGTCGGCGCCGATCGTGATGGTCACCGGCGGCGACGACCTGGAGGCCGTCACCCGCGCCTACGAGGTCGGCGCCACCGACTTCGTCTCGAAACCCATCAACTGGCCCATCCTCGGCCACCGCGTGCTCTACGTGCTGCGCGCCAGCGACGCCATCGCCCGCCTGCGCATCGCCGACGCCCAGAACCGCGCGGTGCTGGCCGCGATTCCCGATACCTTCTTCCGGCTCGACCGCGACGGCTTCTATCTCGATTACGAGCCCGGCAACGAGCGCCCTGGACGCGGGCGGGCCATGCCGCAGCAGCAGCCCAGGGTCGGCAAGCACATCACCGACGTGCTGCCTCCGGAGGTGGCCGCGAGCATCATCGAGCAGATGCGCACCGTGCTGACCACCCAGCAGGTGCGCTCGGTCGAGTACGAACTGGAGCACTGCGGCGAGATCCAGCATTTCGAGGCGCGCCTGGTGGCCACCAGCGCCTCGCAGGTACTGGGCCTGGTGCGCGACATCAGCGAAAGAAAGCGCGCCGAGGAGCAGATCCGGCGCCTGGCCTACTGCGACAGCCTGACCGGCATCCCGAACCGCCAGGCCTTCCTCGAGACGCTGGAGCGCGAGCTGCAGCGCTCCAAGATCGGCAACAAGAAATTCGCGGTGCTGTTCATGGACCTGGACGCGTTCAAGCGCATCAACGACACGCTCGGCCACAATGCGGGTGACCAGCTCCTCAAGATGGTGTCGGAGCGCCTGCGCGAGACGACGCGCCCGAGCGACCTGGTCTCGCGCGGGGACAATGCGAGCAACCTGGCGCGCCTGGGCGGGGACGAATTCACCATCCTGATTCCCGACCTCGAACGGGTCGAGCATGCGCTCAATGTGGCCACGCGCGTGAAGGAAGCGATGCGGCGGCCCTTCCTCATCGAGGGCAACGAGATCTTCGTGACCGCCAGCATCGGCATCTCGCTCTTCCCCGAGGATGGCGACGACTGCGGCTCGCTCCTGAAATACGCCGACACCGCGATGTACCACGCCAAGAACTGCGGCAAGAACAACGCCAAGCTGTACAGCTCGTCCCTGACGATGCAGATCATGAGCCATGTGAAGCTGGAGGTGGGACTGCGCAAGGCGCTGCAGAACGACGAGCTGTATCTGGTCTACCAGCCGCAGCGCGACGTGCGCACCTCCGAGATCGTCGGTGTCGAAGCCCTGGTGCGCTGGCGTCATCCGGAGCGCGGCCTGGTGCCGCCGACCGAGTTCATTCCGCTGGCCGAGGAGACCGGCCTGATCGTGCCGATCGGCGAATGGGTGCTGCGCACCGCCTGCCGCCAGGCCAGGGTCTGGCAGCGCCACGCCCAGCGCACCCTGCGCATGGCGGTGAACCTGTCGGCCAAGCAGTTCAAGGACGAGAACCTGTCGCAGATGGTGCACTCGGCCCTGCTGGACGCTGGACTGGAACCGCGCCTGCTGGAACTCGAGCTGACCGAGGGCACGCTGATGGACGACGCGCGCGCCACCCTGGTGACGCTGGAGCGGCTGCGCGGCATCGGCGTCTTCCTGTCGATCGACGATTTCGGCACGGGTTATTCGTCGATGAACTATCTAAAACGTTTCGACGTGCGCGCGCTGAAGATCGACCGCAGCTTCATCAACGGCCTGCCGCAGGATTCGGAGAACGCGGCCATCACGCGCGCCATCATCGCGATGGCGCACGGGCTCAAGATGGTGGTGGTGGCCGAAGGGGTGGAGACCGGGGAGCAGTTGCTGCTGCTGGAGCAGTATGGCTGCGATATGGTGCAGGGCTACTTCCTGGGGCATCCGTCGAGTGCGGAGGACATCACTGACATGCTGGTGGCGCCGCTGGCATTGCCCGCTAAGTAGGGTGGGCGGTCCTCCGCCCACGCGTTCAGCTATAGAATGCGTCGCCACAGTGTATCCGTGAGTTGAACGCGCGGACGGCGAAGCCGTCCACCCTACGGTTTGAACCGCAGCGTGTATTTCGGCTTCCCCGGCAAGAACGGCACCGGCTCCGCCTTCACCCACTCGCTGTGCCCCGCCAGGAAGAAGGGCGACAGTGGATGCCCGCTCTGCCCGCCCGGCATGTTGTACAGGCCCTCCTCCTCGCGCCCCGGCGACACCGTCATGCGCTCCGACTGGCCGAACTTCGGTCCCGCCACGCGCGGCATGTTGGCGTCGCCCGGCAGGCGGTCCGCGGGCGCGCCCAGCAGCGGCTTGAGGGCCGGCACCGCGAGGCTGATCGGATGCGCGATCTCCGCCGTGTTGCGCGCGCCCCAGCTGGCGTTGGCCAGCACCTGGCCGTCCTGGGTGAGCTCGGCGATGACGCGGTCGACGGCCGCCAGTTCCACCGCGCGCCAGTCGGCGTAGCCGGCAGGCAGCCAGCCGCCAGGGCGAGCGTCGAGCAGGCGGGCGACGACCTCGGGCCAGCGGCTGGTGCCGGCGATCGGCGCCTTCGGGTCGAGGGCCGTGATCGCCTTGCCGGCGCCGGCATAGAAGAGATCGTGCAGCGCCCACATATAGCCGCGCGCGAGGCGGTAGCCGACGGAATCGACGCTGGCGTGGCCATCCCAGCTCTGCTCCAGCAGGCGGCGGAACTCGGCGCGCTGCGGCTGGCCCTTCAACGCCTGTGCATCGAGCACGCGCAGCGCACGATCGCGCCAGCCGGCCATGAACAGCGCGCGGTCATCCAGGGCCACGTCGAAGACCTGGCGCACGTCGAGCTTGCCGCCCAGCGCCTGCAGGCCTTCGGCGATCTGGCGGTTGCGGGCGCCCAGGTCAAAGCCGCCGTCGCCGAGCACGGCCGCGCCCTCGCCCATCAGCTGGCGGCTGTTGGCGGTCGTGATCTGCCCGTCCGCCGGGTTGACGATGCGCGGATAGCGCTGGGCCGGCAGCAGGCCGCTCCAGCTCGGCGTTTCGCCAGAAACCGGGAAGGTCGTCGCGAACTGCGCCGTGCTGCGCGCCGGCAACGTGCCGGCGATGGTCCAGCCGATATTGCCGGCCGCGTCGCCCACGACGATGTTCTGGGCCGGGATGCCGTCGATGGCGGCGACCTTGAGGGCCTCCTCGACGCTGGCGACGGTCTCGAATTTCAGGTGATTGAGGTTGACGGCGGCATCGTCGTGCGCCACCCAGCGCACGGCGTAGAGACGCCCCGCCGCTTCGCGGACCGGGCCGAGCGACGTGTCCTGCACCACAAAACGTTCGGGCTGCGCGCCCTTCACGGCGATCAGCTCGACGTGGCTGTGCGGGGTCTCCCAGCCGGAAGGCAGGCGCACCTGGCCGGGACGGGCCGGGTCGCGTTCGAGCGCCACCAGGTCGATCAGGTCGGCGTAGCTGTTGGTGAAGGCCCAGGCCACCTGCCCATTGCTGCCCGCAATCACCGTGGGCGGCGCGCCCGGCAGGCTGACGCCGGCGACGCGGCGCTGGCCGCCCTTCCCGTCCGGGAAGCGCAGGGCAAGGCGGTACCAGATGTTCGGCAGCTGCAGGCCGAGGTGCATGTCGTCCGAGACGATGGCCGCGCCGCTGCTGCTCCGGCTGCCGGCCACCGCCCAGTTATTGCTGCCGACGCTGTCGACGAAGTCGGCGCCGCGCAGGGCCACCTGCTTGCCCGCGGTATCGAGTGGGGTGCCCCACCAGCCCGGAGCCCTGCCCGGGATGGGCGCGGGCGCCAGGGCCGCGCCCTGGTCAAGGGTGGCGTCCCAGCGGCTCGCTTCGGGCAGCAGGAAGGCCAGCTGCGCCGCGTCGCTGTGCTCGCGCAGCCAGCCGCGCGCCAGGTCGCGCCCTTCCTGCATGGCCTGCAGGTCGATGTACATGGCCCACACGACCAGCAGCGAATCCGCCGCCGTCCAGGGGCGCGCCTCGGTGCCGGTCAGTGCGTATTCGAAAGGCTTGGCGCCCAGCGCCTTGAAACCGTCATTAGCGCCAGCGACATAGCGGTCGAGCAAGGCGCGTTCCGGGGCCTGCAGGCCGGCCAGGGCGCGTTCGGCACGGGCACGGAAACGGTGCAGGCGGCGTGCGCGGTCGAGCGGCAGCGCGCGCGGACCGAAGAGCTCGGCCAGCTCGCCGGCGGCGGTGCGGCGCAACAGGTCCATCTGGAAATAGCGCTCCTGGGCGTGGACGAAGCCAGTCGCATAGGCGACGTCGAGACGGCTGCTTCCGCTGATCAAGGGCACGCCGGCGGCGTCGCGCTCAACCGTCACCGCCGCCGACAGGCCGGGGGCCTGCCGCTCACCGTCCAGCTGGGCCAGGCTGGCGCGCAGGTAGAGCCAGGCGCCCAGCGCCGCCAGGACGACGAGCAGCAGCAATCCTCCCAGCCCTTGCAGGGTCCGGGTCGTCCAACGGCGCTGTCGCATGTCTCCTCCTTGTTTTTAGGGGGCGTATCTTGCCAGAAAATTGATTTCCCCGGCGAACAGACTTGTGATCACCTTCCCAGCGCGATTGATTTACCTCATACGGGCACCGGGTCCCGACACTATGCTGAATTGCGCCGCCAGGACGGCGGCGTGGGAGATGATGATGCGAACGTCGCTGTTGCAATGGTTGGTGCTCGCGCTGGCGCTGGTCGCGTCCGCGTGCAGCACGCCGGAACGGCGCGCCGAACGGGCGCGGGCCGCCATGGAACAGCGCATGGCGCTGCATGGCCCCGCCTGCGCCCGGCTCGGCAATGCGCCCAATACCGATCCCTGGCGCCACTGCGTCGTCGAACGCAGTTCGCGGGCCGAGATGGACGAGCAGTCCGGCTATCACATGGGCTGGCGGCACGGGATCTGGTAGCCCGCGCGGCGGCAATCCCGCTTCGCTTTGTCAGGCGATCCCTACAGGAGGAATTCGACAGAGGAGAGACCACGCGGATGCGTTCTTCGGTGACCCGGTTTTGCGCACGCACGATTAAGATAGGCAGGGCAGATGATGAACGTGCGGCCTATACTGGAAGCAAATCATGAACCCGATCGCCAGGACGGCGAATACAGGAGAACATCATGCGCATCCGAGCTCTTCCCATACTGGTCCTGCCCCTCCTGCTGGCAGCCTGTTCCACCCCGCAGCAGCGCGCCGAACGCCTGCAGGCCGAAATGGCCGAACTGATGGCGATCTACGGACCGGCCTGCACCCGCCTGGGCTACGCCCCCAACAGCGACCCATGGCGCGAATGCGTGCTGCAGCTGAGCACGCGCGATGAAGTCAGGCGCTATGGCCCGTCCTATTATGGCGGCTACGGTCCGCGTGGCTGGCGCGGAGGCGGCTTCTGGGGTCCGTACTGGTAAGCACGCCGCCAGCCGCGGTGCCGGCGGCCAGCAGGCGGTCGGCAAAGGCCGCCTTGGTCATGGCCGTGCGGCCATCCAGCAGCCGCGCCACCGTGGCCTGCGCATGGCGCAGCAGGCGCGGATGATGCAGGTCCGGCGGGTGCAGGCTGAGGCGGATCAGCGGACGCCGCGCCAGCAGCAGCGCCAAGGCGTCCGCGAGCAAGGGCGAGGCCAGCCGGCCGCCGCGGTTCCGGGCGGCGTACACCAGGGAAGGCGACCACAGCGAGGCCGCTGCGGGTGAGGCAGTGAGCGCGATGTCTGGCGCGATGTCCGACGAATGCGCGCGCAGCAGGTGAAAACGGCTGAACGTGGTCGTGTAGTCGAAATCGAAGGCGCGCAGCGCCTGCCAGGCGCCCTCGCCCATCAGCCAGGCCGGCGGCACGAAGCCGCGCACGGGCCAGCCGCGCTCCGCGAACCAGTCCAGGCCCAGCCTGATTCGGCGCGCCGCCTCGACGGCGTCCAGGGCGGCGAACTCCCCTTCCCGGCTATACCTTTCACGCAGATAACGCTCCACCCATCCACCTGCAGGAGGACCGGTGTCCAGGTGGGCCAGACCATGCAGCGCCAGCTCGTCGCCACGCGCCAGGGCGGTATCCAGCCCCGCTTCCATCCTGCCCGGGTCTCCGCCGCCGCGGTGATAGTGCGGCACCACCAGCCAGGTCAGCGGCACGTCGGCAACGGCGCGGATGGCCTGCGCCAGGCGGGCGCAATCGTCCCAGGTGGCCGGTGCGACGTCGTGGATCGAGATGCACAGCGCCGGCGGCTTCCGCCTGGCGCCGTCCCCGGCCTTCCCTTCCACTTTATCAGTCGCTGACACAGACGCGGTCCAGCGCGTGCTGCGTGCCCGGACGGGCCGCCAGCAGGCTGCCGTAACGGTGCATGAGCTGGGGGAACACCTGGCGCCAGTCGTACTGCTCCTGCGCCTTGTGGCGCGCCTGCGCACCCAGCCTTCCCATGTCGCGCGCGTAGATTACCTCGATGGCGCCGGCGAGGCTGTCGACGTCGTTGGGCCGCGCGAGGATGCCGGTCTGCTCGTCCACCAGCTCGGCCACGCCGCCGCCGGTGGTGGCGACCACCGGCAGGCCGCAGGCCATCGCTTCCAGCACGATCAGGCCGAAGGTCTCACAGTCGCCCGGATGCACCAGCAGGTCGCAGCTGGCCAGCAC
The DNA here is from genome assembly GCA_040758275.1 of Pseudomonadota bacterium. Classification (GTDB taxonomy): domain Bacteria; phylum Pseudomonadota; class Gammaproteobacteria; order Burkholderiales; family Burkholderiaceae_D; genus Telluria. The sequence continues at coordinate 7,567 of JBFLVV010000117.1, forward strand.
GCCCGCCAGCGCCCGCTGGTCGCGCTGGAAGGGCATGAAGCTCACATGCGGATGGCGCGGGAGCTCGGCGCCGCCACCGACCAGCAGCAGGTGGTAGCGCGGACCCAGCTTGCGTACGGCGTCGATGAGGAGCGGCAGCTTTTTGTCGGCGGTAAAACGCCCTGCATACACCAGCAGGCGTACGTCATCCGGCAAGCCGAGTTCAGTGCGCAAAGTAGCGCGGCGCCGGATCGGGTGGAAGATCTCGCTGTCGATGCCGAGCGGCTGGTGCAGGGCGTGAGCCACGCCCATGTCGTCGAGCTGGCGCACCATCAGCCGGCTCGGCGCCAGCACCAGGTCGAACTCGCGGTAGAGGTGCGCCAGGTATTTGCAGCTGCCCTGTGAAATGGCATGGCCGAAACGGTTCTCCACCAGGCGCGGCAGGTCGGAGTGATAGAAGGCGACGGCGGGAATGCCGAGCCGCTGCTGCAAGCGAAGCGCCGCCCAGGCGCAATGGCCGGCGTCCCCCGCTTCGACGAGGTCGGGCTGGGCCGCGCGCAGCAGGCGCACCGCGGCCGCGACGGACAGGGGCATGCGGTAGCCGTGGATGCCCGGCAGCGTGACGGCGGGCACGCGCACCAGCGTGGGTGCGCCCGCCCCGTCGCTGTCGTCGGCATCGCTTTCGCTGACGTTGGGACTGAAGATGGTATGACGCGCCCAGCCGAGTCCAGCCAGCCACCGCGCCTTCGCGTTGAGGTAGGTGCTGACGCCGCCCCCTTCGGCGGCATAGAACATCGTGATGTCGACAAGGTGCATGGACGGTCCGCTGAAAGTGCCACCATAGCAGCCGCCCGCGGACCGGGTTTGCGCGCACGCACGGCGGTGCGGCGCGGAGATGCTACGTGGCCGTCATGCGATCCATTATGCGCTGCGGCGATCGAGCATGGCGCGCGCTATCGTGCCCGCGTCGACATACTCGAGCTCGCCACCGACGGGCACGCCGCGCGCCAGGCGGCTGACTTTCAGGCCGCGCGCCTTGAGCATCTCGCTGATGTAGTGGGCGGTCGCTTCGCCCTCGTTGGTGAAATTGGTGGCCAGCACGACTTCGTTCACGACACCGTCCGCCGCACGCCCGATGAGTTTGTCGAGGTGCAGGTCGCGCGGGCCGATGCCGTCGAGCGGCGAGAGCCGGCCCATCAGCACGAAGTACAGGCCTTTATACGTGAGGGTCTGCTCGATCATCATCTGGTCGGCAGGGGTTTCGACGACGCACAGCAGCGTGCGGTCGCGCGACGCGTCGGCGCACAGCTCGCACACCTCGGTGTCGGCGAAGGTATTGCACATGGCGCAGTGGTGGACCGTGTCCACCGCCTGGTACAGCGCGCGCGACAGCATGGCCGCGCCTTCGCGGTCATGCTGCAGCAGGTGGAAGGCCATGCGTTGCGCCGACTTCGGACCGACGCCGGGCAGGCGCCGCAGTGCTTCGGTCAGGAAGTCGAGCGATCGCGACATGGGCTGTTTTCCTGCCTCAGAACGGCATCTTGAAGCCCGGCGGCAGCGGCATGCCGGCGGTCAGGCCACTCATCTTTTCGCTGGCGGTGGCTTCGGCCTTGCGCACGGCGTCGTTGAAGGCGGCTGCCACCAGGTCTTCCAGCATGTCGCGGTCGTCGCCCAGCAGCGAGGGGTCGATGGTGACGCGCTTGACGTCGTTCTTGCAGGTCATGACGACCTTCACCAGGCCCGCGCCCGACTGGCCTTCGACTTCGATCAGAGCCAGCTGCTCCTGCGCCTTCTTCATATTGTCCTGCATGGCTTGCGCCTGTTTCATCAAGCCTGCGAGCTGGTTTTTCATCATGGTCGTTTCTCCAAAAGTTCTGATGGGTTATTCGTATTATTTCAGGCGGCGGCCGGCTTCACCGAGCCGGGCACGATGAAGGCGCCGAAGCTGCGTTCCATGGCCTGCACGAAGGGATCGCCGGCTACCAGGGCTTCGGCCTGGCGCTGGCGTTCCTCGCGCGCGGCCTTGGCTTCGGCGGCCGCCGTGTACCAGGTCGGGCCGATCTCGGTGTCGAGCGTGATCCGCACCTGCGGGAAATGTTCCTGCAGCGCGGCGGTGAGCTTCTCGCTGTTGCCGCTGGCGCGCAGGGTATCGACCGGCACGCGCAGCTTGAAGGTCGCGGCCTGCTCGTGCGCCACGCATTCGATGAGTTCGGTCTGCAGCGCCAGCTGCTGGGCCACGCCGCGCAGCGGCAGGCTGGCGGCGAGGGCCGGCCAGTTGCCGTCCCAGCCGATGGCCGGGACCGGCGTGATCACGTAGGCATGCGGCGGCGCGGCAGGCGCGCGCTGTTGCGCCGGCGCCGGCGCCGTCACGACGGCCGGCGCATCGGCGGCAACCGCGGTGTCGTCGGAAAATTCGGTGACCCAGGAGGGAGGCTCGTCGTCGGCCGGCGCCTGCTGCATGCGCGCCTGGGGCTGCTGTTGCTGCGGCTGCACGGCCTGAGGCTGCGCCTGTTCCCATGGCGGCGCAGAACCCGGACGGGCTGCCGGCGCGGCCTGCATGGCGGCCGAAGGACCGGGAGCCGGCGGCGGCGCGCCTGGGGCCGGCGCGGGAGCAGGCGCCGCGGCGGCTTGCGGCGGCGGTGCTTCGGGGCGGGGCTTCGCG
>JBFLVV010000118.1:0-9692 GCA_040758275.1 Pseudomonadota bacterium
TCGTCGCCCGACGTTGCAACCCGCACGTCAAGGCACTTAATGAGCGCTTACTGGCCAAGGGTAAATCGAAGATGGCAGCTATCGGCGCTGCCATGCGCAAGCTGGCACACCTGTGCTTTGGTGTCGTACACACAGGCAAGCCCTACGATCCCAAATTTGCGATGTAGGGCTTGACGGGGAAGACGGTATCTACGATATAGAAATCATCGGCGCTGCCACACCAGCCAGCGTTCCTTATCCACGAAAATGGGAATCGAATCGGCCACCGCCTCATCCTCGACGCAAGCGAAGTACGGCGCCATCAAGGCGTCCAGCCCGGCGCGTTCGATGCCAAAGGGCGGCCCTTTGACGGTCTGGTCAAAGTAAAAGAATCCGGCCACCCGTCCGCCCGGCGCCAGCAGCTCCGCCCAGCGCGCCACGAGCTGCGGCCGCATCGCCGGCGGCAAGGCGCACAGGAAAGCGCACTCGTAGATGAGTTCCACAGGACGCGCCGCCTGCCAGGCAAAGAAATCCGCCTCGACGACGCGCTCGCCCCACTGCCCCGCCAGCGCCCTGCCCCGCGCCACCGCCTCGGGCGCGAAGTCGATCGCCGTGGCATCCCAGCCGGCCTCGCAGAAATAGACCAGCTCGTAGGCGCTGCCGCAGCCGGGAATCAGGGAGACGAAAGGACGCGGCTGGCGTGCGACGAAGTCACGCAGCGCCTGCGGCACTCCACCCCTGTCCCAGGGCGTGAAGGCCTTGGCAAACCGCTCGTCCCAGAACTGCGGGCTGAGCGGATCGCGGCTGCTGAATGATGGCGTATCAGCCAACGTAGAAATACCAGCCCACCACCGCCATGCCCAGCGCGCCGGTGGTCAGGCCGAGGAAGGTCATCAGGCCCAGCAGGCGGTTGGTGCGGCGCTGTTCCATCAGCACCATGGTCAGCAGCTCGGCCTGGGCCAGCGGCTGGCCATTGTGCATCGCCACGCCGGAATGCGCATGGCGCTCGAGGGTCTGGTGCAGCAGGCGCGGCAGTTGCGGGAAGATGTGGGCATAGCGCGGCGCTTCGGCGCGCAGGCGCTCGACCATGCCGCGCCAGCCGACCTGCTCGCCCATCCAGCGCTCCAGATAGGGTTTGGCGGTCTTCCACAGATCGAGGTCGGGGTCGAGCTGGCGGCCCAGGCCTTCGATATTGAGCAGGGTCTTTTGCAACAGCACCAGTTGCGGCTGGACCTCGACATTGAAGCGGCGCGAGGTCTGGAACAGGCGCAGCAGAATCTGGCCGAAGGAAATGTCTTTCAGCGGACGGTCGAAGATCGGCTCGCAGCAGGCGCGCACCGCCGATTCGAGTTCGTCGACGCGGGTGTCGCGCGGCGCCCAGCCCGATTCGATGTGGGCCTCGGCCACGCGCTTGTAGTCGCGGCGGAAAAAGGCCAGGAAGTTCTGCGACAGGTAATCCTTGTCGAAGTCGTTGAGCGTGCCGACGATGCCGAAGTCGAGCGCGATGTAGCGGCCGAAGGTTTCCTTCTCGACCGAGACCAGGATGTTCCCCGGGTGCATATCGGCATGGAAGAAGCCGTCGCGGAAGACCTGGGTGAAGAAGATCTCCACGCCGTCGCTGGACAGTTTCTTCAGGTCCACGCCCTCGGCCGCCAGGCGGTCGATCTGCGAGACCGGGATGCCGCGCATGCGCTCCATCACGATCACGCTGCTGGAGCAATAGTCCCAGTACATCTCCGGCACCATCAGCAAGGTCGAATCCGCGAAGTTGCGGCGCAGCTGGCTGGCGTTGGCCGCCTCGCGCATCAGGTCGAGCTCGTCGTGCAGGTATTTGTCGAATTCGGCGACCACCTCGCGCGGCTTCAGGCGGCGGCTTTCGGCCCAGACCTTCTCGATCAGGGCGGCCGCCAGGTCCATCAGCGCCAGGTCTTCGTCGATGGTTTTCTTCATGCCAGGACGCAGCACTTTGACGGCGACTTCCTTGCCGTTCTTCAGGGTCGCAAAGTGCACCTGGGCGATCGAGGCCGAGGCCACCGGGGTCCGCTCGAAGCTGGCGAACAATTGATCAGGGTGGGCGCCGAGCGACTCGGTGATCTGGGCGATGGCCAGGTCCGAATCGAAAGGCGGCACGCGGTCTTGCAGCAGGGACAGCTCGTCGGCGATATCGGGCGGCATCAGGTCGCGCCGGGTCGACAGCACCTGGCCGAACTTGATGAAGATCGGGCCCAGTTCTTCCAGGGCCTGGCGCAGGCGGATCGCGCGCGGCGAGGTGATGCGGCGCCAGAAGAACACGGTGTTCATGAAGCGCGCGGTGCGCGGCGCGTGCAGGCTGGTGACGGCGATTTCGTCGAGGCCGTACTTGGTCGCGACGGTAAGAATCTTCAGCAGGCGCAGGAATTTCAGGATCATCAGCTTTCCGGGGTCAGGATCACGGTGGCAGCAGGGGCGCTCTGCGCGAGGCGCTGCTCCAGTCTGGCGATGCGCTTCGAAGCGCGCTCGACGTCGTCGCGCAGGCGCACCACATCGGCGGCGAAGTCTTGTACTTGCGCCGGGCGCACCAGCACCGGCTGTTCCTCGAGCAGGAACTCGGCGACGTTTTCAAGCAGGCGGCGCCCGCCATTCACGACACCGCTTCCCAAGGAGCGGCCGCCTTCGGCGATGCGGCGCGCCCCGAGCGGACCGACCACGCGCTCCAGGTCGTGCTCGGCATCCCAGCGCAAGTCCTTCGACAGGGTCGAGATGGCGTTGGCGAACTCGGCGTCACCTTCGATTTTCACATAGGAAAAGGCGCGGTCGCGGTTGGCGGCGATCAGCGGCAGGTCCGTCAGCTTCATGCGGATGATCACGTTGGCCGGGCCTTCGCCACTGCCGCTTTCCACCATGCCATCACTTGCCACGCGCAGGCGCAGCTGCAAGTGACCGGTGTCGATACAGGCTTCCTTGCCGGCATGGCGCTTCAAGGCGTCGCGCGCCCAGCTTTCCTGGGCCAGCAGGTGGTTGATGGTGGCGACGGCGGGCGTGGCCAATAGGGCCTTACTTGGGAACATAAATCGCACGTAAGTGAAAGAAAAAAAACCGCCCGGTGGTGAGTCGGGCGGTTCGATCTTACCAGTTTGCCGGGCACAAGCCCGGCAGCACGGGACATTATCAGAAAATAATTAAGCTCAGTTGAGCTGCTGGATACCGGCCAGCACCCAGCCGCCCTGTCCCGACAGTGGCTTGGACATGTTCCAGACCTCGACGAAGGGTTCCGCCGGCGCATTCGGGGCGCTGCGGATCATGCCGTTGAACTGCACGCTGGCCAGGTAGTCGGTGGCGGTGGTTTCGATGCCCAGCAGCTGGCCGTCGATGGTCACCACGTCGGTGAAGTCGGTGGCGCCGCCGCGGTCCTGGATCTGCATCTTGAGCTCGGCAAAGACTTCCGGCGAGGTGAACTCGCGCAGGTCGTTGGTGTCGCCGCGGTCCCAGGCCGCCTGCATGCGGATGAAGGAGGCTTTCGCGTGGCGCAGGAAGGCTTCCTGGTCGAAGTCGCCCGGCACGCCCCACTGGTTGTGAACCGGCGCGCTGCCCGGCTTGCCCAGCGACACGCCGCCTTGCGATCCTTGATAAGCGGCAGGCTGGCGCAGGCCGGAGCCGATCTCCGGCGTCGAGACGCCGCTGGCGGAAGCGCCTGCCGGCACCGGGTTGGCGTAGTTGTTGCCGAAGGCCGGGTTGGCCGGCGTGTCCTTGCGGCGGAACATGCGCACCACGAAGAGCACGGCCAGTACCAGCAGGCCGATCATGAGGATGGCCGAGATCGCGCTCGCCAGCGCGCCGCCGATGCCGAAGTGCGAGAGCAGCGCGCCCAGGCCGAGGCCCAGCAGGGCGCCGCCGAGGATGCCCTTCCACATGCCGGAGCGCTGGGTGGAGCGCGCGGCCGCGGCGGCGCCTGCCGCGCCGGCCGCCGGCACCGCCGCCGGGGCGGGTGCGCGCTGCTGGAAACCAGGCTGCGGCGCCGGCGCCGGCGCCGGCATCTGGCGCACGGCCTGCGACTGGCGGCCGATCGAGCGCTTGCCGCCCATCGGCTTTGCCGTCGCTTCCGCGATCATCGATACGGCGGTGACCGCCAGTACCAGGGTTGCCACGAATTTCTTCATCATGCGTCCTCTTACATCTTGATGCCGGTGTGCAGGGCCGCCACGCCGCCCGTCAGGTTGTAGTACTGGACCCGCTCCAGCCCGACGTCGAGCATCATGTTCTTTAATGTTTCCTGGTCCGGGTGCATGCGGATCGACTCGGCCAGGTAGCGGTAGCTTTCCGCATCGCCCGCGATCTTCTGTCCCAGCCACGGCAGCACCGAGAACGAGTACAGGTCGTAGGGCTTCTGCAGCGGCGCGATCACCTTCGAGAATTCCAGCACCAGCAGCTTGCCGCCGGGTTTGAGCACGCGGCGCATTTCCGCCAGCGCCTGGTCTTTATGCGTCATGTTGCGCAGGCCGAAGGCCACGCTGACCCGGTCGAAATAATTGTCCGGGAAGGGCAGCTTCTCGGCGTCGCACAGCATAGTTGGGGTCACGAGGCCCTTGTTCAAGAGCCGGTCCCGGCCCACGCGCAGCATCGATTCGTTGATGTCGGTGAGCCAGACCTCGCCGGTGCGGCCCGCCTGCTTCGCGAAGGCCTTGGCCAGGTCGCCGGTGCCGCCGGCGATGTCGAGCACCTTGAAGCCGGGGCGCACGCCGGCCTGGGCGATGGTGAACATCTTCCAGGCGCGGTGCAGGCCGGCCGACATCAGGTCGTTCATGACGTCGTACTTGGAGGCGACCGAATGGAAGACCTTGGCGACTTCCTGGACCTTCTGGTCCTCGGCGACGGTCTTGTAGCCGAAGTGGGTGGTATTGGTCATATCTGCGAACGGTTGAGGGTTGCCACATTATACAGGCGGGCGCAGCGCCGCCCTGCCACGCTGCCGGGCTGCGCACGATTGGTGCGCGGGCTCTGCAGTAAAAGTTGCCTCTTGTATAATCATCGGCCGACCAGGCTCCGCCCTTGCAAACCATGCGCATCCGCAGCCGCCTCCTCATCCTCGTGCTCGCCATCCTGGTGCCGTCCTTTCTTGCGGCGGCGCTGGCGGTCAGCTACGTCTATCGCGAGGAACAGAAGTCGCAGATGCAGAGCGTGAGCGAATCCGCGCGCGCCTTCGCGCTGATGGTCGACAACGAATTGCAGGCGCGCACCGCGGTTCTGCACACCCTGGCCACCTCTCCGGCCCTGCAGCACGGCGAGCTGCGCGAGTTCTACGAGCACGCGCGGCGCATGGCGCCTGGCTGGGATACCGTCATCGTGCTGGCCGACCTCGACGGGCGTCAGCTGCTCAATACCCGCAAGCCCTTTGGCGCGGCGCTGCCGCAGCGGCGCTCCTCGAATGTCGGCGCGCTGATGCGTGCTGGCGGCCCGGCCGGCATCTATGTGTCCGACCTGTTCATGGCGCCGATCGGCAAGGTGCCCGACTACACGGTGCAGGTGCCGGTCGTCATCGACGGCGCGGTGCGCTACCACCTGCTGCTGGGGGTGCACGTGGCCACCCTGCAGAAGCTGGTCGAACGCCAGCAATTCCGCGGCAACTGGACCGCCACCATCATCGACCGCCAGGGCGTGGTGCTGGCCAGGTCGCGCCACCCGGAACGCTTCGTCGGCAAGCCGGTGCGCGCCTACAGCCGCAATTTGCTGGCCGCGGCGCGCGAAGGCGTCTACGACAGCCGCACGCTCGAAGGCACCGATGTGCGCGCTTTCTTCAGCACGGTCCCGATGTCGGACTGGAAGGTACTCGTCAGCATTCCGGTGAGCGAGATCCGGCGCGTGCCGCTGGAAGCGGCGGCAATGCTGGCGCTCCTGATGGCCACCCTGCTGGCGGCCGGCGTGCTGGCCGCGCGCCGCCTAGCCGGGCGCGCCATCGTCCCGATCGAATACCTGGGCCGCAGCGCCGACCTGCTGGGACAGGGCAAAGAACCGGACTACCGTCCCCAGGGCATCGTCGAGATCGACAGCGTGGCGCAGCGCATGCTGGAGGCCGGCCGCCAGGTCCGCCAGTCGCAGCAGGAGCTGCAGCAGCGCGTGGCCGAGGCGGTGGCGCAGGCCGAACGCGCGCAGGGCGCCCTGCTCAAGGCCCAGAAGCTGGAGTCGCTGGGACGCCTCACCGGCGGCATCGCCCACGAATTCAACAACCTGCTGCAGACCCTGAGCACGGCCCTGCAGCTGGCCGAACTCACCACCACCCAGGAAAAGATCAGGGGCCTGGTGCAGACCTGCAGGAAGACCGTGCAGCGCGCCACCGCCCTCACCGGCCAGCTGGGCGCCTTCGGCCGCATCCAGGAAGCGCGCCAGGAAACCGTGGACGCGGGCGTGCAGCTGGCCAGCGCCCTGCAGCTGCTGCGCGGCGCGCTGCGCGAGGACATCCGCCTGGAAGTCGATTGCGAGGAGGCGCTGTGGCCGGTGACGGTCGAGCCCCTGCAGTTCGACCTGGCGCTGTTGAACCTCGCGGTGAATGCGCGCGACGCCATGCCGCGCGGCGGCCTGCTGCGCATCGAGGCGCGCAATATGCACACACCGCCGCAGCCGCTCGCGCCCGGCGACTGGGTCCGCCTGCGCGTCGCCGACGAGGGATGCGGGATGGCGCCCGAGGTGCTGGCGCACGCCCTCGATCCCTTCTTCACCACCAAGGGCCAGGGACAGGGAAGCGGCCTGGGCCTGGCGCAAGCCTACGCCTTCGCCACCCAGTCGCAGGGCCTCCTGGTACTCGATAGCGCGCCTGGGGCGGGCACCCGGGTCGACATCTGGCTGCCGCGCGCGCGCCAGCCGGTATCAGGCAGCGCTGCCGCCCCCGCCGCACTGCCAGCGCCAAGCACGCGCGGCACCGTGCTCTTCGTCGAGGACGATCCCCTGGTGCGCGAAGCCGTCGGCCAGGCCCTGCGCGAATGTGGCTTCGCCGTGCTGGCGGCCGAGGATGGCGAACGGGCCGTCGCCCTGCTGGAAGGTGGCGCCCGCCCCGCCGTGGTGTTCTCCGACATCGTCATGCCGGGCGCCGTGAGCGGCATCGACCTGGCCACCGTCGTGCGCCAGCGCTTCCCCCGCCTGCCGGTGGTGCTGGCCACCGGCTATACCGAGCGCCAGGTCGCCCTGCCGGGCGTGCAGGTCCTGGCCAAGCCCTATCCGATCGAAAAACTAGTCGCCCTGCTGGCCCATGCGGCGAGCGGCTCCACCGGCCCGGCCGCCGACACCAAGATGCGCTAAGGCATTGATTCCTGTAGGAATTTTTCTGGTGCAGATTACCAACTCAGCAATATTCGTGCGCCTAAAACTCCCGGTTTCTGTTTAAATGGCACCTATTCGTTGTCGGACAAATCCGGCAACCTCTACCGGGTGTTTGCCTGACCTTCGTCCTGGTATTCCGGCCGACAGCGCCGTCCTGCATTACCGTAATAACAAACAAGAACGAGGTTAATGGTGTCGGTCAAACGACTGTTATGCATTACGAATGAGGGGAATGCGGGTGTCCGTGCGGCCTGCGGGGAGCTGAGGGGCTGGGATGTGTGCACGGTCGACAGTATTGCCGCCGCACGCAAGGTGCTCGCGCAGCAGCACTATCCGGTCGGGCTGCTGCTCGACGGCAATGGCAGCCTCGAGCACGACGATACCGAACGCTTCCTGCAGCAACACCACCACATCCGCTGGATCGGCGTGTTCAATGCCGACCTGCTGCACCGTCCGCAGTTGCGCCAGGCGATCGCCACCCACCTGTTCGACTTCCATACCCGCCCGGTCGACACGGTGCGCCTGCACCACTCGCTCGGGCACGCCCACGGCATGGCGATGCTGGCGAAGTCGACGCCGCCGCACAAGCGCCAGGCCGGCGCCCGCCACATCGACGGCCAGTCGGCGGCGATCCGGCGCCTGCGCGCCCATATCGACAAGATCGCCGCGGTCGACGCGCCGGTGCTGATCGCGGGCGAAAGCGGCAGCGGCAAGGAACTGGCGGCGCAGGAAATCCACGCGCAGTCGCCGCGCGCCAGCGGCCCCTTTATCGCGATCAATTGCGCAGCCATTCCGCCGGCCCTCATCCACTCCGAGCTGTTCGGTTACGAACGCGGCGCCTTCACCGGCGCGGCCAAGGACAAGCCGGGCCTGATCGAAGCGGCCTCGGGCGGCAGCATCTTCCTGGACGAGATCGGCGACCTGCCGCTCGACCTGCAGGCCAGCCTGCTGCGCTTCCTGCAGGAACGCACCATCTACCGGGTCGGCGGCACCCGCACCCTGCCGGTCGACGCGCGCGTGATCGCCGCCACCCACGTCGACCTGCCCAAGGCGGTGGCCGAGGGACGCTTCCGCGAAGATCTCTATTACCGCCTGAGCGTGTTCCCGATCCGCGTGCCGCCGCTGCGCGAGCGCAAGGACGACCTGCCGATGCTCACCGAAATCATTTTCAATAAATACGCGGACGAAAAGAGCCCGCAGCTGAAGGGCGTGAGCAAGCAGGCCCTGCGCGCGATGGCCCAGCACAACTGGCCGGGCAATATCCGTGAACTGATCAACCGCATGCGGCGCGCCATGGTGCTGGCCGAGAACCGCCTGATCATGCCGGAAGACCTGGAACTGGCGCCGCAGGACGACGCCATCATCCTGCGCGATGGCCTCGACAACTCGCGCGGCAGCGCCGAACGCACCGCCATCTGGAACAGCCTGGCCAAGTGCGGCAACAACATCAGCCAGGCCGCGCGCGACCTCGGTGTCTCGCGCATGACGCTGTATCGCCTGATGGCGAAGCACTCGATCGCGCCCTGAAGCGCGCCGCGCAGCTCTCCTCTTTTCCTACATCGTGCCGGCAAGCGCTTCAGTGCGCTTGCCGCATCACGCCCCTCACCCTGTTACAGCTTGATACAGTCTCGTGACTTTGACATCCAAACTGTCACAGCTTTGCGACATCGGATGCGACAGGTATTGATCGCTCCCATCAATTTAGTCCTACAGATTTTCCCGAAGTAAAAACACTGAGCCGAATCAAGCACTTGCGCGTGATTTAAAAGCTGGCACGCAAACTGCTAATGATCAAATCGGACCGGTGGCAACGGACGCCGGGCATTTCAAATCAGCGAACCACACACAGGGGAGTAACAGATGAAGCGCACTATTCTGGCGACCGCAATCGCACTGGCATTCGGCATGGCCCAGGCACAAGAAGGTAATGGCAATACCGCCGGCAACGTCACCGGCGACAATAACCAGAGCCAAACCACGAACCAAAGCAACAACTCGGACAACCGCAACTCCTCGGGCCAGAACCGCAGCCGCGGTGACGCATCGGTCTCGGCGGTCGGCGCTGCTTCGGCCAACAACAACGGCACCTCCTCTGCCACGACCACGGACTCCTTCAACACCTCGAGCTCGGCCTCGATCAGCACCCTGGGCGGCGCGGCATCGAACGCCAACACCCACTCCATCGGTAACACCACCACCAGCACCGGCAACGCCAGCGGCGGCAACGGCATGGGCATGGCAGGCGGCACCGCGACCGGCGGCGAAGCCCGCGGCGGCGCAGGCGGCATGAGCGGCAATGCCCGCGGCGCCGGCGGCGCCCGTGGCGGCGATAGCGCTGCGGCAACCAGCGGCAACGCCGACAGCGGCAACGCCTCGGTTGGCACGGCCACCGGCGGCAACGGCGCGGCAGGCGGCAACGGCGGCAC
>JBFLVV010000119.1:0-9503 GCA_040758275.1 Pseudomonadota bacterium
CGCGGCCATGCCGAATTCGCGCACGCCGTAGTTGACGTGGTTGCCCGGGATGCCCGAGCGCACGGCGACCGATTCCTTCCAGTTGGTCAGGTTCGAGCCGGTCAGGTCGGCCGAGCCGCCCAGGAATTCCGGCATGCTGGGCGCCAGCGCCTGGATCGCGTTCTGCGAGGCCTTGCGGGTGGCGATGGTTTCCTTCTTCTCGACGCAAGAGGCGATGGCGGCGTCCAGCACCTGCTGGAAGTTGCCAGGCAGGTCGCCCTTCATGCGGCGCTCGAACTCGGCGGCCAGCTCAGGATGGGCGCCGCGGTATTCGGCGAACTTGGCGTTCCATTCGTTTTCGAAGGCGGCGCCGCGTGCTTTCGCATCCCAGGCTTCGTAGATCTCGCCCGGGATGTCGAAGGGGATCGGGTCCCACAGCAGGTGCTGGCGCACGGCCGCGATTTCCTTGTCGCCCAGCGGGGCGCCGTGGACTTTATCTCCGCCTTCCAGGTTCGGGGCGCCCTTGCCGATGATGGTCTTGCAGCAGATCAGGGTCGGACGGTCCGACTGCTTCGCCTGCTCGATGGCGGCCGAGACGGCAGCCACGTTGTGACCGTCGACCTTCGGGATCACGTTCCAGCCGTAGGCTTCGAAACGCTTCTGGGTGTCGTCGGTGAACCAGCCTTCCACGCGGCCGTCGATCGAGATGCCGTTGTCGTCGTACAGCCAGATCAGCTTGTTCAGGCGCAGGGTGCCGGCCAGCGACGCCACTTCGTGCGAGATGCCTTCCATCAGGCAGCCGTCGCCCAGGAAGGCGTAGGTGTAGTGGTCGACCACGTCGTAGCCCGGACGGTTGAATTCATAGCTCAGCAGCCATTCTGCCAGCGCCATGCCGACCGAGTTGGCGATGCCCTGGCCCAGCGGGCCGGTGGTGGTTTCCACGCCCGGGGTGATGCCGACTTCCGGGTGGCCTGCGGTCTTCGAATGCAGCTGGCGGAAATCGCGCAGGTCGTCCATGGACAGGTCGTAGCCGGCCAGGTGCAGCATCGCATAGTGCAGCATCGAGCCGTGGCCGTTCGAGAGCAGGAAACGGTCGCGGTTGAACCAGCCCGGATTGGCCGGGTTGTGGCGATAGTGCTTGTCCCACAGCGCGACGCCGATCTCGGCCATGCCCATCGGCATGCCCGGGTGGCCGGAGTTGGCCTTCTGGACGGCGTCCATCGCCAGCGCGCGGATCGCGTTGGCCATCAGGGTAGTGGTTTGCGTAGATTTCATGGGATACGAAAGATCAAGGATGGGAAGGCTGTGGCTGCGGGGCGGCCGTAGCCCATTATTTTACCAGAGCCGTCCGGCACAGGTCCGAAAGCGGCGCCTCTCTATATAAAGAACGTAACGCCGCTTGGGCGAAAAAAAGCCCGGCGCCAGGGCGCCGGGCTGTGTTGGCGGCGTGAGCCGGTCAGAACTTGACCGAGGCGCCGAAGGTGATGTACCGGCCGATCGTGTCGTAGTACTGCGGGAAGGTGTTGCCGCTGTTGGTGGCGGTGCTGCCGATGGTGCCGCCGACGATCGGCGGCTTCTTGTCGGTCAGGTTGGTCACCGAGGCGGTCAGGCGCACGTTCTTCAGCACGTTCCAGCTGGCGCTCAGGTCCACGTAGTGGTACGAGGGGATGCTCGAGAAGGCCGGCAGGAAGGTCGCGCCGCCCGGCTCTTCCACCAGCGCGCTGGAGTAGCGCCAGTTGTAGCCGACCGACCAGGCGCCCATATTCCAGGTGGTGCGCTGGTTGAACTTGCGCTTGTAGTTGATGGTCTGGTTGATTTCGGTACAGGCGACGCTGTAGAAGCCCAGGCAATCGCGGTTGACCGCGTTCGGCGTGGCCTGGTATTCCCACTTGTTGACGATGTTCGCGCCCAGGCCCAGGTCCAGGCTGCCGTAGCGGGCATCCAGGCCGAGCTGGCTGAAGGCCAGGCGGTAAGCGACGTTCAGGTCCACGCCGGCGGTATCGAAGCGGCCCAGGTTCGAGCGCGGACGCAGCACGCCGCGCGAGCCGACGCCGTTGAAGGTACCGTTGAGCGGGTTACGGCCGATCACTTCGCAAGCTTCGTTCATCGTGCGGCCCGGGTTGAAGGCGGCGCTGTAGCAGCGGTCCAGCACGTCGGCGCTGGCCGGACGCGAAATGGCTTCCGAGATCTGGATCCTGTAGTAGTCGACCGAAATGGCCAGCTTCGGCAGCGGCTCGAGCACGAAGCCGAAGGTGCGGGTCTTGGCCGTTTCCGGGGTGAGGTCCGGATTGCCCGGGATCAGGGTATTGATCTGGCCCGAGGACGGCGCCGGCAGCGCGCCGATCTCGCTGACGGGAACGCCCGTCAGGCGGCACAGGTTGGACAGCGTGCCCGGCGTATTCGCCTCGGCGCGGTTGATGTTGCCGAGCTGGCAGGGATCGGTCGCCAGGTTGGTCAGGCCGGTGACGGGCTGCGCGAACAGTTCGTTCACGTTCGGCGCACGCGTTGCCTTCTGTACCATGCCGCGCAGACGGAGCATCTGGACCGGCGCCCACTCGCCGCCGGTCTTCCAGCTGCCATAGCTGGTGCTCTTGCCCGCAGTCTTGAACTCCGACTCGCGGTAGCCCAGCTCCATGTTCAGCGCACGGATGAAGGGCTTGTTCTTCACCAGCGGAACGACCATTTCGACGGCGTATTCCTTCAGCGAGAAGTTACCGCTGGTGTCCGGCGTCGGCGTACCGGTGCCCAGCACCTCGCCCTGGATCTGCGATGCGGCATCCGAACGGCTGCCGGCGCTTACCTCGCGGCGCTCGGCCATCAGCGACACACTGATCGGGTCTTCGGCGAAGGGACTGCGGATGGTGTCGCCCAGGGTGCCGGAGGCCGACGCCAGGGCGACGTCCTGCTGCACCTTGACCAGCGACATCGAGCTCAGGTTGATGAAGGCGATCTGCTCCGGCGTGATCGACCCCTCGGCGCCGAACACGTTCAGCGGCACGCAGCCATTGGCCGGGTTCACGCAAGCGGTGGTGCTGAGGGCGTTGAACGCCTGGCCGACCTTGGACAGCGAGCCCCAGTTCATGCGGGTCTGGGTCTGGTCGGCGGTGCCGCGGCTCCAGTAGGCGTCATAGGTCCAGTCCATGACCAGGTCACCCTTCAGGCCGATGGTGTACTGGAAGGTCTTGTTCTCGAAGTCGTTGTAGCGCGGTCCCAGCTCGGTGATGCGGCGGTTGACGGTCAACGGCACGATCGTGGCGTTGCCGGCCACGCAGCTGGCGGCCGGGATGCCGCGGCGTTCGCAGATCTGGTTGCGGGCGGCCTGCGGAATATATGGGTTGCCGATCGGGACGTTAAACGTGTTGGCGAAGGTGCCCGACGCGGCCAGGGCCGACGCCACCTTGCTGTCCGTGAAGAACGCTTCGGTGTAGGCCTCGAAGTGGTCGTTGATGCGGTAGTTGCCGAGGGCAGTCGCCTGGGTCCGCTCGAGTCCTGTGGCGTAATAGTTGGGCGGGTTGGTGTTGTAGGCGACAGCAGGCTGGACCAGCGCCCCGGTGGTCGGGTTGATCTGCCAGTTCCCGGCCAGGGCCTGGTCGTTGCCGCCGGGGCCGACCGGGGTCGAGAAGGCCGACGGCACGGTGGTGGCGGAACCGGACGGCAAGCCGCTGACCGAGTTCAGGTTGGTAAGGCCGTACGGGCGCTCGCCCTGGGTCAGGGGGTCGGTCTTGGTCTTGCCGATGCTCAGGACGACATTTCCGCGGCCATCGGCCAGCGACGAACCCACGGTGATGTCGGTGCGGCGGCGCTTGGCGTCGCGTTCTCCGGTCGTGGCCCCGTAGGTGCTGGTGACGTCCACGCCGGTGAAGTTGCGCTTCAGCGTGAAGTTGGCGACGCCGGCGACGGCGTCGGCGCCGTACACCACGGACGCGCCGCCGGTCACCAGGTCGACACGGTTCAGCAGGGCCAGCGGAATCGAGTTGGTATCGACGTTGCCGTCGAGGTTATAGGGCACCAGGCGGCGGCCGTTGATCAGGACCAGGGACCGGTTCGAACCGAGGCCGCGCAGGTCGATGGTCGCCGCGCCGCCGCTGCCGTTATTGGTGCCCTGGCCGATCGAGGGAGCGGCTGCCGGCAGGTTCTTGAAGAATTCCTCGACCGCGACCGGCTGGGTCGACTGGATCTCGGCTGCAGTGATCGACGAAATCGGGCTGTTCGAGGTAACGCCGGGTGAGGTGATGCGGGTGCCGGTCACTTCGACGACGGCGGTTTTTTCCTGAGCCAGAACAGGCTGGGTGGCGACTCCGAGACCAGCGACCAGCAGGGACATACGGACAGCGCGCGACAAGGCTTTTTCTTTGATCATTTTTATAATCCGACGGTTGGAACAACACGAATGCGCCTGGCCCGGGTCACGGGGTCCGCCAGCCCATTCCCTCTCACGCACATCGCCTTTTGAGCAAAATCAAACTGTATGCACGTGTAAATATATAAATACAGGCCCGTTTTCTCAAAGTCAACGCAAACAGCGGTGTTGTATCCAAAATGAAACGCTTTCTATCAAGATTCTCACCGGCTGCTTCTTCTTCGCCGGTTGGCTCAGCTGGACGCCAGGCACTACAATGGCCTCCCCGAACACACGCCCCTGACGACATGCCCCGCTTCTACTGCCCTGCTTCCCTGGCTCCAGGCCACACCGTCGAGCTGCCGGCGCCGGTGGCGCACCACCTCCATGTGCTGAGGATGGAAGTTGGCGACGCCCTGACCCTGTTCGACGGGCACGGCGGCCAGTACGTGGCCGCCCTGGCGGACATCGGCAAGAAGCGCGCGAGCGCCGTGGTCCAGGCCTTCGAAGACGTGGAAGCCGAGTTGCCCTACGCCGTCACCCTGGCCCAGGGCCTGCCGGAAGGAAGCAAGATGGACTGGATCATCGAGAAGGCGGTGGAACTGGGGGTGGCCGCGATCGTGCCGCTGGCGGCCCGCCGCAGCGTGGTGCGCCTGCAGGGCGATCGCCTTGAGAAACGCCATGCCCACTGGCAGGGGATCATCGAGGCGGCATCCGAACAGTGCGGGCGCAACCGCCTGGCGCAGCTGGCGCCGGTCGCCGACGTCCAGCGCTGGCTGGAGGCGCCGCAGGCCGCGGGCGGCCAGCGGATTCTGCTCAGTCCGCGTGCGGACATCTCGCTGGCGCAATGGGCACAGGCGGCCGGGCCGCAGGCAGTGACCCTGATGGTGGGTCCGGAAGGCGGCTTTACCCGCGAAGAAGAAGACGCCGCAGTGGCCGCCGGCGCCCGCATGCTGTCGATGGGGCCGCGCGTGCTGCGCACCGAGACCGCCGCGCTGGCGGCGCTGGCCCTGCTCGGGGGCCTGTGGGGCGGCATGTAACTTCCGCGGCATGAAAAAAAAACCCGCGAAGGCGATGCCTTGCGGGTTTTTTTTCGAGACGCCAGCCCGGCACGCCGGGTGAAAGACGTCAAGCCGGGGAATGTCTTCCCCGGCCAAGACCGATCAGAACTTGCGGTCGTACGACACCGAGATGCGGCCCGAACGCGGAGCGGTCAGGGACAGCGGGGTTTCGTACAGCGAGTTCACCAGGTTGCCAGCGTTGTAGGCTTCGGTCACGTTCTGGACGACCTGGCGGTTGAACACGTTGAACACGTCCAGACGCACTTGCAGGCCAGGCGCGAACGCAGGCTTGTAGGCCACGTTCATATCCAGGCGGTTGTCCCAAGGCAGGCGGCCCAGGGTGCCACGCGGGGTGACCACGTTCTGCTGACGGCTGGCGCCGCCGCAGTAGAAGGTCTGGTTCGCGTAGCCCGGCGAATGGGTCGCGCCCGGATTCGGCTCGGAACCGATGCAGCTGCGCGGACGGCCCGATGCGAACAGGACGTTACCGCCGACCACCACTTCCTTGGTGACTTCGTAGAAGCCGTAGGCCTTGATCTGGTGTTCGCGGTCATTCGGCAGCAGGCCGTCGGCACCGATCATCAGCTCAGGATAGTCCCAGGTCGAGGTAACGGCGACGTCGGCTTGGCCGTTGTCCGAACGCACCTGACCTTCGGTATTACCCTTGTTCTTCGACCAGGTGTAGTTGATCTTGCCATACCAGCCGTTGCGGAACGGATGCTCGGCGAACAGGTCGACTGCCGCGTAGGTACGGCGCGGTTTCGGGAAGCCCTGGTCTGCGGCGCTCAGGAACACCTTGGTCAGGCGGTTCGGGTCACCATAGAAGTCCACCATGAAGGTGTTGTCCTGGCCCGGGTTGAACGTCTGGCAGGCATTGCCCCACAGCGGGTTGGTGATGGTGATGCCATTCGCTTCGGCGTAACGCTCGAACGGACGGCCATCGCAGAAGTCGTCGATGGTCTGCTTCAGCTTGCGGTAGGTTGCCTTACCACCGAAGTTCAGGGTCGGCGAGAACGCTTTCTCGAAACCGATGGCGATTTCATCCTGGTAGGACGGTTTCATGTCGAGCGCGGACAGGGTTGCGACGACTTTGTCCTGGTTGTACTCGTTGTTGCTCGACAGCGGCTCGGTCAGTTGCACCAGGCCGGTCGGGGCGCCGGTGGTCGGATCCACGCCGGTGTAGGTGAAGTACTGGGTCGTGTTCAGCGAACGGCCGGCGCCACGCACCGAG
This sequence comes from Pseudomonadota bacterium, assembly GCA_040758275.1. GTDB lineage: Bacteria > Pseudomonadota > Gammaproteobacteria > Burkholderiales > Burkholderiaceae_D > Telluria. Next base: position 6,611 of record JBFLVV010000119.1, read on the forward strand.
ATGTGGGTCGGGATCGGCACCGAATAACGGCCGGCGGTACCGAAGACCTTCAGCGATGCGTCACCGTACACGTCCCACGAAGCTGCCAGACGCGGATTGATCTGGTTCTTCATCTCCAGGAAGGTGGTCTTGGTGTCGTTCTGGTTCTCGAACGATTCGCTGCGGATACCCAGGGTCAGCAGCACGTCCTTGGTGACCTGCCACTTGTCTTCCAGGTAGATCGCGCTTTGCTCGCTGTAGGAGTCGGTGACGGTCGAGAACAGGCCCTTCGTCACATAGTAGCCGAGGGTACCCAGCCCGCCGCCGCTTGCCGCGGACGGAACCTGCACGCCACCGACCGAGGTGATCGGATCGTTCGGCGTACGGGTGAAGCCGTAGGTCCAGGTGCCGCCGCCGGCGCGGATATCACCGGCCTTGAGCGACGAGATGTCGCTGCGGTCGACACCGCCGCGCAGGGTGTGGGCGCCGAGACGGTATTCGACGTCGAAGCGGCCCGACTTGACGATGTCTTCCGAACCCGGCCCCGCGATGTTGCCGGAGATGCCTTGCGGATTGATATAGGTCAGGCCAGGCGCCTGGGCAGCCGTCGGCGCCGAGATCTGGAACAGTGTCGGGTTGTAGTTCGGGAAGTAGTTCTCGTGGGTCGACTTGGTGCGGCCGTACAGGGCGGTAATGGTCAGGTCATCGGTCAGGTTGCCGGTGTACTTGAGCATATTGGTCTTGCCGCCGTTGTTGTCGATGTTGATGCGGGTCGCGGTCGACGTCACGGTACCCACGCGCTTGCGGGTTGCATAGTCGAAGCCGCTGTCCGCATTCGAGACTTCCGGCGTATCGCCCATTGCGGTGAATTCGAGGCGGTGGTTTTCCGAGATGTTCCAGTCGATCTTCGCCATGTAGCGTTCGATCTTGCTGTCGGTCTCGCGCCAGCCGTTGCGGGCGTTCGAGGTGCCGGTGCGGAAGCCGTTGACGCTACCGGACTCGGTCTCGGTCTTCTCGGCCGCGGCGAAGAAGAACAGCTTGTCCTGGATGATCGGGCCGCCGACATAGGCGCCGTAGACCTTGCGTTGCTGGGTGTTTTCCTCGCGGGCCAGACGCAGGGTGCCGTCGGTCGGGGCGGCGCCGGTGCCGCCGGTGTTTTCCGGTGCGCCGGTGTTGGCGTAGTAGATGTCCTTCGGTCGCGCGCGCCACGATTTCGGTTCGTAGGTCACGATACCGCCGGCTTCCCAGCTGTTGGTGCCGCTCTTGGTGGTGATGTTGACGACGCCGCCGATCGAACGGCCGAATTCCGCGCCGAAGCCGCCGGTCAGGACCTGCGCTTCAGCAATCGCGCCGAACGGCAGCTGGGAAGCGCCCAGGCCGGTCAGTGGGTTGACGACAGGGAAACCGTTGATGTAGTACGAGTTTTCGGAAGCTGCGCCGCCGCCAAAGGATGCGCCGCCGGCGAAACGCGAGTCCGCACGGGTGGTGTTCGGTGCCAGCTGGATGATGGCCTCGACGTTACGCGCGATCGGCAGCGCTGCCAGCTGGCGTGCGCTGAAGTTCGCACCGCCGTTGGTCGACGCCACGTCGATGGTGCGGCGTGCGCCCGTCACCTGGACGGTCTGGATGCCGCCGGCAGCCGGGAAGACCGCTTCGGCATTGGTGCCGATACCTGCATCGACGTCGACGGTCGACACCACCTTACCGTCGCGCAGTTGCGAGACACGGTAGCTGCCGACCGGCAGTGCGCTTGCGGTGAAGCGGCCGGAAGCATCAGGGGTCAGGGTGCGGCGCAGGCCGGTTGCCGGATTTTCGACCAGCACTTGGACATTGCTGCCCGGCGCGACGGTACCGTAGACGGTACCGGTAGCATTCGACTGTGCCATCGCTGGCGGAAGTACAGCGATCGCCATCGCCGTGGTGCTGAAAGCGATAGTCAGTGCGCGTGCTAAGACAGTTTTTCTCAACATGTGATTCCCTAAGTGTTGTTGTTACGGGAGCACCTTCGACCTACAGGCTCAAAGTTTTCCCAGCCTTGGCACTGTTGTGCGTGCCTTGCGCTGAGGTGCTACGGCTCTTGACCCCGCCAAGTTTGTCTCCCAACCGGGCAAGAAAGGAACAATCATTCCTTGTTCCGTCGGGCTGTTCCCAGCGGAACTTTTACATAGAACCATACGTAAAGTTGCGCCGTCAACAATAACTGTGCCATTTTGCATACTTACAACACTTTCCAATTTGCTATGCGTATGGAGCATAAAAGTATTATTTTGGTGCATTGCACCAATATTTTTACCTACAAATTCGGCAAAATGCAGTGTTTTCACTGGGATTTACGGTATGCACCACTTTTGCGCAGCAGTTACAAAATAGTGCGAAATGTGACACGATGCAGCGCAGCAATATGTACATCTGCCTTACTTCCCCCCTCAGTGGGGGAGCCGCTTGTGCTCTACAAAAGGAAATATTCTCGACAGGGGCGTTCTGGAGTACGTTCAGACTTTTCGCGTATTGACGCGCCTGACAGGGCTTTGTGTCCTGACGGATCGGCTATTGCTTGGGTTTCAACTTGGAGAAGGATGCCGGCAGCATTGGCTGTTGGCTCAGCTCGAACTGCGGAGCTGGTCTACTGTCTGCCAACACCCCGGTTCAATAGCGGAGGCGACGATGCAGGCGGTGGACTTCAGAGAAGGATGGAACAGGCGGGCAACGTAACCGGCGCCAATGTGAACAATTGCTGATGGCGGACCTGAGGCAGCCTTCGGTGCCGCCACGGTATCGCCGTCCACAAAAAAAAAGGTTCATCGCGGATTACCGGGATAAGCCTGTTGTAAACGCAAGAGAGCAGTAAGGAAGAGTTATTGTGTTTGTGCGACCAAACTCAACCAACTCAACCTACCGCTCTCATGCTAGATCA
>JBFLVV010000120.1:0-9418 GCA_040758275.1 Pseudomonadota bacterium
AGAGTGCGGCGGACAGGGCGTGATCGCCCTGTCCGCCGCGTGTGACGCGATTCATCACGCTGTCATAATCCATTTCTATAGTGCAAGTATCATCCTTTCAAGGTACTTGCAATGCGACTCGCCACGTTCCAGACAGGCACCAGGATCCTCGGCGCCTTCGGTATCGTCTTCTTCCTGCTTCTTCTCCTCTCCGGCGTCGCGCTGTGGCGCATGCAGGCCAACGATGCCCTCACCACCGACCTCGTCTACGACAAGCTGGCCAAGCAGCAGCTCAGCTCCGACCTGCTCGGCGCCGAGCGCCTGAACGGCTCGCGTACGGTTGCGATCGCCCGCAGCGACAGCCTGGAGCTGGCCGACTACTTCAATGCCCAGCTGGCGCAGGGCGGGAAGGACGTGGCCGCGATCGAGGCGAAGCTGGGCAAGCTGCCACGTTCGGCGCGCGAAGCGCAGCTCATCGCCGAGGCGGGCAAGCACAAGGCGGCGCTGGTGAAGGTCCAGGCCGCGCTGTTCCAGGCCAAGGAATTCGGCCAGACCCAGGTCGTCGAGCAGCTGGTCGGCGGCGACTGGGAACGGCACTACAAGGCCTATACCGGCGCCCTGGCGGCGCTGCTCGCGCATGAGGGAGAAGAAGCGCACCGCCTGGCCAAGGAGTCGGCGGCGGCCTCGATGTTCGGCAAGTCGCTGGTGCTGGCCCTCGGCCTGGCGGCGCTCGGCGTCGGCGCCATGCTGGCCTGGCTGCTCACCCGCAGCATCGTCGGCCCGCTCCAGCAGGCGGCGCTGCTGGCCGAACAGGTCGCGCACGGCGACCTGCGGCCGAGGATCCGCCACCAGCGCCAGGACGAGATCGGCCGCCTGTTCGACGCCCTGAACGGCATGACCGGCGGGGTGGCTGCCACGGTGGCCCAGGTATTGCAGGGCGCCCAGGCAATCGACTCGGCATCCAACGAGATCGCCGACGGCAACCAGGACCTGTCGCGCCGCACCGAGCGCCAGGCCGCCGCGCTCAGCCAGACCGTCGGCGCCATGGACGAGCTGAGCGAAGCGATCGCCCGCAACAATGCCAGCGCCCGCTCCGCCAACGCCCTGGCCCAATCGGCATCGACCGTCGCGACGGCGAGCGCCCAGGCGGTCGAGCAGGTGGCCGCGCGCATGGGCGCGATCAAGGCCGCCGCCGACAAGATCACGGACATCACCGGCATGATCGACAGCATCGCTTTCCAGACCAATATCCTGGCGCTGAACGCGGCGGTCGAGGCGGCGCGCGCCGGCAGCGAAGGGCGCGGCTTCGCGGTGGTGGCGGCCGAGGTGCGCAACCTGGCCCAGCACTCGGCCACGGCGGCCAAGGAAATCAAGAAGCTGATCCACGAGTCGAGCGACCAGATCGCCGCCGGTTCCGACATCGCCGGCACGGCGGGCGAGACCATGCGCGCGGTGCTGCGGCATGTGCACGAGGTGGCCGGCATCCTCGACACGATCCACGCCGCCAGCGGCGAGCAGGCCAGCGGCGTGGCGCGGGTAGGCCGGGCCATCGCCGAGATGGACGAATCGACCCAGCAGAACGCCGCCATGGTCGAGGAAGCGGCGGCCGCCGCGGAGTCGATGCGCCGCCAGGCCGCCGAGCTGTCGGAACTGGTCGCGACCTTCAAGCTGCGCGGGCAGGCGCAGTCGCCGCTGGCGCTTACTTGACCAGCGGGACGACGTAGGCCTTCAGCTCGGCCAGCTTGCCCTCGCGCAGGCGCCAGACGTCGCAATAGGCATTGCGGATCGGGCGGCCGCCGTCGTCGTAGCTGATGATCTCGCCCTGGGCCGCCACCACGTCGCCCTCGGCGATCAGGGTGTTCACGGTGAACTCGGGCGGCTGGACGTATTCCTCGGCCATCCAGGCGCGTACCGCCTCCTTGCCGTTCAGGGTCTCGCCGCCCACCGTGGACCACACGACGTCCTCGGTGCAGAAGGCCAGGAAGCCTTCGTTGTCGCCGGCGCGCACCGCCTCGTTCGCCTGTTCCAGCACGGCCTTGTTCTGATTGGACATGGGTTCTCCTTGCATGCTTCAAGGGCAGATGCTGCAAGGATAGCGGAGGTCCGCGCGCCTGCGCGCTCGTCAAGGAATCGAATTCGCCGATTCCCCGGATGCGGTTATCCTGTAGATTCATGTGAAAAGCATGATTTCCGGCTACCCACCACCACCGACCCGTGCCACTACCCGATCCACTGACCCTCCGCTTCACCATCGACCGTCGGCGCGCCGAGTTCGCCGATCCGGTTTCCGAGGAACGCTTCACCCGCCACGTCCTGCCCGAGCGTAATGCCCAGCTGAAGGCCAGCCTGCTGTTCGCCGTGGTGTTCTACGTGGTGTTCGGCGTCACCGATCTGGCCACGCTGGGCGCAACCAGCGTCGCCTGGATGCTGCTGGTGCTGCGCCTGGTGGTCGGACTGGTCGGCCTGGGAGGCTACTTCGCCATCGCACGCTATCCGGAGTCGCCCCGGGTATCGGTCTCGGCCGCCTGTTCGCTGCTGGTGATGGCGCTCGCGGTGTTCATGGTGCTGAGCTGGTACCAGCCGGAAGCCCTGGCCTGGAACACGATGTCCCATGCGCTGATCCTGATGGCGGTGTACGTGATCTTCCCGAACCGCTTCCTGTATGCGGTCGCGATCGGGGTCGGCTCCAGCCTGGTGTTCGCGGCCGTGCTGTCGGCCCAGGGCGGACTGGGCCCGGACGACCTGCTGACCCTGGCCCTGCTGCTCATCCTCGGCAATGCCCTCGGCTATATCGCGGCGCGGCGCTACCACGTGGCGCAGCGCGAACAGTTCCGTTCGGCCCTCCTGCTGCAGCAGCTGGTCGACCGCGATCCCCTGACCGGCTGCTACAACCGGCGGGTGCTGCAGCGCGGCCTGCTCGACGCCGAACTGGCGCGCGCGCGCCGCTATGGCACGGCGCTGTCGGTGATCCTGTGCGACATCGACCATTTCAAGCGCGTCAACGACGAATATGGCCATGCGGGCGGCGACCAGGTGCTGGACGATTTCGCCGGCCTGCTGCAGTCATTGAGCCGCGAGTCGGTCGACAGCGTGATCCGCTATGGCGGCGAAGAGTTCCTGCTGGTGCTGCCCCAGACCGACCTGGCCGGCGCCGAGGCCCTGGCCGAACGCATGCGCAGCGCCTTCGCCGGCCGTGCCAGCGTGCTGGAAGACGGCAGGCAGGTGCACGCGACCGCCAGCTTCGGCATCGCCTCGGTGCCGGCGCGCGATACCGCACCGATCGGCTCCTTCGAGGCCCTGATCGGCGCCGCCGACGCCCAGCTCTACGTGGTCAAGCGCAACGGGCGCAACGGCGTGCGCGGTGTGGAAGTGTTTGGTGGCGCGGAACTCAAGGCGCCGTCGCCGCGGGCTTGAGCAGGCTGCGGAAGGCTTTCAGTGCGGCGGGGTGGTAGACCGTCGCGTGGCTTTCCTCTAGCCAGCTGTCGTAGCTGAAGCGCACCTTGCCCAGCTTTGCCAGTCCCGCGGCGAGGGCGGGACGGTCGATGAAGCCTTGTCCGTCTGCGCTGGCCGCGACGACCAGCGCTTTCTCTCCGGTGACGGCGGCGACGAAGGCTAAGAGACGCAAGATGGTCATGGGCGCTTGTTTTCCTTGGGCTGGACAGCTGGATTCAGAAATGGTGCTCGGCGTACGGCGGGGGGACGACCCAGGCATGCATGCGCTCCTCGTAGACCGAGACGCCCGGCGGCGGAAAATCCGGATCCGCGAAGACGCCGACTGGAATCATCAGGAAGGCTTCCAATCCCTCGGCCTCGTACCACACCGTGGTCCCGCAGCGCGGGCAGAAATGGAAGGTCGCGCGCGAGCCCGAGCCGCCCACGCACACGAAGCCCGTGGACTGCCCGGCGACCGTCACCGCCTCGCGCGGGAAGCGCGCCTGCGCGGCGAATACGCTGCCGCTGCGCCGCTGGCAGGCCAGGCAGTGGCAGATCGAGACGCGGACAGGCTCGGCGTCGACGCTTGCTGTGAGCTGGCCGCAGCTGCAGGAGGCGTTTCGGGTCATCGTGATCTCCTCGTACGGAGTCCGAAGTGTGCGGGCCTGCGAGATACCGGTCAAGCGCGTCGTTTCCCGGTCCGTCCCATCCTGAACCTTCGGCCCGGGATGGCACAGGATGAAGGGCACGCGGACGGTTAATCCCGATGCCTCGGCCGGGCCGGGGAGGCATCCATGTTCAGATGGCGGCCAGAGCCCGGCGCAGGTCTTCGCGCTGGTCTTCCAGGTGCTCGATGCCGACCGACAGGCGGATCAGGCCGTCGCCGATGCCGAGCTGGGCGCGCTGCTCGGCCGGGATGCTGGCATGGGTCATCAGGGCCGGGTGCTCGATCAGGCTCTCCACGCCGCCCAGGCTCTCGGCCAGCGTGAACACCTCGCAGGCTTCGAGAAAACGCCTGCTGCCGGCCAGGTCGGTGGCCAGGTCGATCGAGACGATGCCGCCGAAGCCGTTCATCTGGCGCCGCGCCAGCGCGTGCTGGGGGTGCGACTCCAGGCCCGGATAGAAGACCTTGCGGACCTTGGGTTCGCGTTCCAGCCACTGGGCCAGGGCCAGCGCGTTGGCGCTGCTGCGCTCGACGCGCAGGGCCAGGGTCTTGATCCCGCGTAGCACCAGGAAGCTATCAAAAGGACCCTGGATGGCGCCGACCGCGTTCTGGATGAAGCCAAGGCGCTCGCCGAGCTCCTGGTGGCGCTCGTCCTTGCCGACCACGGCCACGCCGCCGATGACGTCGGAGTGCCCGTTCATGTACTTGGTGGTCGAGTGCACGACGATGTCGAAGCCGCACTCCAATGGGCGTTGCACGATGGGGCTGGCGAAGGTGTTGTCGCAGACCGTGATGACGCCGCGCGCGCGGCATTGCGCCGCGATGCTCGAGAGGTCGGCGAGTTTCAGCATCGGATTGGTGGGCGTCTCCACCCAGACCAGCTTCGTCTCCGGCCGCAGGGCCGCGCCCAGGGCGTCGGGATCGGTCAGGTCGACGTAGCTGAAGGTATGCCCGGCGCTCGCCTTGCGCACCCGCTCGAAGAGGCGGAAGGTGCCGCCGTACATGTCGTCGCCGGCCACGATGTGCGAGCCGGCCGGCAGCAGTTCGAGCACCGCCGCGATGGCGGCCAGGCCCGAAGCAAAAGCGAAGGCGGCGCTGCCGCTCTCGATGTCGGCCACGCAGCGCTCCAGCGCCCAGCGGGTCGGGTTGTGCGAGCGGCCGTAGTCCAGGCCCTTGTGCACGCCCGGGCTCTCCTGGCGGAAGGTCGAGGTGGCGAAGATCGGCGGCATCACGGCGCCGGTCGCCGGCTCGGGCGCCTGGCCGCCGTGGATCACGCGGGTGGCGATGTGTTTCTTTTGCTCTGTCATGAAAGCGTCCTTCTCAGGTGGTTCAGCAGGTCGTAGCGGGTGATCAGGCCGTAGAAGCGTTCGCCGTCGTGGATCACGGCGGTCAGGCCGCGGTCGAGGATTTCGCGCAGGTGGCCCATGCTGCTTGTGGGCTGCAGGGTCTGCAGCGAGGAGGTCATGGTGGTCGAGACCGGCGCGCTGAAGTGGTTCGGTTCCGCGCTCACGTGCATCAGCAGGTCCGATTCGTCGATCAGGCCGGCCAGGCGCCCCTCGCCGTCGATCACGGGCAGCTGCTGCAGGTCGCTGGTGCGCATGCGGTTGAAGGCGGTGAGCAGGGTGTCGGTGGGCGAGACGGTGACCACTTCGCCGGCGTCGTAGCGGCGTCCGATCAGGTCGCGCAGGTCGCCCAGCTTGGGACGCTCGATCAGGCCCTGGTCGACCATCCAGCCGTCGCTGTAGACCTTGGTGAGGTAGCGGGTTCCGGTGTCGCAGACAAACGTGACGACGCGCTTGGGGCGGGTCTGTTCGCGGCAGTAGCGCAGGGCGGCGGCCAGCAGGGTGCCGGTGGAGGAGCCGGCCAGGATGCCTTCCTGCTGCAGCAGCAGGCGCGCGGTGCCGAAGCTCTCTTCGTCCGGGATGGTGTAGGCCTTCTTCACGCGCGACAGGTCGGCGATGCCGGGAATGAAGTCTTCGCCGATGCCCTCGACCGCCCAGGAGCCCGCATCGGTACGCAGCACGCCGGTGTTGACGTAGTCGGCCAGGATCGAGCCCTGCGGGTCGGCCAGCACGAATTCGAGGTTGGGCTGGGTCTTTTTGAAGTAGCGCGACAGGCCGGTGAGGGTGCCGGAAGAACCGACGCCGACCACGATGGCGTCGAGCTTGTGGTTGCACTGGTCCCAGATCTCGGGCCCGGTGGTGGTCTCGTGGGCGCGCGGGTTGGCCGGGTTGTTGAACTGGTCGGCGAACCAGGCGCCGGGAATCTCTTTCGCCAGCCGCGCGGCGTAATCCTGGTAATACTCGGGGTGGCCCTTGCCGACATCGGAGCGGGTCAGGTGGATCTCGGCGCCGAGGGCCTTGAGGTGCAGGATCTTCTCGGCCGCCATCTTGTCGGGCACCACCAGCACCACGCGATAGCCCTTGATGCGCGCCACCAGGGCCAGGCCCAGGCCGGTGTTGCCGGCAGTGGCCTCGACCACGGTGCCGCCGGGCTGCAAGTGGCCGTCATGCTCGGCCTGTTCGATCATGGCGCGGCCGATGCGGTCCTTGATCGAGCCGCCGGGATTCTGCGATTCGAGCTTGAGGAACAGCTGGCAGGGGCCGGTGTCGATGCGGGTCACTTCGATCAGCGGGGTGTCGCCGATCAGGGAAAACAGTGCAGCTTGCGACGCATGTTGCATAGTGCCTCCGGAAGGCCGGGCGCTGCCCGGGCTGCGCGCCGCTTCATGGGCGGCGCTGGACGAAGAGAGGGCGCCGGTCGGCGCCATGCCGTACACAATACAAAAATGTCATGATACGGCGCTTTGCGGCCGTAGTGTTGATCAGGATAGGTTTTCCGATTTCAAGCGACGCCACAGTGTCGTGCGGCTGATGCCCAGATGGCGGGCGGCGGCGTCGCGCTGGCCGCCGAAGCGCGCCAGCACCTCGGCCAGGTTTTCCCGGGCCGGGTCCGCCAGGGGGATGGCAGGGCTGTCCTTGCCGGCACCTAGCTCTGGGGCAATCGATAATAGGAAATTTGGCGTCAGCGCCTGCAGCGGTTCGCCGGCCAGGAACAGGGCCAGGCGCTCCATCAGGTTGCGCAGTTCGCGCACATTGCCCGGCCAGTCGTAGGCTGCCAGTAGCGGCGCGCAGGCCCGGATCTCCGCATGCAGGTTCGGATGCGGTTTCGCGTCCACCGCCGCCAGCGCATGCTTGAGCGACCATTCGGCAAGCGGCACGATGTCTTCCCTGCGCGCGCGCAGCGGCGGCAGGGACAGGCGCAGCACGGCGAGACGGTAGAACAGGTCGGCGCGGAAGCGCCCCTCGCGCACCCGCGCTTCCAGGTCGCAGTGGGTGGCGCTGATCACGCGCACCGAGATCGGCACCGGCCGCGTGCCGCCGACGCGCATCACCTCGCGTTCCTCCAGCACCCGCAGCAGGCGCGTCTGCAGGCCGAGCGGCATCTCGCCGATCTCGTCCAGAAAAAGGGTGCCGCCGTCGGCCGCCTCGAACAGGCCTGCGTGGCCGCCGCGGCGCGCGCCGGTGAAGGCGCCTTCCTCATGGCCGAAGAGTTCCGATTCCAGCAGCGACTCCGCGATCGCGCCGCAGTTCACCGCCACGAAAGGCCGGTTGGCGGCGCGCCGCAACCCCTCGCGGTGGATGGCCTGGGCCACCAGCTCCTTGCCGCTGCCGGTCTCGCCCTGGATCAGGACCGTCGCCGGCGAGCGCGCGTACAGCAGCACCGTCTGGCGCAGCCGCTCCATCGCGGCGGAGTCGCCGCGCAGGTCGTGCAGGCCGCGGCGCGCGCGGCGGGTGTCGTCGTTGCGCACCTGGCGGCCGCGCTTCGCTTCGAGGCGCGTCAGGCGCGCCATTTCGAGCGCGTCGTCGAAGGCCTGGCGGATCGAGGCCGCCGAATACAGGAAGACCCCGGTCAGGCCGGCTTCCTCGGCCAGATCGGTGATCAAGCCCGCGCCGACGATGACCTCGATGCCGGCTCTTTTCATTTCATTGATGCCGGCGCGCGCATCTTCCTTGGTGACGTAGCTGCGCTGGGCGATGTCGATGCCGAAGGTCGCCGTGAAGTCGCCCAGTTCGCGCAAGGGTTCCTGGTAGGTGATCACGCCGATGCGCGGCGACACGCGGCGCGCGCGCGCCAGGGCCTGCATCACGTCGAAGCCGCTGGCCTTGGCCACCACCACCGGCACCGGGATGCGGCCGCGCAGATAGGCCGCGTTGGAACCGGCCGCGATCACCACGTCGCAAGGTTCAAGGGCGAGGCGCTCGCGCAAGGTGCGCGCGGCTTCCTCGAAGCCGAGCTGCAGCGGCTCGATCGTCGCCAGGTGGTCGTATTCGAGGGTGATGTCGCGGAACAGGTCGGACAGGCGCGAGACCGACACGGTCCAGATGACCGGCTTGTCGCCGCCGTCCTGCGGGCTGGTGGAGTAGGGCATGGCGGTAAGTGTAGCCGATCCGGCCCATGCCCTCGCAATTGAAACGCCGGCCTGTCAGTTTCACGTAAGAAGGGCGTAAGACTGAGGTAAGGGCATGCCCGTAGGATGGGCCTCAGCCTGCAGCACAAGGCATCATAAATATCAGGAGACACAAGTGGAACAAGACGTCGTACAGCGGGTCAAGTCCGACCCGAATTACCGCAAGCTGGTCGCCAAGCGTTCGCGCTTCGGCTGGATTCTCACCTGGAGCATGATGGTCGTGTATTACGGCTTCACGCTCCTCTGCGCCTTCGACAAGGAACTCATGGGCGCCCGCATCGGCGACGGCGTCATGACCTGGGCCATCCCCGCGGGCATCTTCGTGATCCTGTTCACGATCGCCGTCACCGCCATCTACGTGCGCCGCGCCAACGGCGAATACGACGAGCTGACCGACGCCATCAAGGCCCGCGCGCTCGAGAAGAAGAAGGTGGCCGCATGAATCCCCGTCACCTTCTCGCCCCGAGCCTGCTCCTGATGAGCGGCGTCGCCCTGGCCGCGCCCGACCTCGGCCAGGCAGCCAAGCAGGCCACCAACTGGACCGCGATCAGCATGTTCGCGATCTTCGTCGTGCTGACCCTGTTCATCACCAAGTGGGCCGCGGCCAAGACCCGCTCGGCCTCCGACTTCTACACCGCCGGCGGCGGCATCACCGGCTTCCAGAACGGTCTCGCCATCGCGGGCGACTTCATGTCGGCGGCATCCTTCCTCGGCATTTCGGCAGCCGTCTTCCTGGACGGCTTCGACGGCCTGATCTACGCGATCGGCTTCCTGGTCGGCTGGCCCGTCATCACCTTCCTGATGGCCGAGCGCCTGCGCAACCTGGGCCGCTACACCTTCGCCGACGTCGCCGCCTACCGCTTCCACCAGAA
>JBFLVV010000121.1:0-9235 GCA_040758275.1 Pseudomonadota bacterium
CCAGCCGGAATTCACCCAGATCGACTGCGAAACCTCGTTCCTGACCGAACAGGAAATCCGTGACCTGTTCGAAGACATGATGCGCGTCGTCTTCAAGAACGCCGCCGGCATCGACCTGCCGAACCCGTTCCCGGTGATGGACTTCGCCACCGCCATGGGCTCCTACGGTTCGGACAAGCCGGACATGCGCGTCAAGCTGGAATTCACCGAACTGACCGAGCTGATGAAGTCGGTCGAGTTCAAGGTGTTCAACAGCGCCGCCAACATGACCGGTGGCCGCGTGGTCGGCATGCGCGTGCCGCAGGGCGCGTCGATGCCGCGTTCGGAAATCGACGCCTACACCCAGTTCGTCGCCATCTACGGCGCCAAGGGCCTGGCCTACATCAAGGTCAACGAGAAGGCCAAGGGCCGTGACGGCCTGCAGTCGCCGATTGTCAAGAACATCTCCGACGAAGTCCTGGCACAGATCCTGGAACTGACCAAGGCCGAAGACGGCGACCTGATCTTCTTCGGCGCCGACAAGGCGAAAGTCGTCAACGACGCCATCGGCGCGCTGCGCGTGAAGATCGGCCACTCGGAATTCGGCAAGAAGGCCGGCCTGTTCGACGACGTCTGGGCGCCGCTGTGGGTCATCGACTTCCCGATGTTCGAATACGACGAAGACGGCGACCGCTGGAACGCCACCCACCACCCCTTCACCGCACCGAAGGATGGCCACGAAGACATGCTCGAGACCAACCCGGGCGCCTGCGTCGCCAAGGCCTACGACATGGTCCTGAACGGCTGGGAACTGGGCGGCGGCTCGATCCGTATCCACCGCGAAGAAGTCCAGAGCAAGGTGTTCCGCGCCCTGAAGATCGACGCCGAGGAAGCGCAGCTGAAGTTCGGCTTCCTGCTCGACGCCCTGCAGTACGGCGCGCCGCCGCACGGTGGCCTGGCCTTCGGCCTGGACCGCCTCATCACCCTAATGACCGGCTCCGAGTCGATCCGCGACGTGATCGCCTTCCCGAAGACCCAGCGCGCGCAAGACCTGCTCACCAACGCGCCGTCGGAAGTCGACGAGAAACAGCTCAAGGAACTGCACATCCGCCTGCGCAACGAGCCGAAAGTCGCCTGATAAACGTGGCGGTCGTAATCCGGGCCATTGGCCCGGATTACCCCACGCGTTCAACCAACGCGGGCGCAGCCACACAATGGCTCCGCCCGCGTTTGTTTTATCTGCCCATGCCCCACAAAATCCCCGAATCGGTCCTCGTCGTCATCCATACTTCCGCGATGGAAGTCCTGCTCATCGAACGCGCCGACCGCCCGGGTTTCTGGCAATCCGTCACCGGCTCGCTCGACGCCCTCGACGAACCCCTGATCCAGACCGCCACGCGCGAACTGTTCGAGGAAACCGGCATCGTGGCCGATGGCGAAACGATCCGTCTGCACGACTGGCAGCTCTCCAATGTCTACGAGATCTACCCGGTCTGGCGCCACCGCTACGCCCCGGGCGTCACCCACAATACCGAGCATATTTTCTCCGTCTGCGTGCCGCGCGACGTTCCGATTATTCTGAGCCCCCGCGAACACTTGCGGTATGCCTGGCTGCCTCATTTGGAGGCCGCCGACCGCTGTTTCTCCTCCTCGAACGCGGAAGCAATCCTGCAACTTCCGCGGCATACCGGATACTGCTGAGCAGGGTGTTTGTAGTCTGCTTACTCTCTTTGATAATTTACTGTAAGTAATTGATTCTAAAAGGAAATATTCCTGTATCGATGCTGCAACGTCTCAACTTTTTTTCTCCCTGATGAGATAGACAGATTTGCTACTTTATTCCGTGCGCGAGCGCACTTTGTGCGGACCGTATTTGTAAGGATTTGTCGCATTTCCCTATGAAAGTTTAACTGTGACAAGCGTTTCTGTCACAATTTGTAACCAAATGAAATTAGACAATTTCCTATCTGCACGATAGATTCGTCGTTTGACAGGGCGAACTGTTCAGAATATCGTCCACCGAGTCGCGTGCAATTATTTCGCGGCGGAACTCTAACTAGACATCTGGGAGAAAGACAATGGACCAACACCTGAAGTTTGACGACATGGTCAAGGAAATCAGCATTGGTAATGGCTGCCTCCATGTGGACCTGTCGAATGGCCTGCGCTTGTCCGGACCTTTGGGCTCCAACGATGACGTGAACCGTGCATCGCAACGCCCGCGCCGCATGATGGTCAGCGGCCACGAAGCGATCAACAGCCAGGCGCTCGCCTTCGGCTGACGCCCCCGCGGATCAGTCCCGCACCAGATCACCCGGCAGCGCACAATTGGGCCTCGTTCCACGAGGACAACCGCCCGATGCGGTTAGAATGTTCCCATGAAAATTCGTGTGGCTACCTACAACATTCACAAGGGCGTCTCGTCGTTGCGCAGTACGCCCCGGGTGATCGCCCTGAAGAAAGCAATCGCCGAATTCCACGCCGACGTCGTGTTCCTGCAAGAAGTGCAGGGCAGGCACGACCGCTTCCAGGCCCGTTACGGCAAGGAAGAACATGCGCACCGGCACTGGCCCGAAACGGCCCAGTACGATTATTTCAAAGGTGAAAAGCACCACAGCGCCTACGGCATGAACGCGGTCTACGACCACGGCCACCACGGCAATGCGCTGCTGAGCTGTTTCGCTATCGAGAATTCCCATAACCACGACGTCTCCGACCACGCCTACGAGCAGCGCGGCATCCTGCACTGCGTGCTCGAGACGCCTGCCGGCAAGGTCCACTGCTATGTGGTCCACCTGGGTCTGTTCGAAGGCAGCCGCGGGCGCCAGACCGCCGCCCTGATCGAGGCCGTGAATGCCTCGTCCAACGGCGAGCCGGTGATCATTGCCGGGGACTTCAACGACTGGCGCAACACGCTGAGCGACCGCCTACGCAACGCGCTCGGCGTGGTCGAGGTTTTTGACGAACTGGGGCCGAAGTCGGCCCTCGGCGACATGGTGCGCAGCTGGGCCGGCCGCCAGCCGCGCCTGGCCCCGGCGCGCACCTTCCCGGCAATGCTGCCCTGGTTCCGCCTCGACCGCATCTATGTGCGCGGCTTCAAGGTCGACAACGCGCAGGTGATGCACGGGCCCCTGTGGGCCAAGCTGTCCGACCACGCACCCATCGTGGCGGAACTGCAGCTCGGCTAGCGCCCTGCAGCGCCCATGCGCCACGTCAGCTTCGTAGACAACAACGACGTCACCCTGCTGGAAAGCGGCACCGCTTTCTTCCCGGCGCTCATTGCCGCGCTCGATGCGGCCGAGTACGACGTCCTGTTCGAAACCTATATCTTCGCCGAGGACCCGACAGGCGACATGGTCCGCGACGCCCTGATCCGCGCGGCGCAGCGCGGCGTGAAAGTGCGCGTGCTGGTCGACTGGATCGGCACCGAGCACCGCCCGTCCCAGCGCCTGGGGGCAATCTTCGCCCAGGCCGGCGTGCAGTACCGGGTCTTCAACCCCTGGTGCAAGCGCGGCATCGCCCGCTCGCACCGCAAGATCGCCGTGGTCGACCGCACGGTCGCTTTTGTGGGCGGCATCAACGTCAACGACGACTGGTTGTGCGACCACGCCGCCCACCAGCGCCTGGCCGCGCCGCGCTGGGATTTCACGGTGCAGGTGAAGGGGCCGCTGGTGGCCCAGATCCACGACGAGGCCCAGGGCCAATGGCTGCGCGCGGGACGCCTGAAGCTCAAGCAGCGCATCGAGCTGTTCAGGGAGATGCGCAAGGAACCGCCGCAGACCTGCAAATACCCGGCGCGCGCCGCCTTCGTGGTGCGCGACAACCTGCGCAACCGTTCCACCATCCAGCGCGCCTACCTGCAGGCCCTGGGGCGCGCGAAGCACAGCGTGCTGCTGGCCACCCCGTACTTCGCCCCCGGGCGCAAGTTCCGCAAGGCCCTGGCCCACGCGGCGCGGCGCGGCGTGCAAGTGACCCTTTTAATTGGGGTGGGTGAGTTCCATATACAGGATGCGGTGGCGCATTCCTTCTATCCCAAGCTGCTGCTTGAGGGCATCAAGGTGGTCGAGTATCGCAAGACCCAGCTGCACGCCAAGGTCGCGGTGGTCGACGACGACTGGGCGACGGTTGGCTCGAGCAACTGCGACGGCCTGTCCCTGTTCCTGAACCAGGAGGCCAATGTCGTGGTCCTGGACGAACGCTTCGCCGCCACCATGCGCGCCCATATCGAACGCGCCATCCTTGACGGCGTGCCCGTGCGCGCCGAGGAATTCGCCCACATCGGCTGGCTGCGCCGCGCGAGTTATGGCGCGGCCTACATGGTGTATAAACTGGTCATGCGGATCTTCGCGATCGGCTATGCGTAATAGGAAGTATTAGGAACACCATGGAAGACAAGAACGTACGAATCGACAAATGGCTATGGGCGGCGCGCTTCTTCAAGACGCGCTCGCTGGCCACCGACGCGATCGACCGCGGCCGCGTCCGCATCGACGGCGAACCCGTCAAGCCGGCGCGCAATGTGAAGGTGAACGACAAGCTGCTCATCGATAACGGCTCGGATCGCTGGGAAGTGATCGTCGCCGCCCTCTCGGACACCCGCGGCCCCGCGCCGGTGGCGCGCACGCTGTATTTCGAAACCGACGAGAGCATCGCCAAGCGCGAAAACGACAAGACGGCGCGCCGCCTGTTCCCGGAGCCCAGCCTGGACATCAAGGGCCGCCCGACCAAGCGCGACCGCCGCGCCATCAGCCGTATCACGGACGACTAGCCCACTTCCAACCCTGGGTGTCAGGTCTGACATTCGGACACGAGCTCTTCTTTACGCCTGCGTTATCAACCTTTCGAACGCAGCAACCGCTCGGCTGACCGTCTTGGTTGATACATCGAAGGCCTGTGCGATGTGCGGCATCGTGAAGGCCGTCGACAGGTAAGCCCGGGCCATCGCCTCGTCTCTGTCGGCATATCTTGCCTGGTAGTCGGCCAGGGTGAGGGTGACCGCTTGGCGCTCGACTCTGGCTGCTTCGGCAAACTCTTCGGCCCATTGCAATTGCTGATGGGTCGAAACAAAGGCGTCGTCTCCCAGGAGGACTCCATGGCGAGTGGCGGTAAGCGGACTCGTCTGGCCAAGCCCTGCCTGAACGAAAGCCTGGTAGCTCGCAATGGCATCGGCGTGCGTCCTGCCGAATTGACTGAGCAGCCAATCTCGCTTGAACCACTCGGGCGGGTGGCGCGCGCCGATGAGAAAATGATGGCTGGTCCAGGGCCATTCGTCCAGTGATGACACCATGCTGGCGCGGATCGGATTCAAGACGATGTAGCGGCTTACTTCCAGCAGATGGCTTTCTTTCTGCACCAGGATGGCTTTATAGCGTCCTTGGAATAAATGTCCCACAAGCTCGTATCGGCGACTGATGAGCTGCGAGTAATGTCCGTTCAGCTGGCGCATTCCCCGGGAGAGATTTGCTTCCGCAGTTTCGATCAGCAAATGATAGTGATTCGTCATCTGGCAGAAGCTATGGATGACGAAATGATGTCGTTTGCACACCTGATCAAGAATGTTCAGCCATGCGTAGCGATCAGCATCATGGCGATAGATTGGCTTCCCGCGATTGCCTCTTGATGTGACATGGTAAAGGGCGCCAGGGAATTCGAGTCGAAGTGGTCTTGTCATGCCGGTAAAGGTACTGAACATATTGTTGTTCAGGCTGAGATTGCGCAGGCGCGCATCGAGAAGCCTTCCGGCCGCTTCAAACCGTCGAACGAAAGCGCGCTAAGGTTGAGCTCGTGTCCGAATGTCAGACCTGACACCCAGGTTTTCGGTTTCTCTACGGCTGAAAGGTAGAATGCGGATTTCCTGGCCGTAAGGCTCCCGCCAGGCATTCCGCACATGCCGTCGTGGATGCCTGGCTCACTCTTCCAGGCGCCCATCCATGCAAGAAGCCGTTCCACTCGTCACCAATGATGCCGTCGTGCTCGGCATCCTCGCCGCCATCCTCGGCTCGGTCTTCTGGACCGCTTCCCGCCCGACGGGTTTCTGGAAGTCCTTTTATACCTACGTACCGGCACTGCTGCTGTGCTACCTGGTCCCGGCGATCCTGAATACGCTTGGCGTCATCGACGGCAACCTGTCCAAACTGTATCCGGTGGCGCGTGACTACCTGCTGCCGAGTGCGCTGGTGCTGCTGTGCATCGCCATCGATTTCGGGGCCATCGTGCGACTCGGTCCGAAGGCGATCGTCATGTTCCTGACCGGTACCGCCGGCATCATGCTGGGGGCACTGGTGTCCTTCGAGATCATGCGTGTCATCCACCCGGAAACGGTGGCAGGCGAGACCTGGCGCGGCATGACCACCATCACCGGCGCCTGGATCGGCGGCGGCGCCAACCAGGCGGCCATGAAAGAAGTGTTCGAGGTCGACGCCACCCTGTTCGGCCAGTTCGTGGCCGTCGACGTGCTGGTGGCCAATGTCTGGATGGCCGTGCTGCTCTTCCTGGCGGGCCGTGCCCAGGCGTTCGACCGCTGGACCGGCGCCGACCTGAGCGCGATCAACGCGCTCAAGACGCGTATCGAGACCTACCAGGCCGAGCATGCGCGCATGCCGACGCTGACCGATGTGATGGTGATCCTGGCCCTTGGCCTGGGCGTCACCGGCCTCTCGCATGCCCTCACCGGCCCGACCGTGGGCTGGATCGCCAGCCTGCCGCAGGAGTGGCGGCTGCAGGACTATAGCCTGACCTCGTCCTTCTTCTGGATCGTGGTGTTTGCCACGACCTTCGGCTTGCTGCTCAGCTTTACGAAGGCCCGCAGCCTGGAAGGGGCAGGCGCTTCGACCCTCGGCTCGGCCATGCTCTATGTGCTGGTGGCGACGATCGGCATGCAGATGGACCTGAACGCACTGCTCGACCGTCCGTGGCTGTTCGCACTGGGCCTGATCTGGATCTGCGTGCATGGCGGCCTGTTGCTGCTGGTGGCCAAGCTGATCCGCGCACCCCTGTTCTTCATGGCGGTCGGCTCCCAGGCCAATGTCGGCGGCGCGGCCTCGGCCCCGGTCGTGGCCAGCGCCTTCCATCCGGCGCTGGCGCCGGTCGGCGTGCTGCTGGCCGTGCTCGGCTATGCGCTCGGGACGTATGGCGCCTATATCACCGGCCTGGCGCTGCGTGCATTGGCGAGCTGAAGCGGTGGCGCAAGCCAGGGCGGTTCGCAGGAAATTTCTTGCGACTTCTTGGCTTGCTTGCCATCCGCGTACGCCACGCCGCCCCAAAATGGGGTATTTTTACATCTGCGACAACGTTGTCCGGGCTGCATCCGGCCGGGAGCGTCCAGCAGGCGGTTTTCTCCTCCTGCCGTTGTTTTGCATCAATAGAATCTCGCCTCTAAGTTCCCGTTTGACATTTCAACTCTGGTAGATAATAGTACGAGCGTTCGGATTTTTTCGATTCAGGGGCAGTCATTACTACTTCAGCCAAATTCATGCGCAAGGGCGAACTCACGCGGGCAGCGATCCTGGACGTGGCGCTCGAGCTGTCCAGCCGCGATGGCCTCGAGGGCCTGACCATCGGCCTGCTGGCCGACCGGATGAACATGTCCAAGTCGGGCGTGTTCGCGCATTTCGGTTCGCGCGAAGACCTGCAGCTGGAAGTGGTCAAGCTCTACCACCACCGCTTCGAGCAGGAAGTGTTCTTCCCGAGCGTGCGCGAGCCGCGCGGCCTGCCGCGCCTGCAGTCGATGTTCGACCGCTGGCTGGGGCGGGTGTCGGTCGAGATCGCGTCGGGCTGCATCTACATCAGCGGCGCCGTCGAGTACGACGACCGTCCGGGCCCGATCCGCGAGGAGCTGGTCAAGATGGTGCAGGCCTGGCAGGGCGCCCTGCAGCGCAGCGCGCGCCAGGCGATCGAGGTCGGCCACCTGCGTGCCGACACCGATGCCGACCAGCTGGTGTACGAGATGTACGGGCTGATCCTGGCCCTGCACCATGACGCGCGCTTCCTGCGCATGCCCGGTTCCGTCGACCGGGCGCGCCGCGGCTTCGAGCGGCTGATCGAAAACTATCGCAATCCATCCACGCCGGCGCAATAGAGCACCGTCAGTCTAGATAAACACACTTTTACCTTCGTTCAGGAGAAAACCATGGGTCAGTACGTCGCGCCAATTCGGGATATGCAGTTCGTTCTGCACGAATTCCTCAACGTCAGCGAAGAGTTCAAGAACCTGCCTGCCTACCAGGAAATCGACGCCGACATCATCAACCAGGTCCTGGAAGAAGGTGCGAAGTTCACGCAGGAAGTGCTGTTCCCGCTGAACCACTCGGGCGACCGCGAAGGCTGCACGTTTGATGCGTCCAGCAAGGCCGTGACCACCCCGAAGGGTTTCAAGGAAGCGTATAAACAGTATGTCGAAGGCGGCTGGGCTGCGCTGGCATGCGATCCGGAGTACGGCGGCCAGGGCCTGCCGGTCTCGCTGAACAACTCGTTCTACGAGATGCTGAACTCCTCGAACCAGGCATGGACCATGTACCCGGGCCTGTCGCACGGCGCCTACGAGTGCCTGAAGGAACACGGCACCGAAGAGCAGAAGAAGTTCTACCTGCCGAAGCTGGTCTCGGGCGAGTGGACCGGCACCATGTGCCTGACCGAAGCGCACTGCGGCACCGACCTGGGCCTGCTGCGCTCGAAGGCCGAACCGCAGGCCGACGGCACCTACAGCATCAGTGGCTCGAAGATCTTCATCTCGGCCGGTGAACACGACATGGCCGAGAACATCGTCCACCTGGTGCTGGCGCGCCTGCCGGACGCACCGGAAGGCTCGAAGGGCATCTCGCTGTTCCTGGTCCCGAAATTCAAGGTCAACGCCGACGGCTCGCTGGGCGAGCGTAACGGCATCGCCTGCGGCGCCATCGAAGAGAAGATGGGCATCCACGGCAACGCCACCTGCCAGATGAACCTGGACGGCGCGATCGGCACCCTGATCGGCCAGCCGCACAAGGGCCTGCAGGCGATGTTCGTGTTCATGAACGCCGCCCGCCTGGGCGTCGGCATGCAGTCGCTGGGCCTGACCGAAGTCGCCTACCAGAACGCGCTGGTGTATGCGAAAGACCGCATCCAGATGCGTAGCCTGTCGGGTCCTAAAGCACCGGACAAGCCGGCCGACCCGATCATCGTGCACCCGGACGTGCGGCGCATGCTGCTGACCGCCAAGGCCTATGCCGAAGGCGCACGCGCGCTGACCTCCTACGTCGCGCTGCAGATCGACCGCGAA
>JBFLVV010000122.1:0-9175 GCA_040758275.1 Pseudomonadota bacterium
GGACACCTTCGGCATGAACATGGTGGCCCTGGTCAACGGCCAGCCGAAGCTGCTGAACCTCAAGCAGATGCTCGAGTGCTTCCTGTCGCACCGCCGCGAAGTGGTCACCCGCCGCACCGTGTTCGAGCTGCGCAAGGCGCGCGAACGCGGCCATATGCTGGAAGGCCTGGCCGTCGCGCTGGCGAACATCGACGACTTCATCGCGATCATCAAGGCCGCGCCGACGCCGCCGATCGCGAAGATGGAACTGATGCAGCGCGCCTGGGATTCGTCCCTGGTGCGCGAAATGCTGAACCGTACCGAGCTGGCCGGCGCCGGCGGCATCGAAGCCTTCCGTCCTGAGCACCTGCCGAAGCACTACGGCATGCAGCAGGACGGCCTGTACAAGCTGTCCGACGAGCAGGCCCAGGAAATCCTGCAGATGCGCCTGCAGCGCCTGACCGGCCTGGAGCAGGACAAGATCGTCAACGAGTACAAGGAAGTGATGGACCACATCGCCGACCTGCTCGACATCCTAGCCAAGCCGGAGCGTGTCACGACGATCATCAGCGACGAAATGGCGCACATCAAGTCGGAGTACACGGAGAACGGCAAGGACCAGCGCCGCTCGGCCATCGAGCACAACGCCAGCGACCTGGAAACCGAAGACCTGATCACCCCGCAGGACATGGTGGTCACGCTCTCGCACTCGGGCTACATGAAGTCGCAGCCGATCTCCGAATACCGCGCCCAGAAGCGCGGCGGACGCGGCAAGCAGGCGGCGGCCACGAAAGACGAAGACTGGATCGACCAGCTCTTCATCGCCAACACCCACGACTACATCCTGTGCTTCAGCAACCGCGGCCGGATGTACTGGCTGAAGGTATGGGAAGTGCCGCAGGGCTCGCGCAACTCGCGCGGTAAACCAATCGTCAACATGTTCCCGCTGCAGGACGGCGAGAAGATCACCGTGATCCTGCCGCTGTCGGGCGAGAACCGGACCTTCCCGGAAGACCACTACGTGTTCATGGCGACCTCGCTGGGTACCGTCAAGAAGACGCCGCTGAAGGACTTCAGCAACCCGCGTAAGGCCGGCATCATCGCCGTCGACCTCGACGAGGGCGACGTGCTGGTGGGCGCCGCACTGACCGACGGCCAGCACGACGTGATGCTGTTCTCGGACGGCGGCAAGGCGGTGCGCTTCGACGAGAACGATGTGCGTCCGATGGGCCGTACCGCGCGCGGCGTGCGCGGTATGAACCTGGAAGAGGGCCAGAACGTGATCGCCCTGCTGGTGGCCGAGAACGAGCAGCAGTCGGTGCTCACGGCAACCGAGAATGGCTTCGGCAAGCGTACCCCGATCACGGAGTACACTCGCCACGGCCGCGGCACCAAGGGCATGATCGCGATCCAGCAGTCGGAACGCAACGGCAAGGTGGTGGCCGCGACCCTGGTCGACGCGACCGACGAGATCATGCTGATCACGACCGGCGGCGTCCTGATCCGCACTCGCGTGGCCGAGATCCGCGAGATGGGCCGCGCGACCCAGGGCGTGACCCTGATCGCGGTCGAAGACGGCACCAAGCTGTCGGGCCTGCAGCGCATCGTCGAAACCGATCTCGAAGAGGTCGAGCTCGAACAGGCGCCGGAGTAAACAAGCTTTAGACGGGCCGCATCGACGCGGCCCGTTTTTTTCGTACCGTACCGGCCTATCGGCCTGCAGGAAGACCATGAAAAAATTCGTCCTCGCTCTGAGCGCCGCCGCGACCTTCGCGGCCTTCCCCTCGTTTGCCTTGGCTGCGCAGGGCGCCGAGCAGCAAACCACCGTCGCCGTGAAAGCCATGTTCGACGCCATGCAGATCCGCAAGAACATGGTGGCGATGTATTCGGAGATGCAGAAGGCTATGCCGGGCATCATGCGCCAGCAGGTCGCCAGCATGATCCAGGCCGATGCGAGCATGAACGACGAGCAGAAGAAGGAAGCGCTGGCGAAGTTCGAAGAGAAGCTGCCCGGCCTGTCGCAGTCGATCGCCGCGATCTTCAACGACGAGACCATGATCGACGATATGATCAACGAAATGGTGCCGCTGTACGCGAACAACTACACGGTCGCCGAGATCAAGCAGTTGACGGCTTTTTACCAAAGCCCGGTCGGCCGCAAGATGATGACCCTGACGCCGAAGCTGGCGGCCGAAGGCATGGCGATCGGCCAGCGCGTCATGAATCCGCGCCTCGGCAAGCTGATGCAGGACAGCATGCAGCAGATGCAGCAGGAAGTGAAGAAACAGTAAGGACGAAAGGACCGCATGACGACCCAGCGCATTACACCCCAAGTGTATAACTTCTCGGCCGGCCCGGCCGTCCTCCCGAAGGAAGTGCTGCAGCAGGCGGCCAGCGAGATGCTGGACTGGCACGGCAGCGGCATGTCGGTCATGGAGATGAGCCATCGCGGTCCGGAATTCATCTCGATCTACAAGCAGGCGGAAGCCGACCTGCGCGAGCTGCTGGCGGTCCCGTCGAACTATCGTGTCCTGTTCATGCAGGGCGGGGGGCTCGGCCAGAACGCCATCATTCCGATGAATCTGGTGGGTTGCTGCGCCCAGCCGGCCACGATCGACTTCATCCACACGGGTTCGTGGTCGGGCAAGTCGATCAAGGAAGCCGCGCGCTACGCCCACGTCAACGTGGCGGCAAGCAGCGAAGCGAATGGCTTCACCGGCGTGCCGCCGCAGGCGTCGTGGAACCTGAGCCCGGGCGCGGCCTACCTGCATATCTGCACCAACGAGACCATCGACGGCGTCGAGTACAACTTCGTGCCCGAGATCGATCCGAAGGTGCCGATCGTGGCCGACATGTCCTCGCACATCCTGTCGCGGAGAATCGACGTGTCGAAGTACGGCGTGATCTTTGCCGGCGCCCAGAAGAACATCGGCCCGGCGGGCCTCACGCTCGTGATCGTGCGCGACGACCTGCTGGAGGACGCACTGCCGGTCTGCCCCTCGGCCTTCAACTTCAAGACCGTGGCCGAGCACGAATCCATGTTCAACACGCCGCCGACCTACGCGATCTACATCGCGGGCCTGGTGTTCGCCCACCTCAAGAGGCAGGGCGGGGTGGCGGCCATGGAAAAGACAAATATCGAAAAAGCGCGCCTCTTGTACTCGGCGCTGGATGCGGACGACTTCTACCAGAATCGCGTCTCGCACGAATTCCGCTCGCGCATGAACGTACCGTTCTACCTGCGCGACGAATCCCTGAACGAGAAATTCCTGGCCGGCGCGAAGGCGCGCGGGCTGCTGCAACTGAAGGGCCACAAGTCCGTCGGCGGCATGCGGGCATCCATCTACAACGCGATGCCGCTCGAGGGCGTACAGGCCCTCGTCGATTATTTGAACGAATTCGCAGGCCGGTAATCAGGCCGGTTGAACGCGTGGGCGGAGGACCGCCCACCCTACGAAACACCACGGTATCGTAGGGTGGTCGGCTCTGCCGACCACGCGTTCAAATCACGCACGAGTAGCATGCGAACCAAAAATACGACCGAACGATGAACGACAAACTCCTCCCCCTGCGCGAACAGATCGACGCGATCGACGCGCAAATCCTCGACCTGCTGAGCAGGCGCGGCAAGGTCGCCCAGCAGGTCGGCCACGTCAAGGCCGACACTAACGCCCCCGTGTTCCGCCCCGAGCGCGAAGCGCAGGTGCTGCGCGGCGTGGCCGAGCGTAATCCCGGCCCGCTGAAGGACCGCGACGTCCAGACCATCTTCCGCGAGATCATGTCCTCCTGCCGCGCGCTGGAAAAGCGGGTCACGGTCGCCTACCTCGGCCCGTCCGGCACCTTCAGCGAGCAGGCCGTCTACCAGCAGTTCGGTAGCGCCATCGAGACGCTGCCCTGCGTGTCGATCGACGAGGTGTTCCGCGCCACCGAGGCCGGCACCGCCGACTTCGGCGTGGTCCCGGTCGAGAACTCGTCCGAGGGTGCGATCAACCGCACCCTCGACCTGCTGCTCGCCACCACCACCGTGATCAGCGGCGAAATCTCGATCCCGGTCCACCACAGCCTGATGAGCAAGACCGGCAGCATGGATGGCGTGACCGTCGTGTGCGCCCACTCGCAGGCCCTGGCCCAATGCCAGGTCTGGCTCAACCAGCACCATCCCGGCGTCGAGCGCCGCGCCGTGGCTTCCAACGCGGAAGCCGCGATCCTGGCCAGCCAGGACCCGACGGTCGCCGCGATCGCCAGCGAGATGGCGGGCGAGCAGTACCAGCTCGGCGTGGTGCAGGCCCACATCCAGGACGACCCGCACAACCGCACCCGTTTTGCCGTGATCGGCAGCCTGGAAACCGGCCCCTCGGGGCGCGACCGCACCGCCATCGTACTGGCCGTGCCGAACAAGGCGGGCGCCGTCTACAACCTGCTGGCGCCGCTGGCCAAGCACGGCGTGTCGATGACGCGCTTCGAGTCGCGTCCGGCGCGCATCGGCACCTGGGAGTACTACTTCTATGTCGACGTCGAGGGCCATGTGCATGACGCCGCCGTCGCCCGCGCGCTCGCCGAGCTGAAGGACAACGCAGCCTTCTTCAAGGTGCTGGGTTCCTACCCGCAAAGCCTTTAATTCTTTCCACTTCTTTTCGAGTACATCATGTCGCAATTCGGTCCAGATTACGTCCGCGCCATCGCCCCCTACCAGGCCGGCAAACCCATCGCTGAAGTCGCCCGCGAGTTCGGCTTGGATGAAGCCAAGATCGTCAAGCTCGCCTCGAACGAAAACCCCTTCGGCGTGCCGGAATCGAGCCGCGCCGCGATGGCGCAGGCAGCCGCCGACCTGGGCCGCTATCCGGATGCCAACGGTTTCGAACTGAAAGCCGCCCTGTCCGCACGCTACGATGTGCCGGCCGAGTGGATCACCCTGGGCAACGGCAGCAACGACATCCTGGAAATCGCCGCCCACGCCTTCGTGCAAAAGGGCGAGTCGGTGGTGTACTCGCAGTATTCCTTCGCCGTGTACGCGCTGGCGACCCAGGGCGTCGGCGGCCGCGCCATCGTCGTCCCGGCCAAGGACTATGGTCACGACCTCGACGCCATGG
This sequence comes from Pseudomonadota bacterium, assembly GCA_040758275.1. GTDB lineage: Bacteria > Pseudomonadota > Gammaproteobacteria > Burkholderiales > Burkholderiaceae_D > Telluria. The sequence goes on from JBFLVV010000122.1 coordinate 5,070, forward strand.
CTGCCGCCATTGATGCGGACACCCGCCTGGTGTTTGTGGCCAACCCGAACAACCCGACCGGCACCTTCATCCCGGCCGCGCAAATCGAAGCCTTCCTGCAGAAAGTCCCGGCCAACGTGGTCGTGGTGCTGGACGAGGCCTATAACGAATACCTGGCGCCGGAGCACCAGTTCGAATCGAGCCAGTGGGTGCGCAAGTACCCGAACCTGATCGTCTCGCGCACCTTCTCCAAGGCCTACGGCCTGGCCGGCCTGCGCGTCGGTTTCGCCATCGCCCAGCCGGCAGTGACCGACCTGATGAACCGCATCCGCCAGCCTTTCAACGTGAACTCGCTGGCCCAGGCCGCCGCGATCGCCGCGCTGAACGACAAGGAATTCCTGGAGAAGGGCGCTCGCAACAACGCCGAGGGTTATAAGCAGATGACCGCGGCATTTGAAGAGCTGGGCCTGCAGTACGTGCCGTCCTTCGGCAACTTCGTGCTCGTGAAGGTCGGTGACGATGACCAGGCCGGCGCGCGCGTCAACCTGGCGCTGCTCAAGCAGGGCGTGATCGTGCGCCCGGTCGGCAACTACGGCCTGCCGCAATGGTTGCGCATCTCGATCGGCCTGCCGGCAGAGAACGCGACCTTCATCGCGGCCCTCAGGAAGGTCCTGGCTTGAAAATCGACCGGCTCGTCGTTATCGGCGTCGGCCTGATCGGCGGGTCCTTCGCGCTGGCGCTGAAAGCGGCCGGCGCCGTGCGCAGCGTGGCCGGCGTCGGGCGCGATCCGCAGGCGATGGCGCGCGCGCTGGAGCTGGGCATCGTCGACGAGGTCTGCACCACGGTGGAAGAGGCGATGCGCGGCGCCGACATGGTGCTGCTGGCCGCGCCGGTGGGCCAGACCGGCCCCATCCTGGCTTCGCTGCTGCCCTGGCTGGAGCCGCAAACCATCGTGACCGACGCCGGCAGCACCAAGTGCGACGTGGTCGCCGCAGCCCGCGAGGCCTTGGGCGCACGTGTGAACCAGTTCGTGCCGGGCCACCCGATCGCAGGCAGCGAATCGAATGGCCCCGATGCGGCCATGGCCGGCCTCTACCGCGGCAAGAAGACCGTGCTCACGCCGCTGCCGGAAAACGATCCGCTCGCCGTCGAGAAGGTCGCCAAGGCCTGGCGCCAATGCGGTTCGCTCATCCACACCCTGAGCCCGGAAGACCACGACCGCGTGTTCGCCGCCGTCAGCCACCTGCCGCACCTGCTGGCCTATGCGCTGGTGGATGACATCGCCGCCAAGCCCCACGCCAGCCTGCTGTTCCAGTACGCCGCCAGCGGCTTCCGCGATTTCACCCGCATCGCCGGCTCCTCGCCCGAGATGTGGCGCGACATCAGCCTGGCCAACCGGGAGGCCCTGCTTACCGAGCTGGATGCATATCTGGCACAATTGACTACATTGCGCGCGCGGCTCGCCGCCGCCGACGGGCCCGCGCTCGAAACCGTGTACACGAACGCGCAGCGCGCGCGCCGTGCCTGGTTGGACGCCATCGAGGCCGGTTCCCCGCCGCAGACGCAACCCCAGGATACCGAATGACCCAGTCCAAACACTACCCCCAGCACATCGACCTCGAACCCGTGATCCACGTGGAAGGTTCGGTGCGCCTGCCTGGCTCCAAGAGCATCTCGAACCGCACGCTGCTGCTGGCTGCGCTGTCCGAAGGGACGACCACGATCCACGACCTGCTGGCCTCGGACGACACCATGGTGATGCTGGGCGCGCTGCGCTCGCTCGGCATCCAGTGGGATGAAGTCGACGAGCGCACCGTCGTCGTGCATGGCAATGGCGGCGTGCTGCCGAACCATGAGGCCGACCTCTTCATGGGCAATGCCGGCACCGCGATCCGTCCGCTGACGGCCGCGCTGGCCGTGATCGGCGGCGACTATACGCTGCACGGCGTATCGCGCATGCACGAGCGTCCGATCGGCGACCTGGTCGACGCGCTCAACGAAGTCGGCGCCCAGATCGAGTACACGGGCGAAGCCGGCTTCCCGCCGCTGCGCATCCGCCGCGGCCACATTGCAGCCAACCGTATTTCGGTGCGCGGCAATGTGTCGAGCCAGTTCCTGACGGCGCTCCTGATGTCGGCGCCGCTGATGGCCACCACCCATGCCGTGTCGATTGACGTGGTCGGCGAGCTGATCTCGAAACCGTATATCGAGATCACCCTGAACCTGATGCGCCGCTTCGGCGTGACGGTCGAGCAGAACGGCTGGTCCTCCTTCACCGTGCAGCCGGGCCAGCGCTACCAGTCCCCGGGCAGCATCCACGTCGAGGGCGACGCCTCGTCGGCGTCCTACTTCCTGGCGGCGGGCGCGATTGCCGGCGGCCCGGTGCGCGTGGAGGGCGTGGGTGAGAACAGCATCCAGGGCGATGTGCGTTTCGCCGATGCGCTCGAGCGCATGGGCGCCATCGTGACCCGCGGCGAGAACTGGATCGAGGCGCGCTCGAATGGCGTGTTGAAAGCCATCGATGCGGACTTCAACCACATTCCCGATGCGGCCATGACCATTGCGGTTGCCGCGCTGTATGCGGACGGCCCGAGCACCCTGCGCAACATCGCCAGCTGGCGCGTGAAGGAGACCGACCGCTTGTCAGCGATGGCGACGGAGCTGCGCAAGGTCGGCGCCGACGTGGAGGAGGGGCCGGATTACATCCGTATCACGCCGCCGGAACTCTTGAGACCGGCTACCATCGACACCTACGACGACCACCGGATGGCGATGTGCTTCTCGCTGGCTTCGCTGGACGGCAAGGCGCGGCGCGGCAATGCCATGCGGATCAACGATCCGAAGTGCGTTGCCAAGACCTTCCCGGAATACTTCGAGGCCTTCGCGGGCATCGCCAAGAACGAACTGTTTTAAAAAGAGCAATATGCCAAACAATCCCATCCCCGTGATCGCCATCGACGGCCCGACCGCGTCCGGCAAGGGCACGGTCGCATCAAAGGTCGCCGAGCGCCTGGGCTTCCACCTGCTCGACTCGGGCGCCCTCTACCGCCTGACCGCGCTGCAGGCCCTGCGCCGCGGTACCGAACTGCGGGACGAGCACGGCATCGCCAAGCTGGCCGAGCACCTGCCGGCGCGCTTCGTCGGCGGCGACATCTTCCTGAACAACGAGAACGTCACCGCGGCGATCCGGGCGGAAGAGGTTGGCAATATGGCATCGAAGATCGCCGCCCTGCCGACCGTGCGCCAGGCCCTGTACGGCCTGCAGCTGGGCTTCCGCGAGACCCCCGGCCTGGTGGCCGACGGGCGCGATATGGGCACCGTTATCTTTCCCGGCGCGAAACTGAAGGTGTTCTTGACGGCAAGCGTCGAGGCACGGGCTCAGCGGCGATATAAGCAATTGATTGACAAAGGATTTTCTGCTAATATGGACGATCTGCTGAAGGATTTGAAGGAACGAGACGAGCGCGACACCAAGCGCGCGATCGCTCCCCTGGTCCCGGCAGAGGATGCGCACCTGCTCGATACCTCGAACATGACGGCTGCGGAAGCGGTCGAACAGGTGTTGGCGTGGTATGCGCATCCATAGTTTTGAAATGGCGGTCCAAGAGGAGTAGTTAGCCTTAAGACCGCTGCACCTGCCACTGGCAAGTGCAGCTTTCGGCGCAGGCCGGAATCCAATTTCGTTGTGTCATCGTTGGCTCGAGTCATCGCCGTGGTGTGCAAAGAAACTTGGGTCCCGGCCTTCGCCGGGACGACATGCGAAGGCACGTTGTCCGTGTTGGTGCCTGCAACGGCAATCCTGTCGCTGCAGGTGTGTTTCAACCTAACCCCAGTTCAGTCCGCACCATTGCCGGCCTGCTGGGCTAACCTGAGTAATAACCTTTATGTCTACTGCAACCAATCAAGATACCGGTATGGAAAGCTTTGCCGCCCTGTTCGAGGAATCGCTGTCGCGTCAAGACATGCGTTCGGGCGAAGTCATTTCGGCTGAAGTCGTGCGCCTGGATCACAACTTCGTGATCGTCAACGCCGGCCTGAAGTCGGAAGCTTTCATTCCTATCGAAGAATTCAAGAATGACCAGGGCGAACTGGAAGTCCAAGTTGGCGACTTCGTTTCCGTGGCCATC
>JBFLVV010000123.1:0-8645 GCA_040758275.1 Pseudomonadota bacterium
AGCATGCCAAGCATTTCTGGCGCCGCTTCGTTGCCAAGAACGGCACAGATCTGCTCGACGAAGTTCACTCCTTGATGAGCGGCTTCGGAAGCAGGTTCACGATAAATTTTGGGTGACTACTTAGGCTGCAGAAGCAACTCGACGCTGAACGCCGGACATACTCGTCCCGCATTGAAGAAATCCAATCCGACGCGCAGCGGGCTCAGGTCCAGCTTGCCCGACAAGGCCAAGAGCTCGGGGCTTATATGACCAAGGCTGAGCTACTTGCGGACGAGCGAGACCGAGCGGCTAGCCAGGCCATGAAAATCGCGCTTCAGTGCGGGGAACTGGAGAACCAGCTCGCTGCGGAGCGAGCAAGGGTTGCCGAGTTGCGTGGACAACTCGAGCGATTCGCCAGCACATTTAAATCAAGAAGGCGGGAACCGCAGTCGACGTCCATAGTCTCCCGCCAACGGCGTCGTGCAAGCGGCAAGCCGGACGATTAGATTGACAGCGTCAAACGAAGTGCAGTAACTATCGAAACGTTAAGTTAGCAGCAACGTTGAAGTAGGTGGTGCGGCATTTATTCTCGGAACTCCCACACTCCGCGTAACTCTAACCGTATAGACGAGTTCAGAGTGCTTCTTGTATTGGTCGAGCTTTGTAAATCGACTTCATCTTCTGCTTGGCTTCTTCTTTGGTCAGGCCAACGGCTTCACCAGAGTCAGTAAAATAGATGGGTATCTCGACATCATCTTCGACATATAGCCGGATATTCAAAACCGATGTCCAGCGCCAGGTATTGAGCTTCCCCCTGCGGTAAGGCTCAAGTAGCGAAATATCGACAATTTTCAGTGACTTGTTGCCTTTGCAGGTGCGGCAGATCTCTAGTACGTCGCGAGGATCCCAGAGGATCGTCGTCTGATGAACCCACTGGCGCCCCTCTTTAAATGCGTAGTTGATGAATACATAGAGCATACCTAGGCTTAGCGTAGCTGCACGCCAAGTCAGTATCCCTGACCCCATCGAGAACATAGGTGCTTCATGCGCTTTGTCTGTCGTAATCACTTAAACACCTCTGCAAGAGGAAATGAACACTATAGATTGTAGCCCTAAAGTGTTCGCCATGAGTACATCGTGCATTTTGTGCGGAGGTACTCGTGGGGTTGCTCAAACAATTTGGAATGGGACTGCAGAAGGCGAGGAAGAGTCGGGGTCTGACACAAGAAGATTTTTCGGTAGTCTCGAGTCGAACCTATCTCAGCAGCCTAGAGCGCGGGATCAAAGCCCCTACGATCACAAAGATCGATGACATTGCAGCGGTGCTAGGTGTACACCCCCTGTCTCTGGTTGCGTTCGCGTATCTGCCGACGGACATTGCAGAGCGGAAGAAAGTGTTTACCCAAGTGATGGCAGACCTGGAATCTTTCGAAAATCAGGGCGCCCCCCTTGATTCGCGGTAAGCAAACGCATGGGAGTCTGGCCGTTTTGGGGAGGTAACGGCCTACCTCCCTGTAACTGCAACTTACGCAACTGCGAGTGCTTTTGAGATGTGCCAAGACTGGTCAGATGGGCAACCGATCCAGAAGCCCCTTCGCCTAGCTGTCGCTTGAAGGACATCGTTGGACACCAATGAGGGCGTTACGCGGGAGGTTTGAAGGACAGAGATGTGAAGCAAGCCTGTGATATGTGTGCAGCGAGACTTGCCTCAACGGTAGGTCAAAATATAGACATGATTAACTCCCGAGCGCTCGTGTCGATCTCATACTTGCTTCCGAGTTTTCAAGCCACTTTAAGACCCAAGGACACATGTAATTGACCTAAACCCACTAACTTTGCGAATGGTCACGCAAATTTTACTTAAACCTATCTACGTAGCGTCAGAAAACCTGTTTTGACGCCGAGTGGCTATTGTTAGGTACGCCAAGTAAGATGTTTTAGGTACGAGCACTGTATGCGACGTTGGTGCGCTTGGCGGCCGAGTCCAAAGTGCGCATAATCTATATTATGTTAAATGATGTCCGTGTGCGCCATCACGGCAAGCCTTCCTTGCGCCAGCTCCAGCCGAAACAGGCGCAAGGGCTTCATTCCACCACCGGCACCCGGAAACCGGCCCTGGCCTGCCGCACGTCCTCGGCCACCACGCATTCCGCTACGTGGTCGTTGACCAGCCCCATCGCCTGCATGAAGGCATACACCGTGGTCGGCCCGACGAACTTCCACCCGCGCCGCTTGAGATCCCTGGCCAGGGCGATCGATTCCTCGGCTGTTGATGCCGTCTGCGGCGGCGCCGCCTTCGCCGGATCGATTTCGAAGCGCCAGAAATACGCGCCCAGGCTCCCGAATTCCTCCTGCAGCGCGACCGCGCATCGCGCGTTGTTGATCGCCGCTTCGATCTTGCCGCGGTGCCGGACGATGCCCGGGTCCTGCAGCAAGGCCGCCACGCGCGCCTCGTCGAAGCGCGCGACGCGGTGGAAGTCGAATCCGTCGAAGACCTTGCGCATGTGCGCCCGCTTGGCCAGGATCGTGCGCCAGCTCAGGCCCGACTGGAAGGCCTCCAGGCAGAGCTTTTCGAACAGTCGCACGTCGTCCGCGACCGGGAAACCCCATTCGGCGTCGTGGTAGGCCTCGAATTCCGGCGCGGCTGCGCACCAGCGGCAGCGCGGGCGGCCGTCGCCGCCCGTCATGGTGGCGGCGCCGCTCATGCGGCAGCCAGCGCGGCGTGCAGCGCCGGCGCGACGACCGAGGGCTTGATGGCGACGATCTCGGCGCTGACGACCCCGTGCTCGACGAAGGGATCCCGGGCCACGCGCGCTGCAAGCTGCTCCCGTGCTTCGCCGGTCGCCAGAACGGCGCCGCCCTGGCCGTCGTCGAGCGAGCCGGCGAACAGGAAGACGCCGTCCGCGATGCCTTGCTCGATCCACTCCTTGTGCGCCGCCATCCACCGGCTCGCCTCGGCGCGCTTCGGTCCAAATCTGAGGAAAATCATGTGCATGTGCGTCTCCTTGCGGTCATGGATGGGTATGGAGCGAATCCAGCCAGTCCTCGACCAGCTTGATTTCGCGGTGGATCAGGTCTTCGTCGTGGAATGCATGGGCCAGCGCGGCGATGCCCTGGCTGCGCACCAGGAGGTGCAGCGCGAGCGCGTCGGCGTCCTGCCGATGGCCGAGCGCCTCGAACTGGGCGCGCAGCCAGCTGCGAAACAGTCCGAAGATCATGGCGGCGCTGTCCCGTGCCGGATGCGCGTGCCTGGCGAGCTCGCTGCACAGTGTCCCGACCGGACAGCCGTAACGCTGGATCGCTTCGCGGTTCTGTACCAGCATCCCGGCGAAGCGCCGCAGGCGTGCGCCGGCATCCGGCGCTTCCGCGGCCCATGCGGCCAGCATGGCGCCCGTTCTGGCCGTGCGCAGCGCGATCACGGCATCGAGGATCTCGTCCTTGCTCTTGAAATGATGGTAGAAATTCCCGCGCGAGATGTTCACCTGCGCGGCGATATCGGCGAAGGACGTGCCCGCGACGCCCCGCTGGTAGAACAGCATGTCGGCCGCGGCGACGATGGCATCGCGCGTGCTGCCTCCCGCTGCTGCTGTCTGATTGGCTGTTGGCATATTGACAGCCATATTAGGACAGTTGTCCTAGCTGGTCAATACATCAACAGTCCGTGGCTTGCCAGAGGATGGCGGAGGCATCGTCCGCACGTTTGACCGAGGCCGAAGCCGCACTGGCATCCGCCTCATGAAGGCGCAAGGCAGCCAGCGCGGCATCCGGTCCTTCTTCCGCACAAAGGGCAAACAGCGATGCATTCGTGTGCAGGCCATAGGTGTCGACCAGGCGGTAGAAACCGTCGGTCATCGCCAGCACGGCGGCGCCGGGCGCCAGGGAATATTCGTAGGTGCGGGCTGCGAAGGCGCCGCGCGGCTGCAGGCACAGGGCCGCCGGGTTGTCGACGGTGTTCTGGTAGACGCGGCGCTCGCGCAGCAGCGGCAGCAGGCGCGCGTGCCGCTGGGCCGCGTCCAGGACGCCTTCCGCCTGCAGCCTGGCGATCTCGGTGCGCAGGACCGTCTCCTGGGGATTCAGCCAGGGGTCGAGGTCGATCACCGTGCCTGCCGCATCGCGCAGCAGGACCTTGCAGTCGCCCAGGCAGTACAGGCTGAGGTGCTGGTCGGCGTCGCTGCCGCTGATGCGCACCCAGCTCATGGCGGCGATCGGCCAGGCGTACTGCGGCACCGCGCGGCCGGCGGTGCGCTCGCCGAATTCCCGGAACACGGCGTCGACCGCCGCATGCACGGCGCCGTGCTGGTCCAGCCCGGCCTCGGCGCAGGCGCCGAGCGCCGTGGCGAAGCGGCGCACGAACCAGACGATGTCGCCGTTTTCGGGGGCGATGTAGTCCTGGTCCGCCACCGAGGTGCCGCCATCGATGATCACGAGATCGGTCCGGCCGGGCGCCTGGAAGCTGCCCGCCCAGTCTTCGTTATGCGTAGCAATGGCACCGGCCGAAACGATCATGAGGGACATGGGACTCTTCTGCCTTTCGAGGGATGGATGGCTTGGGTGTGCAAAGGGCGCTATGATAGCAATTCGGCACGCCAGCCTGAACTCGACATTATATATGCTAATGTCGAGTGAAATATGGCATGAACGTACTAGGTTTTCGCTTGAATTGGTTGCCTCATTCCAATTGGGTTGCATCTTTCCCTTGCTGAGTTGGCAAGATAGAATCTCGACCGTTCCCTCATCACCGAAAGGATCGGATGCGACGTTCGCGCCGGGCCGGCGGGCCGCGCGGCTCGCTCCCCTGCGGCGGCGCCCTCGTCATCGCATGCAGCGTTTTCTCCCCGCCACGCCCCTTGGCCGCCTCACCCTCTTTCTCGTTTTCCTCTGGTTCGCCGCACTCGCCCTCACGCGACCTTCAAAGAGCGGCGACTTCCAGGAGTACGCCCTGATGACGATCGCCCTCGCCAACCATGCGAGCCCGGACATCCGCCCTGAAGACATCGCGGTCTCCGAACGCCTCTCCCCCGGGATCGGCTTCGTCGAGATCCATCGCCAGCTGCGCGCCGGCATGGCGCGCGGCGACAAATGGCCCTTCCCCGGCTTCGTGGGCAGCGAGCGCGGCGGGCATTACGCGATCCACTTCCTCGCCTATTCCGCGCTGGCCGCCGTCCCCTTCAAGATCCTGGATGGCCTTGGCGCCCCGCCTTTCAAGGCCTTCCAGTTCGTGAACCTGGCGGCGCTGACCATCTTGGTGCTGGCCCTGTACCGCTTCAGCGGCTCGGTCGGGCGCACGGTGTTCGCCACCCTGCTCTTCCTCCTGTCCGGCGGCCTGCTGTATTCGAACTGGTGCAGCCCCGAGTTCATGACCGCCAGCGCGCTGCTGGCCGCGCTGATCTACACGATCCTCGGCCGTCCCTATCTCGCAGCCCTGTTGGCCGGCGTCGCGGCGATGCAGAATCCGCCGCTGGTGTTCTTCTCGGTGTTCGCGCCCCTGATCCGGATTGCCTACATCCGCGCCGGCGAGGGTCTCGCCTGGTCCGCTGCGATCCGCCGCGTCGTCACGCGCCACACCGTGTTCGCCTCGATTCTGCAGGCGGGGCTGGCGGCACTGCCTGCAGCGTATAACTATTATGTGTGGGGCGTGCCGAGCATCATCGCGGTGCTGTCGACCTACCCACCCTTCATCACGCCGGCGCGCCTGGTCTCCTTCTACTTCGACCTCAACCAGGGCATGATCGTGGCCTTCCCGGTGGTGATGCTGCTGGTCGTGTTCCAGCTCTTTGCCCGCGGCGGCCGGCGCTGGTTGCCGCACACCCTGCTCGCCCTGCTGTTCAGCCTCGCACTGGCGATTCCCTCGCTGTCGACCGTGAACTGGAATTCCGGCGCCTCGGGCGTGATGCGCTATGCCTTCTGGGGCGCGATGCCCTTGCTCTACCTGGCGCTCGGCTGGATGCAGCGCGCGCCGCGCCGGCCGCTCGCGCTGCTGCTGGCCATGCTGCTGGTCCAGGCGGGCATGGTCATGTATGCGCGCAGCTACCACCATGAAAAGCTCGGCCCGCTGCCGCTGTTCGTGCTGGAGCACTTCCCGGCCCTCTACGAACCCGAACCGGAGATCTTCTTCGAGCGGATCACCGGCGAGGACGGCTCCATGCATCCGGACAGGGTCGTCGCCTATCCGGACCTGCGGCATCCGAAGAAGATCCTGTTCAACGTGGACAGCGCGGCCGCACATGCGGCCCTGTGCGGACCGGGCGGACGGGTCGCACCGGGCGATGCGCGCGTCCATCCGCTCGGCTGGCGCTACATCGACGGCCCGCCCGTCTGCGCCGCCAGCATGCCGGTATCGACGAAGACGCCCTGAGCCGCCAGTGAGGGCGCGCACGGCTGGCGACCAGCCGTTTGCATGCGCGGCCCGCAGGGGGTAAAAATGCACATGCGAACTGATCACTCGAAAGGATGAGCATGGGCATTACCGTAAAGAACACGACGCCGGACACGACCCGGGTCATGCTGGTCGGCGAAATGATGAACGGCAGCTTCGACGCGAAAGTGATGGCCGAGACCGACGTGCCCTACACGAAGTACTGGGACAACGAACTGGAGCAGCGCATCGTCTACCTGCATCCGGACCCGGAACAGCTCCAGGCCATCGTCGTCGCCCTGAACGATCGGCGCCTGTCGCTGGACGACTTGCAGAACTTCGGCGGCTCGGACGGCGGCAACTCCGAACTGCCGATCTGATCCAGGCCCGCCTCAGGGAAGCAGGCCGGCGCCCGAGCCGACGATTTCGTCGTGCCGTTCGTGATCACGCTTGTGCAGGTAGGCGGCGGTGGTGGCGATGTTGGCGTGGCCGGCCGTGTCCTGCAGGGTCTTGAGCTGGACCCCGCTGTTGGCGTGGTTGGTCAGCATGCTGTGGCGTAGCCAGTGGGTCGAGGCCTGGCGCAGGCTGGCGGCGCTGTCGCCGTCCCCGAGGCTTGCGGCGTGGTCGGCCGCCGCCAGGAACACCGCTTTCAGCGCCTCGGAGGCCGCTTCGTCCGTAATGGCGACCTGCTCTTCCCTGCGGCTCGAGAGCACGAGCGGGGTGCGGTCGGCGCGGCTGCTTTGCGGCAGCAGGCCGAAGGCCTGGCGATAGCTGCGGAAGGCGTCCAGCATGCCGGGCGGTACCGGCAGGCGGCGCGGCTTGGCGCCCTTGCCCATCACGTCCAGCCACCAGCGGCCGTCGCCCTCGCTGTAGATCGCGCCCATGTGCGCGCCGACGATTTCATTCAGGCGCGCGCCGGTCTGGGCGAACGCGATCAGGAGAAAACGGTCGCGCTCGCGCTGGCGCATCGCCGCCGGCGTGTCGGCCGCCCGCTTCGACACCGCCTCGAGGGCGTAGCCGATGGCCTGCGGCGTCAGGTAGCGCGTGATGCGGCTGGTGTGCGGCGCGCGCACATTGCGCACCAGGCGCGCCAGGTTGCGGCGCAGGTAGCCGGTCTGTTCCGCGTAGCCGAGCAGGCCCTTCACGGCGATCATGGCCTGGCGCCGGCTCGCATCGGACAAGGGCCCCGAGAACGGCCGGTAGCGCGGATCGTTGCGCGGCCACTTGGTGGCGCAGATCCAGTCGGGCGGCGGATTGCGGATGAATTCCTTGTAGGCGTGCAGGTCGGCCAGCGTCAGCTGCTGGAAGGTCTTCTTCGCCTCTTCGCGGCACCAGATGAGAAAACGGTACAGCTCCTTCTGGGTGTTGGCGATCGAGCGTGGACTGAGTTCCCCATGGCCGATGTACTCGCGCGCGAGTTCCGCGTCGCTTTGCGCGCTCGTCACCGGTTCAATCCCGATCGGCCGGTAGACGCCGGCGCCGCGCACGCTGGCGGCGGCACGGTCGCCGCCTTCTTCCTTGGCAGGCGGGTCGAGGTCGATGGGAAGGAAGGTCGGCATGCTGTGGCTGTACTGTGTTTTTATCCAGTATAGCAGCCCGGTTTGCCTCTTACCAAGCGCTTCGCGCTATAGTGGCGGGCGTCGCCGACTTTCCTTCCAGGAGCCACCATGTCCCGCCAAGTTCTCCCCCGATTTGCCCTCGCATCCCTGCTCGCCCTGCCCTTCGCTGCCGGCGCCGCCAATCCGGTGATCGAGGTCTACAAGACCGCCACCTGCGGCTGCTGCAAGCAGTGGATCAAGCACCTGGAAGCGAACGGCTTCACGGTGAAGGCGCAGGACGTCGCGAATACGGGCGACTACCGCGCCAAATTCGGCATCCCGGCCGACTACGGTTCCTGCCATACGGCCCGCGTGGGCGGCTACGCCGTCGAGGGCCATGTGCCTGCGAGCGACATCAAGCGCCTGCTGGCGGAAAAACCGCAGGCGCGCGGCCTGGCGGTGCCGGGCATGCCGATGGGTTCCCCGGGCATGGAAGGTCCGCGCAGCGATCCCTACGACGTGCTGCTGGTGAAGGAAGGCGGCAAGGCCGAGGTCTACCGGCAGGTGCGCTGAGCACTGGTCGAGGCGCGCGCACCGATGTGCGCCGCTGCCTGATAATCGGGTCAAGCGAACCTCAGGAGGCTTCATGAACAACCCGAACCAGAACGACCCGTCCACGACGCTCGGCGTGGGCGGCGCCACCAGCGGCCAGGAGGGCGCGACCCCGGCCCACGAAACCCAGCAGGAAACCGGCGGCAGCGGCGGCGACGGCC
>JBFLVV010000124.1:0-8606 GCA_040758275.1 Pseudomonadota bacterium
GCGGCGCGGGAGCTCGACACCGCGCTGCTCGATGCCGCCACTGCCCAGCATGCCCTCAGCAGCAAAGCTACACGTGAGGCGCAGCAGGCCTTCATGCTTGATATCGATCCGAAAGAAAAAAGCAAGTTCGAAGGCGCCGTCAACGGCCAGGATGCGCTCAAGGGCAAGCCCGGCGCACGCGAGCTCGATGCGGCTTCGCCGGTGGAGCGTTTCGCCGCGCCGCACGTGCTGATGGATGCGGCGGCCAGCATCAACTGGGCGACGCCTGCATCGACCGTGCTGTTCGCGGGGCAGCAGCTGCACTGGACCACCCAGGGCGACACGCATATGAGCGCGGGGTACACGGTGTCGTCGGTGGCGGCCGAAGCGGCGAACCTGTATGCGCACGAGGGCGGAATCCAGGCGATTGCCGGCAATGGACCGGTGTCGCTGCAGGCGCATACGGATCAGCTGGAGATATTGGCCGACAAGGAAGTCGTGGTGGTGTCAGTGAACGACAGCATCGAAATCAAGGCCAAGCAGAAGATCGTGCTGCAGGCAGGACAGTCGTCGATCACGCTGGAGGGGGCGAATATCACGTTTGCCTGTCCGGGCGAGTTTTCTGTCAAGGGTGGGCAGCACCTTTTCGATTCCGGCGCAAGCCTTGCTGCCGGCCTGGCGCCGCTGCCTTCGGCAAAAACCACGATTTGCGTCGAATGCCTGAAAAACGCTGCCGCCAAGGGCAGCACCTTCCTGAAGCGCTAACGAAGCGATTCCATTCTTACCATGCTCAAGCACGAACAAGGCGCCATTCACCGCTATGCCCTGATTGATTGCGCCGTCCACGATGGCGCCTATCAGGAATTGACAAGCAAGTTTGCCGGTGCCCATTGGCACTCGCTGTTCGAGGACACGCCTGAGGAAGATCTGATAGACGCGTCCCCTATCCTCGTCGATATTCCGCCTGATCAACACGGCCAGGCACTGATCCAGTGGCTGCTGGCGTACGAGCGCAGCGCGCCAAGCGTGACCTGGATCGATAGCCACATGAGTTTGCCGAACCTGGGGGCCATGCTGACCAGCCGCATGACGTGCCGGATCAATGAAGACGAACTGGTCATGCTGCGCTTCTGGGACCCGCGCATACTGCTGGGCCTTCCCTCGGCGCTCGACGCGGAACAACGGCGCCACTTTTTCGCGCCCATCGCCGAGTGGACGGCGTGGGAACCACGCCGCCAGCGGTATTACACCATCACGGCGCCGCCAGATGCGGCGCCGGTGCCGCGGTTCGCTGTGATGCCGATGACCCTGTCGCTGGCGCAGCGCGACCAGCTGATGTACTACGACAAGGAGGCGCTGTACGAGCGCATAGTGGCTCATTGGGAAGAGACTTGCCCGGAAGCGATCGAGGGCATCGAACCGGACATGCAGCGCGAGATCGCGATCGCGGCGGCCGCTCGTTGCGCGAGTTACGGCATCCAGGCGGCAGATGAACAAGTGCTCTTCGCGGGACTGATGATGAGCGTGTCGCCGTCCTTCGACGACCATCCTGCAGTGCAGAAGGGTTTGCGCGACCAGAAGGTCGGGCCGGACGAGCGGCTCGGCCGCTTGATCGACGAGCTGCCCGAAGCTGTCTGGGAAGAGATCGGCCGTGAGAAGCGCTACGACGCATTGTTCGAACATGCGCCGATGGCGTCGCCTGGTCTCATGGGGACTGCATGAGCAATCTGACCGATATCGGCAAACAGATCCGGGCTACGACCGAGGCCCTTGCCAAGGCCGACGCCGAGTTGAAGTGGGAACTGGCCGCAAGTGCAGCCGACGTGGCCGGGATGATTGACCCGACGCCTGCATCTGACCTGATCGGCGCCGGGCTGGCCGTTCGCAAGGGCGACTGGCTGGGCGCAGGCATGAGTCTGGTGAGCGTGGTTCCCTACTTGGGAGATGCTGTTGCCAAGCCGGCCAAGGCCGTACGGGCGGCCAAGCGCATTAACGAACTGCGTCAGACCGTGACGACACTCAGTGCTCAGTTAGCTAGTCTTCGGAAGGCAGAAAAACAGGCGCAAGCTGCCGAAGCGGCCGGGAAGGCTAGAATCGCGAAGGAGGCGGCGGAAGGAAAAGTAGCTAAAGATGCGGCCGATAGCCAGAAGCACGCCAGCAAGAGGCAGCAAGACCAAGATTGTAAAGACTGCGGTGAGGACAACGGAAAGGGCAAGAATAGCAAGCCATCTCGGCTGCCAGAAACCAAGGTTCCGTGTTTTCATCCATACGACAAGAAAAAGTTCGCGCGCCTGAGTGACCAGAGGCAGCAGGCCTATCTTAGAGAGATGAGCAAACAGCTACAAAGACAACAGGACGCGATCAACAAGATGAGTGCGAGGGACTTCGACGCCGCAAGTAAAGCGTTTGGCGCGAACAAAAGAAATCCTGCTGCAAAAGCCCGTCAGGAAGATCTTCGAAGCGAGAAACTGGAGGAGATTCAAATGAGCATCGCACAGAGCCTCCGCCGGAGCATGAGTCGAGCGGAGGCAAAAGCTGCTGCCGAGAAGCGGGCGAAGGAGATTATGAGCACGTTGGCCGCCCTACACGAACCTGATATGGTGGTGGGTGGATATAACACACCGGGAACCAGAAAAATCGGCCGATCGGATATCAACTCTGCCATTGGTGCAGGTTGGAACCAATCTGGCAGAGCACAATCGCTATATGACTCCGCAGCCGAGGCGGTTGAAAAAGGCAAGGGCGATGAGCTTATGAATGCTAGGTTAGAAGTGTGTCGAGGAAAGGGAAAACGATGAGAGACGAAGATTTTGAGGGATTCATCGAGGATTTCGGTGAAGCGACAGAGCAGGCGCCAGTTTCGGATGCGGACGTTGCGCCCTGGAGCGGAATTCTCCCAAATCAACTACTTCATTACTGGAAAGATGAGGGATGGTGCGGGTACGCTAATGGCTTGGTCTGGACGGTAAACCCATCCGAATTCGAGGAAATAAAAGACGAATGGTTGAGGGACACCTTTCTCCCTCAGGTCGACAATTTTCATGTAATTGCGCGCACGGCATTCGGAAAAATGTTCTTGTGGGGTGAAAAAACTGGAAATAGCGTCGTAATTTCCCCATACACGAACATGATTAGTGGGCTCGAGAAAAACCTGAAGCGAACAATCGATGATCCGGATTTTTATGTTCGCACCTTCTTCGGATTTTTGACCAAAAATAGGTGCGACGTCAAAGATGAGGATGGACGCCGCCTTTTTGACAGGGCGGTAAAAAAACTCGGACCGCTACGCAGCGATGAAGTATTCGGCTTTGAACCAGCTCTAGTGCTTGGTGGCCGAATGGATCTGAACAATATCAGAAAACTGAATATGGATGTTCACCTTACGATTCTTCGACAGTTTGGCTCGCCAGACCTGTCATTCTCGTCAGTTGATGTAGGCTTGTAGTGCGTCAAGCGCGGCGTTCCGTGGTCGGTCACCGCAAGAATGATGTGCATGGTCCCGAGGCCCGGCGACAGGACTCGGGTGGTCGGCGCAGTGAACCAGGCCTGCTTCTGGTCCGCGCCCGTGATCTCGAGCGGCTTCCCCGACTTGCCGCTCGACGCCACCAGCGTGCCCGCCTCGCAATAGCAGGACCACGAATATGACAATGCATCGCCATCCGGGTCAAGGCTGCCTTTCGCGCTCAGCTCGACGCGCTGGCCGGGCCGCGCGTTGATGGCCGCATGCGTGACCTTCGGCACCGGTGGGTGGTTGGCCTGCGCATAAGGCTTGACGGTCCAGTCCATGCGCGCGCCGAAGTCGTTCTGCATCGCGCTGCGCCAGCGCCAGATGGTCGCATGGTTGGTGGTGTGCCACCTGCCATGCGACCATCACCTCGTCCTGGACATTGGTCCAGATCGGACGCATCTCCTCCTGCACGAACCAGCGCTCCTTGCGCGGCGTGTACAGCTCGTAACGCCCGCCCCAGCCGCCCCAGTCCGGACGTTCCGGGTCGCTCAGGCCGTTGTTGACCAGGTTCAGGAAAGACGGCGTGTCACCCTCCATCATGAATTCCCAGTGTGGGTACTCGGCGCCGAGCGGTCCCTTCTTGGGGACGTTCTGCTCCAGCCATTCGTTGGAGACGAGGGTTGAGTCCGCGCCGGCGAAGCGCCCGTGGAAGTTGTCGCCGGCGATGCCGGCCCAGGTGGCGTGGTGGTAGCCGCCGCTGGCATTGATGCCCGGGCTGACGATGTAGAAGAACCTGGGGAAGTTCTCGCGGATCCAGGGCCCGCTGTCGTCCTGGTCGGAAATCGCATAGACCCGCAGCCGCTACACGAAGCGTTCGAGCTCCTGGGCGGAGCGGGTCGCCGCCCTGCCCCATCCCCACACGGCGCTCGGACCGCAAACCGCCTTGGTGGTCGGCGTGCAGGACGCCACCGCGACCACCGTGTGCGACCACCAGGTGCGCGTGCAGTTCGCTTGGCAACGCGGCCAAGGCAGTAACCAGGGCGGGCTGGCGCACGAAGTCGACGAACAGGGTTCCGCACCCGGCGACGAACGTTCCGGTACCTGGGTGCGCGTGGCCGAAGCGCTGGCGGGGCCGAACTGGGGCTCGCAGTTCACGCCGCGAATCGGCACCGAGGTGCTGGTGGATTTCATCGAGAACGACATCGACCGGCCGCTGGTCGTGGCCCAGCTCTATACCGGCTCCGACGTGCCGCCCTTCCCGGCCGGCGTCGATTCCACCGCCAACCACGCGGGCACGATTTCGGGCATCCACACGCGTGGCTTCGACGGCGGCGGCTACAACCAGTGGCAACTCGACGACACCCGCGGCCAGCTGCGCATGCGCCTGGCCAGCAGCAGCGCGAACACCCAGCTGAACCTCGGCTACCTGGTCCAGCAGTCGCCCGGCAACGCGCAGCGCGGCGCCTACCGCGGCAGCGGCTTCGAGCTGCGTACCGATGCCTGGGCCGTGGTGCGCGGCGCGGAGGGCGTGCTGCTGACGACGCATGCACGCGCAGCGCAGGGCTCTGGTGTGACATCGACCCAGATGGATGCGAGCGAAAGCCTGGCCGCGCTCAAGGCGGCGCGGGAGCTCGACACCGCGCTGCTCGATGCCGCCACCGCCCAGCATGCCCTCAGCAGCAAGGCCACGCGCGAGGCGCAGAAGGCCTTCATGCTTGATATCGATCCGAAAGAGAAAGGCAAGTTCGAAGGCGCCGTCAACGGCCAGGATGCGCTCAAGAGCAAGAGCGGTGCGCGCGAGCTCGATGCCGCTTCGCCGGTGGAGCGCTTCGCCGCGCCGCACGTGTTGATGGATGCGGCGGCCAGCATCAACTGGGCGACGCCTGCATCGACCGTGCTATTCGCGGGGCAGCAGCTGCACTGGACCACCCAGGGCGACACGCATATGAGCGCGGCGTACACGGTGTCGTCGGTGGCGGCCGAAGCGGCGAACCTGTATGCGCACGAGGGCGGGATCCAGGCGATCGCCGGCAATGGACCGGTGTCGCTGCAGGCGCATACGGATCAGCTGGAGATATTGGCGGACAAGGAAGTTGTCGTCATCTCGGTGAACGACAGCATCGAGATCAAGGCCAAGCAGAAGATCGTGCTGCAGGCCGGGCAGTCGTCGATCACGCTGGAGGGAGCAAACATCACCTTCGCCTGCCCGGGCGAGTTTTCTGTCAAGGGTGGGCAGCACCTGTTCGATTCCGGCGCAAGCCTTGCTGCCGGCCTGGCGCCGCTGCCTTCGGCAAAAACCACGATTTGCGTCGAATGCCTGAAAAACGCTGCCGCCAAGGGCAGCACCTTCCTGAAGCGCTAACGAAGCGATTCCATTCATATCATGCTCAAGCACGAACAAGGGGCCATTAACCGCTACGCCCTGATTGATTGCGCCGTCCACGACGACGCCCACGAGGAACTGACAGGCAAGTTTGCCGGCGTTCGCTGGCACTCGCTGTTCGAGGACACGCCCGAGGAAGATCTGGTGAATGCCTCCCCTATTCTCGTCGATGTCTCATCTGGCGAGTACGGACAGGCGCTGATCCAGTGGTTGCTGGCGTATGAGCGCACCGCGCCGAGCGTGACCTGGATCGATAGCCACATGAGTTTGCCGAACCTGGGCGCCATGCTGACCAGCCGTATGACGTGCAGGATCAATGAGGACGAACTGGTCGTGCTGCGCTTCTGGGACCCGCGCATACTGCTGGGCCTTCCCTCGGCGCTCGACGCGGAACAACGGCGGCACTTCTTCGCGCCCGTCGCCGAGTGGACGGCGTGGGAACCACGCCGCCAGCAGTATTACACCATCACGGCGCCACCAGATGCGGCGCCGGTGCCGCGCTTCGCCGTGATGCCGATGGCCCTGTCGCTGGCGCAGCGCGACCAGCTGATGTATTACGACAAGGAGGCGCTGTACGAGCGCATCGTCGTGCACTGGCACGAGACGTGTGCAGATGCGATCGATGGTCTCGAGCCGGACATGCTGCGCGAGGTCGCCATTGCCGCAGTGGCGCGCTGCACGAGCTATGGAATGCACTCGCCCGATGACCAGGTGCTGTTCGCCGGATTGATGATGGCAGTGTCGCCGTCGTTCGACGATCATCCGGCAGTGCAGCGTGGTCTGCGTAATCAAGCGATTGCACCGGACGAGCGGCTCGACCGGTTAATTGATGAGCTGCCCGAGGAAGCCTGGGAACAGATCAGAGAGGAAAAGCGTTACGATGCACTGTTTGAACATGCGCCGCTGGCGTCGCTTGATCTCGTGAGGCCGGCATGAGCAATCTGAGCGATATCGGCAAACAGATCAGAGCCACGACCGAAGCCCTTGCTAAAGCTGACGCCGAGTTGAAGTGGGAACTGGCAGCAAGTGCAGCCGACGTAGCCGGGATGATCGACCCGACGCCGGCATCTGACCTGATCGGCGCCGGGCTGGCCGTTCGCAAGGGAGACTGGCTGGGCGCCGGTATGAGTCTGGTAAGCGTGGTCCCCTATTTGGGAGATGCCGTTGCCAAGCCGGCCAAGGCCGTACGGGCAGCCAAGCGCATTAACGAACTGCGTCAGACGGTTGCCAAGCTGACTGCGAAGTTGGCTGATCTGCGCAAGACTGAGAAGCAGGCGCAGGCGGCTGAAACAGCGGCGAAGAAGGCTGAGATTGCCAAGGATGCCGTGGAAGCAAAGGCAGCCAAAGAAGCGGCAGGCGGCCAAAAGCACAATGCGAAAAGCGGGAAGGATAAGGACTGCGAGGATTGCGGACCGCAAAAACCTCCGCCGGTAATGAAGCGAATGCCGCTGAAGCGCATCAAACCGTGCTTCAGTGCTGCAAAACTGGACCCGTCAAAAGATAAAGAATTCACTCAACAACTGAAACGGCAGGAAGAGGCGCTCAATCGCCTGACTGTTGATGAGTATCTCAAGGCCCGTGCATTCTTCAAGAGTAATGGTCGAGGTGGTGGCGGAGCTCAAAGAAGTGCTAGGCAGCGATTTGAGAAAGACCTGATTGTGGCGCAGAGAGACGAACTACGAGCGGAAGGCATGAGCAGCACTGCTGCCACCGAAGAAGCGACGAGACGCGCGAAGAAAGTGATGAAAGAGCTAGCTGCGCTTCACGAACCAGATATGATCGCTGGTGGCCGCGACGTCGTTCAGAAAATGGGCGATCGCAGTGTCAACTCTTCGATTGGCAGCCAGTGGCGGTCAAGAATTGATGCTCTCGATTCAGCTGCAGATAAAATTCCCGAAGCACAACGCGGCGCGACCCTCATGAATGCAAAATTGCCAAAATGCAAATAAGGACAATCACATGGATGAAGATTTCGAATTACTTGTAAAAGCGCTTCCACCCCACGAACCTAGAGTATACCCATCTCCCGATCAGATAGCGCCGTATGAAGGAAAACTCCCTGGACTCCTACTCCGCTACTGGCAAGAACACGGATGGGGCGCATTCGGACAAGGACTATTCTGGCTCGTGAATCCAGCTGAGTTTACGAATGCGCTTCAAGCTTGGTGCGAACATGTGGTCGCAATCGAAGATGCATATGTCATCGGGCGCAGCGCTTTCGGTGAGTTGATTGTTTGGAAAAAAGGGCATGGGAAATTCATGCAAGTTGTTCCATTAGAGCACACGATCTATACTTATCCACCCAACAAGTATGTGAAAGCAGGAAAGGAAGATTTTTCGTTGGGAGGCTTTATAAGCCAAATAGACCAGGACATGCTCGATTTCGAAGACGAGGGCGAAAAGCCCCTGTTCAAGCGGGCAGTAAAAAAACTCGGCATCGTTGCCCCGGGCGAGATGTACGCTTTCGAGCCCGCGCTGTCTTTGGGTGGGACTGCGCAGTTATCCTCTCTCGTGAAGGTTAAGCTCGAAGAACATCTTCACTTCTTAGCTCAACTAGGTGAGACACAGATTGTGCATATTGATACGAGCCGATTTGTCAGCTAGGTGATATGTATGAGCTCATCGCGTACTGTGACGGCCTGTTTGATTACCAAATACACGGCAATTCTCCTAAGTAGTCACCCAAAATTTATCGTGAACCTGCTTCCGAAGCCGCTCATCAAGGAGTGAACTTCGTCGAGCAGATCTGTGCCGTTCTTGGCAACGAAGCGGCGCCAGAAATGCTTGGCATGCTTC
>JBFLVV010000125.1:0-7949 GCA_040758275.1 Pseudomonadota bacterium
CCACCGATCCGGCAGCCACGGGCACCGGCGCGACCGGCACCACCGGCACCGGCACTTCGGGCACCTCGGGCACCACCGGCACCACCGGTACCGGCACCACCACCCCGCCGACCACCGGCCAGTAAGCCGTCCGCATGGCAAGGAACGGGGCCCGCCATGCGGGCTCCGGGACTTACCGGGCAGCCGGAAGACGCTTCCTGGCGCTGTACTCTCGCATCCCGACTTCGCGGATGCAGCGATCGCCAGCCTTTCGGCTGGCTTTTGTTTTTGCGCCGACGCCGGCCCCTCGCGGCGCGGCCCGTAAAAAAAACGGCCAGCATGCGCTGGCCGTTCCCGTTCCGGCGGGGCTGTCGCTCCGCCCTGGTTGATGCTCAGGCCGGCACGGCCTTGACGCGGCGGCCGGTTGCGAGACGGCCCAGCCACATGACGAGGCGGAACACGGCGCGCACCAGCACGATCGTCAGGATCGCTTCCACGAAGGTCATCAGGAAGGCGACCAGCACCGGCAGGCGTGCGGCGCGGCGGTTGAACTTCGCATACATGCGGTCGCGGGCGATCTCGATGCTGTCGTAGAAGGTCGGCACGACCAGCAGCGTCAGGAAGGTCGAAGTGATGGTGCCGCCGATGATCGCGATCGCCAGCGGCTGGTAGAACTCGCCCGAGTCGCCCAGGGCCAGCGCCACCGGCAGCATGCCGGCGATCAGCGCGAAGGTCGTCATCAGGATCGGACGCAGGCGTTTGCGGCCGGCGGCCATCAGCGCTTCCTCGCGGTCGACACCCTGCTTCTCCAGTTCACGCGCCGCGTCGAGCAGCAGGATCGCGTTCTTGGCGACCAGGCCCATCAGCATGATGACGCCGATCAGGCTCATCAGGTTGAGGGTGTTCTTGGTCAGCAGCAGGGCCACCACCACGCCGATCAGGGACAGCGGCAGCGACAGCATCACGCCCAGCGGCGCGGTGAAGGAACCGAACTGCATCACCAGGATCAGGTACATCAGGCCGATACCCGACAGCAGCGAGATGCCCATGGCGCTGAACACTTCCTGCTGGTCCTGGCCGGCGCCGCCCAGCTTCAGGCCATAGCCCGGCGGGAAGTCGAAGGTCCTGGCCAGCTTCATCGCGTCGGCGGTCACTTCGCCCGGCGAACGGCCCTGGGCGTTGGCCGATACCGTGATCATGCGTTCGCCGTCGCGGTGGCGGATGCCGGCCGGGCCCTTGCCCATGGTGATGGTGGCGATCTGCTCCAGCGGCACCATCATGCCGGTGCCGCTGACGGAGATCGGCAGGCGCTCGATGTTCTCGGTGCTGACACGGTCTTCCGGATGCAGGCGTACGGCGACGTCGCGGGTTTCGTTGCTCGGGTCGACCCAGTCGCCCACTTCGATGCCGGCAAAGGCCACGCGCAGCGACTGGGCGGCGTCGTTGATCGAGATGCCCATGGCGTTGGCGAGACCCCGGTCGAGCACGATCTGCAGCTCGTTCTTCGGATCCTGTTCCGACAGGGTGACGTCGACGGCGCCCGGCACTTCACGCAGCTTTTCCATATAGGCCGTGGTCAGTTCCATCAGCTTGCGCGAATCGGGGCCGGTGAACTGCACCTGCACCGGCTTGCCGCCGCCGCTCAGGTCGTCGATCACGGTGTACTCGGCGCCCACCAGGCGGCTGACCTTCTCGCGCAGCTCCACCGCGATCTCGGCGGCGGTGCGGTCACGCGAACGACGCTTGCCGATGTCGACGTAGACGCGTCCGCCACTCAGGTTGGCGTTGCTGTTGGTGTCCTCGGTCTCCGGGATCTGGCGCGCCAGTTCCGCCGCCGCTTCCACCTTGCGGCGCGAGTATTCCACGCTGGACGAAGCCGGGACGCGGATCTCGACCATGATGGCGCCGTGGTCGGCCTTCGGCAGGAAGCTCGAACCGCCCCAGGCCCAATGCAGGGCGATGGCGCCGAAGAAGCTCAGCACGGCGATCGCGGCCATCCACTTGCGGTGGTGCAGCGCCCACTCGATCACGCGGCCATAGCGTTCGGCCTGGTGGTCGAACCAGTGGTTGAAGCGGTCGAGCATCTTGCCCAGGCCCTTCTTCGGCGCGTGGTGGTGGCCCGGCGGGTCGCCCCAGTAGGCCGACAGCATCGGGTCGAGGGTGAAGGAGATGAACAGCGAGACGATCACCGAGCAGGTCACGGTCAGGGCGAAGGGACCGAACCATTCGCCCGAGATGCCCGGCATGAAGGCGACCGGGATGAACACGGCCATGATCGAGAAGGTGGTCGCGGCCACGGCCATGCCGATCTCGGCGGTGCCTTCCAGGGCCGCGGTACGGCGGTCGGAACCCATTTCCATGTGGCGCACGATGTTTTCCCGCACCACGATCGCATCGTCGATCAGCACGCCGATGGCCAGCGACAGGCCCAGCAGGGTCATGAAGTTCAGGGTGAAACCGCACAGCCAGACGGCGATGAAGGCGGCCAGCACGGAGGTCGGCAGCGACAGCGCGGTGATCAGGGTCGAACGCCAGGAGTTCAGGAAGGCGTAGACGACGAAGATGGTCAGGATCGCACCCAGCACCAGGGCTTCGATCACGTTGTTCAGGCTGCTCTGGGCGTCTTCGCCGCCGTCGCGGGTGACTTCCAGCTTGGTGCCTTCCGGCAGTTCCTTGCTGACTTCCTCGACGACCTTGTGCACCTTCTTGGCCAGCGACACGGTCGAGGCGTCACGTGCACGGGCGATCATGATGCCCACGTTCGGTTTGCCGCTGCGCATGGACAGGCTGTTGACGTCGGCGTAGCCGTCCTTGATTTCGGCAACCTGGTTCAGGCGGACGATCTGGTCGCCGTTGCGCTTGACCACGACCTGGGAGAAGTCTTCCGGACGCTCGATACGGCCGACCAGGCGGATGCCCTTCTCGTCCAATTCGCTGCGCAGCTTGCCGACCGGCGCGTTGGTGTTCTGGGTGCGCAGGGCGTTGGCCACGTCGGACACCGACACACCGAATTCACGCAGTTTCTCGGCGCGCAGCAGGACCGACAGCTCGCGGCGCAGGGCGCCGTTGACGGTCACGGTCGAGGCGCCTTCGATGGCGCGGAAGCGGTCCGCCAGCACATCCTCGGCATAGCGCGAGATTTCGGCGTGGCTCTGCGAGCTCGAGGACAGGGCCAGCTGCATCACCGGCTCGGCCGTGGTGTCGATGCGGCGCAGGATCGGCTCGCGCATCTCGACCGGCAGCTTGTAGCGCACCGCGGCAATGGCGTTGCGCACGTCGTCCGAGGCTTCGATCAGGTTGCGGTCGAAGTCGAACTCCAGCTGGAGCCACACGCCGCCCTCGTAGGAATTCGAGTTCACCTCGGTGACGCCCTGCACCGCCAGCAGCTGCTTCTCGATGCGGTTGGTGATCTCGCGCTCGGCCGTCTCGGGCGAAGCGCCCGGGTACGGGATGTCGACCGAGATCATCGGCAGTTCGACGTCCGGGTTCTGGTTGACCTTCAGCTTGGACAAAGCCAGCAGGCCCATCGCCATCATCGCGACGATCAGCACGATCGTCGCGACGGGCTTCTTGACACTGAAATTAGAGAGGAACATTTATTGTTTTCCTTATTTCCCTTGCACAGCGCCGCCGGCGGCGCTGGCGACGCGGGCGGTGGCCATTTCGACCTTCTGGCCATCCTTCAGGTTCGAGGTCGGGGAGCGCAGCACGACGTCGCCCTGGGCCAGGCCCTGCTTGACTTCGAGATTCCCGGTGCGCGGGTCGCGCGCGCCGACCACCAGGTCGACGCGGCTCAACGTCTTGTCCTTGATGCGCCAGGTATAGGCCTTGTCGCCGGACTTGACCACGGCCGCTTCCGGCAGCATCAGTGCATCGGTCGAGGCGGCGTCCACGCGGCCTTCGGCGTACAGGCCGGCCACCTTCGGCTGGACCTTGTCGGCGAACTCGATCACCACCTCGACCTGGCGGGTGACCGCATTGGCGGCCGGGTCGATGCGCTTAACGATGCCGGCAAACTGCTGGTCGCCATAGCCATTGACGCGGAAGTTGACCTTCTGGCCCATCTTGACGGCGGCGATCGAATCGGCCGAGACGCGGCCCTGGAAGCGCATGCTGTTCGGATCGATGACCTTCACCAGTTCCTTGCCGATGGTGGCGGTGTCGCCGGCCGAGACCTTGCGCTCGGAGACGATGCCGTCGAAGGGCGCGCGCACCACGGTGCGCGACAGTTGCTGGCGTGCGGTGGCGGCGCGGCTCTTGGCGGCCGACAGCTCGCTCTGGGCACTGTTGCGGCGCACTTCGGCTTCGTCGAGGCCGACGGCCGAGGTCATGCCGGAGGCGCGCAGGGTCTTCATGCGCTCGAGCTGGCGGTTGGCCTGGTCGAGGGCCTGGCTGGCCGCGCGCACGGCCTCGTCGGCGGAAGAGACGGTGTCGCGGATCGCGGTCTCATCCAGGCGCACCAGCACGTCGCCACGCTTGACCGGATCGCCATTTTCTTTCAGAACCTGCAGCACGACGGCCGAGACTTCGGCGCGCAGGTCGGCCTTGCGCTCCGGCTGGATCGAACCGGTGACGACCGGGCCGCTCGACAGGGTGTCGCTCTGGATGGTCAGCACGTCTTCCGGTGCGACCTGCAGCTGCGTCGGACGCTTGTCCTTCGAATCGGCCTTGGCGGCCTGTGGCGCCCCTTCG
The DNA here is from genome assembly GCA_040758275.1 of Pseudomonadota bacterium. Taxonomy (GTDB): domain Bacteria; phylum Pseudomonadota; class Gammaproteobacteria; order Burkholderiales; family Burkholderiaceae_D; genus Telluria. The sequence continues at coordinate 4,672 of JBFLVV010000125.1, forward strand.
GCGCCCGGCTTGGCAGGCTCCTTGCTGCAGGCGGCGAGTGCCGAGGCCAGGGCAAGGACGAGTAGTGTTTTGCGCAGCATGTTGTGGTTCTCCAGAGAATGGACTCAGTGTGAAGGCTGTGAAAAATGCAATTTTTTACAGCCTCGTATTCTTTTTAAAAATGCGAATATGAACAGCCAGCGCGCAGTATTCAGTAGTGCCCTGGGGGCGTCAATTGACGACTCTGCATACTGCGGAAATCGAGGGATGAAATGCGGTATGACGCGACGAACTGCATTCGGAATGGATGAAATGCGTCCGGTTTCGGACAGGGGCGGACGTCCGGCTGTCCGCCCCTATATTGTCTAAAAGATCATGCTCCAAACAACGCATGGATCAGGAAGCCCATGGCGATGCCGGTGGCGATGCCGCCGCCGATCTCGACCAGGGTGTGGCCCATGCGCTCGCGCAGGACGATGTGGCCGACCGTGTCGCAGGCCAGCTTGTTGATCGCGGCCGCCTGGCGCCCCACGTGCTGGCGCAGGCTGTTGGCGTCGATCATGACGATGAAGGCAAGCGTCACGGCCACGCCGAAGGCCGGATGGCCGATGCCCTCGCGCAGGGCGATCAGGGTCGCCATGCTGGTGACCACCGAGCTGTGGTTGCTGGGGAAGCCGCCGTTGCCTACCAGGTTGAAGGCCCAGCGGCGCTGGCGCACGCTGGTGATCAGGAACTTGATCGGGCCGACCACCATCCAGGTCAGCACGGGTGTGACGAGATACGCGAAATCCATTGTCTCTTCCAGGTGAATTAATGCCGGCCAGAATTATCTCAGAAGCAAGCTCATACAGATACATTTTCGAGGGGCATTCTCGCGCCGCCGCTGGGGCCGGAACGTTACTATGTTGGTAACACACACGAACACGGATACGGGGGTATGTATGCGGCATTTCCGCTTGTCGATCGGGGTCACGGTCATCTTGATGGCGCTGGCCGGCTGGTGGGGCTACGAGCATGGTGGCATCGGCGGTATGCTACAGGCCTTGTGGATCACCGCGGTGCTCGGCGTATTGGAAGTGTCGCTTTCTTTCGACAATGCAGTCGTCAATGCCTCCGTCCTGCGCGGGTGGAACGAATTCTGGCGCAAATTGTTCCTGACCGTCGGCATCCTGGTGGCCGTGTTCGGCATGCGCCTGATCTTCCCCCTGGTGATCGTCTCGGCCGCGACCGGCCTGGGCCTGATCGAGGTCTGGCACATGGCGATCGACAATCCCAAGGAGTATTCGCGCCACCTCACCGAGAAGCACGCCGAGGTGGCGGCCTTCGGCGGGGCCTTCCTGATGCTGGTCTTCCTGAACTTCCTGTTCGACGAGGAGAAGGAACTGCACTGGCTGGGCTGGATCGAAGAAAAGGTGGGCAAGTACGGCACCGAGGGCCTGGCCATCCTGTTGACGCTGTCCGCGGTATGCGGCGCCATGTACCTGATGGAGCCGGCGCGCAAGCTTCCGGTGCTGATCGCCGGCGTCAGCGGCGTGCTCGTGTATATCGGCGTGCAGTGGATCAGCGGCCTGCTTGAAAAGGAAGAAGAAGACCCAACGGTCGGCAAGATGATCGCCCAGGGCAGCATCGGCGGCTTCCTCTACCTGGAAGTGCTGGATGCCTCCTTCAGCTTCGACGGCGTGATCGGGGCCTTCGCCATCACCAACGACGTCGTCATCATCATGCTGGGCCTGGCCATCGGCGCCATGTTCGTGCGTTCGATGACGGTGTTCCTGGTCTACAAGGGCACGCTCGATGAGTTCGTCTTCCTCGAACATGGTGCGCACTACGCGATCGGCATCCTGGCCGTGATCATGTTCGCCAGTGTGCATTACCACATCCCCGAGTGGTTCACGGGGCTGTCGGGGCTGGCCTTCATCCTGGTCTCGCTGTGGTCCTCGGTGCGCTACCGGCGGCGCATGGAGAGCGAGGGGCGCGCCGCGGCATAGTATTTACCTGGCAGGATATTTTGCTATTCAAGCGAGACATGGCAGAATGTGCCCGGCCGCTCTGCTGCCATCCTGACAACTCTCTTTGATTGAACATCGCGCTATGCCCAAGACCATGCCGAAACGCGCCACCGCCCTCCTCCTGTCCTCCCTCGCCGCCATCGTGGTGCTGCTCGGGCTGTACACCTGGTTCACCCTGAGCTGGTCGTATTCGGAAGGCGAACGGGCGGGCTACCTGCAGAAGTTCTCGAAGAAGGGCTGGCTGTGCAAGACCTGGGAGGGCGAGATCCTGCTGTCGAGCATGCCGGGCGCGATTCCCGAGCGCTTCGCTTTCACCGTGCGCGACGAGGCGGTGGTCAAGCAGCTGCAGAACGCCATGGGGCAGCGGGTGCAGATCTCCTACGAGCAGCACGTCGGCGTGCCGACCTCCTGCTTCGGGGAGACGGAGTATTTTGCGACCAAAGCGAACACGGGCCCGGTGAATCCGGTGTCGCCGAGCCAGGTCGGCGCCGCCCAGTAATACATCATCCGTATCAAGTTGGCATCAGTGATATGCGCGGCATATCACTGATGCTCACTCCTGCTCGTTCTTGCGCTGGTTGGCGATCACGTCGGCCAAACGCGTTACTGCCTGGCTCGCCGAGGCCGGCTGCTTGAAACGGCCCAATACCTCGCGGGTAATGTTGACCGAGGCCACCCGGTGCTCGGCTTCCGCCTTGCGTTCGCCGATCGCCTTCTCGGCCGCGGCCAGTTCTCCGCTGTGCTCGTCGAAACGCTGGGCTTCCAGGTCGGCCAGTTCCTTGCGCGCCTCCATCATGCGCTGGGTTGCCTCCGCGGCCTTGCGCTGCATCTCGGCGTGGCGCTGGGCGTGTTCCAGCAGGGCGCGCTGGGCGTCGCGCTTCTCGACCGCCGCCTGCAGGCCGGCCAGCTCGGCCGCTTCGCGCTCGCGCGCCAACCTGGCCTGCTCTTCCTCGGCATCCGCCCTCGCCTGCGCGGCCTGGGCGGCGGCCTGCTCGGAGGCCAGGCGCGCCGCAGCCGCCTCGCTGGCGCGGGCGTCGGCCTGGGCCTGCTGGCGCTGGGCTTCCATCTTGCGTTCGACCTGGGCCAGCGACTCGCGCGCCGCCTCGGTGCTCGACCGTTCGGAAGCGATCGCTGCTTCGGTCAGGTCCAGCTGACGGCGCTCGACCGCGGCGCGTTCGGCCTGGGCGGCCGCCAGTTCCACGGCTTTCGTCGCCTGGGCGCGCTGGGCCGCGGCGGCGGCTTCCGCATGTTCCGCTTCCTCGATGGCGGCGCGCGCCTGCTCGCGCTGGG
>JBFLVV010000126.1:0-7670 GCA_040758275.1 Pseudomonadota bacterium
CCCGACCGACCAGCAGCTGCTGCACACGGTGCCTCAGGAATTCATCGTCGACAACCAGGAAGACGTGCGCGAGCCGATCGGCATGAGCGGCATCCGCCTGGAAGTGCGCGTGCACATCGTCACCGGTGCGGTATCCGCGGTCCAGAATATTGTAAAGTGCGTGCGCCGTTGCGGGCTCGAGGTCTCGGACCTGATCCTGCAGCCGATGGCATCGGCCGACGCGGTGCTGACCACCGACGAAAAAGAACTGGGCGTGGTCCTGATCGACATCGGCGGCGGCACCACCGACATCGCCGTGTTCTCCGACGGCGCGATCCGCCACACCGCGGTCCTGCCGATCGCCGGCGACCAGATCACCAGCGACATCGCGATGGCCCTGCGCACGCCGACCGGCGAAGCCGAGGACATCAAGATCCGCTACGGCGTGGCCAAGCAGGTGCTTGCCGATCCGGGCGAGACCCTCGAGGTGCCGGGGCTGGGCGACCGCGGACCGCGCGCCCTGTCGCGCCAGGCGCTGGCGGCCGTGATCGAACCGCGCGTCGAAGAGCTGTTCGCGATGGTGCACACGGTGGTGCGCGAGTCGGGCTACGAAGGCGTGCTCTCGTCGGGCATCGTGCTCACCGGCGGCAGCTCGATCATGCCGGGCATGATCGAGATGGCCGAAGACATCTTCCTCAAACCGGCGCGCCTCGGCACGCCGGACTACCGCGGCCAGCTGGCCGACGTCGTGCGCAGCCCACGCTACGCCACGGTGCTCGGCCTGCTGCTGGAAGCGAAGAAGCAGTACCTGCGCGGGCACATCGTCACGCGTCAGGATGGTTCGGTGAAAGCAGTCTGGCAACGCATGAAGGAATGGATAGCGGGGAATTTCTAAAGCAGGTTTTCAGCAGGTCGCAGGGCACGAAATATTTAGGTACGTCAGCAACAAAACGTTCACGGGTCAAGGTTTTTTAAATACAATCGCTACTTCCGGTTTCAGGGCCTGTCAGGGGCCTGGCAAATCCCTCGCAACCGGAAGCGGCACTTGAAAATTGGGAGTTACATCATGGAGTTCGATATGGTCGATAACGCAACACTGGGAACCGTTATCAAAGTCGTGGGCGTCGGCGGCGCAGGCGGCAATGCGGTTCAGCACATGATCAATAAAGGTGTGTCCGGTGTCGAGTTCATCGCCGCAAACACGGACGCGCAGGCACTGGCTGTCTCCGGCGCAAACAACATCATCCAGATCGGCGAATCCGGCCTGGGCGCAGGCATGCGTCCGGAAGTCGGCCGCCAGCTGGCCGAGCAGTCGCGTTCGCGCATCGAAGACGCACTGCGCGGCGCGCACATGGTCTTCATCGCCGCCGGCATGGGCGGCGGCACCGGCACCGGCGCCGCGCCGATCGTCGCCGAAGTCGCCAAGACCATGGGCGCACTGACCGTGGCCGTCGTGTCGAAGCCGTTCTCCTACGAGGGCGACAAGTGCATGCAGGTGGCGGAAGCCGGCCTGGAAGAACTGACCAAGCACGTCGACTCGCTGATCGTCATCCTGAACGAGAAGCTGGAAGACATCTACGAAGACGAGTCGATGCTCGACTGGATGAAGCACGCCGACGACGTCCTGAACAACGCGGTGGCCGGTATCGCCGAGATCATCAACGTGCCGGGTCACATCAACGTCGACTTCAACGACGTGAAGACCATCATGAGCGAACAGGGCAAGGCCATGATGGGCACCGCGACCGCAGCCGGCGTGGACCGCGCGCGCATCGCCGCCGAGCAGGCAGTGGCATCGCCGCTTCTGGACGGCATCGACCTGTCGGGCGCCAAGGGCGTGCTGGTCAACGTGACCGCAAGCCGTGGCCTGAAAGGTAAGGAGATCAAGGAAGTCATGGCCGCCGTGCGCGCCTTCGCCGCGCCCGACGCGTCGATCGCACAGGGCATCGCCTACGACGACGCGATGGGCGACGAGCTGCGCGTGACCGTGGTCGCGACCGGCCTGGGCAAGAACAAGAAGATGCAGCTGGTGCAGCCGCAGCAGGTGCTGCGCACCGGTACCTACAACGCGCCGGTGATGTCCGGTTCGACGGCGGTCGCCGGCGGCCTGACCATGGGTGCGGCCAGCGGCGACGCCATGGGCGGCATGAAGCAGCCGGCCGTGTGGCGCCGCGAGCAGGCATCGGAGCAGGTGCAGGCCATGCAGCGCAACGGCGTCGAGACCTACGACATCCCGGCCTTCCTGCGCAAGCAGGCTGACTGATCTCGGCTCCCGAATGAAAACCGGGACCGGAGCAGCTGCTCCGGTCCCGGTTTTTTTTTGCCTGCCTCTTATGCGCCTCAGCGGCAGGACACGTGCCGCAGCAGCAGGCGTTCGATGGCGTTGAGGAGCAGATAGGTCGGGCGGAAGTCGGCGAACAGCGTCGCGTCGTCCGGCAGACCGGGGCCTGCGCCGAGGCGCGTGCGCACCAGGTCGAAGATCTCGCCGAAGCTGCGCTTGCCGTCGACCAGGCCGAGGATCATCCCGGTGTACTTGCCGGCGTCCACGGCCGCCTGCATGCCGAGGTGCGGATGGCGCAGGATGGTGAGTTTTCCCTTCGTCGGCGCGAACATGGCCTCCAGGGCCTTCGGATCGAGCGGCTCGTGGAAGAAGAAGGGAATAAAGTCGGCCTGCCCATAGGGCGCCCGGGCCTCGGGCCCCGCGGTCAGGTAGAAGGTGTGGCGGGTGATGTCGCCCATCAGCAGTTCGGACATCGCGTTGCGCGCCCGTTCGCTCATCGCCGGGAGCCGTGCCCGCAGCTGGTGCGCCTCGATGGCCAGCGTGTATTCGGGCAGATAGGGAAAACGTCCACGGTTCACGTCCGACAGTTCGATGTGGAAGCCGTGTTCGTCGCCGAGCCAGGCATGCAGTTCTTCGATCGTGTAGGCGCGATCCTGGGTGTGCAGGAGCGAATCGAAGATGCCTGCGTCGGTGTCGTTATCGCCGTACAGCTCGCCCGCGCGGCGATACCAGTTCCCCTGGGGCAGGGCCGTGAGCACTTCCTTCGCCTGGGCGATTTTCTGCGCTTCGCTGCAACCGTTATTGCTCAGTCGGAGCAGTTGCTGCATGTGGTAGACGCCGATCCGGCCAATGGCCCCGTACAACATCAGGGCGATCGCGCCCCCCGGCGCCAGCACGCTCTTGAGTGCGCGCAGGCCTGCATCCGGATCGGCCAGGTGATGCAGCACGCCGGAGCAGTTGATGTAGTTGAATGCTCCCAGGTTCAGCTCGGGGAGACTGAGCAGCGAATCATGCACCCAGCGGATGTTGTCGAGCTTGCGGATCGCAGCGCGCTGCTGCGCCAGCTTGATACTGGTCTGGCTCAGGTCGAGGTGCACGATCTCGGCATTCGTTTCGCGCAACTGCTCGGCGAGGAAGATCGTGGCGTCACCCGTCCCGCCGCCGGCCACCAGGATCCGGAACCCCTTGCTGAAATCTTCGCGACCCTGATAGCAGTAATGGTTCATCATGGGCAGGTCCTCGAGCCAGGTGCGCTGGAGGCGCCGGTACTCGTCCTGCGGATTGACGGGCGGATAAGGCAACTGTTCGTACTGCGCCTTTACTTCGGAAAGGTAATTCTCGTTCTTCATCGGCGTAACCCAAGGGGACGGAGAGTTATCTTGCAAGTTTTTAATTCAAGAAGCAAGCTCGGACGGTTCCCGGCAGGAAGTGCGGAGTTCGGGCATACTTATATATTTGCAATCACACAAGGACTACCATGACCATCCAGATCGGCGACCGCCTGCCGGCAGGCACCCTGTCGGAATTCATCGAAACCGAAACCGCGGGCTGCTCGCTCGGTCCAAATACCTTTGAGGTGGCGGACCTGGTAAAGGGCAAGAAGATCGTCATCTTCGGCCTGCCGGGCGCCTACACCCCGACCTGCTCGGCCCAGCACGTGCCGGGCTACGTCCAGCACGCGGACGCCTTGAAGGCAAAAGGTGTCGATGAAATCTGGTGCATCTCGGTGAACGACGCCTTCGTGATGGGCGCCTGGGGCCGCGACCAGAAGGCCACCGGCATCGTGCGCATGATGGCCGACGGTAACGCCGCCTACTCGAAGGCCCTGGGCCTGGACGCCGACTTCTCGAAGCACGGCATGGGCACCCGCTCGAAGCGCTACTCGATGCTGGTCGAGGACGGCGTGGTCAAGGCGCTGAACGTCGAGACCGCCGGCTTCGAAGTCTCGAGCGCCGAGAAGATGCTGGAACAACTGGGCTAAACCAGGCCGCAAACCAAGCAAACGGCGCCGCGGCGCCGTTTTTCATCCCATGATCATCAACGCCGAAACCCCCGACCAGCCCGAAGTGCGGGCCATGCTGGAGCAGCTCGACGCCTACTGCGCCGCGCTGTATCCCGCCGAATCGAATCACCTAATGGACATCGCCGAGCTGATGGCCGGCGACGTGCTGTTCCTCGTCGCGCGCGACGTCGATGGAAGAGCGGTCGGCTGCGCGGCCCTGGTCAACCGCGGCAGCTACGGCGAAGTGAAGCGCATGTTCGTCGATACCGCCCGGCGCGGACTCGGCACCGGTACGAAGCTGCTCGAGCACCTGGCAATGTTCGCGCGCATGTCGGGCATCCGCGTGCTGAAGCTGGAGACGGGCATCCACCAGCCCGAGGCAATCCGCTTGTATGAGCGCGCCGGCTTCGTGCGCGGCGAACCCTTCGGCGACTATCAGCCCGATCCCTTGAGCCTGTTCATGGCAAAGAACCTTTAAGGTAAAGCTTGTGACCCGACCCAGCGGAAACCTGTACAGCATCTACGCGATGATGCTGGCCGTGTTCATGTTCGCCCTGATGGACACGGTGATGAAGCTGCTCTCGCAGCGCTACCCGGCCATCCAGGTGGCGGCGCTGCGTTCGCTCACCTCGCTCCCCCTGATCATCGTCTACGTGGGCGTGAAGGTCGGCTACGGCGGCATATTCAAGATCCGCTGGCCCCTGCACATCCTGCGCGCGGTGCTGGGCATCGCGATGCTGAGCTTCTTCGCCTTCGGCATTCGCAAGCTCTCGCTGGCCGAAGCCTATTCGATCTTCTTCATTGCGCCCGCCATCATCACGGCCTTGTCGGTCTGGTTCCTCAAGGAGAAGGTCAACGTCGCACGCTGGATCGCGATCGGCGTGGGCCTGTGCGGCGTGCTGGTGGTGCTGCGCCCGAGCGGGGCGGGTTTTCTTACCATCGGCGGCCTGGCGGTGCTGGGCGCGGCGGCGATGTATGCGATCTCGGCGATCACGGTCGGCATCCTGGCGCGCACCGACCGCAGCGAATACATGGTGTTCTGGCTGATGGTGATGATGTCGCTTGGTGCCAGCCTGCTGGCCGCACCAGGCTGGGTGGCGATGAGCATGAAGGATGCGCCGCTGCTGCTCGGCCTGGCCCTCTCCGGCTTCATCGGCCAGCTGGCCATCACCGAAGCCTTCGCCAAAGGCGACGCCTCGAGCGTGGCGCCCTTCGAGTACACGGCCCTGGCCTGGGCCGTGGGCCTGGACTGGCTGCTGTGGCAAACCCTGCCGGACGGCTGGACCATGGCGGGCGCCGCGATCATCATCGGCAGCGGTATGTATCTGATTCGCCACGAAAAAAACCATGTGGAGTCGGACCATCCCTAGCCGTCAGCGCAGGAAAAAGCGCTGGGCTATAATCGTCAGATGCTGAAACAACGAACCATCAAACAGGTCGTCCGCACCACCGGTGTGGGCGTCCACTCGGGCACCAAGGTCGAACTGACCCTGCGTCCGGCGCCGCCGGGCGCCGGCATCACCTTCCGCCGCGTCGACTACGACCCCATCGTCGCCATCCCGAGCGCCGCCGACGTGGTCGGCGAGACCCGCATGGCCACGGTCCTGATCAAGGACGGCGCGCGTGTGTCCACCGTCGAACACCTGATGTCGGCCTGCTACGGCCTGGGCATCGACAACCTGGTCGTGGACGTGACGGCCGAAGAAATCCCCATTATGGACGGCTCCGCGGCTTCCTTCGTCTTCCTGCTGCAGCAGGCCGGCCTGGAAGAGCAGGACGCGCCCAAGCGCTTCATCCGCGTGCTCAAGGACGTCGAGATCCGCCAGGGCGAGGGCAAGAACGAGAAGTGGGCGCGTCTGTCGCCCTACGACGGCTTCAAGCTCGACTTCTTCATCGAATTCAACCACCCGGCCGTGGACGGCACCATGCAGCGCGCCGCGGTCGACTTCAGCGAAGTCTCCTACGTGCACGACGTGGCGCGCGCCCGCACCTTCGGCTTCATGCAGGACGTCGAAACCCTGCGCGGCCTGGGGCTCGCGCGCGGCGGCTCGCTGGAAAACGCGATCGTGATGGACGAATACCGCATCCTGAACGCGGACGGCCTGCGCTACGAAGACGAGTTCGTGCGCCACAAGATCCTCGATGCGATCGGCGACCTGTACATCGTCGGCCATCCGCTGCTGGCCAGCTACACGGCGCACAAGTCGGGCCACGCGCTCAACAACGAGCTGCTGCGCAAGCTGCTGGCGCAGACCGATGCCTACGAGTGGGTGGAGTTCGATTCGCTGGGCGACGCGCCGCCCTCGTATGTGCGACAGATGACGCGGGAGTGGGCGGAAGTCTGAACCTTCCCGCCAGGATCGAAGGCGCGCCTTCGCAAGCGCGCCTTTTTTATTTGCGCTTTTCGGCGAGCCTGCGCAGGGCCGCCACCAGGTCCTTGTTCTGCGAGGTCTCTTCCAGCGATTCCGCCAGGTCCTCGAAGGCCTGCACCGCCGTGGGCGGCAATTCGAGGGTGCGCATCTGCGGTTTCTCCGGCATGGCGCGCCCCACCTGCACCTTCAGGCGGATCGATTCCACCGGCCAGCCCTTGGCGGCCAGCGCCGTCTGCAGCTTCGGGACCATCTGCTTCATGCGCGCAGCCACGGCCGAGCTCGGCACGGCGAGCACCAGCGTGCCTTCGTGGAAGGCGATCACATCGGTATTGCCGGCCATGACGGGCAGGATGGCCGCGCAGTCCGACTGCAGGCGGGCCATGCGCATGGCGGCCGGGAGCAGGCTGGCCATGCGGTCGTTGGCGCGCAGAAAGTCGGTGGCGACGATCGACGTTTGCCGGTTCTTGGTACCGTAGATATGCACTGGAAAATTTCGGAAGAAGAGGGCGGGAACAGGGGGGAACATACCACAGCACAGGACATTTGCAATGGCATGGTGATAACGCAAACCGGGACGGAGCCGGGCTCAAGCTGCGTCAAACTTGCTTCGTCTTAACATTATTCCTACAATTGTCGGAATCGATGGCGCGTCGCTGTCGCCTTCGACCACGTCCCATGCTGTTTTCCTCGATCGTCTTCCTGTTCTTTTTCCTTCCCAGCTTCCTCGCCCTCTACTACCTGCTGCCGTGGAAGAACGCGGTCCTGCTGCTGGGCAGCCTGGCCTTCTACGCCTGGGGCGAGCCGCGCTTCGTGCCTCTGCTGCTGCTGTCGGCCGCGATCAACTACGGCGCCGGCCTGGCGATCGCCCGCGACCGGGCGCGCGGCAAGACCTGGCTGGCGCTGGGCGTCGGCGCCAACCTGGCCATGCTGGCCTGGTTCAAGTACGCCGGTTTCCTGCTTGATGCCGTCAATAAGGCGCTCGCGGCCGGCATCCCGGTCCCGCACATCACGCTCCCGCTCGGAATCTCCTTCTTCA
>JBFLVV010000127.1:0-7512 GCA_040758275.1 Pseudomonadota bacterium
CAGCAGCAGAGGAATGAGATTATGCAGTGTTTCGCGATGCTCGTCAACCCCTCGTTTGCTTCAGCTCAGATTTCTCTGGGGATCTTGCCAACGTAACCACTTGATTACGTTAACCTTTTTTCGACCCCTGCCGAAGCGGAGGCGAACTATAGCAAACCGTAGTGGTCGGACGCAAGGCCTTTCGAACGGCTGTGCATCCTCGCGAACAGCGTCTCGATGACGCAACAGCTATGATAGCAATCTGTCCATTTTGCCTGATCGCCATGCCTCCCCACCTGATCCGCCTGCCCCTTTCTGCCACCCTGCTCGCTGCGTTCGCTTCTCCGGTCCTGGCCCAGTCCGCCGCCCCGATGTCGGTCGTCGTGGTCAGCGGCTCCCGTACGGAGCAGGAGAGTTTCGACCTGCCGGCCGCCGTCAGCGTCGTCGATGCCCAACGCATCCAGGCCGGCCAGCCGCGGGTGAACCTGTCGGAGTCCCTGGTCGCCGTGCCGGGCATCGTCGTCCAGAACCGCCAGAACTATGCGCAGGATTTGCAGGTCTCCTCGCGCGGCTTCGGCGCCCGCTCATCCTTCGGCGTGCGCGGTGTACGTTTGATCGCTGACGGTATCCCCGCGACCATGCCCGACGGCCAGGGCCAGGCCGCCACCTTCAACCTGGACATGGCCGAGCGCATCGAAATCCTGCGCGGTCCCTTCTCCGCCCTGTACGGCAACCACTCCGGCGGCGTCATCCAGCTGTTCACCCGCGACGGCGAGGGCCCGCCGTCGGTCGAACTGTCCGTTACAGGCGGCAGCGACGGCCTGCGCAAGACCGACGTGAATGCGCAGGGCAAGGCCGGCGCGGTCGGCTATGTACTCGACGCCTCCCGCTTCGAAACCGACGGCTACCGCGATCACAGCGCCGCCACCCGCGACCAGGGCTACGCCAAACTCACCCTGCCGACCGGAAGCGACGGCAAGCTGACCATCGTCGCCAACTCGCTCGAACAGGACGACACCCAGGATCCGCTCGGCGTCACCTGGGCGACCTTCCAGCGCGACCCGCGCGCCGGCGAGATCGATACCACCGACACCCAGTCGCCGCAGCGCACCTTCGCCGAGCGCTACAACACGCGCAAGAGCATCGACCACCAGCAGATCGGCCTGAACTGGCAACAGCGCTTCGGCAGTAATCGCCTGCAGTTGACGGCCTACGGCGGCAACCGCAAGGTGATCCAGTACCAATCCTTCTCGCGCGCCTTCCAGCAACCCGCCACCCACTCCGGCGGCGTCATCGACTTCGACCGCGACTTCCGCGGCGTGGACGTGAACTGGCAGGACGTGCGTTCCCTGGGCGCCGGCACGCTGCGCACGACCTTCGGCGTCGAATGGGCCGATTCGCAGGACGCGCGCCAGGGTTTCGAGAATTTCGCCGGCACCCAATTCGGCGTCAAGGGACGCCTGCGCCGTGACGAGGACAACCGCCTGACCAGCGTCGATCCTTATGTCCAGACCCAATGGGAATCCGGCGCCTGGGTCCTGACCGGCGGCCTGCGCCACACCCGCCTGAAAGTGGGTGTGAGCGACCGCTTCCGTGACAACGGCGACGACAGCGGCGGCACGTCCTACAACGGCACCGCGCCGGTGATCGGCATCCTGCGCAAGGTCTCCCCTTCGCTCAACCTGTACGCGAGCGCCGCACGCGGTTTCGAGACACCGACGCTGAATGAGCTGTTCTATTCGGCCACCGGCGCCGGCTTCAACTTCGGCCTCACCCCGAGCCGCAGCGTGCACCTGGAAGTGGGCGCCAAGTCCATGTTTGGCCAGCACACCCGCGCCGACATCGCCCTGTTCCAGGCACGCACCCAGAACGAACTCGTGGTCGACGCCTCAAACGGCGGTCGCACCAGCTACCGCAACGCCGGCCGTACCCTGCGCCAGGGCCTCGAGCTGTCGGTCGCCTCCAACTTCGCGGGCGGCTGGTACACCCTGGTCGCGGCCAATATCCTGCGCGCCATTTACGATGACGGCTTCGGTGCGATCCCGTCCGGCAACCGCCTGCCGGGCGTGCCGCGCGCCAGCCTGTTCTCGGAGCTGGGCTGGACAGCGGCGGATGGCGGCCTGAATGCCGCGCTCGAAGCACAGGCCTCTAGCCGTGTGCATCCGGACGACGCCAACACGGCCGTGCCGGCGCCGGGTTATGGCATCCTGAGCGTCCGCCTGCAGGCCCGCCAGCAGATCGGCGCGTGGCGCCTGAAACAGTACCTGCGCATAAACAACCTGCTCGACCGCGACTATGTCGGCTCGGTGATCGTGGCCGAATCGAACCGCCGCTACTACGAGGCCGCCCCTGGCCGCAACTGGATGCTCGGCATCAGCGCGCAGGTCCAGTTCCAGTAACCGGTAGCGCCTCAAGAGCAAGCGGCGCCGGCAGCGCAGCCGATGGATACAGCTGCGCGAGCACGGCGTCCGCCGCCGGGATGACCGCCTTCTCGGCGAGCGCGGTTGCCGCTTCCTGGCTCGGCGCTTCGCGCAAGGCCCGCCACAGCGCCGGCAGATCGCCGGCATGCGCCGTCACCGCCTTTTCCACTTCGGCCTGCCAGAAGGGCGGCGCCTCGCTCTCGACATAATTCCCACGTCCCCGGCCGAAGTGGGCCACCGCCAGGTAGCGCAGCAGGCCGCCCGAGAACAGGGTCTGCAAGAAAGCATCGGCAAACTGCACCGTATGCTGATTGCGGTCGGTGCCGACATTGAAACCCCATGCCGCGCCGGCCATGGTCAGGGCGCCGACGATCGCCCCCAGCAGCGCACCGCCGCCGAGCGTCAGGCCGCCCGCCATCAGGTCCGCCGACAAGCCTGTCGCCGCGCCCGACACCATCGCGCCCAGCAGGCCGGCCTGGGCCTTGTCCACCGGTGCGCGCACGGCGAAGTTCTCGCGTACCCGCGCATTGATCACCGAGGCCTCGCCCGGGTCGAGCTTGTGCAGCACCAGCATGCGCGCCGTCGTCGAGCCGATCTCGTCGTTGAGGCGCTGCACCAGGGCGGCCATGGCAAGCTCTTGCCGCTTCTGCTCGTCCTTGCCGAGACCAACGGCCTTGAGCGCGGATTTGATCAGCCCCTTGCCTTCGCTCGACACCTCCTGGCGATCGCGCGCGGCGAAGGCCAGCAGCTCCGCGACCAGGCGCAGGGCGTTGCGGTAACGCCGCTGGTTCGCCGTTTCCCAGGACGCCAGCAGGCGCGCATAGGCGGCCTGCCTTGACGGCTCGATCAGTTTGCCGATCGCATCGTAGAACACGTGCTCGTGCACCCAGCAGCGCGCAAAGGCATCGAGCGGCAGCACCTCTTTCACCACGGGGAACTGCGTCAGGTGCTGCTTCCAGCGCTGCTGTTCACTCGCCTCTTCGGTACCGGGCCGGGGCGGTCCCATCTGGTTGAGCAGCACGGCCACCGGCTTGCCCAGCCATTCGAGGATCTTCATCTCGGACGGCAGGTAGCCGGCATCCTGCGGCGACTCGGAAGAATTGACGAGATAGAGCACGACATCCGCCTCTTCCTTGGCCGCGCGCAAAGCCTGCTGGCTAAGCCAGAACGGCTTGTCGCGGTAGCGGTCGAACACCTCGCGCAGGAACCAGCCGATCGGGTTGCCCGCCATCGACAGGCGCTTCAGCAAACGCACCGAATCGCCGAAGCCGGGCGTGTCCCACAGCACGAGGGAATCGCCCGCCTCGCTGGTCTGCAGCAGGTGCGCCTCGGCGAACTGGGTCACGTGGGCGGCGTCGCGCACCTCGCCCACGTCCATGCCGACCAGGGTACGGGCCAGGGTCGTCTTGCCGTTGTTGGTGTGCGAAACGAGGGCGAACTGGATCTTGACCGGCTCTTCCATCAGCGTAGCTCCGGCAGGCGCAGGCCGGCGCCCAGTTCGACTGGATACTTGTTCGGCTCGAGCAGGTTGACGAAGGTGGCCGAGGTGCCGTGGAAGCTGCAGAACTGCCGCCACAGGGCGCTGCGTTCGGCCACCCGTTCGGCGCCGCCGGGCTGGCTGCCGATGCGTTCGGTCAGGGGCGACTCGTCCACCAGCACGGCGACGCCGCGGCGCACGCGCTTCGTCAGGTAGTCGAGGAAGGCGCCGTGGTTTTCCTTTTCCGGCGTGGCGGAAAGGCTGAACAGGACAGCGGTGACGGTCACGCCGCCTTCATCGAGCTGGGTGTCGCGCAAGGCATCCTTGGCGTCGATGCCGTAGTCGCTGGGCGGACGCAATTGCACACGCGCCTGGGCGCCGAGTGCGGCAGCAGCAATGGCCCACAAGCCACGGTCACGCGCCTCGTCGAGGGTGTAGCTGTAAGGAAGGACGCGCAGCAGCGCGGGCGAGCCGGCGCCGATGCTGTCTGCCAGCTTGCGGTAATACGGCTGGTCCAGGTCGAGCGGGAAACTGCGGGCCAGCCGGCGTGCACGCCAGCCGGCGAAGGCGGCCAGCAGCAGGCGCGGCAGCACGACGAGCAGCAGCAGGGTCGCGCCGTAGAGATGGACCCAGCGCTCGCCGCTTGCCGCGGTGACGGGGCGTCCGAAGCGCAGCAGCTCGATCTCGGCCAGCGAGAAACCCTGGAGGAAGGGAAACACGTTCATTGCAGGCATGAAGAGCCAGGACAGCAGGGTGTGGACCTGGCGGCCGTCGAGGAAGGTGCTCTCCCAGCCGACTGCGTACTGGGTCAGCAGGCCGCGCGCATACAGCGAGGCGATGGCGCCAAGCGCGAAGCAGGCGGCGGAGAGGTGAATCGTGCGGCTCAGGCGGGCGCGGGTGAGCGGCTCGCTCAGCGCAGCCCACTCGGCCATGAAGCTGCCGACGCCGGCGGCAAGCGGCGCAGGCAGTTTGCGCGGCACGGCTACCTTGCCCAGGCTCAGGCGGCGCAAGAGGTTCGGGCCGGCCCAGCCATGGCGCTTGCCGGGGATGCAGGCCCATACCAGCATGAAAAGGTAGACCAGCAGGTTCCAGCCTATGATCAGGAGAAAGGGGGCAGACAGGAGGTCGACGCGGTGCGGGTCGGCGATGCGGTCGATGACGGCGCCGCTGACAAATGCCAGGAATGGCAGGGCAAGCCAGAAGCCGGGCAGGCCCAACCGGCGCTTGGCGAAGGCGCCGAAGGCGGGCGTGCGTTCGCCGAGGCGTTTCAGGATCTGTTCGGACCGCTGTTCCAGGAAATGGTGTTGCGTCATGGCGGCCTTGTCGTCCGCCGCCTGCCATGCGGCAAGTTCCTTCGCGCTGCGGCTCGCGTACTTGCGATCGTCGTCGCTCAGCACCTCGTGATTCACGTCGGCGGTTTCGATGGCGCGCACCAGCACGGCATTGCGTGCGACCTGTTCGTTCATGCTTCTCCTGTCATGGTTGAAATGGCAAGGCTGACAGGTGCATTGTGCCCCAGATTCGGATCGCAGGCCGTTGCGCTGTTCGCGCCGAGCGACATGGCAGGCGTAAAAAAACCCGGGCAGGCCCGGGCGTCGCTCCGCCTTGCGATGTTCAGCTGCGGGGGTTCTTCCTGTTCGGCTTGCTCGCATAGTCGGAGGACGGCTGGTCGGGATGGCCTTGCAGTCCCTTGCCTCCCCCCTTGCCCGAGTCCGATTGCTGCGAGCCGGCATGCTGGTACTGTTCGATGCCGCCCTGGCCGGACTGCTGGGCTTCGCCGAGGCGGTCCTGCTCGGCCTGCGCCTGCATCCGCTGGCCACGCTGGCGTGCGCTCCAACCGCCCCCTTGGGAACCGCCGACGCCGCCGCGCTGGTTGCGGCCAAGATCGGATTGCTGCGACCCCGTGTGTACCATCGGGAAAGGCGACTCGGGCCCGCCCGGCATCACGGCGCCCGGCGCCCGCGACTGCAGACTGCCCTCGGCCACGTTGACGGTTTTCGGTTTGTGGATGCCGCGCGAACGATTCACACCACCCAGGCTTTTTTCCTTCGATTTCATGATCCATCCTCCGCTTTGCTGAACCAATGGGTTGATCATGCGCGCCGAAACAATGCCGCTGTATAGGAGAAGACTCCGAGCACCTGTAGGATTCGCCGCACGGTTACCGCTCAGGTAGCGTAAGCAGATTCTGAAAAGGTTGAGCTGAGGCAAAGAAACTCGCGGCTGTGGCTGCTAGCATTTTTGTCTGCTAGCCTGGAGGAAATACCATGAGGTCCGATCTGCTCAAGCTCTGCCTGTTCTCGGCCCTCTGCCTCAGCCTTGCCGCAACAGCCGGGTCCGCAAAGAAACGACGGGCCTGGATCACCATCGGCGATGCGGCCTTCCAGAAGGTGCAGACGGTCGCCCCCGACGCGGTGTCCATTGGCAGCCGCCAGGTGCGCGCAGCCGGCTTGTCGGAAAAGGTGCATGCGGTCGTGCTGGATGAAAGCCGGCTCCTCGCGGTGACGGGTGCGATCCACCAGCAGATGGGCCAATGCGGCGGCTTCATGTATCACGGCAGCGAAGCCGAAGCGCGCGCCGCCCTCGAGGCACGCCGCGTCACCCTGGCAACGCCAGCCTATACCATCGACCAGCGTGAGGTGGTTGTTCCCATACTGTCGAGCATGCAGGAACAGCATATCGCTTCGACGATCCTGTCACTGAGCGGCTTCACGAATCGCTATTACGCCAGCCAGAGTGGCGTTGACGCGGCGAACTGGCTGCTGGCGACCTGGCGCGAACTGGCAGCTGGCCGCGGCGATATCTCGGTTGCTCTCGTCACACACAAGGCGTATCCGCAGCCTTCCGTTTCCCTGACGATCGCGGGCACGGACCTGGCAGACGAAAAAGTCGTGGTCGGCGCCCATCTCGATTCGATTCTCAGCTTCCGCATGAGCGACACGGCGCGGGCGCCAGGGGCGGACGATGACGCGTCGGGGGTGGCCAGCATGACCGAAGCGCTGCGGGCCCTGATCGCAAGCGGCTACCGGCCACGCAGGACCATCCAGGTCTTTGCCTACGCGGCCGAAGAAGTGGGTTTGCGCGGATCGCAGGAGATCGCCCGCCAGTTCAAGCAGGCGGGGCAGAAGGTGGCGGGCGTGCTGCAGCTCGACATGACCAATTACAAGGGCGCGGCGAACGACATCTACCTGATCACCGATTACACAAGTAGCGCCCAGAACACCTTCATCGCCGAACTCGCGGCCGCCTATCTTCCCGAGCTCACCGTCGGAAATGACCGCTGCGGCTACGGCTGTTCCGACCACGCGAGCTGGGACGCCCAGGGTTATCCCGTTTCCATGCCCTTCGAGTCGTCGATGGCGCGCGACAACCCGGCCATCCACACATCCCGCGACACCTACGAGAACTCGGGCGGCCAGGCGGCGCATGCCCTGAAGTTCGCGCGCCTGGCCGCGGCATTCATGGTCGAGCTGTCCGGCGGATAAGTCACGGCCAAGAATCGGGCGTTACAAAGCAAAAAACCCCACCAGATCACTGGTGGGGTTTTTCATATAACTAGCCTGACGATAACCTACTTTCACACTGGTTGCAGCACTATCATCGGCGCAAAGTCGTTTCACGGTCCTGTTCGGGATG
>JBFLVV010000128.1:0-7146 GCA_040758275.1 Pseudomonadota bacterium
CATCGGCGGCATCGAGCACGCCGTCATGCACCTGCTGTATGCGCGCTTCTGGACCAAGGTCATGCGCGACTTCGGCCTGGTGAAGTTCGACGAGCCTTTCGTCAACCTGCTGACCCAGGGCATGGTGCTGAACGAGACCTACTACCGCGAGGACGCGTCCAGCAAGAAGACCTGGTTCAACCCGGCCGACGTGGAACTCACCTTTGACGACAAGGGCCGCCCGCAGAGCGCGGTGTTGAAGTCGGATGGCCAGCCTGTGCACATCGGCGGCACCGAGAAGATGTCGAAGTCGAAGAACAACGGCATCGACCCGCAGGCGCAGATCGAGCAGTACGGCGCGGATACCGCGCGCCTGTTCACCATGTTCGCCTCGCCGCCGGAACAGACCCTGGAGTGGTCGAACAGCGGCGTCGAAGGCGCGAGCCGCTTCCTGCGCCGCGTCTGGGCCTATGGCTACGCGCAGCGCGAGCGCATCGCCAGCGCCCTGAAAGGCCAGCAGCAAGGCTCGCTCGACGACGCCCAGAAGACCCTGCGCCGCGAAGTGCACAAGGTGCTGCAGCAGGCCGACTACGACCTGAAGCGCATCCAGTACAACACCGTGGTGTCGGCCTGCATGAAGATGCTCAACACCCTCGAGTCGGCGAAGCTGGCCGACGGTGTCGCATCGGATGCGGTGATTGCCGAAGGCTTCTCGATCTTCCTGCGCCTCCTGAACCCGGTGGCGCCGCACATCACCCACGCGCTGTGGAGCGACCTGGGTTACGCCGCCGTCTACGGCGACATCCTGAACGTGCAGTGGCCGGAAGTCGACCCTGCCGCGCTGGAGCAGTCCGAGATCGAGCTGATGATCCAGGTGAACGGCAAGCTGCGCGGCTCGGTGAAAGTGGCCAAGGATGCCGACAAGGCGAGCATCGAAGCCGCCGCGCTGGCCGAGGAATCGGTCCAGAAGTTCATCGAGGGCACGCCGAAGAAGGTCATCGTGGTGCCCGGTAAACTCATCAACATCGTGGTGTAAGCCAATGAAGACCACCGTGGTGCGAGCAGTAGCAAGCCTGCTGGTGGCTGCGAGCCTGACGGCTTGCGGCTTCCAGCTGCGCGGCTCAAACGGCCAGTACAACATGCCCTTCCAGAGCATCTACCTGGCCTTCCCCGAGACCTCGCCGCTGGGCACGGAGCTCAAGCGCAACCTGCGCGCGGGCGATTCCGTGCGCATCGAGAACGATGCCTCGAAGGCGCAGGCCCTGTTCGACGTGCTGGGCGAGACGCGCGGCAAGTCCATCCTGTCGCTGAACAGCCTGGGCCGGGTGCGCGAATACTCGCTCAGCTACACGCTGGTCTTCCGCGTGCGCGACGCCAACAACAAGGAATTGCTGGCGCCGACCGAGATCACCCTGCGCCGCAATATCGCCTTCGACGAATCGCAGGTGCTGGCCAAGGAATCGGAAGAGGCGCTGCTGTACCGCGACATGCAGTCCGACCTGGTGCAGCAGATCCTGCGCCGCCTGGCGGCCATCAAACCCGCGGCGTGAAGAGACTGAACGATGCAGCTGCGGCCTGAGGCCCTCGAGGGCCACCTGGCCAAGGGTCTCGCGCCCTTGTACGTGATCACCAGC
This sequence comes from Pseudomonadota bacterium, assembly GCA_040758275.1. Lineage (GTDB taxonomy): Bacteria > Pseudomonadota > Gammaproteobacteria > Burkholderiales > Burkholderiaceae_D > Telluria. The sequence continues at coordinate 1,614 of JBFLVV010000128.1, forward strand.
GACGAGCACCTGCTCGCGCTGGAAGCGGCCGACCGCATCCGCCGCACTGCCCGCGCCCAGGGGTATACGGAGCGCGACGTGCTCACGGTCGAGCGCAACTTCAAGTGGGGCGAGCTGCTGGCAGCGAACCAGGCCATGTCCCTGTTCGGCGACAAGAAGCTGATCGAGCTGCGCATCCCGAGCGGCAAGCCGGGCAAGGACGGCAGCGCCGCGCTGCAGAGCTATGCGAAAGACCTCAGCCCTGACAACCTGACGCTCATCACCCTGCCCAAGCTGGACTGGCAGACGGCGAAAGCGTCGTGGGTGGCGGCCCTGCAGCAGGCCGCGGTCTACATCGAGATCCCGAACGTGGAGCGCGCCCAGCTGCCGGGCTGGATCGGCATGCGGCTGTCCGCACAAAACCAGAGCGCCGAGCGCCAGAGCCTGGATTTCATCGCCGACCGCGTCGAGGGCAACCTGCTGGCGGCGCACCAGGAAATCCAGAAGCTGGCCCTGCTGTACGAGCCGGGCAAGCTGAGTTTCGAGCAGGTGCACGATGCGGTATTGAACGTGGCGCGCTACGACGTGTTCAAGCTCTCGGAAGCCATGCTGGCAGGCGACCCGGCGCGCCTGGCCCGCATGCTCGACGGTTTGAAAGGGGAGGGCGAAGCGCTGCCGCTGGTTTTATGGGCCGTCAGTGAAGAAATCCGCACGCTGCTAAAATTGAAATCCGGGATGGCGCAGGGCCGGCCGCTGGGCGCGCTGCTGAAGGAATACCGCATCTGGGGTCCGCGCGAGCGCATGATGGAGCCGGCCGTGCGGCGCGTGTCGATCGCCACGCTGGAGGCCGCGCTGCAGGAGGCGGCGCAGGTGGACCGCATGGTCAAGGGCTTGCGCGCGAAGGCGTTTGCGGGCGATGCGTGGGACGCCATGCTGCAGCTAGCGCTACGGGTGGCCCGGTAACGGTCGCATACCGCGATACCGTAGGGTGGACGGCTCTGCCGTCCGCGCGTTCAAGCCAGGCCCGCAGGCCCGCTCGCGTGATTTGAACGCGCGGACGGCGAAGCCGTCCACCCTACAAAACCGCACTACAGGGGATGACGATGGATATCACTGAATACATGCACGCGATGGGCCGCAAGGCGCGGGCCGCTTCGCGCGCGATGGCGCGCGCCGACGGCGCAACGCGCAATCGTGCGCTGCTCCTGATTGCCGACGCCATCGAACGCGATGCCGATGCTTTGCGCGCCGCGAACCGGCAGGACATGGAAGCGGCCCGCGCCGGCGGCCTGGAACCGGCCCTGCTCGACCGCCTGGCGCTGTCCGAAAGCGCCATCAAGACCATGGTCGAAGGCCTGCGCCAGATCGTCACCCTGCCTGACCCGGTCGGCGAAATCACGAACATGAAATCGCGTCCGAGCGGCATCCAGGTCGGCCAGATGCGCGTGCCGCTGGGCGTCATCGGCATCATCTACGAAGCCCGCCCGAACGTGACGGTGGATGCGGCAGGCCTGTGCATCAAGAGCGGCAACGCGGCCATCCTGCGCGGCGGTTCGGAAGCCATCCACTGCAACCGCGCGCTGGCGAAACTCGTGAGCGAAGGCCTGGCTGGCGCCGGCCTGCCGCTGGACGCCGTGCAGGTGGTCGACACCACCGACCGCGCGGCGGTGGGCGCATTGATCACCATGCCGCAGTACGTGGACGTGATCGTCCCGCGCGGCGGCAAGGGCCTGATCGCGCGCCTGATGGAAGAGTCGACGGTCCCGATGATCAAGCACCTGGACGGCATCTGCCACGTCTACATCGACGACAAGGCCGACCTCGCCAAGGCGCTGCCGGTGGCCTTCAACGCCAAGTGCCACCGCTACGGCACCTGCAACACGATGGAGACCCTGCTGGTCGCCCGCGCGATCGCCCCGGCCGTGCTGCCCCAGCTGGCCAGCCTGTACGCGGAAAAGCAGGTCGAGCTGCGCGCCGACCACGAGGCCCATGCCATCCTGGCTGGCTATCCTTACCTGAAGCCGGCGACGGAGCAGGACTGGGCCACCGAATACCTGGCGCCGATCCTGGCGGTCCGCGTGGTGGAAGGCCTGGATGCGGCGATCGACCACATCAACACCTGGTCCTCGAAGCACACCGAATCCATCGTCACCGAAGACTACAGCGCCGCGCTGCGCTTCCTGCGCGAAGTCGATTCCGCCTCGGTGATGGTGAACGCCTCGACCCGCTTCGCCGACGGCTTCGAATACGGCCTGGGCGCCGAGATCGGCATCTCGAACGACAAGCTGCACGCGCGCGGTCCGGTCGGGCTGGAAGGACTCACCTCGCTGAAATACGTCGTCTTCGGCCACGGCGAAATCCGCCAATAACAATAAGGAAATGCATGTACCTCTGGATCAAGGCCCTGCACATCGTCTTCATCGCCTCCTGGTTCGCCGGGCTGTTCTACCTGCCGCGCATCTATGTGAACCTGGCGCAGGAAAGCAATCCGGCGGTCATCGAGCGCCTGCTGGGCATGGCGCGCCGGCTGCTGCGCTTCACCACCATCCTGGCCGTGCCGGCCCTGCTGCTGGGCATCTGGCTGTGGCTGGGCTACGGCATCCGGGGCGGCTGGCTGCACGCGAAGCTGGCGCTGGTGATCCTGGTGATCGGCTACCATCATGCCTGCGGCTCGCTCCTGAAAAAGTTCGAAGCAGGGCAGAACAAGCGCAGCCATAAGTGGTTCCGCTACTTCAATGAAGTGCCGGTCCTGCTGCTGCTGGCGATCGTCATCCTGGTCGTCGTCAAGCCTTTCTGAACAGCACTACCTGAATCGATTGCCGCCGGTGCGGACCGGTGGCGTGTAACGCATTTTTCATCAACGGACAAAGGGTACTCCTCATGGCCTCCTATTTTTGCCCATGCCCGCGCGGCATGGAAGCGGCGCTTGCCGAAGAACTCGGCGAAATCGCCCAACAAAGCACCACGATGCGGGTGCACAACCAGGTGCCGGGCGGTGTGCACTGCTCCGGCTCGCAGGTCGACGCCTACCGCATCAACCTGCACTCGCGCATCGCCTCCCGTGTGCTCATGCGCATGGGCCAGCGCAGCTACAACAACGAGAACGACATCTACGACCTGGTGCTCGAGCAGCCCTGGGAAGACTGGTTCGGCGTGAACCACACCATCCGCGTGGACGTCACCGCCGTCAAGTCGCCGCTGAAGAGCCTCGAGTTCACCACGCTGAAGATCAAGGACGCCGTCTGCGACCGCTTCCGCGACCAGTCGGGCAAGCGCCCTTCGGTCAACACCCGCGAGCCGGACATGCGCATCGTCGGTTTCCTCGACCAGCGCAACTTCATCATCTACCTCGACACCTCGGGCGAGGCCCTGTTCAAGCGCGGCTGGCGCGAAGAGACCGGTGACGCGCCGCTGCGCGAAAACCTGGCCGCCGGCATGCTGCGCGTGGCCGGCTGGAAGCCGGGCGTGCCGCTGTTCGACCCGATGTGCGGCTCCGGCACCATCCTCGTCGAAGCGGCGCAAATGGTGCAGGGCATCCCGCCGGGCGCGCGCCGCCGCTTCGCCTTCGAAAAATTCGCCGACTTCGACCGCGAGGCCTGGGCCGCGTTGAAGGCCGAGATCAAGCCGAACCCGATTCCAAGCGAGCCGACCATCTTCGGCTCCGACATCTCGGGCGACATGGTCGCGATGACGCGCCATAACCTGAAGGTGGCCGGCGTCCTGTTCGACGTGCCCCTCAAGCAGATCGAGGCCCAGCACGTCTCGCCGCCGACGAAAGAGCCGGGCATCCTGCTGACCAACCCGCCCTACGGCGAGCGTATCGGCGTGCGCGGCGACTCGACGGTGCCGCAGGACGAGATGGCGGTGTCCTTCTACTCGGCGCTGGGCACCACGCTCAAGCAGCGCTTCGCCGGGTGGACGGTTTTCCTGTTCACGGCCGACCTGCAGCTGCCCAAGCTCCTGCGCCTGAAGGAAGCGCGCAAGACGCCATTCTTCAACGGCGCGCTCGAATGCCGCCTGTTCCGCTTCGATATGGTGGCCGGTTTCAACCGACGCGAAGAAGCCAAACCCAAACAGGAACAATAAACAACGATGCTGCCGCCGAGCGAACCCGACGACCTGCCCAAGGACCCGGTCACGCCGGTTCCGCTTCCGACACCGCACAAGATCGCGATGCTCTCGGCCGGCGGCCTGGCCACCCTGCTGGCCATGCTGTCGATGCTGGGGCCCTTCTCGATCGACGCCTACCTGCCGGCCTTCCCGCAGATCCGCGCCGACCTCGCCGCGACGCCGCTCGAAGTCCAGCAGACCCTGACCGCCTACATGCTGGCCTTCGCCGGCATGTCGCTGTGGCACGGCGCGCTGTCGGACGCCTTCGGCCGGCGCAACGTGGTGCTCATCGCGCTCGTCGTGTTCGCGATCGGCACCTTCGGCTGCGCGGCGGCAAATTCCGTCCATTACCTGTGGGTGTTCCGCATCATGCAGGGGGTGTCGGCGGGGGCGGGCGTGGTGGTGGGACGCGCCATCATCCGCGACCTGTATTCGGATGCGGCGGCGGCGCGCCTGCTGTCGATGGTGACGATGATCTTCTCGATCGCGCCGGCTCTCGCGCCGGTGCTGGGCGGCTGGATCGTCACCTTCTTCGACTGGCGCGCGATCTTCCTGGCCCTGTGCATCTACACCGTGGGCCTGGGCTGGTTCTCCTGGAAGCACCTCCCGGAAACCGTGCCGAAGGAAAAGCGCCAGCCCTTCAACCCGCGCTTCCTGGCGCAGAGCTATGGCGCCATCTTCGGCTCCTTCCTCTTCCACATGAAGGCGGGCGTGGTGGCGCTGAACTTCGCCGGCCTCTTCCTCTACATTGCCTCGGCGCCCGTGATGCTGCCCGAGCACCTGGGCCTGGGCCCCTCGCAGTTCGCCTGGCTCTTCGTGCCGACCGTGAGCGGCATCTTCCTGGGCGCACTGGCGGCCAACCGCATGGCGGGAAAGCTGACGTTCGCGCGCCAGATCCGCGTGGGCTTCTTCTTCATGCTGGGCGCGGTGACCTTCAACGTGGTGTACCACAGCTTCCTGCCGCCCGCGCTGCCCTGGAGCGTGCTGCACATGTTCTTCTTCACTTTCGGCAGCTCGATCATCGCGCCGGGCGCCACCCTGATGGCGCTCGACCTGTTCCCGCACATCCGCGGCACCGTGGCCTCCTGCCAGTCGTTTGTCACGACGCTGGCCGGCGCCATCGTCGCCGGCGTGGTGTCGCCGATGCTCTCGCATTCGGCGCTGTCGCTGGCGCTGGGCCAGGCCGGCTTCACCCTGCTGTCGATTGCGCTGTGGGCGACGGCGCGGCGCTACCGGCGCGGCCAGATCCGCGAAGGCAAGCAGCTGCCTTGATTCTCCTTCGTTTCGAACAAAGGCCCGGTCTACACCGGGCCTTTCCATTGTGCGCCCAGCATGGGCGCACTCTTGTGGGTGAAAGTCCCGCCGTAAGCTGACCACAGCGAGCGAAGTGAAGCGCAACTGCGTGAGGGCGACCGAGCGTGGGGAGGAAGCGTGGAGCGAAACT
>JBFLVV010000129.1:0-6644 GCA_040758275.1 Pseudomonadota bacterium
CCGTCCGGCGCTGGCCATGGTCGACTCGGCCAAGGGCATCACCAACTTCCACTCGCCGAACGACGTCATCGTCGACGCCTCGATGCCTGCGATGATCCGCGCCGGCGGCAAGATGTACGGCGCCGACGGCCGCCTGAAGGAAGTGAAGGCGGTCATCCCGGAATCTACTTTTGCGCGCATCTACCAGGAAGTGATCAACTTCTGCAAATGGCACGGCGCCTTCGATCCGAAGACCATGGGCACCGTCCCGAACGTGGGCCTGATGGCGCAGCAGGCCGAGGAATACGGCTCGCACGACAAGACCTTCGAAATCCAGGAAGACGGCGTGGCCAACATCGTCGACCTCGCCACCGGCGAAGTCCTGATGAGCCAGAACGTGGAAACCGGCGACATCTGGCGCATGTGCCAGGTGAAGGACGCCCCGATCCGCGACTGGGTCAAGCTGGCGGTCACCCGCGCGCGCAACTCGGGCATGCCGGCCGTGTTCTGGCTGGACCCGTACCGTCCGCACGAGAATGAGCTGATCAAGAAGGTCAAGACCTACCTGAAGGACCACGACACCAGCGGCCTGGACATCCAGATCATGTCGCAGGTCCGTGCGATGCGCTTCACCCTGGAGCGCGTCTCGCGCGGCCTGGACACCATCTCGGTGACCGGCAACATCCTGCGCGACTACCTGACCGACCTGTTCCCGATCCTGGAACTGGGCACCTCGGCCAAGATGCTGTCGATCGTCCCGCTGATGGCCGGCGGCGGCATGTACGAAACCGGCGCGGGCGGTTCGGCGCCGAAGCACGTGCAGCAGCTGGTGGAAGAAAACCACCTGCGCTGGGATTCGCTGGGCGAGTTCCTGGCGCTGGCCGTGTCGCTGGAAGACCTGGGCCTGAAGACCGGCAACGGCAAGGCCAAGATCCTGGCCAAGACCCTTGATGCCGCCACCGGCCGCCTGCTGGACAACCGCAAGTCGCCGTCGCCGAAGACCGGCGAGCTCGACAACCGCGGCAGCCAGTTCTACCTGTCGATGTACTGGGCCCAGGAACTGGCAGCGCAGACCGACGACGCCGAACTGGCAGCCAAGTTCGCGCCGCTGGCCAAGCAGCTGGCAGCCGACGAGCAGACGATCGTCCAGGAACTCTTGGCGGTGCAGGGCAAGCCGGTCGACATCGGCGGCTACTACAAGGCCGACGACGCCAAGGTGAAGGCCGTGATGCGTCCGAGCGCGACCTTCAACGCCGCGCTGGAATCCTTCGCAGCCTAAACACCCGCGCGGTTCGCCGCGCAGGATGTGCGACAACCCGCCACTCCTTATGGATGGCGGGTTTTTTCATGTCCGCCGTCTGCATGCATATCCATTTTTTCTTGCGGCCTCGAATACACAGGCTCGATACTCGATCGCATCACTTCTCTCCGGAGCCCCCATGCCCCTCCCGTATCGTTCCCTCCTTGCCGCCATGGCCCTCGGCCTGTCCCTGTCGAGCCAGGCCGCCGTCCTCAACGTCGACGTCGGCAGCCAGCTGCCGCGCTTCGACCTCGTCAAGCCGGGCACCCACCACTACCTGCGCTTCATGCGCACCCCAGGCACCGGCGCGAACCAGCCGATCGACATCTGGACCCGCGAGATCCGCTTCGAAGAGCGCGAAGGCAAGCGCCAGATGCGCATCGTGCAGCGCTGGGACGGTGTGCTGCCAAAACCCTCGGTGCGTACCTTCGATTCCTGGTTCGAGGCGGGCACCTTCCGGCCCCTGAGTCACCAGCGCATCAGCGAAATGGATGGCAAGCGCGTGGTGGAGGGTTTCGTGTTCGCGCCGGACAAGATCACCGGCATGAAGGACCTTGCCGAGAACACGCACAAGGACCTGTCGGTGGCGTCCAGCGAGCCGACCTACAACTTCGAGACCGATATCGAGTTCCTGCAGGCCCTGCCGCTGGCCGAGGGCCTGGATGCGCGCATCAATTTCTATCATCCGGGCGGGAGCCTGGCGCCGCAGCGCTATTCCTTCCGGGTGACGGGCTCGAGCACGATCGCGGGACCAGGCGGGCCGGTGGACTGCTGGGTGATCAAGACCGACTACAACCGGCCGGGGAGCGAGTCGACCTTCTGGTTTGCGAAGGGCACGCAGCTGATGGTGCGGCAGGAGAGTCCACTGCCGGATGGTCGGGTGATGGTCAAAACCTTAATCCACTAATGCTGTTGTAGGGTGGGCGGCTCTGCCGCCCACGCGGTCAACGAACGGATATGAGCCACGGAGCGGGCCAAGATACGTAATGTGACCGCGTGGGCGGGGGACCCGCCCACCCTACTTAAGGGCGGACGCTGGCACTTCGATGAATTCGCCCGGCATCAGCGGATGGGTAGCGAGCGAGAACGGCCCGATACTGCTGCGCACCAGCCGCAAGGTCGGCAATCCCACCGCCGCCGTCATCCTCCGCACCTGCCGGTTCTTGCCTTCCTCGAGCGTGATCGCGATCCAGCTGGTCGGCTTGTCCTGGCGCGTGCGGATCGGCGGATTGCGTGGCCACAGCCACTCCGGTTCCGCGATGCGCACTGCCCGGCAGGGCTTGGTCACGAAGTCCCCCAGGTCGAGCGGCGCCTGCAGGCGGGAGAGGGCGGCCGCATCTGCAACCCCATCCACCTGCACCAGATACGTCTTGGCTTCCTTGTGGTCCGGATGCGCGATCTTGTGCTGCAGCTTGCCGTCGTCGGTCAGCAGCATCAGCCCTTCGCTGTCCGCGTCCAGGCGCCCGGCCGGATAGATGCCGGGGATGTCGAGGTAGTCCGCGAGCGATTCGCGGCCCTCCTGTGGCGAGAACTGGCACAGGACCTGGAAGGGTTTATTGAACAGAATCAGGGGCATGAAACGGGAAACAGGTTAAGTAGTGGGAGTGCAGGCTGGGCTATAAGGTGTTCAATGGCGCCGTGGGAAATACTGGTGCATAATGCAATACACCGCACCGAAGTCTTATACAAGACCTGCAGCAGTAGTCCACATTGTAATTCAGATGCCTCCCTGCGAACGGCATCTGCGAATGCGACCACTTGGGAGAACACATGTACCAACACATCAAGGTCCCGGCCGACGGCCAGAGAATCACCGTCAACGCCGATTCCTCGCTGACCGTGCCCGACAATCCGATCATCCCTTATATCGAAGGCGATGGCACCGGCATCGACATCACCCCCGTGATGCTCAAGGTGGTCGACGCGGCCGTGGCCAAGGCCTATGGCGGGCAGCGCAAGATCAGCTGGATGGAAATCTACGCGGGCGAGAAGTCGACCAATGTGTATGGCCCGGATGTCTGGCTGCCCACCGAGACCCTGGACGCGGTCAGGGATTATGTGGTCTCGATCAAGGGGCCGCTCACCACGCCGGTGGGCGGCGGCATCCGTTCCCTGAACGTCGCGCTGCGCCAGGAACTCGACCTGTATGTCTGCCTGCGCCCGGTACGCTACTTCGCCGGCGTGCCTTCGCCGCTGAAGCAGCCGGAGAAGACCGATATGGTGATCTTCCGCGAGAACTCGGAAGACATCTATGCCGGCATCGAATGGGCCGAAGGCTCCGAGGGCGTCAAGAAGGTCATCGAATTCCTCACCAAAGAGATGGGCGTCAAGAAGATCCGCTTCCCCGAGACCTCGGGCCTGGGGATCAAGCCGGTCTCGCGCGAAGGCACCGAGCGCCTGGTGCGCAAGGCGATCCAGTACGCGATCGACAACGACAAGCCTTCGGTGACCCTGGTCCACAAGGGCAATATCATGAAGTACACCGAGGGCGGCTTCCGCGACTGGGGCTATGCCCTGGCGCAGAAGGAATTCGGCGCCGAGCTGATCGACGGCGGCCCATGGTGCAAGTTCAGGAATCCGAAGACCGGCCGCGAGATCACCATCAAGGATTCGATCGCCGACGCCTTCCTGCAGCAGATCCTGCTGCGCCCGGCCGAGTACAGCGTGATCGCCACCCTGAACCTGAACGGCGACTACATCTCGGACGCGCTGGCCGCGCAGGTCGGTGGCATCGGCATCGCGCCGGGCGCGAATATGTCGGATTCGGTGGCGATGTTCGAAGCCACCCACGGCACCGCGCCGAAGTATGCGGGCAAGGATTACGTGAACCCGGGTTCGCTCATCCTGTCGGCCGAGATGATGCTGCGCCACATGGGCTGGCTCGAAGCCGCCGACCTGATCATCAGCGCCATGGAAAAGGCGATCACATCGAAGAAGGTCACCTACGACTTCGCCCGCCTGATGGAGGGCGCGACCCAGGTTTCGTGCTCGGGTTTCGGCGAAGTGATGATCGAGCAGATGTAATTCCGGATCGAAGGATGCGAAGCCCCGTGCGTGCGCGCCGGGGCTTTTCTTCTTTTTGAGGTAGTCTCTCTATATTAAGAGGGACTCAGCGAGAGGGTGGGGCGCCGCGGGCAAAAAAAACCCCGCCAAGGCGGGGTTTTTTGCTTCCGGGAGGGGGATGATTACATGCCCTGGATGTTGGAAGCTTGCTTGCCTTTCGGGCCCTGCGTGACTTCGAATTGGACTTTTTGACCTTCTTTGAGGGTCTTAAAACCGTTCATATTGATTGCGGAGAAGTGCGCGAACAGATCTTCGCCGCCGTCATCAGGAGTGATGAAGCCAAAACCTTTGGAATCATTGAACCACTTAACAGTACCAGTTGCCATAAAGAAAACTTTCTAGTAAAAACAAATCACACGAGCCATAAAAGCAAGAAGCTTCTTGCCCCCTCCTCAGCCTGCTCACTTCTTATCAACGAGTACATAAGTACAGGTCGATAACTGCATTGTTGGTTGAATAACCACGCAAGTCAAGAGCTTTTGCGCGGTTGTTGCCAAATTTTTCACGGTAGAGGTAACGCGGCTCTTGATTTCGTCAATTGGATCGCCATCTGCGCATTCAACGGAAAACGCGTAAGATGGAAAGCACATGAAAACGAGCTGATGTTTACGCTTGGCACTGAATTTGAAAGCATTAGAATACGTCCCATGGCTACCAAGCATGACACTGAACAGCTGCTGGAACGGCAGACCGTAAAACCGCCCCCTCTATACCAGGTGGCGTTGCTGAACGACGACTACACGCCGATGGAATTTGTGGTTGCGATCATCCAGGAGTACTTCAACAAGGATCGCGAGACAGCGACCCAGATCATGCTTTCCGTGCATCGTCACGGCAAGGGCGTGTGTGGGGTGTTTTCCAAAGATATAGCGTGTACCAAAGTGGAGTTTGTCTTAACGCATGCGCGTAAGGCAGGGCACCCCCTGCAGTGCGTGATGGAGGAAGTATGATTGCGCAGGAACTTGAAGTATCCCTACACATGGCCTTTGTCGAAGCCCGCCAGGCGCGCCACGAGTTCATTACCGTGGAACACCTGCTGCTGGCCCTCCTCGACAACCCATCAGCCGCCGAAGTCCTGCGTGCGTGCGCGGTCAATATCGAAGACCTGCGCAAGACCTTGACTAATTTTATCGGTGATAACACCCCGACCGTGCCCGGCACGGGCGAGGTCGACACCCAGCCGACGCTCGGATTCCAGCGCGTGATCCAGCGCGCGATCATGCACGTGCAATCGGCCTCGAACGGCAAGAAGGAAGTCACCGGCGCCAATGTGCTGGTTGCGATCTTCGGCGAGAAGGACTCGCACGCTGTTTACTACCTGCACCAGCAGGGCGTGACCCGCCTCGACGTGGTCAACTTCATCTCGCACGGCGTGCGCAAGGACCAGCAGATGGACACCACCAAGGCGTCCGAAGGCGTGGAAGAAGCGCAGGTCGAAGGCCAGGCCAAGGAAAGCCCGCTCGACCAGTTCACCCAGAACCTGAACAAGTCGGCTGCCGACGGCAAGATCGATCCGCTGATCGGCCGCGAGGAAGAAGTCGACCGCGTGATCCAGATCCTGTGCCGCCGCCGCAAGAACAATCCGCTGCTGGTGGGCGAGGCCGGTGTCGGCAAGACCGCCATCGCGGAAGGCCTGGCATGGCGCATCGTCCAGGAAGACGTGCCCGAGATCCTGCAGAACGCCGTCGTGTATTCGCTCGACATGGGCGCGCTGCTGGCCGGCACCAAGTACCGCGGCGATTTCGAGCAGCGCCTGAAGGCCGTCCTCAAGCAACTGAAGGACACCCCGAACGGCATCCTGTTCATCGACGAGATCCACACCATCATCGGCGCGGGTTCGGCTTCGGGCGGCACGCTCGACGCATCGAACCTGCTGAAACCGGCCCTGGCCAACGGCCAACTGAAGTGCATCGGCGCGACCACGTTCACGGAATTCCGCGGCGTGTTCGAGAAGGACCATGCACTGAGCCGCCGCTTCCAGAAGGTGGACGTGAACGAACCGTCGGTCGAGCAGACCGTGGCGATCCTGCGCGGCCTGAAGTCGCGTTTCGAAGAGCACCATGGCGTCAAATATTCGGCGTCGGCACTGTCGACCGCGGCCGAGCTGGCAGCCCGCTTCATCAATGATCGCCACCTGCCCGACAAGGCCATCGACGTGATCGACGAAGCCGGCGCCGCCCAGCGCATCCTGCCGAAGTCGAAGCAGAAGAAGACCATCGGCAAGACCGAGATCGAGGAAATCATCGCGAAGATCGCGCGGATTCCCCCGCAGACCGTCAACCAGGACGACCGCAGCAAGCTG
>JBFLVV010000130.1:0-6427 GCA_040758275.1 Pseudomonadota bacterium
CTGCTCGAGTCGCTGGAAGGCAAGAAGGGCCAGCCGCGCTTCAAGCCGCCTTTCCCGGCCTCGTTCGGCCTGTACGGCAAGCCGACCACGATCAACAACACCGAGACCTTCGCGGCCGTCCCGTTCCTGCTGAACATGGGCCCGGAAAACTACATGGCCCTCGGCAAGCCGAACAACGGCGGCACCAAGATCTTCTCGATCTCGGGCGACGTCGAGCGTCCGGGCAACTACGAAGTCCCGCTGGGCACCCCCTTCGCCAAGCTGATGGAGCTGGCTGGCGGCATGCGCGGCGGCAAGAAGATCAAGGCTGTCATCCCGGGCGGTTCGTCGGCGCCGGTGATCCGCGGCGAGGTCATGATGGATACCGACCTCGACTACGACTCGATCGCGAAAGCCGGTTCGATGCTGGGTTCGGGCGCCGTGATCGTCATGGACGAAACCCGCTGCATGGTCAAGTCGCTGCTGCGTCTCTCGTACTTCTACTACGAGGAATCCTGCGGCCAGTGCACCCCGTGCCGTGAAGGCACCGGCTGGATGTACCGCATGGTCCACCGTATCGAAAACGGCAAGGGCCGTCCGGAAGACATGGACCTGCTGAACAACATCGCCTTCAACATCAAGGGCCGCACCATCTGCGCCCTGGGCGACGCCGCTGCGATGCCTGTTGAAGCCATGATCAAGAACTTCCGCGAGGAATTCGAATATCACATCGAGCACAAGCATTGCCTCGTGCCCGCATACCTTTAAACCAGGTCAGGTAACGATCAAATGGTTGAAATTGAATTAGACGGCAAAAAAGTCGAAGTCGCACCAGGTTCCATGGTGATGGACGCCGCAAACAAACTCGGGACCTATATCCCGCACTTCTGCTATCACAAGAAACTGTCGATCGCAGCGAACTGCCGCATGTGCCTGGTCGAAGTCGAGAAGGCGCCCAAGCCGCTGCCGGCCTGCGCGACCCCGGTCTCGCCCGGCATGATCGTGCGCACCCACAGCGACAAGGCGGTGCAGGCACAGAAGTCGGTGATGGAGTTCCTCCTGATTAACCACCCGCTGGATTGCCCGATCTGCGACCAGGGCGGCGAATGCCAGCTGCAGGATCTGGCCGTCGGCTACGGCAAGAGCGGTTCGCGCTATGCCGAAGAGAAGCGCGTGGTGGCCCCGAAAGAGGCCGGCCCGCTGATCTCGATGGAAGAGATGTCGCGTTGCATCCAGTGCACCCGTTGCGTGCGCTTCGGCCAGGAAGTGGCCGGCGTGATGGAATTCGGCATGGTCGGCCGCGGCGAGCACTCGGAGATCACCACCTTCGTCGGCAAGACTGTCGACTCTGAAGTGTCGGGCAATATGATCGACCTGTGCCCGGTCGGCGCGCTCACCAGCAAGCCGTTCCGTTACTCGGCACGTCCGTGGGAACTGCAGCGCCGCAAGTCGATCGCGCCGCACGACTCGCTGGGCTCGAACCTGATCGTGCAAGTCAAGGGCGGCAAGGTCATGCGCGTGCTGCCGCTGGAAAACGAAGCCATCAACGAATGCTGGATCTCGGACAAGGACCGCTTCTCCTACGAGGCGCTGGACAATGCCGACCGTCTCACCAACCCGATGATCAAGCAGGGTGGCGTGTGGCAGGAAACCGACTGGCAGACCGCGCTGGAATACGTGGCCCACGGCCTGCGTAACATCCGCCACGAGCACGGCGCCGACAGCATCGCTGCCGTCGCGACCCCGCACTCGACGCTGGAAGAACTCTACCTGCTGAACAAGATGACCCGCGGCATTGGCTCGGACAACATCGAGTTCCGCCTGCGCCAGAGCGACTTCGCCCTGGACGGCCAGGTCACCCCATGGCTGGGCATGCCGATTGCGAACTTCTCGCAACTCAAGCGCGCCTTCGTCATCGGCTCGAACCTGCGCAAGGACCACCCGCTGGTCGCGACCCGCCTGCGTACCGCCACCAAGGGCGGCGCCAAGCTGTCGCTGCTGCAATCGTCGGACGACGATCTGCTGATGCCGGTTGCGAACAAGCTGATCGCTGCCCCGACCGACTGGCTGGCTGCGCTGTCGGAAGTCGTGTCGGCTGTCGCCGGCGCCAAGAACGTTGCTGCGCCGAGCGGTTTCGAGAACGTGCAGGCAGGGGAGGCCGCCAAGGCCATCGCCGCAACCCTGGTTGGTCAAGAGACCCTGGGCGCCGTCCTGATCGGTAACGCCGCTTCGTACCACCCGCAAGCTTCGAAGATCCACGCCGCTGCGCAGTGGATCGCCGAGCAGACCGGCTGCTCCTTCGGCTACCTGGTCGACGCCGCCAACACCGTCGGCGGCCACATCGTCGGCGCCACCGGCAAGGGCGAAGCCGTCTTCTCATCGCCGAAGAAAGCCTACGTGCTGCTGAACGCGGAACCGGAACTGGACGCGGCCAACCCGCAGCAGGCCCGTGCCGCCCTCGACGCCGCCGAAATGGTCGTCGCCATGTCCGCCTTCAAGCACGGCATGGACTTCGCCGACGTGCTGCTGCCGATCTCGCCGTTCACCGAGACCGCCGGTACCTTCGTCAACTGCGAAGGCCGCGCACAGAGCTTCAACGGCACCGTGCGTCCGCTGGGCGAAACCCGTCCGGCCTGGAAAGTGCTGCGCGTGCTGGGCAACCTGCTGGGCCTGTCGGGCTTCGACTACGAGACTTCGGAGTCGATCCGCGACGAAGCCATCGGCAAGGGCAATACCGACCTCTCTAGCAAGCTGAACAACGTCGCCAAGCTGGCGCCGACCGCGGGCGCCTACGCTCCGGCCGGCCAGCTCGAGCGCGTCGCCGACCTGCCGATCTACTTCACCGACGCGCTGTCGCGCCGTTCGGAGCCGCTGCAGCGCACCGCGGACGCGAATGCGCCGCTGGTGACCCTGTCGAAGGCCGTCGCCGAGCAGATCGGCGTGCAGTCGGGCGACTCGGTCCGCGTGTCGCAGGGTTCGGGCAGCGCTGTCCTGGTGGCCACCGTGGATGCACGCCTGCCGTCGAACGCGGTGCGCGTGGCAGCCGGCCACCCGGCCGTCGCCACCCTGGGCGCGATGTTCGGTACGATCAATGTTGAAAAAGCAGTTGCACAAGGAGGCGGCAAATAATGGCAACGCCCGGTTTTATCGATACGCTGAACGCCGGCGGGGCTGACCTCCTCGGCCCGGTCTGGCCGCTGGCCTGGAACGTCCTCAAGATCGTCGTGGTGCTGCTGCCCCTGATGGGCCTGGTCGCCTACCTGACCCTGTGGGAGCGCAAGCTGATCGGCTGGATCCAGATCCGCGTGGGCCCGAACCGCGTGGGTCCCGGCGGCCTGCTGCAGCCGATCGCCGACGCGGTCAAGCTGCTGCTCAAGGAAATCGTCATCCCGACCAAGGCCAACCGCAGCCTGTTCGTGATCGGCCCGATCATGACCATCATGCCGGCCCTGGCCGCCTGGGCGGTCGTGCCCTTCGGTCCGCAAGCCGCACTGGCCAACGTCAACGCCGGCCTGCTGTTCCTGATGGCGATCACCTCGATGGAAGTCTACGGCATCATCATCGCCGGCTGGGCTTCGAACTCGAAGTACTCCTTCATGGGCGCCATGCGCGCATCGGCACAGATGATTTCGTATGAAATCCCGATCGGTTTCGTGCTGGTCGTGGTGCTGATGGTGACCGGCAGCCTGAACATGACCGACATCGTGACCAGCCAGCAGGCCGGCACCTTCGCCGGCATGGGCCTGAACTTCCTGTCGTGGAACTGGCTGCCGCTGCTGCCGCTGTTCGTCATCTACTTCGTGTCGGGCCTGGCCGAGTGCAACCGCCACCCGTTCGACGTGGTGGAAGGCGAGTCGGAAATCGTGGCCGGCCACATGGTCGAGTACTCGGGCATGTCGTACGCGATGTTCATGCTGGCCGAATACGCCAACATGATCCTGATCTCGACCCTGTGCGCGATCCTGTTCCTGGGCGGCTGGTCGGCTCCGTTCGGCTTCCTGGAATTCGGCGCGATCGGCGGCTTCTTCTGGCTGTTCCTGAAGATGTTCATCATGGTTTCGCTGATGATCTGGGTCCGCGGCACCTTCCCGCGCTACCGCTATGACCAGATCATGCGCCTGGGCTGGAAAGTCTTCATCCCGCTGACCCTGATCTGGCTGGTGCTGGTCGCCGCCTGGATGCAGACGCCGTGGAACATCTGGAAGTAAGAGAGCAAAACCAACATGAATCGGATTAAAGAAATCGTCGGCAGCCTGATGCTGACCGAACTCTTCAAGGGCCTGGCCCTGACCGGCAAGTATGCGCTGTCGCGCAAGATCACGGTCCAGTACCCGGAAGAGAAGACGCCGATGTCGAACCGCTTCCGCGGCCTGCACGCCCTGCGTCGCTACCCCAACGGGGAAGAGCGCTGCATCGCCTGCAAGCTGTGCGAGGCAGTGTGCCCGGCAATGGCGATCACGATCGAATCGGCGCAGCGCGAAGACGGCACCCGCCGCACCACGCGCTACGACATCGACCTGACCAAGTGCATCTTCTGCGGCTTCTGCGAAGAATCCTGCCCGGTCGACTCGATCGTGGAAACCCACGTGCTGGAATACCACGGCGAAAAACGCGGTGATCTCTACTACACCAAAGAGATGCTGCTCGCCGTGGGCGACCGCTACGAAGCCGACATCGCCGCCGCTCGCGAAGCGGACGCGAAGTACCGATAAGAAGAGGCTGAAAAAGTCATGGAATTCACTACTTTCCTGTTCTACGCGTTCGCCACCATCACGGTGCTGGCGAGTCTGCGCGTCATCACCACCAAGAACCCGGTCCACGCCGCGCTGTTCCTGGTGCTGGCCTTCTTCAACGTGGCCGGTATCTGGCTGCTGCTGAAGGCCGAGTTCCTGGCCATCGTGCTGGTGCTGGTCTACGTCGGCGCCGTGATGGTGCTGTTCCTCTTCGTCGTCATGATGCTCGACATTAATATCGACCGCATGCGCGAAGGCTTCTGGGGCTACCTGCCGCTGGCCTCGGGCGTCGGCGCCCTGATCGTGCTCGAGATGGCGGCCGTGCTGTACCGTTCGTACAGCCAGACCGACCTGTCGGCCGAGGCTGCCGCGCTGAACATCGGCGGCACCAAGGAACTGGGCCTCCTGATCTACACCAAGTACATCTACGGCTTCGAGATCGCGGCCGTGATCCTGCTGGTCGCGATCATCGCCGCAGTCGCCCTGACCCTGCGCAAGCGCAAGGACACCAAAGCAATCGACCCGGGCCTCGCCGTCCGCGTCAAGCGTAACGACCGCCTGCGCATCGTCAAGATGGACGCGGTCAACCAGCGCGCGATCGACGAAGCAGCCGCCCAGAAAGCGGCAGCCGAGGCGGCCGCTGCAGCACCGAAGGAGGCACCATGACTTTGTCGCTCGCACACTACCTGATCCTGGGCGCGATCCTGTTCGCGATCTCGGTGATCGGGATCTTCCTGAACCGGAAGAACATCATCATCCTGCTGATGGCTGTCGAACTGATGCTGCTGGCGGTGAACCTGAACTTCGTCGCGTTCTCGCATTACCTGGGAGACGCGGCGGGGCAGATCTTCGTGTTCTTCATTCTGACCGTCGCGGCCGCCGAATCGGCGATCGGCCTGGCGATCCTGGTGGTCCTGTTCCGTAACCTGGACACGATCAATGTGGAAGACCTCGACAGCCTGAAGGGCTGATGGTCTCGGCTTGATAAACAATAACGATTAAGGTTCAACATGGCGGGGCAACTCTCTTCCTCAATGTTACTGGCGGTGCCTCTGGCGCCGCTGGCGGGCTCGGCGATTGCCGGCCTGCTCGGCACCAAGTTCTTCGGCAATGTGGTCGGCCGCAAGGTGTCGCATACGGCGACCATCCTGGGCGTGCTGATCGCACTGATCATCTCGGTCCAGACCCTGATGGCGGTGCTGGACGGCGCCACCTTCAATGAAGACATCTACACCTGGATGACCGTCGGCACGCTCAAGCTGGCCGTCGGCTTCCAGATCGACACGCTGTCGGCAATGATGATGTGCGTGGTGTCCTCGGTCTCCCTGATGGTCCACATCTACACGATCGGCTACATGGCCGAGGACGAAGGCTACAACCGCTTCTTCTCGTACATCTCGCTGTTCACCTTCGCGATGCTGATGCTGGTCATGTCCAACAACTTCCTGCAGCTGTTCTTCGGCTGGGAAGCGGTGGGCCTGGTCTCGTACCTGCTGATCGGCTTCTGGTACACCCGTCCGACCGCGATCTTCGCGAACATGAAGGCCTTCCTGGTCAACCGCGTGGGTGACTTCGGCTTCATCCTGGGTATCGGCCTGCTGCTGGCCGCGTCGGGCTCGATGCAGTACACCGACGTCTTCGCCCAGGCCGACAAGCTGGCCGGCATGACCGTGCCGGGCATCGGCTGGCCGCTGCTGACCGCAGCCTGCATCTGC
>JBFLVV010000131.1:0-6057 GCA_040758275.1 Pseudomonadota bacterium
GAAGCATGCCAAGCATTTCTGGCGCCGCTTCGTTGCCAAGAACGGCACAGATCTGCTCGACGAAGTTCACTCCTTGATGAGCGGCTTCGGAAGCAGGTTCACGATAAATTTTGGGTGACTACTTAGTCGCACGTTATGCAGAAGAGCAGTTTTAAGGACATTGCCTTCGCCATCCGTGAAAGTCGAGCGCATGCCATTTACGCTTTCATCATAGACTTGGACCGCTGAAAAAACAGTTTGACCATGGTAAGACAGTGTCATTCGCCAAGTCTCATTCCCATCGCGTGTCTCAGCTACCGAATTTTCGCCATCAAATACATATCCTCCCGCGGTAACGCTATGATTTACTCCCCAAGACTTCGTGTCGCCGTTTTCTATTGACCATTCGGTCATGTCGAACGCAAAGTTATTCGTTTCTTCATTCCACTTTTCGAAATAAACATTGTCATCCAACCCTGACTCGGTCATCAATGCACCAAACCAGTCCTGCTCATTTGGAGGAAGTGAATCGTAATCCGTATCCTCTCCCATAGGAGGGCCATCACCCAAGTTGTTCGGCGGAATATCCAGCCCATCTATCGGCATCCCTACGATCATAGCTTCCATAAATTCCTCTACAATTGTTAAATTAATTTCTGAAGTGTGCAAATTGTGGTAACAGTGGAGCCCTGGAACACTTTCACACAAAGTAACAAATCACAACTTTTTTAGTTGAGAAAAATGAAATTTTCTCGAGGGACGTTTCCCAGAGATTTACTCGTCTTAGGGAATCCATGGTGCGAAACTGGGAAATCTGGCGCCGATCGATTTCCACTATGCGCCGGGCGCTGCCGGGGTCGTGAATAACGGGCACACTGTCCAGGTGAACGTCGATGCCGGCGGCTCGGTCACGCTGCCCTCAGGCAATCACAAATTGGACGCTGCGCGAAGGAGCGGGGCCGGCGTTGGCACGACAGGGCCTGCGAATGCAGGCCGGAAGACGAGCGTGGAGGGAGGGGCGAGCAGCGAGGCTGCCCGTCTAAGCGGGCATGCGGGGCAGTGCCCGCCGCTGTCGTGGCCAGGGCTGGCTGACGCGGCATCGTCGACGGGAAGATATTTGGTCCCGCTGGCGGTGCAGAGTTCCACCCGTTGCGGCTGCGCGGCAGCCACGAGGCCGGCCAGGCCCAGCTGCGCGAACGGCAGCAGGCCGAGCAGGCAACTGAGGATGCGTAGCAATGGCCGGGACGGTCTGAGCATCGGATCATTCTAGGAGTCTTCGAAGGCGCTCGCATCTGGACAAATTGCTCAAGTAGCGCCAGCGCCTTGCCGCCCGCTGCGCCGGCTCGCGTATGATGCGGACGTGATCCGGGAATTATCATGAACAAGCCACCCAGCCTTCTTTCTCTCCTGCTCGTCATCGTCCTGCTCGCGGTCTTCGGCGTCCTCGGCGCCAAGTTCATGCTGGGCAGGCATTCGGCATCGACCATGAGCCAGCTCGGCACCGTCTGGCCGAACATCGAGACCATGCCGGAAGGCGAACGCGCCTTCCTCGTCGAGCTCGCGCACACCTGCAACGTGACGACCCGCGAGCCCGTGCGCGCGGAAGTCGTCGACTGCCTGCGCTCGGTGCAGATGAATGCGGCCGCTAGCGCAAGGCTGGACGGCCTGCTCAAGCAGGCGCCGGCTCCCTAGCCGAACTGGGCGACGCTGCTGGTCTGATCGGGATGCTGCGGGCAGCCGAACAGGTAGAAGGTCCCCTCGTGCAGGTGCTTGCGGCTGATCGCCGTTCCGGGCAGTTGCAGGATCAGTGCCATGCGCTTGCCGCACTCGCCGCAGTTCCGGTGCTCCGGGTGCTGGACCCAGGCCGCACTGGTGCCGATCCGCGCCTGGTTGATGGGCTCGAATTCGAAGGTTTCGCCGCCGATGCACAGGAGGTAGGCAAGCAGTTCGGCCGGATACGCGGGACAAACTTCCTCCAGCGCCGCATGCAGTTCCGGGCATCCCGCCAGGTATTTTTCTGGCGCGAAGGCATTGCGCGCCTTTCCTGATCGTCCGCCCGGGTGACGGGGAACACGCACCGGCCGAACTACCTTGCCCAGCAGCGAAGGCTCGCCGGGCGCCGGTTCGATGAAGCGGTATTCGACCTCCTTCGCAATCGTCACCTCGATCCGCCTGCCGGCCCAGGGGAAGCCGGTCAGCTCCTGTGGGATCGGGATGATGCATCCGGAACCGGTGCTGCGCCTGTTGGTACGGGCCAGCACATGGCCTGCCGCGGGAAGCGTGCTGCTGCGCTCGATCAGCGTATAGATGGCCTCGAGCTGGCGCTCCGTCGCGGCCGCCGCGGTGCGCACGATCGCCATCCGCTTTCGATTGAATCGTATGATCGCGACGGCGAAGAAGATGACGCCCGCCGCGAGGAGGCATGTTGCGAGCATGGTCAGGCTTGGCATGGCGGCCCGGTCAGCTTGCTTCGGGAATCCACACCAGCAGGTCGGTGACGCCGATGTCCACGCCCGCCTGCATCAGGAGGGTGCTGGCCTGGCCGCGGTGATGGGTCTGGTGGTTGAAGAAGTGCAGCAGCACGCTGCCGAAGTGCTTGTGGAAGGCCTGGCCGCTCATGGTCCGGTAGCTGAAGGTCTGTTCGAGGTCCGCCGGCCCCAGCTCGCCTGCAAAGGCGCCGATCAAGCCGTCCAGGCGCTCGCGGTGTACGCGCAGTTCCGCCAGGCTGTCGCCGAAGGAGTGGCGCAGGCTGGTGGGAAGCGGCGCCCCGCGTAGTGGCGCCAGGGCGTGAAAAGCGGAAGGGTGCTGGGCGAAGCGGGTCAGCCAGATCGTATCGCCCGCGAGCAGGTGATTCATGGTGCCGAGCAGGGAGCCGAAGAAGGCGCCGCGGTCCGCACTCACTTCCTCGGCCGATAGCGTGGCCGCCGCGTCATACATCTTGCGGTTCATGGTCTCGTTGTACTGCGCGAGCAGAGTGAAGTCTTCACAGCTGGGCACGTGGATTCCTTTCCTTGTCGAGTTGGGCGCCGATCGCGAGCATCGCGCAAAACCGGCGAAAGATCACCTTTCCTTACGCAATATGTCATTATCGCCACGGGTGCAAACGAATGATGCATGATAGCCCCTTTATGCAAACGAAATTTGCATTCCTGAGGCTGTTTCGGAATTTTCTTGTGCCGGTCTCTGTAGTATTCCTTCCCCTCTCCAGCGTGGTGCAGCGCAATAAGCTAGAATGAACCTCCTTCGGACACGTCTGAACGACGCCCTGCATCCATGAACGCGCCCGCACACATCCATACCCTGCTCGCCGACAATGCTCCTGCACGCCTGCGCGAGATCCCCTATAACTACACCTCCTTCTCCGACCGCGAAATCGTGATCCGCCTGCTGGGCGAATCCTCGTGGCGCCTGCTGGACGAATTGCGCGGCGCCCGCCAGACCGGCCGATCGGCGCGCATGCTGTACGAGGTGCTGGGCGATATCTGGGTGGTGCGCCGCAATCCCTATCTGCAGGACGACCTGCTCGATAACCCGAAGCGCCGCCAGAAGCTGATCGACGCCCTGCATCACCGCCTGGGCGAAGTCGACAAGCGCCGCACCACCGTGGACGCGGAAGAAGGCGACCCGCAGGCGGCAAGCGCGCGCAGCGCCGCCGTCGAGCAGCTGCTGGCCGCGGCGCGCAAGGCCGTCGACGATTTCGCGCGCGAGTTCCGCGAGACCTATGACCTGCGCAAGCGCGCAAGGCAGGTGCTCGGCGCCTACACCGACAAGCGCAACATCCGCTTCGACGGCATGCACCGCGTCTCGCACGTGACCGACGCCACCGACTGGCGCGTCGAGTACCCCTTCCTGGTCCTGCTGCCCGACAGCGAGGAAGAGATGGCCGGCCTGGTGAAGGGCTGCATCGAACTGGGCCTGACCATCATCCCGCGCGGCGGCGGCACCGGCTACACCGGCGGCGCGATTCCGCTCACGCCGATGTCGGCCGTGATCAATACCGAAAAACTGATCGGCATCGGCGAGGTCGAGCTGCAGCGCCTGCCCGGCGTGGACCGCGAGTACGCGACCATCCACACCTACGCCGGCGTGGTCACCCAGCGCGTCTCGCAGGCGGCCGAAAAGGCCGGCTTCGTGTTCGCGGTCGACCCGACCTCGGCGCACGCCTCCTGCATCGGCGGGAACATCGCCATGAACGCGGGCGGCAAGAAGGCCGTCCTGTGGGGCACGGCGCTCGACAACCTGGCGTCCTGGCGCATGGTCGACCCGAACGGCGACTGGCTGGAAGTCACGCGCATGGACCACAACCTGTCCAAGATCCACGACGCGCCGGTCGCCACCTTCAAGCTGGAATGGACGCATCCGACGCCGCGCGGAGCGGCCAGGGGTGAGCCCTTCCGCACCGAGACGCTCTCCATCGAAGGCCGCCGCTTCCGCAAGGAAGGCCTGGGCAAGGACGTCACCGACAAATTCCTGGCCGGCCTGCCGGGCATCCAGAAAGAGGGCACCGACGGTCTGATCACGTCGGCGCGCTGGATCCTGCACAAGATGCCGAAGTTCACCCGCACGGTGGCGCTGGAATTCTTCGGCCAGGCGCGCGATGCGATCCCGTCGATCGTCGAGATCAAGGACTACCTCGACAGCCTGCCGAAGAACGGCGACCCGGCCTTCGCGACCCTGCGCCTGGCCGGCCTGGAACACCTCGACGAGCGCTACCTGCGCGCGGTCGGCTATGCGACCAAATCGAAGCGCGGCATGCTGCCCAAGATGGCGCTGTTCGGCGACATCGTCGGCGACGACGAAAACGCGGTGGCGATTGCGGCCTCGGAAGTGGTGCGCCTGGCGAACACCCGCGTGGGCGAGGGTTTCGTGGCCGTCAGCCCGGAAGCGCGCAAGAAATTCTGGCTCGACCGCGCCCGCACCGCGGCGATCGCGCGCCACACCAACGCCTTCAAGATCAACGAAGACGTGGTGATCCCGCTGAACCGCATGGGCGAGTACACCGACGGGATCGAGCGCATCAACGTCGAGCTGTCGATCAAGAACAAGCTGCAGCTCGCGGAACAGCTGCACGAGTACCTGTCGAACGAACACCTGCCGATCGAGAAGAGTGACGACGCCACCGGCGACACCGTCGACCGCGCCGAGATCCTGGGCGACCGTCCGCAACAGGCGGTGGCGCTGGTCGAACTCGTGCAGGCGCGCTGGGGCTTCATCCTGGCGAACCTGGACGCGCCGCTGCGTGACGTGCGCAGCAAGCTCGATGAGCTGGGCCTGGACGGCCTGTCGGCGACGCTCGACGGCCGCATCGGTGCGCAGCCGGACGCGCTGCTGTTCGACGTGGTGCAGGACCACACCATCCGCGTCTCCTGGAAGCAGGAGTTGCGCGCCCCGCTGCGCCAGATCTTCAACGGCGCCGCCTACAAGTGCATCCTCGACGAGTGCACCGCGATCCACAAGCGCGTGCTGCGTTCGCGCGTTTTCGTGGCCCTGCACATGCACGCGGGCGACGGCAACGTGCACACCAACCTGCCGGTGAACTCGGACGACTACGCGATGCTGCAGGACGCCCACAAGGCCGTCGAGCGCATCATGCGGCTTGCGCGTTCGCTGGACGGCGTGATCTCGGGCGAACACGGCATCGGCATCACCAAGCTCGAATTCCTCACCGACGAAGAGATCCGCGAATTCCGCGACTACAAGCTGCGCGTCGATCCGGAAGGTCGCTTCAACAAGGGCAAGCTGCTCAACACGACCGCCGTGTCGGCCGACCTGCGCAATGCCTATACGCCCTCCTTCGGCCTGATGGGCCACGAATCGCTCATCATGCAGCAGAGCGATATTGGCGAGATCGCCAACAGCATCAAGGACTGCCTGCGCTGCGGGAAGTGCAAGCCGGTCTGCACCACCCACGTGCCGCAGTCGAACCTGCTGTACTCGCCGCGCGACAAGATCCTCTCGACCTCGGCCCTGATCGGAGCCTTCCTATATGAGGAGCAGACCCGCCGCGGCGTCTCGATCCGCCACTGGGAAGAGTTCGAGGACGTGTCCGACCACTGCACCGTGTGCCACAAGTGCGTG
>JBFLVV010000132.1:0-5994 GCA_040758275.1 Pseudomonadota bacterium
CTTGGCGGCGACGTTGCGCATCGCGGCCAGGTCGGCCAGCAGCGGCACGCCGGTGAAGTCCTGCAGCACGACGCGGGCGACGACGAAAGGAATCTCGTCGGTGCGCTCGGCGGTCGCGCCCCAGTTGGCGAGCTGCTTCACGTGCTCTTCGGTGACCTTCTTGCCGTCGCAGTTGCGCAGGACGGATTCGAGGACGATACGGATCGACACCGGCAGGCGCGACAGGTTCACACCGAGGGCTTCACCCAGGGCTGGCAGCGAGTAGTACTGGCCGGTCTGGCCGGCGCCAACCGGGAATTCCTTCAGAGTGTTCAGGGTGTTGTGAGACATCATCTCTCCTTCAGTGGGGATATTGTTCTTTCAATTGCAAAACATCAGGCAATCCGTGGCTTGCGGCCCCGGATCAGCTTTTCTTCTCCGCGGGCAGCGAGGCCGTCACTGGCGCCGACTGCTCCGCGTTCTTGCATTCGTTGGCCAGCTGGCGGTTCAGCTTCGAGTCCAGCAGGATGCCCTTGGCCGGGATGCCGATCCAGATCAGGCCAAAGTAGGGGTTCTCGAAGCGCAGCGCGCCGGTGGTGGTGCCCACGCGGTTCAGCCGGTGCAGCCGCTTCTTCCAGCGCAGGGCGATGTGGCTGTCGTCCTGGGCGTTCGTGTAGATCGTGATCTTGTTGCCGAGTTCGCAAGCGTATTCGGTCACGACGGTATCGGTGATGTCCGGTTCGTCCACGTCCTGCGGGTTGGCCGCCGGCGCGGCGACGGCTGCGGCAGCGGCGGCGCCGGCTGCGATCTTCGCGCCTTTCTTTACCTTTGCCTTCGGCTTGGACTTGGACTTGGCCTTCAGGACTGCTTCGGCCTTCGGGTGTTTTTCAGGGGCGGCGGATGCGTTTGCGCACACGCCAATGCCTGCCAGCGCAAACGCGCCGGCAGCCAGGAATCGGGAGAGGAGGGAGGACATCAGTTGGAATCCGTTTGGTTGACGATTGCCGCCGCGGCTTCCGGCAGCGCCAGGCCTGCCAGCTTCGCGCGCTGCAAAACGGTCCAATAATATCGGTAGCTCGCGCGGTCGTGCAAGCGGCCGTGTTGCGCGATCGGCCCCCATCCCGCGTTCATGGCTTCCGTCAAAATATTCGTCGCTTCATTCACTTCCGACAGGCGCGGCGTGAAGGCTTTCAGGATCGGCTTGATCTGGTCCGGGTGGATGCTCCACATGCGGGTGAAGCCGAATTCCGCACCAGCGCGCTGGGCGTCGTTGGCGACCACCGCGCTGTCCCTGATGTCGGTGGTGACGTTGTGCGAAGCCACCTTGCCGTGGGCGTGGCAGGCCGCGACCATCTCGAGCTTCGCGCGCACCACCAGCGGGTGGGTGAACTGGCCCGGCGTGCGCATCGCGCTGGCCGGCACCGCGCCGTAGTGGCTTGATACGAAGTCCATGATGCCGAACGAGAGGCATTCGACCTGGGGCAGGGCGGCGATGTCGTAGGCTTCGCGCAGGGCGCCGTGGGTCTCGATCAGGACGTGGACCGGCAAATCGGTGCGGCCGGCCTTGGCGGCGTGCTGGTTGATCAGGTCGATGGCGCGAATGACTTCGGCGGCGCTTTCCACTTTAGGGAGCACCACATAGGCCAGGCGGCTTGCCGTGGCGCCCACGATGACGGCGACGTCCGCCGCGAAGTGTTCGCTGCCGGTGTCGTGCAGGCGTACGCCGATGCGGTTGAAGCGGTTGTCGTCGGAGTTCACCAACTGGGTGACCAGCAGTGCGTGCTCGGCTTCACTGCCGGCGGCGGCGCCGTCCTCGCAGTCGAAGGTGATGTCGAAGACGGGGCCAAGCTCTTGTTGCAGGGCCATCGATTTGCGCATCAGCTTCTCCGAACCGGCGTAGTGATCGCAGGCGGGGAGGAGGAGCGGCTGGCGTTTGCCCTGGAATAAAACCTCGGAAGGGTGCATGGTATGTCTTGAAACGGATCGGCCATGCCGGCGGACCGGCATGGCACGGTTGACGCGCCCGCGACATGCGGACGCGCCGTTGTACTACTTAGCCCAGCAGGTGAGCGACGCCGGCTTTCTCTTCTTCCAGCTCTTTCAGGGTCAGGTTGATGCGCTCTTGCGAGAACGCGTCGATCTCCAGGCCCTGGACGATCTTGTATTCGCCGTTTTCGGTGGTCACCGGGAAGCCGAACATGGTGCCTTCCGGGATGCCGTACGAACCGTCCGACGGGATGCCCATGGTGGTCCACTTGCCGCCCGTGCCCAGCACCCAGTCACGCACGTGGTCGATCGCTGCGTTGGCTGCCGAAGCTGCCGACGATGCGCCGCGTGCGTCGATGATGGCGGCGCCGCGCTTGCCGACGGTCGGCAGGAAGGTGTCGCGGTTCCAGACGTCGTCGTTGATCGCTTCCTTCACCGACTGGCCGTCGATGGTGGCGAAGCGGTAGTCGGCGTACATGGTCGGCGAGTGGTTGCCCCACACGGCCATCTTCTCGATCGAACCGACCGGCTTGCCCAGCTTGGCGGCGACTTGCGACAGGGCGCGGTTGTGGTCCAGGCGCAGCATGGCGGTGAAGTTCTTGGCCGGCAGGTTCGGGGCCGACTTCATGGCGATGTAGGCGTTGGTGTTGGCCGGGTTGCCGACCACCAGGACCTTCACGTCACGCGAAGCGACGGCGTCCAGGGCCTTGCCCTGCACCGTGAAGATCTGGGCGTTGGCTTCCAGCAGGTCCTTGCGCTCCATGCCCGGGCCGCGCGGACGTGCGCCGACCAGCAGGGCCACGTCGGCATCCTTGAAGGCGGTCATCGGGTCGGCGTGGGCGGTCATGCCGGCCAGCAGCGGGAATGCGCAGTCGTCGATCTCCATCATGACGCCCTTCAGCGCCTTCTGTGCCTTCTCGTTGTCGATCTCGAGCAGCTGCAGGATGACCGGCTGGTCCTTGCCCAGCATGTCGCCGTTGGCGATGCGGAACAGCAGGGAATAGCCGATCTGGCCGGCTGCGCCGGTGACGGCAACGCGCATTGGGGTTTTAGCCATGATGAATCTCCAAAGTGGGAATGAAAACGGTCGAGCGTAAAGGATGCCTGATTCCGCGGCGGCGGACCGGGGAAAGCTGCAATGATACCAAAACAGACACCCTGTCAAATGGATATCGCGCGTGTCCGTGCGTGGACAAGCGGAGGTCCAAACCGATCGCGAGTGTATGCCTCCGGTGTTCACTCTGTCAATTCATATCATATGTCTTATATAAGACACATGTCCTAGAGGTCTTATACTGGACTCAGGTGCGCATTTGTGGTGAAATCGCGGTCTATGAATCCCGTCCCGCCCAACAGCAGCGATGCAGCGAGTCCCGACGCATCGCCGTCGTTCCGTCCGCTGTACCAGCAGATCAAGGCCCTGATCACCCAGAGCCTGCAGTCGGGCGAGTGGAAACCAGGCGAACTCATGCCGAGCGAGGTCGAACTGGCCGGCCGCTTCAAGGTCAGCCAGGGCACCGTGCGCAAGGCCATCGACGAGCTCGCGGCCGAGAACCTGGTGGTGCGCCGCCAGGGCAAGGGCACCTTCGTCGCCACCCACTTTGAAGAGCGCGCGCACTTCCGCTTCCTGCGCCTGATGCCCGACGAGGGCATTCCCCACCATCCGGACAACCGCTTCATCGCCGTGCTGCGCATCCGCGCCACGGCCGAAGTGGCGCGCCTGCTCGAACTGAATTCGGGCGACACGGTGGTGTACATCAAGCGCGTGCAGTCCTTCGATGGCGTGCCGACCATCCTCGAAGAGCTGTGGCTGCCAGGGCAGCTGTTCAAGGGGCTGACGGCGGAGCGGCTGGTGGAATACAAGGGGCCGATGTACGGGCTGTTCGAATCGGAATTCGGGACGCGCATGATCCGCGCGACCGAGAAGATCCGGGCGGTGTCGGCGGATGCCGCGGCGGCCGAGCATTTGAAGGTGGCGGAAGGTACGCCGCTGCTGTGCGCGGATCGCGTGTCGTTCTCGTATGGAGATAAACCGGTGGAGCTGCGCAGGGGGATCTATTCGACCGCCCGCCATCACTACCAGAACGAATTATCGTAGGGTGGGCGGGTCTCCCGCCCACGCGGTCAACGAACGGTTGTGATCCACGTAGCGGGCCGAGATACGTAATTTGACCGCGTGGGCAGGAAACCTGCCCACCCTACAACTGCTGACGCCGGGGCCGGCCTCAGCAGCAATCGCACGAAGCGATTAAAATTAGTTGGTTTTGAGTAAGCGACGAACAGTACCCGGTTTGTTGCGCGGCTGTAGATTCTGGCAACGGAATTTGGAGCCAGTCACAAAATCGGCGAAAATCAAGGGTTCACTAAAAAACTGTCGTCATAAGGGAGGTGTTACATGTCCGAAGCCGTGAAAGATGCAGCAAAAAAAGGGCGGCCGGAGTTCCGCAACGTTGGCATTGGGGATATTACGGGTAAATATCGCATGCCGCCATCGGCCATCGTGTCGATCCTGCACCGCGTGAGCGGCGCCGGCCTGTTCCTGTTCCTGCCGTTCCTGCTCTACCTGCTGCAGGAAAGCCTGCGTTCCGAGTACTCGTTTGCCCACTTCGCGGGCATCGTCGATAACCCGTTCGTCAAGATCATCCTGCTGGGCCTCTCCTGGGCCTACCTGCACCACTTCACCGCCGGCGTTCGCCACCTGTTCATGGACAACCACCTGGCCCTGGACAAGGACGCTGCGCAGAAGACCGCACGCTGGGTGCTGGTCGTGAGCCTGGTGCTGACCGCGCTGGTCGGCCTGAAATTGTTCGGAGTGTTCTAAATCATGGCAACTAAAAATAACATCGGCCCGCGCCGCCTCGTCGTCGGCGCCCACTACGGCGTGAAAGACTGGCTCGCGCAACGCGTCACCGCCATCGTCATGGCCGTCTACACTGTCGTGCTGCTGGTTTCTTTCTTGAGCGCGAATGAATTCTCGTACGAAGCGTGGGCAGGCCTGTTCGCGAAGCAGTGGTTCAAGCTGTTCTCGCTGGTGACCTTCCTCGGCCTGTTCTACCACGCCTGGGTCGGCATCCGTGACATCTGGATGGACTACGTCAAATCGGCAGGCCTGCGCCTGTTCCTGATGCTGTTGACCATCTTCTGGCTGCTCGCCTGCGCCGCCTGGACCGTGCAAATTCTCTGGAGTGTGTAATCGTGGCAGCTATCAAAACTGCAATCCCTACCCGTCGCTTTGACGCGGTCATCGTTGGCGCCGGCGGTTCCGGCATGCGCGCATCGCTGCAGCTGGCTGAAGCCGGCCTGAACGTGGCGGTGCTGTCGAAAGTCTTCCCGACCCGTTCGCACACCGTCGCAGCGCAGGGCGGCATCGGCGCCTCGCTGGGCAATATGAGCGAAGACGACTGGTACTGGCACATGTTCGACACCGTCAAGGGTGGCGACTACCTGGGCGACCAGGACGCGATCGAATTCATGTGCCGTGAAGCCCCGAAGGTCGTGTACGAGCTCGAACACTTCGGCATGCCATTCGACCGCAACCCGGACGGCACGATCTACCAGCGCCCATTCGGCGGCCACACCGCGAACTTCGGCGAGAAGCCGGTCCAGCGCGCATGCGCCGCGGCCGACCGTACCGGCCACGCACTGCTGCACACCCTGTACCAGCGTAACGTCCGTGCCCGCACCCACTTCTTCGTCGAGTGGATGGCCCTCGACCTGATCCGCGACGCCGAAGGCGACGTGGTCGGCGTGATGGCCCTGGAAATGGAAACCGGCGACGTGATGATCCTGGAAGCGAAGACCACCATCTTCGCCACCGGCGGCGCAGGCCGCATCTTCGCCGCATCGACCAACGCCTTCATCAACACCGGCGACGGCATGGGCATGGCGGCGCGCGCCGGCCTGCCGCTGCAGGACATGGAGTTCTGGCAGTTCCACCCGACCGGCGTGGCCGGCGCGGGCGTCCTGATCACGGAAGGTGTCCGTGGCGAGGGCGGCATCCTGATCAACTCGAACGGCGAACGCTTCATG
>JBFLVV010000133.1:0-5806 GCA_040758275.1 Pseudomonadota bacterium
GCTCCGACCAGATCTTCCGCTGGGGCGGCGAGGAGTTCCTGCTGATCCTGCCGGATACCGGCCCGGACGAAGGGGAGTACCTGTCCGCCCGGCTGCACCAGCAGGTCGCGGCCCTCGACTGGCCGGGAGGCCTGGGCATCGCCCCGGTCACGATCAGCATCGGCATCGCCTGCCATGCCAGTGCACGCGGGCAGGCCGACCGCCTGTTCTCGCTGGCCGACGCCGCCCTCTACCGCGCCAAGGAACTCGGGCGCAACCGCACCTGCTTTGCCGGGGAGGACGGGTAGACCGCGGAGGCCTGAGGATGGCGCCCGATCCGGTCAGGAGGCAGGGGTGATGATGTAGGAGCGCCGCCCCCGGCGCGATGGGGACGGCACGAAGAACGGCCCGGGACGCCCTCCTGAGGCGCCTCCACCGCGCAACGCCCTCCATCCCCATCGGCCCGAGGGCGGGCCTCCCAACACCGTGGGCGGCCGGCTCAGTCCTTGCGCGCGCGCAGCCCCAGCTTATCGTTGTCCCAACCCGCCAAGTATTCGTCGGTCGGCGGCATCTGCAGATGGAACCCCTGCGCGACCAGGTTGGCCATCACCTTGGCCACATCCTCGCGGGCGAGCTTGCGCGCCGGGGTCAGGCTCAGCCGCATGGCCTCCTCCGGCTCGCGGCCCATGCGCTGGCGCAGGACCTCGGGAAGATCCCCGTAGGGCATGTCGGCGCGCAGGTAGAGGTACATGCCGTCCTTCAGGCGGCTGCGGAAGATGATGCAGTCAATGCTGTCGCTCATGGGAATCGGTCAGAAGTTGAATAGTGGGGCGGGAGTGTACCACTGCCCTCCCGGCGTCTTGGAGGGACGCGCCCGGAGCGCGACCGTCTTGCCGTCGCGCCATGATCGCGGCTCGCTGAAAACAGGAAACCCCTGCCGCGTGTGCGCGCGGCAGGGGTTCGTCATGGGTGTGCGGCGAGGCCG
Source organism: Pseudomonadota bacterium (assembly GCA_040758275.1). Taxonomy (GTDB): domain Bacteria; phylum Pseudomonadota; class Gammaproteobacteria; order Burkholderiales; family Burkholderiaceae_D; genus Telluria. Next base: position 965 of record JBFLVV010000133.1, read on the forward strand.
CGCGGCAGTGGTCTCAGCCGCAGATCAGAACTTGTAGCTCACACCGACCTGGAAGTTGCGCTCCGCTCCGGGGAAGATGCCGTCCGGATGGCGGCTGGCGATGTACTTCTCGTCCGTCAGGTTGCGCACCGCGCCGAACACGCTGAGCTGCTTGTTTACCGCGTAGTTCGCGCTCAAGCCCAGGGTGGTGTAGCCCGAGATCTCGCCCACGCGCCCATCCGCGCTTTCCTCCACGGTGTTGTCCGCATCGGAGAAATGGCTGGAGACGTAGTAGGCGTTCAGGCTGGTCTTGAGCCCGCCGGTGCGGTAGCTCAGGCCCAGGTTCGCGCTCAGCTCGGGCGCGTAGGGCAGGCGGTTGCCGTCGGGGCCCAGGGAATCGCCCTTGAACTTGGCGGTGGGAAGGTAGGTCGCGTTGGCGTCGATGCCCCAGCCCGCGCCGAAGTCGTAACCCAGCGCCAGCTCGAGGCCCTGGTGCAGGGTCTGGCCGCCGTTGGCCTTGGTGATGCCGCCGGACAGGCTCTGGTTGACGATCTGGTTGTCGAAGTCCATGTGGAACACGGTCGCCTCGTAGCGCAGGCGCTCGACCGCACCGCGCACGCCGATCTCGAAATTGGTCGAGCGCTCGGCGCCCAGCTCCTGGTCGACACCGTCGGCGCTGATTGCCGTGGCCACCATGGCCGGGGAGAAGCCCTTGTAGGCGCCCGCGAACAGCTGGGCCTGCGGGGTCACCTGCCAGGTCGCCCCAAGGCCCGGGATGACCTCGGTGTTGCTGGAGGTGCCGGCAACGCCCGTCAGCTCGTTCTTGCGCTCCTGGTCATAGGTTTCGATGCGCAGGCCCGGAGTCACGGCAACCTTGTCGTTGATCACGAAACGATTCTGGCCGTAGAGCGCGACGCCGGTGGCCTTCTGGGTCTCGTCCCCGGTCAGCTCGCCGGAGCGGGCGTTCGGGTTGGTCCTGGAGCGCACGGTCTTGTTGCTGAGCGCGTCGCTGTGCAGGCGGACGCCGATCTCGGCCTCGTTCTTGATGCCGAAGCCGTCATGTTCGATGTGCAGGCGGGAGTCGATGCCAGCCATCTCGAAGGTGCGATTGCGGCCGGACATGCAGAATCTGTCGATGCCGCACTCCACGAAGGTCGTGCCGTCGGCGCTGCGGCTGGCAACGTCCCGGCGCCAGAAGTCGCGAGTCAGCTGGCTCCAGTACAACAGGGTATTGAGGCGCACCCGGTCGTTGACGAAAAGCTCGTGGTTGATGTCGAACGAGTTGCGATCGGTGAGGAAGAAGTCGTTCGGCGCGGGGTTCTTGGTGGGATCGTCACGGAATTCGTTGGGACGCAGGCCGACGTAGGAGGTGTTGATCTCGTTGTCGTAGTGGGTGAACTTGGCGCTGATCCACTGCTTGTCGCCGAGCGCCATGCCGCCCTTGACCACGACATCGTTCATGTCGAAGCCGTTGTTGCGGAAGCCATCGCCCTTGGCGGTCACCAGGCTGATGCCGCCGACCGCCTCGCCGGAGGGCGCAGCGCCGCCCGCATCGAGGCCGAGGGAGTAATAGCCGTGGGATCCCGCCTTGGCGGTCACCCGGACACCATCCTCCGGCGCCTTGGTCTTGTAGTTGATGACCCCGCCGATCGTGGTCGGGCCGTAGCGCAGTCCGGCCGCGCCCTTGAGCACCTCGATGCTCTCCATGCGCTCGACGCGCGGGCTGTAGTAGGACTCGTTGGCGAGGAACAGGCCCGGCGCCACCGGCACGCCATCCTCCAGCACCAGCACCTTCTGGCTGCGGTTGGGATTCAGGCCGCGCATGCCGATGTTCGGAATGAAGCCGTAGCCCTCCTCCTCGCGCACCATCAGGCCGGGCACGGCCTTGAGCGCATCCTGGACCGAGAGGGGCTGCCTGAGCTCCAGCTCCTCCTTGTCGATGATCGCCACCGCCCCCGGCAGCTTGGCGATCGCCTGTTCGCCCTCGCCGACCACGTCGATGCGCGGCAGCTGGGTTTCGGCCAGCGCATGGGCCTGGAAGCCGCAGATCGCGGCGGTCACGGCCAGGGCAAGCCTGGTTTTGGTCATCACGGCCCCGCGGCGAAGCGCGGCGGAGTTGCGGGCCTGATCAGTCATGGGTGCTCCTTGAAGACAGAGGCTGATGGCTGGCTGGCTTGGCGCAATGCCTGGCTTGCTGGCGGAGAGGTGGACGGCAGGCGGTCTGCCGGGATGGAAGTGTGTTATTTGGTCAGGATCAGCTTGTGCTCGCGGGTCAGGCGCAGACGGTAGAGCTGGCCGCAGTGCTCGATCAGAAGCTCCGGACCGTGGCGCAGCAGGTCACGCGAGGAGATCAGCGGCGGCTGGCCCGGGCGCGGCTCGCACAGGCGCACCACGGTCAGGTCCGGGCGGGCGTCGTCAGGGCGCTGCATGGCCATCTCCCGACAGGGTGACGAAGCCGAGCTTGCTCAGGCCCGCGCCGCGCACGGCGGCCATCACCTCGGCCAGCGGCTGGAAGCGGGTGTCCTTGTCGGCGGCCAGGCGCAGCTCCGGCTGGAGCTGGCGCGCGGCGGCCTCCGCCAGGCGGGCGTCCAGGGTGGACGCGTCGATCATCTCGTCCTCCCAGTACAGCGCGCCCGCGGCATCGAGCGAGAGGCGGATGGCTTCCGGCTCCTCGTCGGCCGGGGCCTGCGCCACCTGCGGCAGGTCGATCGGAATGGCCTTCGTCATCAGTGGCATGGTGACCATGAAGATGATCAGCAGCACCAGCATGACGTCGACCAGCGGAGTCATGTTGATCTCTGCCATCGGCTGCGCATCGCGGTTGTCGAAGCCCCCGAAGGACATCAGGCGGCCTCCTGCGCTTCCGCGCGCGCGGTGACCGGCTCGCGGCAGGGACCGCCGAACTGGCAGGCGGCATCCGGGTCGGGCTGACCGAGGGTGAAGAAGGCGTGCAAGTCATGCGCGAAGCCGTCCAGATCGGCGCCGACCACGCGCAGGGCGCGGTTGAAGGCGTTGTAGGCCAACACTGCCGGAATGGCCACGAACAGGCCAAGCGCAGTCATGATCAGGGCTTCGCCCACCGGGCCCGCGACCTGGTCGAGCCCGGCCTGGCCGGTGGTGCCGATGGCCAGCAGGGCATGGTGGATGCCCCACACGGTGCCGAACAGGCCGATGAACGGTGCGGTGGCTCCGATCGAGGCCAGCCAGGCCTGGCCGTTCTCCAGCCGGCTGCTGGAGGACTGGATGCCGTGACGCAGGGCGCGGGTGACCAGCTCGCTGGTGGAGAGGTGGCTGTCCAGGTGGCTGTGGCCCTCGGTGGCATGCTGGCGGGCATGGCGCATGGCGCGCGATCCCGCCTCCGCCAGGCGGGCGAAGGCGGGCAAGTCCCGCAGGCCGTGCAGGCCCTCGTCGAGCGAGGCGGCGTTCCAGAACCGCTCCAGCACACGCGGCGCGGCCGAACGCAGGCGCGTCAGCTGCCAGGCCTTGGCCAGGATCAGGGTCCAGCTGACGAGGGACATCATCAGCAGCAGGATCAGGGTGGCATGGGCCACGCCATCGCCCTGGGCCCAGAGGGCGGCCAGATCGAAAGAAGCTTGCATCGTTCAACGCTCCAGGGTGAATGAGAAGGGGATCAGGACCCAGCTGGACACCACCGCCTCGCCGCGCCGGGCCGGGATGAATTTCCATTGGCGCACCGCCTTGAGAGCGGCCTCGTCCAGCCGCGCGCTGCCCGAGCTGGTGCGCACATCGACCGCCTGCGGCAGGCCGTCCGGCCCGACCTGCGCGCGCACCACCACGCGCCCCTCCTCGCCCAGGCGGCGGGACAGGGGGGGATAGGCCGGCGCCGGGTTGTTGAGGTAGTCCGCATCGTGGCGCGCCTCGATGAGCGGAGGTTCCGGCAACGGCGCCGCCGGAGCGGGTGCCGCCACAGGGGGGCTGGCGGCGGGCACGGGGCGTGCGGCAAGAGCCGGGGCCGGTGTGGCAGGGGCCTCCGGCGGGGCGGACTGCTCTGCCTGCTTGGGCTTTTTCTCCACGACCTTCTTCGCCACGGCCTTGGGCGGCGGTGGAGGCTCCAGGACCGGCGCCGGGGTCTCGACCACCGGCTGCGGCTCGGGCGGAGTCGTCTCCACGACGGGTGCGGGCGGCGCCGGCGGGGCGATCAGGCTGACGCTGACGACCTGCTCACGGCTCGCCGGGAGGCAAATCTCCTCGCGCGGCCAGAGCGCCAGCGCCAGCCCCACATGCCCGGCAATGGCCAGCCCCAGGGGCAGGATGCGGCCCCAGGAAGCGGGCAGAGGGGAGTGCCGATCAAGCGCGACGGCCGACATAGTGGATGCTTATGCAAATGAGAATGCGTCGCATCATATCTATCCGCGTGAACAATTCAACCCTGCGCATCGCAAGTGGTTGTGTCGCCCCTTCCCGGCGGTGCGCATCGGAGAGAGGGACGCCGCCCGGAACAGCGAAGATCGACGAAGGTTGGCAAAAAAAGGTTCTTCGCGTAGGTCCGGGCTAGCCCGGACCTACGCGAAGAACCAACAAAAAACCCCGCCGGAGCGGGGTTGGTGCAGCCATCAGGCGGGCGATCAGCCCTTGTGGTAGTCCCACACCTTCTGCACTTCGTTCTTGGAGCCGAGGATGACCGGCACGCGCTGGTGCAGCTTGGTCGGGGCGATGTCCATGATGCGCTCGGTGCCTGTGATGGCCATACCGCCGGCCTGCTCGACGAGCATCGCCATCGGGTTGGCCTCGTACATCAGGCGCAGCTTGCCGCCCTGAGCCTTGATCTTGCTGTCGATCGGGTACATGAAGATGCCGCCGCGGGTGAGGATGCGGTGTACATCGGCGACCATGGAGGCGATC
>JBFLVV010000134.1:0-5740 GCA_040758275.1 Pseudomonadota bacterium
CATGTGTAAAGCATGCCGCCAGCGTTCAATCTGAGCCAGGATCAAACTCTTCAGTTCAATCTCTGTTTGTTGACTCTTTCGAGTCACCAGCATTTCTGCTGGGTCGCTCACTCAAAATACTGACGAACCTTCTTTCGAAGATTACGTTTAATACTTTGTGCGAACATTTGATAATTTAAGTATGCAGCTGAGCGAACTCAGCCGGCACCCTCATCAAACGCCCACACTTATCGACTGTTGATTGTTAAAGATCGTTGTTCTGTACTACCTTGCTGCACCGTGCGAAGCGTTGTGTTCGTCAGCAGCAGAGAAGCGAGATTATGCGGTGTTTTGCGTTTATCGTCAAGCCCCTCTTTTCCTTCGCTGTCGCTGCTTTGAAAGCTGCGCCGGCGTCGGAGGAGCAAGACTATAGCAAACCACATGGCATCTCCGCAAGTCCCGCGCTCTCGTCTTTCAATAGTCACTAGCTATCGAATAATTCAATTTAATTTTCTTTAGACTATGAACGAGAATCGTTATCATTTGTTCCTACCGCAGTGATAACGAAGCAAAGAGAGAACGTCATGGTCGTCGCAGTCAAGAAAACCAGCCAAGTAGTCGCCCATCTTGCGATCGCTTTTGTCATCACCTACGCGGTGACAGGCTCCATGCTGATCGGCGGCCTCGCACTCCTCATCGAACCGGTCATCAATGTGCTCCTGCTGCCCTTCCACGAAAAGGCCTGGTCTGCCATCCGCGCCAAGGCGCGTGACGAGCGCGAGCGCTACATGCGGATCGCTGCGGAAAAGGTCAGCCAGACCACCCTCCACATGATTGTGGCTTTCGGCGTCATGTATTTCGCCACCGGTTCGCTGGCCTTCGGCGGTATGGCGGCCGTGCTGGAGCCGATCTGCAATGTGATCCTGTTGCCGATCCACGACCGCTTCTGGGAAAAGCTCGAGCTGCGCCTCAGCGGCACGGTCCGCATGGCTTGATTGCAGAAGAACGCGCGTCCAAAGGCGCACAGTGTTTCCAGTGTTACACTGTGCCCCTGGTGCTGGCGACCCCGTCAGTCATTCCTTCCCTGACGATACGGCGCGATCATGAGCAAGTCGGTGTGGCCTACCTGCGGCGGCGAAGCGGCAGCCCTTGTTCGGACAAAGGACTGGAGCCAGACCTCGCTTGGCCCGCTCGACATCTGGCCGGACAGCCTGCGCATCCTCCTCGAGGCCGTCCTGCGCGCCCCCGTCAGCATGGTGCTCGTCTGGGGCGAGGACCGCACCCTCATCTACAACGACGCCTATGCGCGCATCGCGGCGGACCGCCACCCGCAGGCCTTCGGCGGATCGGTGCGCGATGCCTGGCCCGAGGCCTGGGACTTCAACCGGGAAGTCTTCGACGCCTGCTTCGCCGGCGAAGAGCGCGTTTTCCGCGACGCGCACTTCGTCCTCGCCCGGCACGGCGTCCCACGGGATACCTGGTTCGACCTCTACTATTCTCCGGCTGCGGACGAGCATGGCCGGATTTGCGGCGCCCTGTCGACGGTGATCGATACCACTGCGCGGGTCACCGCCGAACGCGAGCGCGACCGGCAGGAGCAGCATCTCAAGCGGGCCAACGCCGACCTCGACGCCCTGCGCATCAGGCTCGAAGACCTCAACCGGCGCCTGGCGGCGGACATGGACTTCCTGAATACCCTGTTCCGCCAGGCGCCGAGCTTCATGGCCGTGCTGGTCGGACCGGACCATGTCTACGAACTCGCCAACGATTCTTATCGAAGGCTGGTGCAGCACCGGGATGTCATGGGCAAACCCGTGCGCGCCGCGCTGCCCGAGCTGGAAGGACAAGGCATCTTCGAACTGCTGGACCGCGTCTACCGCGACGGCGAGCCCTATCACGGCCAGAACGTCGACGTGCTGCTGGACAGCGGCGGCGGCATCGGGACCGAGCGCCGCATCCTCGACTTCGTCTACCAGCCGCTGAAGCACGCCGATGGCCAGACCTACGCCATCTTCGTGGAAGGCATCGACGTCACCGACCATGCGTTGACCGAGGAACGCCTGCGGGTCGCCCAGGAAGCCGGAGAGATCGGCACCTTCGAGTGGTTCCCGAATACCGGCAAGATGGCGGTGTCGGATGCCTACCGCCGCATCTGGGGCTTCGCACCCGACACCGAGATCACCGCCGAGCTGCTGGTGGAGCACGTCCATCCTGAAGACCGGCACCTGTCGGGCCCGCGGCGCCTGGACAACGACGACAATCCGATCGGCTACAACGAATATCGGATCCGGCGCGCGGACACGGGCGAGATGCGCTGGATCGCACGCCGCGGCCAATCCATGCGCAGCACGGTGGCCGGCGAACGCCGCTACCTCGGCGTGGCCTTCGACATCACTGAACGCAAGCGGACCGAGGAAAACCTGCGGCAGGCCGAAGCCGCGCTGCGCGAACTGAACCAGTCCCTGGAACGCAAGGTCGAGCAGGAAGAGGCGGGACGCTTCAAGGCCGAGGACGCGCTGCGGCAGGCCCATAAAATGGAAGCGGTGGGCCAGCTCGCGAGCGGCGTCGCACACGACTTCAACAACGTCCTCCAGATCATCTCGAGCAACCTGCAGCTGATGGAACTCGACGGCATCGGCCCCCAAGCCACGGGACGCGTGGCCAGCGCCGTCGCCGCGGTCGAACGGGGTTCGAAACTGTCTTCGCAGCTGCTCGCCTTTGCGCGCCGCCAGCCGCTGCAGCCGGTCGTGACCCACCTCGGCGAACTGATAGGCGGCATGGAGTCGCTGCTGCTGCGCGCGATGGGCGACCGCATCGCTGTCGAGATCCGCCAGAACGCCGGCCTGTGGAACGTCCAGGTCGACCGCAACCAGCTCGAGAACGCCATCCTGAACATGGCGATCAATGCGCGCGACGCCATGGACGGCAGCGGCAGCCTCACCATCGGACTGGCGAACGCGCCGCACGACGCAAGCCTGGGCGGCGACCACGTCTGCCTGTCGATCACCGACAGCGGCTGCGGCATGCCGCCGGAAATCCTCGACAAGATCTTCGATCCCTTCTACACGACCAAGGCGCCGGGCAAGGGCACGGGCCTCGGCATGAGCATGGTGTACGGCTTCGTCAAGCAAAGCGGCGGCGAAATCAAGGTGCGCAGCACGCCGGGCGAAGGCACGACGATTGCGATCTACCTCCCGCGCGCGGCGGGCCAGGTGCTGGCAGAGGAAGCTGCGGCCGACACCGCCATCCCGGGCGGCCATGAAACCATCCTGGTGGTCGACGACGACCCCGCCGTGATCGCCACCACCACCGAGATCCTCGCCGGCCTGGGCTACCGGGTGCTGCGGGCCGGGAACGGCCAGGAAGCGCTGGCCATCCTCGGCAGCGGCTTGCCGGTCGACCTGCTGTTTACCGATATCTCGATGCCGGGGGCGGTCGATTGCGCGAGCCTGGTCCGCCAGTGCCGTACCTTGTCGCCACGCACCGACATCATGCTCGCTTCGGGCCAGCTGCCGGATGCATCCTTCGACGAGGAGCTCGACCTGCTGCCCAAGCCCTACAACCGGGAACAGCTGGCACGCGCGGTGCGCGCGCAGCTCGGCGGACCGGCGGCTCCCGTCACCGCGAGGCCGGCGGATCCGGTGCAGGCGCTAGAGCCGAATGCCGGCGGCCAGCGCATCCTGGTCGTGGAAGACGATCCCGACACGCGCGAGCTGGCGTGCGAGCTGCTGGCGGCGCTCGGACACGACGCCAGCGGCAGTGCCTCCGCCGAGCAGGCGCTGACACTCCTGAAGGAACACGACATCGACATCCTGTTCACCGACCTGAATTTGCCCGGCCTGTCCGGCATCGAGCTTGCCAACCGGGCCATGGCCTCGCAACCGACGCTGAAGGTGATCCTCGCTTCGGGCGACGGCCACAGCACGCGCGTTCCACCGGCAAGCGGCATGGCGGTGCTGCCCAAACCCTACGACCTGCCGCAGCTCGAAATGAGCATCGCGTACGTCGCCACGACCTTGCACTGATCCGTATCCGCTTCATGAACATGCACACACATACGAGCCGGATCCTGCTGATCGACGACCACCGCATCAACGCGGAGCTGGTCGCCGGCATGCTGGACCAGGAGCCGGATCTGGTCCTGGAATACCTGCAGGAGCCGGGCGAAGCAGTGCGTGCGGCGCGCTCCTTCGCACCGAGCGTGATCATGGTCGACCTGCACATGCCGGTGTTCAGCGGACTGGATGTGATCCGCACGCTGAAGGAAGCGCCGGACCTGGCGCAGATCCCGCTCATCATGCTGTCGTCGAACGACAGCCCGCAGGTCAAGGCGACCGGCTTCGCGGCCGGCGCGATGGACTACCTGGTCAAATGGCCGGACCGTATCGAGCTCGCCGCACGCCTGCGGGCGCACGCGCGCGCCTATCACGCGATGCTGGAGCGCGACCAGGCGATGCAGGCGCTGGCGGCGAGCCAGGCCGCGCTGCTCGAACGCACGCGCGAGCTGGCCGACGCCCAGGCATCGCTGCACGAGGCCGAGAAGATGGAAGCGATCGGACAGCTCACCAGCGGGATCGCCCATGACTTCAACAACGTCCTGCAGCTGATCACCGGCCACCTGCAACTGCTGCGCATGATGCACAAGCAGGACGAAAAGACGGTGCGCAGGGTGGAAGCGGCGTCGGAAGGCGTACGGCGTGGCGCCCGCATCGCGGCCCAGCTGCTCGCTTTCGCCCGCCGCCAGCCGCTGCAGCCGATGACGATTCCCGTCGACGCGCATCTGCGCAGCATGCACGCCGCGATCGCGGACGTGCTCGCGGGCCGGCGCCTGAGCATCGAGTCGAACGGCGACGCCGCGCGGGCGGCACTCGATCCAGTGCAGTTCGGGAAGAACGTGCTGCACCTGGTCCAGAATGCCGCCGACGCCATGGGCGAGGATGGACAGCTGTCGATCAGCGTCGACCGGACGCCGCTGCCCGGCGTGGCGGGAGAAGCGGACCATGTGCGCGTGCGCGTGCGCGACACCGGCGCCGGCATGAGCGAAGAGGTGCAGCGGCGCGCCTTCGAACCCTTCTTCTCGACCAAGCCGGGTGGCCGGCGTGCGGGCCTTGGCCTCAGCCTGGCCTTCGGTTTCGTCAAGCAGAGCGGCGGGCAGATCGAGTTGGCAAGCGAGAGCGGAAACGGCACAACGGTCAGCCTGTACTTCCCGGCCGTGCCGGCAGCGCGGGAAGTCGCGCCTGACACAGGAGAGCGGGACAGGACGCGCACCGTGCTGGTTGTGGAAGACGAAGCGTCGGTGCGCGATGTTTGCGTCGAGGTGCTGCGCAAGCAGGGACTGTATGTGCTCGAGGCGGCGGATGGAGAAACGGCGCTGGGACTGATCCGCCAGGGGCTGCCGATCGACCTGGTGTTCACCGATATCGTGATGCCGGGCGCGGTGAAGGGCCAGGATCTGGCGCGGGCGGCGGCCGAGCACCTGCCGCGGGCGAAAGTCCTGTTCGCGTCGGGCTTCCCAGCGGGGATGAGTGATCAGGCCGAGCAAGTCCAGCGCACGCAGTTGCTGCACAAGCCCTATCGGCTCGACGAAATGACACGCGTGGTGCAGGAACTGCTGGCCTGAACTGTCGGGCGACGCAAAGCAAAAAACCCCACCAGATCACTGGTGGGGTTTTTCATATAACTAGCCTGACGATAACCTACTTTCACACTGGTTGCAGCACTATCATCGGCGCAAAGTCGTTTCACGGTCCTGTTCGGGATG
>JBFLVV010000135.1:0-5596 GCA_040758275.1 Pseudomonadota bacterium
CCCAATAAGAGGAGCAACCATGCCCAACCCAACCGACATCGCCGTCCGCCAGAAATCCCGCGTGCTGGAAATCGCCTTCGACGACGGCAGCAGCTTTTCGATTCCCTTCGAGCTGATGCGCGTGTACTCGCCCTCGGCCGAAGTGAAGGGCCACGGCCCCGGCCAGGAAGTGCTCCAGGTCGGCAAGCGCGAGGTCGGCATCACGGGCGTGGAGCCGGTCGGGAACTACGCGATCAAGCCCCTGTTCGACGACGGCCACGCGAGCGGCATCTTCACCTGGGACTACCTGCACAAGCTGGGCAGCGAACAGGCCTCGCTGTGGCAGCAATACCTCGACCGCCTGCACGCGGCCGGCTTCGACGGCGACAGCGGCCGCGAACCGGGTACCGCGCTGCCGGGCGCACCGGTCCATGGCGGCTGCGGGCACAAGCACTAAAGTTTTGTTCTCCCCCGTCGACATTTCTGTCGATATGCGGCAATGTCATTCGTCATGCCAGCGCCCGGATGTCCGGGTGACCTTTTGGGAGAACGAGCATGGAATACATGATCCTGATTTACGCCGACGAGCAGTTGTACAGCGACATGCCGGAGGCTGACCTGGCTGCCCTGATGGCCGAATATGGCCGCTATGCGCAAGAGATGGAGGCCGCCGGCGTCCTGCGCGGCGGCTCCGAGCTGGCCCCGGTCCACGCTGCCACCACGGTGCGGCTGCGGGGCGGCAAGGTGGTCTGCAGCGACGGGCCCTTTGCCGAGACCAAGGAGCAGCTCGGCGGCTACATGCTGATCGAGTGCGACAACCTCGACGAGGCCATCAAGTGGGCGGCCCGCTGCCCCTCGGCCGCGCAAGGCTCGATCGAATTGCGGCCACTCGTCCATAACGGCTGAATCCCGTGGAAGCGCGCGTCATCGGCGAAGTCTGCCGGCGCGAGGGCGGCAAGGTGCTGGCGGGGCTGATCCGCCGTTTCGGTGACATCGGCCTGGCCGAAGACCTGCTGCAGGACGCCTACGCCCGGGCGCTCGAACGCTGGCCCCGCGACGGCTTGCCAGGCAATCCGGCGGGTTGGCTGACGACGGTGGCGCGCAACCGCGGCCTGGACATCCTGCGCCGCGCGGCGCGCACCCTGGACGATTCGAGCGCGGTGCTCGCCCGTCTCGAGGCCGAGCCGCAGCAGGAGCGGGAAGAGGGACAGCTGGACGACGACCGGCTGCGCCTGATCTTCGTGTGCTGCCATCCGGCCCTGCATCCGCGCGCGCAAAGCGCGCTGGCCCTGCGCACCCTGTGCGGCCTGTCCACGCGCGAGATCGCCCGCGCCTTCTGCGAGACCGAAGCCACGACCGCCCAGCGCCTGGTGCGCGCCAAGCGCAAGATCGCAGAAGCCCGCATTCCCTTCGTGATTCCCCTGGACGGCGAGTTGCCCGGCAGGGTGGCCATCGTGCTGCAGGTGATCTACCTGGTCTTCAACGAAGGCTATGCGGCGACCGAGGGTGCGCGGCTGGTACGGCTCGACCTGTGCAAGGAGGCGATCCGCCTGGGCCGCCTGATGCGCGAGCTGATGCCGGGCGACGCCGAAGTGCGGGGCCTGCTGGCCCTGATGCTGCTCACCCATGCACGTGGCGCGGCGCGCGTATCAGACGTGGGCGAGCTGCTGACCCTGGAACAGCAGGACCGCTCCTTGTGGGACCAGGATGCGATCCGCGAAGGCCTGGGCATCCTCGACGAAGGGCTGGCGCTGCGCCGCCCCGGGCCCTACCAGATCCAGGCCGCCATCGCCGCCCTGCACAGCAAGGCCGCACGCGCCATGGAGACCGACTGGCCGCAGATCGCGGCCCTCTACGGCGCCCTGCTGCGCCACCTGCCCACGCCGGTCGTGCGCATGAATGCCGCGGTTGCCCACGGCATGGCCAGTGGGCCAGGGGAAGGACTGCGCGCGCTGGAAAACCTGGGCGACATGGAAGGCTCGCATTACCTGCATGCCGCGCGCGCCGCATTCCACCTGCGCCTGGGCGACACGCATGCGGCAAGCGCTTCTTACGTCCACGCCGCCGGCCTGGCCGGCAACGAGGTCGAACGCGCCTGGCTGCTGGCCCGCGCTAGAGCTGCGCAAGGAGATTGTGTGCACACGCCCGCACCGCATCGCGCAATGCGCCCGGTTTCCTGATTTCGAAGCCGAAGGGCAGGGCGGCCAGCTGGCGCGCGAACCAGTCGATATCGTCCGACTGGTTGTGCATCACCACCCCATCCTCCACCTGTTCGAACACGCCGATGGTGTCGAAGAACTGCGCCTGCGCGGTTGCCAGGGTCGTCTTGAGCAGCACTTCGATCGTGACCGCGCGCGGCAGCGTGGCCACCGAGCGCACCAGCCAGGCCAGCGCATCGAAGTCCCGCGGCCGCTCGAAGCGCCGGCCGAGGGGCGTGATCGTATCGATGCGGTCGAGCCGGAAGGAGCGCAGGCCGGTGCGCAGATGGCAGTGAGCGACCACATACCAGCCGCCGCCGTGGTAGGCGAGGCCGTAGGGATCGATGTCGCGCTGCGTCACACTGCCTGCCGCATCGACATAGCTGAGGTGGACCTGCTCCTGGCCCCGCGCCGCGAGCGACAGGATGCCGAGGGCGGCGCTGCCGGCGCCGGTGGCCGCGCGCCGGACATCCAGCTGGACGGTCTCGGCCACCGCGCGCACGCGCTCGCGCAGCAGGGCAGGCATGGTGCGTTCCAGCTTGGCCTGGACGCTGGCGATGGCCGGCGCGGTGCGCTCCAGCCCCAGGCTGCGCGCGCCCAGCAGTCCGACCGACAGGGCCAGGGCCTCGTCCTCGCTAAACATCATCGGCGGCAGCTTGAAGCCGGCCACCAGCGCATAGCCGCCGGCACGTCCCCGTTCGGCGGTCACCGGGATGCCCATCTCTTCGAGCATGGCGATGTAGCGCCGCACGGTGCGCACATCCACCTCCAGGCGCGCCGCGATCTCGGCGCCGCTGACCTGGCCATGGGCCTGCAACAATTCCAGCACCGCCAGCACGCGGCTTGTCGGTTTCATTCAGCCTCCGATTAAATCAGGGCCGATTATGTCCTGATTTCCCCTTATCGTGCGGTTTTGTCACCAACAAGGAGAAAAACAATGACGGACTTCGCACAACTGGGGCTGTTCTTCGTGGTCGTGTTCGGCGTGATCGCGCTGCCCGGTCTCGACATGGCCTTCGTCCTGGCCAGCTCGCTGCGTGGCGGGAATGGGGCGGGGATGGCGGCGGTGGGCGGCATCATGCTGGGCGGCGTGGCCCACGTCCTGATGGGCGTGCTGGGCGTGGCGGCCATCCTGGCGGTATGGCCGCCCCTGTTCAACGCCGTGCTGCTGGCCGGCGCCCTCTACATCGCCTGGATCGGCTGGAGCCTGCTGCGCTCGCGCGAAGGCGTGGCGCTGCCGGAAGCACGCGCGGGCCGGGGCGGACCGGTCTTCCTGCAGGGCATGCTCACCTGCCTGCTCAATCCGAAGGCCTATGTCTTCATGCTGGCGATCTTCCCGCAATTCCTGCATCCGGAACGGGGCCACTTGTGGACCCAGGCCGCGCTGCTCGGCCTGATCACGGCGCTGACGCAGGCCATGGTCTACGGCACGGTGGCGGCCGGCGCGCTGCGGGCGCAACGCTGGCTGGGCGGGAATCCGCGTGCTTCACTGGCGGCCGCGCGCGCAGTGGGCGCGGTCCTGCTCGGCGCCGCCCTGCTCACCGTGCTGCAAGGCTGGGCCTGAGCAACAGTGGGGTCAGAGTCGAATTATTCGCCAACATCCTGCCACCACGATGCTCCGACCAATTGATCTTTGCCGCTGCCAATTGAGTTGAAGACCGTACCCAACAATTCTACTCTGACCCTAATTAGCTTTGCTTCACCTGCCGGCTAACATAATGGGGGTCAGAGTCGAATTATTCGCCAAGAGTCTTACGGAAATGGTCGAAGAGTAGGTTTCGATGCTCGCGCGGCAGATCAGCGGATCAATTGGGGAATAATTTGACTCTGACCCCAATTAAAAGGTGGGGCCGGAAAAGACAAGGGCACGTCCGTGGACGTGCCCTGATCGACCTGCCCGCGAAGGGCGGCGTGTCTTACTGCGCTTGCGCCTGGATGTTCGATGCCTGCTTGCCCTTCGGGCCGGCGGTGATGTCGAAGGTCACGCGCTGGTTTTCGGCCAGCGATTTGAAACCGTTCGCATTGATTGCCGAGAAGTGAGCAAAGACGTCTTCGCCACCGCCGTCCGGGGTGATGAAGCCGAAACCTTTAGCATCGTTGAACCATTTTACAGTGCCAGTCGCCATGGTAATTCCCTCATTAAGTTTATCTGTGTTATCGCCCTGTTTGCGTACCCAGGGGTTCAGGACCGATGGTGCGCTTAACATAGCAAAACTGATTATAGAGACAATTTATTAAGACGGTGACAAGAATTTTTCAATCGTGCGCACCGTCAACTTTTGTACTGGCCGCCTGTCTCCGAAGGCGGCCAGGACATGCTGCAATCGATCAGAAAGTGAAGGGCATGCGTACCGTTAGCGAGACATCCGGGGTGTCGCGGGTCACGCCGGCGCCCACCGCCACGCTCAGCGAACGCTTCTCGTTCAGGCGATAGGAATAGCCCAGCAGCAGGGTGCCCAGCTGGGTGCGCACCGAGCCCGGCACCGTACGGCCGTTCTGCTTCATGCGGCCCACCGTGCTGTGGTCGTAGCCCAGGCTCAGCGAGGCTTTCTCGTTCAGGGCCAGGCCCATGCCGAAGTTGAAGCCGATGATGGCGCCCGGCGCCAGTTCGCCCAGCGGTTCGCGGATATTGTTGCGCACCAGGCGCTGCACATTGTCGCGCTTGAAGTTGTGCAGGTAGCTGAGGTTGCCGAAGAAGACCGCCGGATCCGAGGGGAAGAGCCAGGTCAGGCTGCCCTGCAGCGTCTGGAAGCCCGAGCCGGTCGGCAGGGACAGCGGCAGGCCGGTGCCAGTGACGTTCTCGCCGATGCAGCGGGTCTGGCAGTCGGTGACGACTTCGAAAGGGTCCTTGCCGGTGGTCGACTTGTAGCGCAGGCCGGCGATGTAGTAGGGCTTGTCCGCACCGCCGTCGTTGAGCTGGTAGCGGGCGCCGACCTCGACGTCGCCCAGGTCCTTGCCGCTGGTGTTGAAGACGCGTTCGGTGGCGGTGCCGGTGAAGATCTCGCGGCTGACCGTGGCGTCCGAGCGGTACACGTAGGGAACCCTGACCTCGACCTCCATCCGGTTGTTCAGGCCGGTGCGGGCGGTGAGCGAGCCGGTGAAGGTGTTACGCTTGACTTCGCGCACGTCCACCAGGCCGATCAGCAGCGCCGGGATCACGGTATAGCCGACCAGGGCCACGCGATTGCTCGAGGAGTAACCGAACTGCAGTGCGGGCTCGAGGATGTACTTGCCGCGCGGCGTCAGCACGCCCGGCGCCTCGAACAGCGGCGCCACTTCTGGCGGACGTTGGTCTTTCTGGTTGCGCGTCGGGTTGGCATTCTGGGCCGCCGCCACCGCGCGCGCGGCAGGGGGCTGGCCGCCCACCGGTCCGGGTGTCGACGGCGGCGGATTCTTCGGTGGTGTCTGCTGCGGGGCCG
>JBFLVV010000136.1:0-5294 GCA_040758275.1 Pseudomonadota bacterium
CACGCGGGTGTCCACGGCCTGGTTCTCACGGAAGGTGCCGGACTGGCGCAGCAGCTGGTCGACCAGGGTGGTCTTGCCGTGGTCAACGTGGGCGATGATTGCAATATTACGAATTGCGCGTTTGGTGTCTGACATGTGTATTTTCAACAGTGAATGTTGCGTGATGGATGGAGGCGGTGATGATTCACGAGCATTACCGATTTCCGTAACCCGCTACTATAGCATGGTTATGGCCCTTGCTGCGGCGCAGCGACGGGTAATGCACTGAAAATTAGACGATCTGCCACCGTCGAGGATAGCGGCAAGGTATTGCAGGAGGATGACGGGCCGGGCGCCGCTGGGCAGCATGAGGCTGCCGCTCCCGGTACAGAAGGCAATATGGTGCCGGTATGGCGTATTTCAAGACCCGTGGGGCCGGGCCTTGAAGAAAAAGTTCTTTAGCTCTTTTCCAGGGCGTCAAGTTGCCTGGCCAGGCTGGCGCGCAGCGTCTCGTCCTTCGCCTTGTCGCGCAGGGTTTCCAGCGCGGCGCGGTGGGCGACACCCAGCGCCGCCTTCTCCTCGACCGCGACGTCCGGCTGCACGCCCACGCCTTCCCAGCTGCCGCCGTCGACCGGACTGACCGACTCGCCGATCGGGATCGACAGCAGGTAATCATTGCGCAGCGGCAGCATCATATTCGGGTTGCCGCCGCCCCGCGTGGTGGCCCCGACCAGGGTCGCACGCTTCAGGCTCTTCATCGAATAGGCGAAGGCTTCGCCGGCGGAGAAAGTGCGGCCTGAGGTCAGCAGCCACACAGGCTTGCCCAGGTAGCGCTTGCCGCGGATGTCGGCGAAACTCCTGGCCTGCACGGTGCGGTCGCCGCGGTAGCGCAGCTCCATCACGGTGAAGGGTTTTTCGAAGAAATAACTGGCCAGCAGCTGCATCGCTTCCCCGCCGCCGCGGTGGCCACGCAGGTCGATGATGAGCGCATCGGTATTGGCCACGAAGCCCATGGCGGCGCCGAAGGCCTCCTTCGCCTGCCCGGCATCGTCGTGGAAGTGGAAGATGTCGATGTAGCCTACGTTGCCCGGCAAGATCTCCACCTTGCGCAGGCCATAGTTGTCGCGGCGCTCCTGCTCGCGCTTGGCCGCCGTGCTCGTGAAGGCCCCAGGCCTCAGGCTGCGCACGTTCGGCTGGTGGCGCAGGCTCATGTGCTTGTCCTTGCTGATTTCCTGCAAGTGGCTGGTGAGCAGTTTGACGAACTCTTCTTCGGAGCCTGCTCCCGCGTAGGCGCCGGCCTGCTGGTGCTTGCGCACGTTCTGCTCGATGGCCGGGTAGCGCTCCGGATGGACGTATTCCGCCTTGATGCGCGCGAGCGTTTCCTCGATCACGAGCGCGCGTTCGCTCTTTTCGGCGCCGTAGAGGTGGGAACTGCTCAACAGGAAGACGGCCAGCAGGGCCGCGCGGAAGAATGGATGTCGCATGATGGTCTCCGAATAGTCGTGACACCATCATTGCAAAAGCCGTGCCAAAGGCTTGCCCCAGGAACACGCTCCATGGGAAGCGTCCGCGGACGCCTGTGCCGCCGTCCAGGGCGTGGCGCGGACAGCGGCGGCGCGGGAAGACCTACTGCGCGGCCGCGATCAGGCGTTCCGGCGCCAGGATGGCGTATTCCTGCAGGTTGGCCGTACCCAGCAGCCTGCCCTCATGGTAGACCCGCACGCGGCCCAGGCTGGTGGGCACCACCACCTCTTCCTTGCCCAGCGCGAGGCGCTGGCCGTTGAGGAAGCGCTTGGCCAGGTCCGGCGTGAGCTCGACCGACGGGAAGCTCGACAGCAGCGCGTCGACCGGCGCCAGCAGCGACATGGGGTCCGGATGCACCTGCAGGTCTTCCAGCGTGATCATGCGCTCGGCCGCCAGGTTCCCGACCTGCACCCGGCGCAGCGCATTCAGGTGGGCGCCGCAGCCCAGCGCCGCGCCGATGTCCTCGCCCAGCACGCGCACATACGTGCCCTTGCTGCAGGTGACCAGGATTCTCAAGAAGGGCGCCGTATAGTCGATCAGGGACAGGCCGTGGATCGTCACGGGACGCGCTTCGCGCTCGAGCGTGATGCCTTCACGCGCGTATTCGTAGAGCGCCTTGCCGTCGCGCTTGAGCGCGGAGTACATGGGCGGGACCTGGAAGATGGGACCGCGGAAGCGCGCCAGCGCCGCCTCGATCTGCTCGCGCGTGACATCGACCTCGCGCTCTTCGATCACCTCCCCTTCGGTGTCGCCCGTGGTGGTCATGATGCCGAGGTGCACCGTGGCTTCGTAGGTCTTGTCCGCTTCCAGCAGGTCCTGCGAGAACTTGGTTGCCTCGCCGAAGCACAGCGGCAGCAGGCCGGTGGCGAAGGGGTCGAGCGTGCCCGTATGGCCCGCCTTCTTCGCATTGAACACGCGCTTGGCCTTCATCAGCGCGTCGTTCGAGGACAGGCCGACCGGTTTATCCAGCAGGAGGACGCCGTCGACCAGGTCGCGCGGCTTCTTGACGGGGCGGTTCACTCGGAATCCGAATCGTCGTCTTTGCCGAAGTCGGCCGCACGCACCGCATTGGCCTGGTCGATCAGGGCCGACATCTGCAGGCCGCGGGTGGTCGAGGTGTCGTGCACGAAGTGCAGCTGGGGCAGCGTGTGGATGTGCAGGCGCTTGCCCAGCAGGTTGCGCAGGTAGCCGGCGGCCTTGGAGAGGCCCTCCAGGGTCTGCTTGACCTCTTCCGGGCTGTCCTTGAGCAGGGTGAAGTAGACCTTGGCGTGGGCATAGTCCGGGGTCAGCTTGACTTCACTGATGGTGACCATGCCGACGCGCGGGTCCTTGAGTTCGAAGGCGATCAGTTCCGACAGGTCTTTCTGGATCTGGTCGGCCACGCGCAGGCCGCGCTGGGGAATGCTTTTACTGTGTTTTGCCATGATCTTGCTGGTGTTGTTCTTGTGTTAGTGCCGCTTAAAAAACGAGGGCCAGGCCCCCGCGGCTTTCGCCGCGAAGCGTCCTGGCCCCATCGTACTCCCAAGCGGGAAATTACAGCGTACGCGCCACTTCGGTGACTTCGAACACTTCCAGGACGTCGCCGACCTGGATTTCGTTCATGTTCTTCAGCGACAGGCCGCACTCGAGGCCGGCACGGACTTCCTTCGCATCGTCCTTGAAGCGCTTGAGCGAGTCGATCTCGCCGGTCCACACGACGATGTTGTTGCGCAGCAGGCGGACCGAGGAGGTACGCTTGACCACGCCGTCGGTGACGAGGCAGCCCGCGATCGCGCCGACCTTCGACACCAGGATGACCTGGCGAATCTCGACCTGGCCGGTGATGGTCTCGCGCTTCTCCGGCGCCAGCATGCCCGACAGTGCCGTCTTGATCTCGTCGATCGCATCGTAAATGATGCTGTAGTAACGGATGTCGACGCCGTTGGCTTCGGCCAGCTTGCGCGCCTGGCCGTCGGCACGGGCGTTGAAACCGATGATGACCGCTTTCGAGGCCACCGCCAGGTTGACGTCCGATTCGGTGATGCCGCCGACCGCCGCGTGGACGATCTGGACGCGCACTTCCGAGGTCGACAGCTTCTGCAGCGAGCCCACCAGCGCTTCCTGCGAACCCTGCACATCGGTCTTGACGATGAGCGGCAGGTTCTTGACTTCGCCTTCGGCCATCTGGTCGAACATGTTCTCCAGCTTGGCGGCCTGCTGCTTCGCCAGTTTGACGTCGCGGAACTTGCCTTGACGGAACAGGGCGATCTCGCGCGCCTTGCGCTCGTCGGCCATCACCATCACTTCTTCACCGGCACTCGGCACTTCGGTCAGGCCCTGGATCTCGACCGGGATCGACGGACCGGCTTCGGTCACTGCCTTGCCGTTCTCGTCCAGCATCGCACGGACGCGGCCGAAGGAAGAACCCGCCAGCACGACGTCGCCGCGCTTCAGGGTGCCCGACTGCACCAGGATGGTCGCCACAGGACCGCGACCCTTGTCCAGGCGCGCTTCGACCACCAGGCCACGGGCCGGGGCTTCCGCCGGCGCCTTCAGTTCCAGCACTTCGGCCTGCAGCAGCACCTGCTCCAGCAGATCGTCGATACCGGTACCGACTTTCGCGGACACCGGCACGAACGGCGAATCGCCGCCGTATTCTTCCGGCACCACGCCCTCGCCCACCAGTTCCTGGGTGACGCGGTCGGTGTTGGCGCCCGGCTTGTCGATCTTGTTGATCGCGACGACCAGCGGCACGCCGGCGGCCTTCGCGTGGGCGATCGCTTCCTTGGTCTGCGGCATCACGCCGTCGTCCGCCGCCACCACCAGGATGACGATGTCGGTCGCTTTCGCACCACGGGCACGCATCGCCGTGAAGGCCTCGTGACCCGGGGTATCCAGGAAGGTGATCATGCCGCGCGGGGTGTCCACGTGGTACGCACCGATGTGCTGGGTAATGCCGCCGGCTTCGCCAGCAGCCACTTTCGCACGGCGGATGTAGTCCAGCAGCGAGGTCTTGCCGTGGTCGACGTGACCCATGACCGTGACCACCGGAGCACGCGAGGTCGATTCGAACTCGGCATGGGCGCCCTGGTCGGCCAGCAGCGCTTCCGGATCGTCCTCGGCAGCCGCAAATGCCTTGTGGCCCATTTCTTCCACGAGAATCATCGCGGTTTCCTGGTCCAGCACCTGGTTGATGGTGCACATCTGGCCCAGCTTCATCAGCTGCTTGATGACTTCCGACGCCTTCACCGACATCTTGTGCGCCAGTTCGGCGACAGTGATGGTTTCCGGCACGTGCACGTCCTTGACGATCGCCTCGGTCGGCGCCTGGAAGTTGGTCTCGCGGTCCTCGTTGTGCGAACGGCGTCCACCGCTGCGGCCGCCACTACGCCAGCCGTCACGGCCGCCCGCAGGGGCGCCCGGACCGCCACGGCCCTTGCCTGCGCCCGGCGCGCCGCGCTTCTTGGCGTCGTCCGACCAGGTCGAGGACACGTTCGCCGACTTGATCGACTTCTTGTCGCCCGGCTTCTTGTCGCCCGGCTTCGCTTCGCCCGGCTTCTTGTCGGCGGATGCCGCCGGCTTGTGCAGGGTGCCGGCCGGTGCTGCAGGAGCGGCCGGCTTCGGTGCCGGTTCCGGCGCCTTGATGACGCGGCGCGGCTGGCTCATCATGAGCTTGATCTGGGCCACTTCGTCGGCCACGGCCTTGCGTGCGCGCTCGGTGGCGGCAGCGCGTTCGGCGGCTTCCTTGGCGGCTTCCTCGGCACGCTTCTTGGCTTCCGCGGCGGCGGCCTGGGCGGCCTCTTCGGCAGCGG
>JBFLVV010000137.1:0-5234 GCA_040758275.1 Pseudomonadota bacterium
CGTCAAGAACAAGATTGCGCCGCCGTTCAAGGAAGCCCACTTCGACATTCTGTACGGAGAAGGCACCTCGCGCGAAGGCGAAATCCTGGACCTGGGCGCCGACAACAAGATCGTCGAGAAGTCGGGCTCCTGGTACTCGTACAACGGCGAGCGTATCGGCCAGGGCAAAGATAATGCCCGCCTGTTCCTGAAAGAGCGTCCGGCACTGGCACGCGAAATCGAGAACAAGGTCCGTGCCGCCCTGGGCGTGCGCGAACTGCCGCCGGTCGTCGCTGAAGACGGCGGCAAGGATGGCGGCAAGCCGAACCTGAAGGCAGTCGGCGAGTAATCGCCGGGTTCACAGCTAACACATGCCAGCACCCCAGCTCAGCCTGAAAGGACGCGCGCTTCGTTTCCTCTCGATGCGCGAACACAGCCGGCTCGAGCTGGGCCGCAAGCTGGCCCGTTATGCCGAGGAGGGCGATGACGTGGAAGCCCTCCTGGATTTCCTTGAAAAGAACAACTGGCTGTCGCAGGAAAGGTTCGCCGAATCCCTGATCAACAGGAAGGCGGGCCGCTTCGGTAACAGCCGCGTCATGGCCGAGCTCCAAAGCCATGGCGTGACCGGCGAAGCACTGGCCGAGATCAAGGCCGAGCTCGCCGACAGCGAAACGACGCGCGCTATCGAAGTGTGGCGGCGCAAGTTCGGCACCGTCGCCGCCGATGCGGCCGAGCGTGCCAAGCAGATGCGCTTCCTGCTGCAGCGTGGCTTCTCCCAACGCGCTGCCCGGATCGCAATGCAGGGCGCTCCCGACGACGACGAGCTGTAGGCAGGTTTGTAGTTCGAGCCTGCTGTCCCTGACGAGCCGGCCTGGCCCCAGGTTTGCTCCGACGATATGCCAGGCGCGGCCGCAGGCCTGTCCATATCACCCTCATTCTCGCGCTCCCGCTCGGGCAGCGCAGCTCCGGCGCCAGCGTGGAGCGTCATTCCCGATATGCCCAGGCATATTCCTCAACGGGCGATGGCGCTGCACGCTGGCGCTTGTCTGTTTATATCTGTCCGCCCCGCACGCAGGCGCCACAGCACCGACCGTGGTTGCCCGCCCGATAGCGAACCATCGCGCTGCTTCTCGTAGGGTGGGCGGTCCTCCGCCCACGCGTTCAACTCACGGATGCGAGGGGCAGCGCCCCTGCCATTTGAACGCGTGGGCAAAGGATTGCCCACCGACGAGACTCCAGGGATATAGGTAACACCCGTCCAGGGACATAGGTAACACTTGTCCTGCACCCTTCAAACTCATCAATTGGTCCGGCCACCCAATCAACCCGTCTAGCCAGACGCAATATTGCCCACTCAGCAAGAAACCCATCGTGAATACGCTGCAACGCGGCAAAAACGCTTCTGTTGCAGTGCAACCGGTAAGACCCTGTGCTAAACTTTCACGGTTTAAGCAGCGCCGCATGAGCGGTTGTTGTCGTAGAAGCTACGACAACGTGCATGAAGCACACTGGCTGCACCACTAACCGCCGCGCAAGCGGCATTGGTTTTTATGCCCCTGTCTCCTCCCGTATCGCGCTCGCTCCGGCATACGCGCGCCATCACTGTCGAAGCCTTTGCGCGCGACGATGGCCTGTGGGATCTGGACGCCAGTATCCGCGACGTCAAAACCCGTGACATCGAGCTCGGCTCGGGCATTCGCCCGGGCGGCCTGCCCGTGCACGACCTCAAGCTGCGCGTCACCATCGACCGCAATCTGACCATCGTGGATGCGGAAGCTGCGTCCGACGCGGTTCCCTATCCCGGTTTCTGCGAGGCGATCGGCCCTGCTTACAAAAAGCTGATCGGCCTGTCGTTGATGAACCATTTCCGGCTGCACCTGAAAGACCGCCTGTCCGGCGTGCTCGGCTGCACCCATCTGACCGAATTGGCCCAGGTGCTGCCCACCGCAGCGCTGCAGGCCTTTGCCGACGAGGAGTTCGAAACCCGCGACGGCGCCGACGACAACTCGGCCAAACGGCCCTTCGAGCTCGACCGTTGCCATGCGCTGCGCAGCGACGGACCGGCCGTGGCCACCTACTATCCCCGCTGGTCGATCAAAGCCGTGTCGGGTTAGGATTCGCTGTTTGTCATTTTTTGTAATTCAACCGTATTTCTAATTCAGTAATAGAAGAAGGGAAGCCAGCATGAAAATCCATGAGTATCAGGGCAAAGAGATCCTCCGAAAATTCGGAGTGACCGTTCCGCGCGGCATTCCGTGCATGAACGTGGAAGAGGCCGTCAAGGCCGCTGAAGAGCTGGGCGGCCCGGTCTGGGTCGTCAAGGCGCAGATCCATGCCGGTGGCCGTGGTAAAGGCGGCGGCGTCAAGGTCGCCAAGTCGCTGGAACAGGTCAAGGAATACGCCGACCAGATCATGGGCATGCAGCTCATCACGCACCAGACCAGCCCGGAAGGCCAGAAAGTCCGCCGCCTGCTCATCGAAGAAGGCGCCGACATCAAGAAAGAACTGTACGTTTCGCTGGTCACCGACCGCGTCACCCAGAAGGTCGTGCTGATGGCCTCGTCGGAAGGCGGCATGGACATCGAAGAAGTCGCGCACAGCAACCCGGAAAAAATCCATAACGTCGTGATCGAACCGTCGATCGGCCTGACCGATGAGCAAGCCGACGACGTCGCCCGCAAGATCGGCGTGCCGGAAGCGTCGATCGTCGACGCCCGCACCAACCTGCAAGGCCTGTACAAAGCCTACTGGGAAACCGATGCATCGCTGGCCGAAATCAACCCGCTGATCCTGACCGGTTCGGGCAAGGTCATCGCCCTGGACGCCAAGTTCAACTTCGACTCGAACGCCCTGTTCCGTCACCCGGAAATCGTCGCCTACCGCGACCTGGACGAAGAAGATCCGGCTGAAGTCGAAGCCTCGAAGTTCGACCTGGCTTACATCTCGCTCGACGGCAACATCGGCTGCCTGGTGAACGGCGCCGGCCTGGCCATGGCCACCATGGACACTATCAAGCTGTTCGGCGGCGAGCCGGCCAACTTCCTCGACGTCGGCGGTGGCGCGACTGCAGAGAAAGTGACCGAAGCATTCAAGATCATGCTGAAGAACCCGGGCCTGAAGGCCATCCTGGTCAACATCTTCGGCGGCATCATGCGCTGCGACGTGATCGCCGAAGGCGTCATCACCGCATCGAAGGCTGTGTCGCTGCAGGTGCCGCTGGTCGTCCGCATGAAGGGCACCAACGAAGACCTGGGCAAGAAGATGCTGGCTGATTCGGGCCTGCCGATCATTTCCGCAGACACCATGGAAGACGCAGCGAAGCAGGTCGTTGCCGCTGCCGCTGGCCAAGCCTAATTCGCGAAGGAATACAACATGTCCATTCTGATTAATAAAGACACCAAAGTCATCACCCAAGGTATCACCGGCAAGACCGGCCAGTTCCACACCCGCATGTGCCGCGACTACGCGAACGGCCGTGAAGCCTTCGTCGCAGGCGTGAACCCGAAGAAAGCTGGCGAAGACTTCGAAGGCATCCCGATCTACGCATCGGTCAAGGAAGCCAAGTCGGAAACCGGCGCAACCGTGTCGGTGATCTACGTTCCGCCGGCAGGCGCTGCCGCCGCGATCTGGGAAGCCGTCGAAGCCGAGCTCGACCTGGCAATCTGCATCACCGAAGGCATCCCGGTCCGTGACATGATGGAAGTCAAGGATCGCATGGCCAAGGCCGGTTCGAAGACCCTGCTGCTGGGCCCGAACTGCCCAGGCCTGATCACCCCGGACGAGATCAAGATCGGCATCATGCCTGGTCACATCCACCGCAAGGGCCGTATCGGCGTCGTGTCGCGCTCCGGCACCCTGACCTACGAAGCAGTCGGCCAGCTGACCGCCCTGGGTCTGGGCCAGTCGTCGGCAGTCGGTATCGGCGGCGACCCGATCAACGGCCTGAAGCACATCGACGTGATGCGCATGTTCAACGACGATCCTGACACCGACGCGGTCATCATGATTGGCGAGATCGGCGGTCCGGACGAGGCGAACGCCGCTCAGTGGATCAAGGACAACATGAAGAAGCCGGTCGTCGGCTTCATCGCTGGCGTCACCGCGCCTCCGGGCAAGCGCATGGGCCACGCCGGCGCGCTGATCTCGGGCGGCGCCGACACCGCGCAAGCCAAGCTGGAAATCATGGAAGCCTGCGGCATCAAGGTCACCAAGAACCCGTCGGAAATGGCTCGCCTGCTGAAAGCGATGCTGTAATCCAAGCTGTTCAAGGTTGACGAAGAAGGGGAGCACAAGCTCCCCTTTTTTTCGCCCTGGCAAGAATGCTGGCATGGCAGGGACTGCCAATATTTCTCCATCACATGACAAATTGCGTTACAAGAACTGTCCAGCTGACAAAAATTGCTGAGCTCGGGTGACAAAATTTGTCACTGCTCAAGCCAAAACTTGCGCTGGCACGCCGATTTCTTATCTCCGAATTAATAAAATCAGCATTTTTGGGGCTGGCACGCCGATTGCATATAAGAAAGCGTGGCAACAAGCAGTAACCCCAACAACCTGTAATACCAAACCTGGAGAGATGAAAATGAACTTCAAACAACAACTGCAAGCTAAGAAAGCCCAAGGCGGCTTCACCCTGATCGAACTGATGATCGTCGTCGCGATCATCGGTATCCTGGCAGCTGTCGCCATCCCGGCATACCAGGACTACATCGCCAAGTCGAAGGGCGCCGCTGCCTACGCTGACATCGCTGCCGGCAAGACCGGCTACGAAATGGCTGTCGTCGAAGGCACTGCTTCGACTCCGGAAGAGTACTTGAAGAAAGCTGGTCTGCCTGGAAAAACCGGTAACTGCGACAAAATCGTTGCCGATAAGCCGGGCGCCAACACCGCTGTCCTGACCTGCACCATCCAGAGCCCGGGCCGTATCGGCGCCGCTCCGACCATCGCTCTGCACCGCACCACCAGCGGTGTGTACAGCTGCGTGACCACCGGCTTCCCGGCCAACGACACCAAGTACACCCCGGCAGGCTGCGTCGCTACCGCAGGTGCTGACTCGTAATCCTGGTAACATGATGGCTGGCCGCGCTGCGGTCAGCAAAAAAATAGACCGCCTCGGCGGTCTATTTTTATTGTGCGCCCAGCATGGGCGCACTCTTGTGGGTGAAAGTCCCGCCGTAAGCTGACCACAGCGAGCGAAGTGAAGCGCAACTGCGTGAGGGCGACCGAGCGTGGGGAGGAAGCGTGGAGCGAAACTG
>JBFLVV010000138.1:0-5155 GCA_040758275.1 Pseudomonadota bacterium
TGAGACTATGATCTAGCATGAGAGCGGTAGGTTGAGTTGGTTGAGTTTGGTCGCACAAACACAATAACTCTTCCTTACTGCTCTCTTGCGTTTACAACAGGCTTATCCCGGTAATCCGCGATGAACCAAAAAAAAGGCAGGACGCATGCGTCCTGCCTTTTTCGTTTTGCGGCGGATGCCGCTTACATGATGTGGGTGCCGATCCACCAAGCCACCGCCGCCATGAAGGCCGACGCCGGGATGGTGAAGATCCAGGCCCAGACGATGTTGCCCGCCACGCCCCAGCGCACGGCCGACATTTTCTGCGAGGCGCCCACGCCGACGATCGCGCCGGTGATGGTGTGGGTGGTCGAGACCGGGATGCCGAAGTAGCTCGACATCAAGAGCGTCATGGCGCCGCCGGTCTCCGCGCAGAAGCCGCCGACGGGCTTGAGCTTGGTGATCTTCTGGCCCATGGTCTTGACGATGCGCCAGCCGCCGAACAGCGTGCCGAAGGCGATCGCCGCGTAGCAGGAGATGATGACCCAGGCCGGCGGATGCGTATCGCTGGCGCTGACGTAGCCGGCCGCGATCAGGAGCATCCAGATGATGCCCATGGTCTTCTGCGCGTCGTTGCCGCCGTGGCCCAGCGAATAGGCCGCGGCCGACGCCAGCTGCAGGCGGCGGAACCAGGTGTCGACCTTGCGCGGCGTGGACTTCACGAAGCTCCACGACACGATCAGCATGATGATCGAACCGAGGATGAAGCCCAGCATCGGCGCCACCACGATGAAGGCCACGGTCTTGAGCAGGCCGCCCGAGATCAGCGAGCCGGTGCCCGCCTTGGCCACGGCCGCGCCCACCAGGCCGCCGATCAGCGCGTGCGAGGACGAGGACGGGATGCCGTAGTACCAGGTGATGATGTTCCAGGCGATCGCCCCCACCAGCGCCCCGAAGATGACGTAGTGGTCGACCACGTGCGGATCGATGGTGCCCTTGCCGATGGTCTGCGCCACCTTCATGTTCACCACGAAGATCGCGATGAAGTTGAAGAAGGCGGCCATGGCGACGGCGTGGTGCGGCTTCAGGACGCCGGTCGACACGACGGTGGCGATCGAGTTCGCCGAGTCGTGGAAGCCGTTCATGAAGTCGAAAACCAGCGCCAGCAGCACCAGCATGCCCAGCACGTAAATGCTGATGTTAACAGTTTCCATGATTGTTCTTGTTCTTGGCCGCGTTAGGCGTTTTCGACGATGATGCCTTCGATGATGTTGGCGACATCTTCGCAGCGGTCGGTGACGGTCTCGAGGATCTCGTAGATGGCCTTCATCTTGATCAGGTTGCGCACGTCCGGTTCGTCGCGGAACAGCTTGGACATGGCGGCGCGCATCACGTGGTCGGCGTCCGACTCGAAGCGGTCGATCTCTTCGCAGATGGCGACGATCTTCTGGGCGTTGCCCATGTCGTGCAGCAGGGCGACGGCTTCCTGGACCTTCTTGCAGGCCGACAGGCACAGCTCGGCCAGGCGCGCGGCTTCCGGCGTCACGGCGTGCAGGTCGTACAGCGACACGGTCTGGGCCGCGTCTTCCATCATGTCGAGGATGTCGTCCATGCTGGTGATCAGCTTGTGGATGTCGTCTCGGTCGAGCGGAGTGATGAAGGTCTTGTGCAGCAGGTCGACGCAGGTGTAGGTGATCTTGTCCGCCTGTTTCTCGATGCTCTCCACGGCGTGGGTGCGGTTTTCCAGGTCGTCGAAATTGGTCATCAGGCCGACCATCTCCTGCGCGCCTTTCACGCACAGGGCGGCGTGCTGGTTGAACAGGTCAAAGAACTTGCCCTCCTGGGGCATCAGGCGTCCAAACATTTTATTCTCCGTTGTGAATCTCTTGGGACTTCGAAACCGCCGCCACGGCTGGCAGCGGCAAAGTGAACCGGCTCATGGCCGGCTGATTTATAAGAACTGCTTCAGAAACTTAGTCGCCCTGATAGATACTCAGGTTACCGCTGTAGTTGCCGAACTTGGTGTAGGAGCCGATCCAGGTAAGGCGGATGGCCCCGATCGGACCGTTACGCTGCTTACCGATGATGATCTCGGCGGTTCCCTTATCGGGCGAGTCGGGATTGTAGACCTCGTCGCGATACAGGAAGATGATAACGTCCGCATCCTGTTCGATAGCGCCCGATTCGCGCAGGTCGGACATGACGGGACGTTTGTTGGGTCGTTGTTCCAGCGAGCGGTTCAGCTGGGACAGCGCGATGACCGGGCAATGCAGCTCCTTGGCCAGGCCTTTCAGGGAACGGGAGATCTCCGAGATCTCGGCTGCGCGGTTGTCGCCCGGCTGGCTGCCCTGCATCAGCTGCAGGTAGTCGACGATGATCAGGCCGAGCTTGCCGCACTGGCGCGCCAGGCGTCGTGCCCGCGCGCGCATCTCGATCGGGTTCAGCGCCGGCGTCTCGTCGATGTAGAGCTGGGCATCGTTCATCTTCTGGATGGCGTGCGTCAGGCGCGGCCAGTCCTCGTCGTTCAGGCGGCCGGTACGCAGGCGGTGCTGGTCGAGCTGGCCGACCGAGCCGAGCATACGCATGGCCAGCTGGGCGCCGCCCATCTCCATCGAGAACACGGCCACCGGCAGGCCGGCTTCGATCGCGACGTTCTCGCCGATATTCACCGAGAAGGCGGTCTTGCCCATCGAGGGACGGCCGGCGACGATGACCAGGTCGCCCGGCTGCAGGCCGGAGGTCATGCGGTCGAGGTCGATGAAGCCGGTCGGCACGCCGGTGATCTCGCCCTGGTTCTCGCGCGAATACAGCTCGTCGATGCGCTCGACGACCTGGGTGAGCAGCGGCTGGATCGGGTTCCAGCCCTGCTGGCCCCGGGCGCCGGTCTCGGCGATCGCGAAGATCTTCGACTCGGCCTCGTCGAGCATCTGCTTGACTTCCTTGCCCTGCGGGTTGAAGGCATTGCCCGAGATTTCGTCGGCGACCGTGATCAGGTTGCGCAGGATGCCGCGGTCGCGCACGATCTCGGCGTAGCGGCGGATGTTGGCCGCCGACGGGGTGTTCTGCGCCATCGCGTTCAGGTACTGCAGGCCGCCGACTTCCTCGGCCTTGCCGAGCATATTGCAGGCCTCGTACACCGTGATGACGTCGGCCGGCTTGCCGGCGTTGATCAGCCGGATCATCTGTTCGAAGATGATGCGGTGATCGTAGCGGTAGAAATCCTCCGCGTGCATGAAGTCGGCGATACGGTCCCACGCGGCGTTATCGCGCAGCAGGCCGCCGATGACGGACTGTTCTGCCTCGATGGAGTGCGGCGGGATGCGCAGGGAATCGACTTGCGGATCGGCTGGGGAATTCATGGCGGGCATTATACCTTCTCCGGTCATATGGCTGTCATCATTGACCACATTTTCCGGGAATAAAAAAAGCCGGGCGAACCCGGCTTTTTCATTTATACAACAAGTGCTTAGCGCCACTTTAAGAGTCTAACAAACCCCCAGGGCAAGGCGCATCGTCGAAGACAGTACGCTAGTACGGCGAGACGATGCAACGCCGCCATGGGGGAATTGTTAGGCTCTTAGGCAGCTTCGCCGACGACGGCGATGGTGATTTCCGAAACGACGTCGGTGTGCAGCGCGACGGCAACCGGGAATTCGCCGGTGGTCTTCAGCGGGCCGGTCGGCAGGCGAACCTGCGACTTCTCGACTGCGAAACCTTGCTTGCTCAGGGCTTCGGCGATGTCGAAGTTGGTGACCGAACCGAACAGACGGCCGTCCACGCCCGCCTTCTGGGCGATGGTGACGGTCATGCCGCTCAGCTTGTCGCCTTGTGCCTGGGCAGCCGACAGCTTTTCAGCTGCTGCTTTTTCCAGTTCGGCGCGCTTGACTTCGAACTCGGCCACAGCGGCTTGGGTAGCGCGGCGCGCCATCTTTTGCGGGATCAGGAAGTTACGTGCGTAACCATCCTTGACTTTGACGACGTCGCCCAGGTTGCCGACGTTAACAACTTTTTCGAGCAGAATAACTTGCATGTTTTTTTCTCCAGGATAACTGACTGACGTGCCGACGCTTAGGCGTTGTGCAGGTCGGTGTACGGCAGCAGCGCGAGGTAGCGTGCGCGCTTGATGGCGGTGTCGACCTGGCGCTGGTAGTGCGCCTTGGTGCCGGTCAGGCGTGCCGGCATGATCTTGCCGTTTTCCTGGACGAAGTCCTTCAGGGTGTCGACGTCTTTGTAATCGACCTGTTCAACGCCGGCGGCGGTGAAGCGGCAGAACTTCTTGCGCTTGAACAGCGGGTTCTGCTGTTTGCGCTTCAGTTTTTCTTTGGCTTTGTTTTTGTCGAACTTTTTACCGAATGCCATTTTGAGGCTCCTGTATCTGTAATCTAAATAGGCCGTGTCGCTGGGCGACTATGCGGCACTGAAATCAATGATGTGAAACACCAAGGCTTTGCTGTTGCGGTTCTTCCTGGCGAGGAATCCCTCGAAGCGGTAGGCGGCGCCGAGTTCGGCGCTGTCCAGCCGGCCTGAAATCTCGCCCGCGGCCAGCGCAGGCATTTCAAACTCGACCAGCCTTGCCACCCCTGCTTCTTCCTGCTGCGAACTGTGCTGCAGGATCACGCCCACGATGGGGACGCCGGCGGGGGTATAACGCAGTACGTCACGCTCCGCGATGGTCGCGATGAGCTGGAACTGGTTCACTTCCGTTCAAAGGTTCCCGAGAAGAACTTAGGCAGCTGCGGCCGGGGCAGCGGCTGCTGCTTCTGCGCGGTGGCTCTTGGCTGCGTCTTCGCGCTGGACCGACTTCATCATCGGCGACGGTGCGGTTTCGGCCTTCTTCATCTTGACGGTCAGGTGACGCAGGACGGCATCGTTGAACTTGAATGCGGTTTCCAGCTCGACCAGGGCCTCGTTGTCGCACTCGATGTTCATGCAGATGTAGTGGGCTTTCGGCAGCTTCTGGATCTGGTAAGCCATTTGACGGCGACCCCAGTCTTCCACGCGATGGATGTTACCGCCGCGGCTGGTCACCGTGGTCTTGTAACGCTCGATCATCGCCGGAACTTGCTCGCTCTGGTCCGGGTGGACGATAAAAACGATTTCATAATGACGCATGCAACACTCCTTGAGGACGTTTAAACAAATGCCCACCTCGGCGTCAAGACGAGTGTGGGAAGGG
>JBFLVV010000139.1:0-5136 GCA_040758275.1 Pseudomonadota bacterium
GACGATCGCGCCGCCCGACGGCAGCGGCACGGTGCGCGCGTAGGCGGTCTCGATCTGGTGTTCGATCTGGAAACGCGAGAACAGCGGCACGTCGTCGCTGTAGCGCTTCACGCGGTGCGCCATGTCCGGCATCACGTGCGACATGAACTGCTGCGCCTGTTCGAAGATCTCGTCGGTGTCGATCAGGACTTCGCCGATGTCCGGCTGGAAGTAGTCGCGGATCGCGCGGATCACCAGCGAAGACTCTTGATAGATCAGGAAGGGACCCGGCGCCGACTTGCCGGCGCCTTCGATCGCGCGCCACAGCTGCATCAGGTAGTTCAGGTCCCACTGCAGTTCTTCGACGGTGCGGCCGATGCCGGCGGTACGGGCGATGACCGACATGCCCTGCGGCAGGTCGAGCTTGTCCATGGTTTCGCGCAGTTCCTGGCGCTCTTCGCCTTCGACACGGCGCGACACGCCGCCGCCACGCGGGTTGTTCGGCATCAGGACCAGGTAGCGGCCGGCCAGCGAGATGAAGGAGGTCAGCGCCGCGCCCTTGTTGCCGCGCTCTTCCTTCTCGACCTGGACCATGATTTCCTGGCCTTCCTTGAGGGCTTCCTTGATCGTGCAGTTACGCACGTCGACGCCATCGCGGAAATAGGAACGGGCAACTTCTTTGAAGGGGAGGAAACCGTGGCGGTCTTCGCCGTAGGAGACGAAGCAGGCTTCGAGGGAGGGTTCGATGCGGGTGATGACACCCTTGTAGATATTTGACTTGCGTTGCTCGCGACCAGCGGTCTCGATATCGATGTCGATCAGCTTCTGGCCGTCGACAATCGCTACGCGCAGCTCCTCTTGCTGCGTAGCGTTAAACAACATTCGTTTCATTTTTATAAACTCCGCGGCCCGAAAGCCGTGTCATGCCGCGTTTGTAAGACGCGGCGAAGTACAGGGAATGTACACGGAGACGGGATGTTGGAGGGGGGAATGCCCGGGCGTGGGCACGACGACGCAAAGCATCGCTGCCGCACAGGGCGCAGATGGGAGTCGAACGTCATTGTCTACGCACGCCGCGACCAGCGACCGGGACCTGCCTGCCACCACGTTGGGGTAAGCACGACAGGACTCGGCGGGGCGGTGTGCAACAACGTACCAGACCGGCGTCAGCGAACAACCAAGGCTTCGGAGGCGATCGATCGGTGTCGATCAGCCTTGCTCTCAAGCCCTCAGGTGAGCTGCACGAAGTCTATAAAAATTCCCATAGGGAATTTTCACAACCTCGTCGGTCGGGCGAAAACGACAAGCGTTATCGACACCATCAACCTGCGAGCCGCTTGAAGTGGCTTGCAGGTACTTGTCCTTGTAAATCCAAACAATCCAATCCTGCATTCACACGCGCAACCCGATTAACAACTGCAGGTGCAACCCTGATTCGCGCCTGAATGTGCGTACACGTTTTTTCCATCGAATTTGCCACTGGCGGGGCCGATGGAGCGCGCCCCTGTGTAAAATATCGTTTTAATTCTTACACCTGCAGAGGTTTGACCGCCGCCTGTCGATTATATATTCAAAATGAAGGACTTAGAGAGAATTTCTGGGAAGACAATGCGAACCACGATGCAAAGCGATGTTGTTCCCCCTTCATCACAGCAAGCACTACAGGCGCAGTTCCTCACCATCGGCGAAGAAGAAGCCGGCCAGCGCATCGATAATTTCCTGTTGCGCATCTGCAAAGGCGTCCCCAAGAGCCACGTCTACCGCATCCTGCGTTCGGGCGAAGTGCGGGTCAACAAGGGCCGCATCGACCAGATGTACCGCCTCAACGAAGGCGACGTGGTGCGCGTGCCGCCGATCCGGATTGCCGAAAAAAGCAGCGCCCAACAGGCGCCGGGCGCGGAATTCGCCGTCGTGTTCGAAGATACCCACCTGCTCGTCATCGACAAGCCGGCCGGCGTCGCCGTGCATGGCGGCTCGGGCGTGTCCTATGGCGTGATCGAGCAATTGCGCGCGGCGCGGCCGCAAGCCAAGTTCCTCGAACTGGTGCACCGGCTCGACCGCGAGACCTCCGGGCTGCTGCTGATCGCGAAGAAGCGTTCGGCGCTGACCAACCTGCACGACCAGATGCGCGACGGCGTCACCGACAAGCGCTACCTGGCGGCCGTGGCCGGCGACTGGGTGAACAAGCGCCAGCATGTCAAGCTCCCTTTACATAAATTCACGACACCGGATGGCGAACGCCGCGTGGTGGTGCAGGCCGGCGGCCAGGAAGCGCACACGGTGTTCAACCTGAAGCGCAAGTGGCAGGACTTCGCCCTGCTGGAAGCCGAGCTCAAGACGGGCCGCACCCACCAGATCCGCGTGCACCTGGCATCAAGCGGCTTCCCCATCCTCGGCGACGAGAAATACGGCGATTTTGCGCTCAACAAGCAGCTTCAGAAGGCAAACGACACGCGCGGAGCGCTCAAGCGCATGTTCCTGCACGCCTACCAGATCACCTTCACCCACCCCGACACGGGCAAGCCGCTGACCCTGCGCGCGCCCCTGCCGGCCGAGTGCGACCGATTCTTGGTAAGCTTGGGGCAAGCAATCGCATGAAGACGGTCTCGATTTCCGTAGGGTGGGCGGGTCTCCCGCCCACGCGGTCAGCCAGCCGCAAGATCATCGCGATCGGCAAGTCATTCGCCAACAATCACCGCGTGGGCGGGGAACCCGCCCACTCTACAAAACAAGAAAATGCCAAGAAAGCAATTTGACCTGATCGTCTTCGACTGGGACGGCACGCTGATGGACAGCACGGCGACGATCGTCAAGTGCATCCAGTCGGCGGCGCGCGACCTGGGCCTGCCGGTGCCGAGCGATGCCTCGGCCGCCCACGTCATCGGCCTGGGCCTGTCCGAGGCCATGCAGGCCGTGATGCCCGACATCGACCCGGCGCTCTACCCGCGCATGGTCGAGCGCTACCGCTACCACTTCCTGACCAAGGACCACGAACTCGTGCTGTTCAAGGGCGTTCGCGACATGTTGAGCGAACTTGCAGGGGAGGGCTACTTCCTGGCCGTGGCCACCGGCAAGAGCCGCGTGGGCCTGAACCGGGCCCTGAACGCTGCCGGCCTGTTGTCGACTTTCGACGCTACCCGCTGTGCAGACGAAACCTTCTCGAAGCCGCACCCGGCCATGCTGCAGGAGTTGACGCGCGAACTGGGCCAGGATCTCAAGCGCACCGTCATGATCGGCGACACCACCCACGACCTGATGATGGCCAGCAATGCGGGCGCCAGCGGCATCGCGGTCGAGTTCGGCGCCCATCCGGTACACCAACTGCAGGCTTGCCACCCGATCTTTTCGGCCCGGTCGATTCCCGAGCTGCACGCGTGGTTGCTGGAGAACGCATAAGGATGACGGTGGAAGACGGCTATTTCGTGTGCGAAGCCGGCGCCCTGGTCGATGGCGGCAAGGGCGTGCGCTTTCCGGTGATTGCGTTCGGGCAACCAGCTACCGGCTTTGTGGTACGGTATGACGGTAAACCATTTGCCTATCTGAACCGTTGTGCACACGTACCGATCGAACTGGACTGGAAGCAGGGCGACTTTTTCGAATCCAGCGGGCTGTACCTGATGTGCGCAACCCATGGCGCGGTCTATGAACCAGATACCGGCAAGTGCGCCGGCGGCCCCTGCCGCGGCGGGAAGCTGCGGCCGATTCCGGTTGTCGAACGCGATGGCGGCATCTGGTGGCAGCCGGACGACATGGTCCGGGCGCCAAGGGAAAACACGGCAATCCAATAACGACACTTCACAGTATGAGCGACCAGACTCCCCACGAGAAACACCCAGGCGAACAGCGTATGGAGGATCGCGGCGAACAGCGCTTCGCCGCCGATCCGACCGTGGGCAACTGGGAGCGCGCGACGCTCGAGAAGCTGGTGTTCGCCACCGTGCAGGAACGCCGCGCGGCGCGCCGCTGGGGCATCTTCTTCAAGCTGAGCTTCCTGCTGGTGGCCATTCTCGCCCTGCTGACCTATTACGATTCGACCTTCGGCCTGGGCGGCGACGAAAACCTGGGCCGCCACACGGCCTTGATCGAAATTAACGGCGAGATCGAAGCAGAAGGCAGCGGCGCGGCCGATACCGTCATTCCTTCGCTGAACAAGGCCTTCGCCGACGCCGGCTCGGCCGCGGTGGTGCTGCGCATCGACAGCCCCGGCGGCAGCCCGGTGCAGGCCGGCATCATCGTCGACGAGATCCAGCGCCTCAAACGCGGCTACCCGGACAAACCCCTGTACGTGGTAGTCGACGAGATGTGCGCTTCGGGCGGCTACTACATCGCCTCGGCGGCCGACCGCATCTACGTGAACAAGGCCTCGATCGTCGGCTCGGTCGGGGTGCTGATGGACAGCTTCGGCTTCGTGGGCACCATGGACAAGCTGGGCGTCGAGCGGCGCCTGCTGACGGCGGGCGAGAACAAGGGTTTCCTCGACCCCTTCAGTCCGCAGTCGGACAAGCACAAGGCACACGCCCAAGCCATGCTCAACGAAATCCACCAGCAATTCATTGCCGTGGTGCGCGCCGGACGCGGCAAGCGCCTGAAGGAAACCCCGGAAACCTTCTCGGGCCTGTACTGGACCGGCGCCAAAGCCGTCGAGATGGGCCTGGCCGACGGCTTCGGCACCGTCGACACGGTGGCGCGCGACATCGTCAAGGCCGAGGACATCGTCGACTACACCGCCCACGAAGGCCTGCCGGAACGCGTGCTGAAGAAATTCGGCGCGGCGGTCGGCGAGAGCGCAATCAAGGCAGTGGCCAAGGGATCGGCGCCGCAAGTGCGATGATGTTTTCCTTGCATCCCGCGTGGCATGTTCTATATTGTGTGTAGCGACTTGCGGGGAAGGTTCAACACGGCGCCACACCGTGGCCGAGCCCGACATGCGAGGCGCCCCCACTGCACCGCGGGTGCAGCTTCGAGAGAATTCAATTCCTCACAGTGGTGTTCCTTCTCAGGAAGTGGAAACGGCGGCTTCGGCCGTCGTTTTCATTGTGCGCCCAGCATGGGCGCACTCTTGTGGGTGAAAGTCCCGCCGTAAGCTGACCACAGCGAGCGAAGTGAAGCGCAACTGCGTGAGGGCGACCGAGCGTGGGGAGGAAGCGTGGAGCGAAA
>JBFLVV010000140.1:0-5023 GCA_040758275.1 Pseudomonadota bacterium
GCCGCTCATGCCGATCGGCTCGCGCACGTCTTCCTGGTTGTCGACGATGAATTCCTGAGGCACCGTGTGCAGCAGCTGCTGGTCGGTCGGGATGTTGACCGCCTTGGCGGTCTCGATCACGCGCGCCACGTCGGTGGCGGTGACTTCCTTGTCCTTGATCGCAACCATGCCGCTCGAATTGAAGGAACGGATATGGCTGCCGGCGATGCCAGCATAGACGTTGCGGATCTTGCAGTCGGCCATCAGCTCCGCTTCCTCGAGCGCGCGCTGGATCGACTCGACGGTGGCCTCGATGTTCACGACCACGCCCTTCTTCAACCCTTTCGACTCGTGCTGACCGAGGCCGATCACCTCGTGGCGTCCGTCGGACATCACTTCGGCCACGACCGCCACCACCTTCGAGGTGCCGATGTCGAGGCCGACGATCAGGTTCTTCGCGTCTTTTGTCATTGCTGTTGCCTGCTTATGTTTGTTTGCTTGTTTTGTTAGGTTGATTCGGTTTCTTCTTGGCCGGCTTCACCGGCTTGGACGTGTCTTCCGGCACGGCCAGCGCCGCCGAGGACAGCGCCAGGCCGTTCGGATAGCGCATGTCGATCGTGTCGATACGGCCTTCCTGCAGTCGCGCGACCAGCTGCGGGTAGACGCCCACCAGCCGCTGCACGCGCTTCTTCAGGGTATCGCTGTCCTGCTCGCGGCCCAGGGCCACGCTCATGCCGTTGTCCAGCTTCACCGTCCAGGCATAGCGCTCGGACAGCGACAGTGCCTGCGGCGCCAGCTGCACGGGCGCGAACAGGGTGCGCAGCTCCGTGAAGCGCGCCAGCACCTGCTTTTCGCTCCCCTTCGGGCCCTCGAAGGCGGGCAGCTCGTGGTCGTCGTCGGCCTCGGCCAGGTTGGCGGTAAACACGTCGCCCTTGACCGACAGCAGGCGGTCGTCACCCCAGGTGCCGAGCGCCTCGTGCTCCTCGACCTCGACGATCAGCTGGTTCGGCCATTCGCGGCGCACCGTGGCGCGCCGCACCCAAGGCACGGTTTCAAACGTGCTTCTCACCTGCTCCAGGTCCGTGGTGAAGAAATTCCCGCGGATCTTGCCGATCACCCCGTTGCGCACCGTGAGTTCGTTCACGTGGCGCAGCGGGATCTGGTACATGCTTTCCACGGTCACCGCGCGCAGCGAGAACATGGGCAGCTGCGACAGCCACCACACGACCGAGGCGAGAATGGCGAGCACCGTCAACGCCATGAGCGAACTGGCGCTTGCGTTGAGGGTGCGGACGTCATGCCACATGCGCTATTAACCCTCGCCTTTGACTTCAGCCATATTTTTGGCCATCTTCAGGCGCGCCGATGCCAGGATCTCCAGGCACAGGTCTTCGTAGCCGATGCCCACCGCGCGCGCAGCCATCGGCACCAGCGAGTGCGAGGTCATGCCCGGCGAGGTGTTCACTTCCAGCAGGAAGGGACGCATGTCTTCCTGGCGCACCAGCACGTCGACCCGGCCCCAGCCCTCGCAGCCGAGCGCGCGGTAGGCATTCACGGCGTGGCGCTGGATTTCTTCCGTCAGGGCCGCATCCAGCGGCGCCGGGCAGTGGTATTGGGTGTCGTCGGTGAAGTACTTGTTCTGGTAGTCGTAGTTGCCTTCCGGGGCCACGATCTCGACGATCGGCAGGGCGCGGGCGTTCTTGCCGCTGCCCAGCACGGCCACGGTGAACTCGCGGCCGGTCACGAATTCCTCGGCCAGCACCACGGGGTCGAAGCCGAGGGCGACGTCGACGGCCGCCTTCAGCTCGTCCGCCTTGCTGACCTTGCTGATGCCGATGGTCGAGCCTTCGAGCGGCGGCTTGACGATCATCGGCAGGCCGAGCGCGACCAGGACTTCGTCGAGGTCGGTGGACGGGTCGATGGTCATGTAGTCCGGCGTCGGGATCTCGTCCATCTTCCAGATCTTCTTGGTCGTGATCTTGTCCATGCCGACGGCGGACGCCATGACGCCACTGCCGGTATAGGGAATGCCGAGCTGCTCGAGGGCGCCCTGCAGGCTGCCGTCTTCGCCGTAGCGGCCGTGCAGCGCGATGAAGACGCGGTCAAAACCTTGCTGGGCCAGTTCGGCCAGGCTCTGGGTGCCCGGGTCGAAAGCGTGGGCGTCGACGCCGCGGCTTTTCAATGCGTTCAGCACGCCGGTGCCGGACATGATCGACACGTCGCGTTCGGCGGAGCGGCCGCCGAAAAGCACGCCGACCTTGCCGAAGGATGCCGGGTCGATAGGAGTGGTGGGTGCGTTCACTGTATTAAGCCTTTGCATTGGTCAGTTGGTGCGGGACGCCGCTGATCGAGCCGGCGCCCATGGTCATGACGACGTCGCCGTCGCGCACCGCGTTCAGGATGGCGGCGGGCATGTCGGCGATCGCCTCGACGAAAATCGGTTCCACCTTGCCGCCGGTGCGCAGTGCGCGCGCCAGGGCGCGGCCGTCGGCGGCCACGATCGGCGCTTCGCCGGCCGGGTAGACGTCGGCCAGCAGCAGCACGTCCGGGGTCGCCAGCACCTTCACGAAGTCCTCGAACAGGTCGCGGGTGCGGCTGTAGCGGTGCGGCTGGAAGGCCAGCACCAGGCGGCGGCCCGGATAGGCGGCGCGCGCCGCGGCCAGGGTGACTTCGGTCTCGACCGGGTGGTGGCCGAAGTCGTCCACCAGGGTGAAGCTGCCGCCGCCGGGGATGGCCACGTCGCCGTAGCGGGTGAAGCGGCGGCCGACGCCGCGGAATTCCTGCAGGCCGAGGTTGGTCGCTTCGTCGCTGATGCCGATCTCGCGGGCAATCGCAATTGCCGAGCAGGCGTTCTGCACGTTGTGCATGCCTGGCTGGTTCAGCACGAACTTCGCATCCGGGTAACCCTGCTGGCGCACGGTGAAGTGCATCTGCACGCCATCGGCGTGGGCATCCAGGGCGCGCACTTCGGCGTCTTCCGAGAAGCCATAGGTCGTCACCGGCTTGGTTACCTGGGGCAGGATGGCGCGCACGTGTGGATCGTCGATGCACAGCATGACGCGGCCGTAGAACGGCAGGCGGTGGGTGAAGTTCACGAACGCCGCCTTCAGTTTCTCGAAGTCGTGCTCGTAGGTGTCCATGTGGTCGGCGTCGATGTTGGTGATCACCTCGATCATCGGCGACAGGTTCAGGAAGGAGGCGTCGGATTCATCCGCCTCGGCCACGATGTATTCGCCCGAGCCCAGCGCGGCGTTGGCGCCGGCGGCAGTCAGGCGTCCGCCGATGACGAAGGTCGGGTCCATGCCGCCGGCGGCCAGCACCGAGGCCACGAGGCTGGTGGTGGTGGTCTTGCCGTGGGTGCCGGCGATCGCGATGCCGCGCTTCAGGCGCATCAGTTCGCCCAGCATGATCGCGCGCGGCACCACGGGCACCTTGGCGGCGCGGGCGGCCACGACTTCCGGATTGGCTTCATTGACGGCGGTCGAGGTCACGACCACGTTGGCGCCGACCACGTGCTCGCTTGAATGGCCGGTGTAGACGCGCGCGCCCAGTTCGGCCAGGCGCTGGCTGGCGGCATTGCTCGACAGGTCGGAGCCCGACACGTTGTAGCCCAGGTTCAGGAGCACCTCGGCGATGCCGCTCATGCCGCTGCCGCCGATGCCGACGAAGTGAATGTTCTTGATCTTGTGTTTCATGTGCCTGCCAGTCTTTCAAGTTCGTTCGCGATCGCCTCGTTTGCATCACGCTTGCCGACGCTGTACGCGGACTGCGCCATCTGCAGGCAGTCCTCACGCGAGGTCGACAGCAGCAGGCTTGCCAGCCGCTGCGGATTCAGTTCGCCCTGCGGCAGGTACACCGCCGCCTTCTGCCCCGCCATCCAGACCGCGTTGTCGCGCTGGTGGCTGGTGGTGCTGGCAACAAAAGGCACCAGCACGCTGGCCACGCCGGCCGCCGTCAGTTCCGACACGGTGATCGCGCCGGCGCGGCAGATCACCAGGTCGGCTTGTCCGTAGGCGGCCGCCATGTCGTCGATGAAGTCGACCACGTTGGCGGTGACGCCCGCCTGCGCATACGCGGCGCGCAGGGCTTCGATATTCTTCTTGCCCGACTGGTGGGTCACGATCGGGCGAACGTTTGCGTCGATCTGCGCGAGCGCCGCCGGCACGCTGTCGTTCAGCACCTTGGCGCCCAGGCTGCCGCCGACGACCAGGATGCGCAGCGGGCCGCTGCGGCCGGCGAAGCGCTCGGCGGGCTGCGGCAGGTCCAGAATCTGCTGGCGCACCGGATTGCCGGTGACGACCGACTTCCCCGCCGCCTTGCCGAAGTCCGCCGGGAAGCCGAACAGCACGCGCTGGGCGACTGGCGCCAGGGTCTTGTTCGACAGGAGCAGCGCGGCGTCGGCATTCACCAGCGCCAGAGGCACACTGCGTGAATACGCGGTCAAACCGCCCGGCACCGTCACGTAGCCGCCCATGCCCAGCACTACACTTGGTGCGCGCCGGCCGAGGATGCGGTGGCAGGTCCAGAAACTGCCGAGCATCTTGAAGGCGCCGCTGATCGTGTGCATCAAGCCCTTGCCGCGCAGGCCGGCGAAATCGATGCTGTCCATCGGGATGCCGGCCTTCGGGACGAGATCCGTCTCCATGCCGTGCGCCGTGCCCAGCCAGGACACTTCCCAACCGCGTGCGCGCATGGTCTGCGCGATCGCGATGCCAGGGAAGATGTGGCCGCCGGTGCCCGCCGCCATGATCATCAGCTTCTTCATGAGCGGCCTCCGCGCATGCGGACACGGTTCTCGTAGTCGATCCGCAGCAGGATCGCGAGGCCCACGCAGTTGAACAGCACACCCGAGCCGCCGAAGCTCATCAGGGGCAGGGTCAGGCCCTTGGTCGGCAGCAGGCCCAGGTTCACGCCCATATTGATGAAGGTCTGCACGCCGATCCAGATGCCGATGCCTTTCGCGGCCAGGCCGGCGAAGGTCTGGTCCAGGGCGATGGCCTGGCGGCCGATGTCGAAGGCGCGTTTCACCAGCCAGTAGAACATG
>JBFLVV010000141.1:0-4316 GCA_040758275.1 Pseudomonadota bacterium
CTTCTCCGAGAAGCTGCGCAAGTTCCTGGCCTCGAAGGGCTTCGATCCGCAGATGGGCGCCCGTCCGATGTCGCGCCTGATCCAGGACATGATCCGCAAGGCCCTGGCCGACGAGCTGCTGTTCGGTCGCCTGGTCAACGGCGGCCGCATCACCGTGGACCTGAACGAGAAGGACGATGTCGTGCTGGAGTTCCCGGAAGGGGACGCAGCCCCGCCGCCGGCTCCGGCCGAGACGGTCGAGATCGAATAAGCTTCGGTCCTTCGATAGAAAACCGCGCCACGGCGCGGTTTTTTTTGCCATCAATTGCCGCCTGCGGTATAAACGGCGACATCAAGCACGCTCGACCGGATCCACGAACATGCCGCAGTCACCAGGTCAACGAATAGTCCACCGCATCCTATGGGTCGTCTTCCATCCCCTGATTACCTGGGGCATGAGCGCTTACGTCTTCTTCGCGTATCCATCGTTCAAAGAACTGCACGTCGCAACCTTGCTGCTGCTGATGTTCTTTCCGCTTGCGCTTTACCTGCGCTGGCAGGAGGCGGATCGTGATCGCGCACGGACCTATGGCCTCAGTGTTGCGATTGCCCTCGGCGGCGTCTCTCTGGCGGGTGCCTATCTGTTTCTCCTGTTTCAGGGGATAGGGCCGCCTTCCTCCTGGCGCTGAAGGGCGCCGGAGAGCGCTCGGCCTGTTTTTTTGCATGTATGCACGCCGCACCCGCGTGCACGTGTGGCAAACTCTTCCGCTTCAATAACCCTTGCCACATTGAACATGAACGTGTCCCGCACCATCCTTGCGCTGTCGCTGGCGCTCATCGGCAGCCAGGCTGCCGCCGCAGACCCGTATTTCCGCTTCCCCGCCGTGCGCGGCGACACCGTCGTCTTCACGGCCGAGGGGGACCTGTGGCGCACCACGCTGGCCGGTGGCAAGGCCACGCGCCTGACCACGCATCCTTCCGCCGAGACCCAGGCGGCGATTTCCCCGGATGGCAA
Source organism: Pseudomonadota bacterium (assembly GCA_040758275.1). Classification (GTDB taxonomy): domain Bacteria; phylum Pseudomonadota; class Gammaproteobacteria; order Burkholderiales; family Burkholderiaceae_D; genus Telluria. Next base: position 995 of record JBFLVV010000141.1, read on the forward strand.
GTCGGTCGCCTTCGTGGCCTTCTACGAGGGTGCGCAGGAAGCCTATGTGATGCCGATCGAGGGCGGCCTGCCCAAGCGCATCACGTTTGAAAACGGCGGCGTGACGGTGCTGGGCTGGACGGCGCAGGGCGAGGTGCTGGTGAGCACCGAGAATTCGACCGGCCCTTCGAAGCACCGCGTGGTCGCGGCGCTCGACCCGGCAAAACTGAGCCGCCGCGTGCTGCCGCTGGCCGACGCCAACGACGCCGTCCTGAGCGACGACGGCCGCACCGTGTTCTTCACGCGCATGGGCCTGTCCATGACCAACGATAACGTGAAGGCCTACCGCGGCGGCGCGCATGCGCAGCTGTGGCGCTACGAGCTGGGCAAACCGGGCGAGGCGACCCCGCTGTTCAAGGGCGACAATGCCAACAACCGCCGCGCCATGTGGTGGCAGGGCCGCATCTACTTCATCAGCGATACCGGCGGCTCCGACAATATCTGGTCCGCGCTCCCCGACGGCAGCGACCGCAAGGTCCACACCAGCCACAGCGACTGGGACGTGCGCACCGCCTCGCTGGGCGACGGCCGCATCGCCTACCAGCTGGGCGCCGACCTGCGCGTGTTCGACATCGCGAGCGGCAGCGACAGCATCGTCAAGGCCAGCCTGGTGTCGGACTTCGACCAGCAGCGCACCCGCCGCGTGCGCTCGCCGCTCGATGCGCTTACCAATATCGACGTGGCCAACAAGGCCGAGCGCATCGTGCTGACGGCGCGCGGGCGCGTCACCATCGCCGGCACCGGCAGCTACCGCCGCGTCGAGATCGCCGTGCCGGAAGGCGCGCGCGCCCGCAGCGCCGTGTTCAGCCACGACGACAAATGGGTCTATGCCTTCGTCGACAGCACCGGCGAGAACGAGATCTGGCGCTATGCGGCAGACGGCTCGGGCAAGGGCGAGCGCCTGACGATCGACGGCGCCAGCCACCGCTCCGGCATCTATCCATCGCCCGACGGGAAGTGGCTGGCCCACACCGACAAGAAGGGCCGCACCTGGCTGCTCGACCTGCAGGCGAAAACCAATGTGATCATCGACGATGCGCGCCAGGTCGGCGCCGACGGTCCTGACCAGGTGGTGTGGTCGCCGGACAGCCGCAACCTCGCCTTCGTGCGGGTCGGCAGCAGCGAGCAGCGCAACCAGATCGGCATGTACAACCTGCCGTCGAAGACCATGGCCTTCGTTACCACCGACCGCTACACGGCCGATTCGCCCGTGTTCTCGCCGGACGGCAAATGGCTGTACTTCCTCTCGGCGCGCAACTTCAACGTCAGCAATGGCGGCCCCTGGGGCGACCGCAATATGGGACCGGTGTTCGACCGCCGTGTCGGCGTCTACGCGCTGGCGCTGCAGCCGGGCGTGCGCTTCCCCTTCAAGCCCGAGGACGAGCTGACCAAGCCGGAAGAGCAGTCGCCCGAAAGCGCGGCGCGTACCGCGGTAACGACGCCGGGCAAGGAAGAGGCGGACAAGACGGCCGCCGTGGCCGCCGCCGCGGCAGCCGTCAGCGCGGCCGGCGACAAGACCAAGGCTGCCGCGCCGGTGCCGGCGGTCGACTACGCCGGCCTGCGCGAGCGCCTCTACCAGGTGCCGGTCGCACCGGGCAACTACCGCGCCCTCGCCATCGATGACAAGCGCCTCTACATCCTCGACTCCGACAATGGCCGCAGCGGTACGCTCAAGACCCTGGAGATCTCGCGCCGCAGCCCGCAGCCGGAAACCTTCGCCGCCAATGTGCGTGAATTCGGCCTGAGCACCGACCGCAAGCACGTCTACTACCGCACGTTCAGCGCGACCGGTCCGGGCGAGATGCTGATCGTGGCCGCCGGCGCCACGGCGCCGGCCGACGTCAGCAAGGCGCGGGTGAAGGTCGACGACTGGGCGATCAGCACCAATCCGCGCCTGGAATGGAAGCAGATGTTCAACGACGCCTGGCGCATGCACCGCGACTTCCTGTACGACGCGAACATGCGCGGCATCGACTGGGCCACCGTCCGTACCAAGTACGCGCCACTGGTCGACCGTGTGACCGACCGCGCGGAACTGAACGACGTGCTGGGCATGATGGTGGGCGAACTCGGCGCGCTGCACTCGCAGATCGTCCCGGGCGACATCCGCCGCGCCACCGGCGAAGGCGTGCCCTCGAGCCTGGGCGCGGTGCTCTCGCGCGTGGCCGATGGCTTCCGCGTCGACCGCGTCTACCGCAGCGAACCGGAACTGCCGCTCGAACGCGGCCCGCTGGCGCGGCCCGATGTCGGCGTGAAGGAAGGCGACATCATCACCGCCGTCAACGGCAAACTCCTGACCGAGGCGCGCGACATCGCCGACCTGCTGCTCGACCAGGCCGACAAGCAGGTGCTGCTGCACGTGAAGAGCCCGGGCGGCAAGCCGCGCGCCGTGATCGTCACCCCGGTCTCGATGGCCCGCCATGCCAGCCTGCGGTATGCGGACTGGGAGCAGGGCAGGGCGCAGCAGGCGGACGCCGCCTCGAAGGGCAAGATCGGCTACCTGCACCTGCGCGCCATGAGCACATCCGACATCAACGCTTTTGCCCGCGACTTCTACGCCAACATCAACAAGGAAGGCCTGATCATCGACGTGCGCCGCAACAACGGCGGCAATATCGACAGCTGGATCATCGAGAAGCTGCTGCGCCGTTCCTGGGCCTTCTGGAGCTCGAACGGCAACCAGCCGCAGTCGAACATGCAGAACACCTTCCGCGGCCACCTGGTGGTGCTGATGGACGAGCTGACCTATTCGGACGGCGAGACCTTCGCAGCCGGCATCAAGGCCCTGAAGCTGGGGCCCCTGGTCGGCAAGCGCAGCGCCGGCGCCGGTGTCTGGCTCAGCGACGGCAACAACCTGGCCGACAACGGCAGGGCACGCGTGGCGGAGTTCGGCCAGTTCGCGGCGGACGGCGAGTGGCTGATCGAAGGCGTGGGCGTGTCGCCGGACGTCGAGGTCGACAACCTGCCGCACGAAACCTTCGCGGGTCGCGACCGCCAGCTGGAAGTGGCGATCGAGCTGCTGCAGAAGAAGATGCAGGAGCAGCCGGTCAAGCCGTGGAAGCCGGCGGCGATCCCGGCGCTGCGGCGCGACGGTGGCCAGCGTGAGGGTGGGCAGCGCTGATGCCTTGAGAGTGCGGCGGACAGGGCGTGATCGCCGTGTCCGCCGCGTGTGACGCGATTCATCACGCTGTCATAATCCATTTCTATAGTGCAAGTATCATCCTTTCAAGGTACTTGCAATGCGACTCGCCACGTTCCAGACAGGCACCAGGATCCTCGGCGC
>JBFLVV010000142.1:0-4116 GCA_040758275.1 Pseudomonadota bacterium
CATCTGGGAAGCCCAGTTCGGCGACTTCGTCAACGGCGCCCAGGTCGTCATCGACCAGTTCATCGCCTCGGGCGAAGCGAAGTGGGGCCGCGCCTCGGGCCTGACCATGATGCTGCCGCACGGCTATGAAGGCCAGGGTCCGGAGCACTCGTCGGCACGTATCGAGCGCTTCCTGCAGCTGTGCGCCGACAACAATATGCAAGTGGTGCAGCCGACCACGGCCGCCCAGATCTTCCACCTGCTGCGCCGCCAGATGGTGCGCCAGTTCCGCAAGCCGCTGGTCATCTTCACGCCGAAGTCGCTGCTGCGTAACAAGGACGCCGGCTCGCCGCTGACCGACCTGGCCAAGGGCGGCTTCCAGACCGTCATCGGCGAAGTCGACGAGAAGATCGAGGCATCGAAGGTCAAGCGCGTGCAGGTCTGCTCGGGCAAGGTCTACTACGACCTGGTCAACACCCGCAAGGCGCGCAATGCCAACGACGTGGCCATCGTTCGTATCGAACAGATGTACCCGTTCCCGCACAAGTCCTTCGCCGCGGAACTGAAGAAGTATCCGAACGCGACGGAAGTGGTGTGGGTGCAGGACGAGCCGCAGAACCAGGGTCCGTGGTTCCAGATCCAGCACAACGTCTTCGAAAGCATGGAAGACGGCCAGCGCCTGGCCTACGCCGGCCGCGCCGCTTCCTCGTCGCCTGCGGTCGGTTACGCCGACAAGCACGTGGCGCAGCAGAAGGAACTGCTGGAAACCGCGTTCTCGAAGCTCAAGGGTTTCATCCTGACCAAGTAATCACCACTGCCCCCGGCGCTGCGAGCCCCGGGGGCCTTTGCATACAGAATACATAAACGGAGCTACACACAAATGGCACAAATCGAAGTCAAGGTCCCCCAACTGTCGGAATCGGTTGCTGAAGCGACCCTGCTGTCCTGGCACAAGAAGGTCGGCGAGCAGGTCGATCGCGACGAGAACATGATCGACATCGAGACCGACAAGGTGGTCCTGGAACTGCCGGCCCCGAACGAAGGCGTGATCGTCCAGCTGCTCAAGGCCGACGGCGCCACCGTCGTGTCGGGCGAAGTCATCGCCATCATCGACACCGAAGCGTCGGCCCAGACCAGCCCGCTGGAAGTCAAGCCGATCCCGTCGGCAGCCCCGAACGCACCGATCGCAGCCGCCCCGGCAGCAGCAAGCACCGGCGCGAAGGGCGACGTCGCCATGCCGGCCGCCGCCAAGATCCTGGCCGACAACAACATGAGCGCCGCTGACGCCACCGGCACCGGCCGCGACGGCCGCGTGACCAAGGGCGACGCCCTGGCCGCTGTCGCCAACAAGCCGGCACAAGCCGCAGCACCGGCACCGGCTGCCAAGCCGGCGCTGCAGCAAGTGGCCGCGCCGAGCGCCAACCTGGGCGACCGTCCGGAAGAGCGCGTGCCGATGAGCCGCCTGCGCGCCCGTATCGCCGAGCGCCTGCTGCAATCGCAACAGACCAACGCCATCCTGACCACCTTCAACGAAGTCAACATGGCTCCGGTCATGGAACTGCGTAACAAGTATAAGGACAAGTTCGAGAAAGAACACGGCGTCAAGCTGGGCTTCATGTCCTTCTTCGTCAAGGCCGCCGTCGCCGCACTGAAGAAGTACCCGATCCTGAACGCCTCGGTCGATGGTAACGACATCGTCTACCACGGCTACTTCGACATCGGTATCGCCGTCGGTTCGCCGCGCGGCCTGGTGGTGCCGATCCTGCGCAACGCCGACCAGCTGTCGATCGCCGAGATCGAGAAGAAGATCGGTGAATTCGGCCAGAAAGCCAAGGACGGCAAGCTGACCCTGGAAGACCTGAACGGCGGTACCTTCTCGATCTCGAACGGCGGTGTGTTCGGCTCGATGCTGTCGACCCCGATCATCAACCCGCCGCAGTCGGCGATCCTGGGCGTGCACGCGACCAAGGACCGCGCCGTCGTGGAAAACGGCCAGATCGTGATCCGTCCGATGAACTACCTGGCGATGTCCTACGACCACCGCATCATCGACGGCCGCGAAGCCGTGCTGGGCCTGGTGGCCATGAAGGACGCGCTGGAAGATCCGGCCCGCCTGCTGCTCGACCTGTAATCCAGTAATCCACTTCGCCGGCGCGCTGCCTGGCGCGCCGTGCGGTCAGTTTGAAGGAGTAGGGCATGAACCTGTCTGACGAAATCAAGCGGCTGCACGAGCTGCACCAGGCCGGCGCGCTGAGCGACGCCGAATTCGAACAGGCCAAGACGCGGGTGCTGTCTTCAAGCCCCGCGTCCCCTGGCGTGAACCTGGACAAGGGCGGCGAGAGCATCGTCGGCAGCAATCTCAACACGCTGCGCCGCTCGCGCCTGGACCGCTGGCTCGGGGGCGTCTGCGGCGGCCTCGCGGTCGCCACCGGCGTCGAGACCTGGCTGTGGCGCCTGATGTTCGTGCTGTTCACCCTGACCTTCGGCTTCGGCGTCGCGATTTACGTGCTGTTGTGGATTTTCGTTCCCGAAGAATAAACAAGCCGGTCCCCGCAGGCAGTGCGCCTTGAAGCGCGCGCCCGCCGGCCGGCCCCAAAAGGAATCAATATGAGTGACAAACAATTTGACGTCGTCGTGATCGGCGGCGGTCCTGGCGGCTACATCGCTGCCATCCGTGCAGCACAGCTGGGCTTCAAGACCGCCTGCATCGACGAGTGGAGCAACGCGGCAGGCAAGCCTGCTCCGGGCGGCACCTGCACCAACGTCGGCTGCATCCCGTCGAAGGCCCTGCTGCAATCGTCGGAACACTTCGAGCACGCCGGCCACGCCTTTGCCGACCACGGCATCAAGGTCGGCGGCCTGGAACTCGACCTGCCGACCATGCTCAAGCGCAAGGACACCATCGTCAAGCAGAACAACGACGGCATCCTGTTCCTGTTCAAGAAGAACAAGGTCACCTTCTTCCACGGCCGCGGCGCCTTCGCCGGCAAGGCCGACGGTGGCTACACCATCAACGTGACCGGTCCTACGACCGACACCCTCACCGCCAAGAACGTGGTCGTCGCGACCGGTTCGAATGCACGCCAGCTGCCGGGCGCGGAATTCGACGAGAAGATCATCCTGTCGAACGCCGGCGCACTGGCGATCGATGCCGTGCCGGGCAAGCTGGGCGTCATCGGCGCCGGCGTCATCGGCCTGGAAATGGGCTCGGTGTGGCGCCGTGTCGGTGCTGACGTGACGGTGCTGGAAGGCCTGCCGACCTTCCTGGGCGCAGTCGACGAGCAGATCGCCAAGGAAGCGCACAAGCTGTTCACCAAGCAGGGCCTGAAGATCAACCTGGGCTGCAAGATCGGCGCGATCACCAAGGGCGCCAACGACGTCACCGTCGAGTACGTCGATTCGACCGGCGCGGAACAGAAGGCCACCTTCGACCGCCTGATCATCTCCATCGGCCGCGTGCCGAACACCACCGGCCTGGGCGGCGAGACCGTCGGCCTGCAGCTGGACGAGCGCGGCTTCGTGGTCGTCGACGACGAGTGCCGCACCAGCCTGCCGGGCGTGTGGGCAGTCGGCGACGTCGTGCGCGGCCCGATGCTGGCGCACAAGGCGGAAGAAGAGGGCGTCGCGGTTGCCGAGCGCATCGCCGGCCAGCACGGCCACGTCAACTTCAACACCATCCCCTGGGTCATCTACACCTCGCCGGAAATCGCCTGGGTCGGCAAGACCGAGCAGCAACTGAAGGCCGAAGGCGTGTCCTATAAAGCCGGTACCTTCCCGTTCATGGCCAACGGCCGTGCGCGCGCGCTGGGCGATACCTCGGGCATGGTGAAGTTCCTGGCCGATGCCGCCACCGACGAAATCCTGGGCGTGCACATCGTGGGCCCGGTCGCTTCGGAACTGATCTCGGAAGCCGTCGTCGCGATGGAGTTCAAGGCCTCGTCGGAAGACATCGCCCGCATCTGCCACGCGCACCCGTCGCTGTCGGAAGCCGTCAAGGAAGCCGCGCTGGCGGTGGACAAGCGTTCGCTCAATTTCTAAGGCTTTACCGTAGGGTGGGCGGTCCCCGCCCACGCGTTCAAATCACGTGTCATGGCCGGCTCCGTGGCTCATCACCGTGCGTTGAACGCGTGGGCGGGG
>JBFLVV010000143.1:0-3944 GCA_040758275.1 Pseudomonadota bacterium
GGCGCCCAGCGGGTGGCCCAGGGCGATCGCGCCGCCCATCGGGTTGACCTTGCTGGTGTCCAGGCCCAGGTCGCGGATCACGGCCAGCGCCTGTGCGGCGAAGGCTTCGTTCAGCTCGATCCAGTCCAGCTGGTCCTGGGTGATGCCGGCCGCTGCCAGCGCTGCCGGGATGGCGACCTTCGGGCCGATGCCCATGATCTCCGGCGGCACGCCGCGCACGGCGAAGGACGAGAACTTGGCCAGCGGGGTCAGGTTGTGCTCCTTCAGGATCTTCTCGCTGACGACGATCAGCGCACCTGCGCCGTCCGACATCTGCGAGGAGGTCGCTGCGGTCACCGAGCCCTTGGCGGCGAAGACCGGCTTCAGCTTGGCCATGCCTTCCATCGAGGCGTCGGCGCGCGGGCCTTCGTCCAGGTCGACGGTGCGGCGTTTCACGGTGATCTCACCGGTGGCCAGGTTCGGCGTGCGGGTGACGATTTCGACCGGGGTGATCTCGTCCTTGAAGTAGCCGGCCTGCTGGGCGGCGATGGCGCGGCGGTGCGATTCCAGGCCGAAGGCGTCCTGGTCTTCGCGCGACACCTTCCACTGCTCGGCCACCTTCTCGGCGGTCAGGCCCATGCCGTAGGCCAGGCCCACGTTCTCGTCCTTGAAGGTCTCCATATTGATGGACGGGTGGTGGCCCATCATCGGAACCATCGACATCGATTCGACGCCGCCGGCGATCATCACGTCGGCTTCGCCCACGCGGATGCGGTCGGCCGCCATGGCCAGGGCGGTGATGCCCGAGGCGCAGTAGCGGTTGACGGTAACGCCGCCGACGGTGTTCGGCAGGCCTGCCAGCACCACGGCGTTACGCGCCACGTTGAAGCCCTGCTCCGCTTCCGGGAAGGAGCAGCCGACGATGGCGTCGACGATCAGGGCCGGGTCCAGGTTCGGCACGGCGGCCATGGCGCCGCGGATGGCGTGCACCAGCAGGTCGTCCGGACGGGTCTTGTTGAAGAAGCCGCGCGGCGCCTTGCCGATCGGGGTGCGGGTCGCTGCGACGATGTATGCGTCTTGAAGTTGTTTGCTCATTTTCGTTGTCCTTGTCCGCGGCTTAGTTGCGCACTGGCTTACCGGTCTGCATCATGCCCATGATGCGTTCCTGGGTTTTCGGGTTGCCCAGCAGCTCGATGAAGGCCTTGCGCTCCATGTCGAGCAGCCACTGCTCGGACACCACGCTGCCCTGGTCGACGTCACCGCCGGTCACGATCTCGGCGATCATGTCGCCCAGCTTGTAGTCGTAGGCCGAGATGAAGCCGCCGTCGCGCATATTGACCAGCTGGCCGCGGATCGTCGCCCAGCCGTAGCGGCCGGTCACGGTGATCGGGCGGCGCGCCGGGGCGCGGTAGCCGGCATCGAACATGGCGCGCGCGGTGGTCTTCGCCACGTGCAGCAGCTCGTACGGGTTGAAGACGATGACGTCGTCTTCCTTCAGGTAGCCCATGGCCTTCGCTTCCAGGGCCGACTTCGACACCTGCGCGGTGGCCGCGTTGGTGAAGCCGGTCTTCAGGAATTGCAGGATGTCGTTGCCCTTGGCTTCGCTGAAGGCGCGCACTGCAGCTTCCTTCAGGCCGCCGCCGGCCGGCACCAGGCCGACGCCGACTTCGACCAGGCCGATATAGGACTCGATCGAAGCGACGCGCTTCGATGCGTGCAGGGCCATCTCGCAGCCGCCGCCCAGCGCCAGGCCTGCGACAGCGGCGACCACCGGAATGTTCGAGTACTTCATCTGCATGAAGACGTTCTGCAGGTCGCGGACCATCGGGTCCATCGCCTTGGCGCCGCCCATCATGAAGGCCGGCATGGCCGACTGCAGGTCGGCGCCCGCCGAGAAGGCGCCGCCTTCGGCTGCATCGGTGTTCCAGATCACCAGGCCCTTGTAGCCCTTCTCCGCTTCAGCCATGCCGCGCTGCAGGCCCTTCACCACGCCTTCGCCGATGACGTGCATCTTGGTCTTGAGCGAGATGACCAGCACGTCGTCGCCCGAGTGCCACAGGCGCACCGAGTCGTCCTCGAACACGGTGGTGCCGGCAGTCTTCGGATCGATCGAGGTCGAACCCAGGACCGGGGCGCGGAACTGCTGGCGCTGGTAGACCGGCAGGTCGGACGCAGGCACGTAGGCGTTCTTCGAGGCCGAGTACGAACCTTCCGCGGTGTGCACGCCTTTTTCGGCGACCTGGCCTTCGAAGACCCAGGCTGGCAGCGGTGCGTTGGTCAGTGCCTTGCCGCTATCGATGTCTTCCTTCACCCACTGGGCGATCTGGGTCCAGCCGGCGGCCTGCCAGGTTTCGAACGGACCGACGCTCCAGCCGAAGCCCCAGCGCATCGCGAAGTCGACGTCGCGCGCGTTGTCGGCGATGCTGTCGAGGTGGAAGGCGATGTAGTGGAAGGCATCGCGGAAGATCGCCCACAGGAACTGCGCCTGCGGGTTGGTCGATTCGCGCATGGCCTTGAACTTCTTGACCGGGTCCTTTTCTTTCAGGATGCGGGCGACGATGTCGGCAGCCTTGGCGCCGCCGGCGACGTATTCGCCGGTGGCGAAGTCGAGACGCTGGATCTCCTTGCCGACCTTCTTGTAGAAGCCGGCGCCGGCCTTCTGGCCCAGGGCGCCCTTCTCGATCAGCTTGGCCAGCACCTCAGGGGTCTTGTACACGCTGAAGAACGGGTCGTCTGCCAGGTTGTCCTGCATGGTCTTGATGACGTGGCCCATGGTGTCCAGGCCCACGACGTCGGCGGTACGGAAGGTGCCGGATTTCGCGCGGCCCAGCTTGGCGCCGGTCAGGTCGTCGACCACGTCCACCGACAGGCCGAACTTCTCGGCTTCGTGGATGGTGGCCAGCATGCCGAAGATGCCGACGCGGTTGGCGATGAAGTTCGGGGTGTCTTTCGCGCGCACCACGCCCTTGCCCAGGGTCGAGGTCAGGAAGGTTTCCAGCTGGTCCAGGATTTCAGGACGGGTGCTGGTGGTCGGGATCAGTTCGACCAGGTGCATGTAGCGCGGCGGGTTGAAGAAGTGGACGCCGCAGAAGCGCGCCTTCAGTTCTTCGTCGAAGCCTTCGGCCAGCTTGTTGATCGACAGGCCCGAGGTGTTCGAGGCGAAGATCGCGTTCGGGGCGATGTGCGGGGCGACCTTCTTGTACAGGTCGTGTTTCCAGTCCATGCGCTCGGCGATGGCTTCGATGATCAGGTCGCAGCCAGCCAGCACGTCGAGGTTGTCCTCGTAGTTGGCGACTTCGATCAGGGCCGCGTCATCCTTGTTGCCCAGCGGGGCCGGCGACAGTTTTTTCAGGTTCTCGATGGCGCGCAGGACGATGCCGTTCTTCGGGCCTTCCTTTGCGGGCAGGTCGAACAGCACGACCGGCACCTTGGCGTTCACGCAGTGCGCAGCGATCTGCGCGCCCATCACGCCGGCGCCCAGCACGGCGACTTTCTTGACGATGAAATTGGACATGTAATTATTCCTTGAGTTAGCCCGTCGTTCCGGCGCAGGCCGGAACGACGAGATGCAGCGTGATGTGGTGTTAGAACAGGTCAGCGTCCATGGCCAGCAGGTTCGCCGAACCCGAACGTGCCTGGCGGATCAGCATCGCGGTTTCCGGGTACAGGCGGGCGAAGTAGAAGCGTGCGGTGTGCAGCTTGGCTTCGTAGAACTTGTCGCCCGAATCCTTCTTGGCCAGCGCGATCTTCGCCATCTGGGCGAAGAAGTAGCTGAACACCAGGTGGCCCACGACGCGCAGGTAAGGCACGGCGGCGGCGCCGACTTCGTCCGGATTCTGGAAGGCCTTCATGCCGATTTCCATGGTCAGCTTGGTGACTTTCTCGCCCAGCTCACCCAGCGGGGTCACGAATTCCGACAGCGACTCGTCCAGGCCGTTCTCTTCGACGAAGTTCTTGATCTTCTC
>JBFLVV010000144.1:0-3824 GCA_040758275.1 Pseudomonadota bacterium
GCTGCCCTTCGCCGTCGCGGCGGAGCTGGGCGTCGGGCTCGGTGTACGCGGCGGGCTCTGATTGCCGGCAACCGCGGCATAACTGATCTGGGTCCAGGCAAGCTCGCGGCCGCACAGGCATAGTTGACGGGTCCGCGCCACAAGGAGAAACGGTGTGAAAGACCGCGCTCAGTTCCATTTCAACTACTGGATGATCGCCATCCTGGTGTTTCTCGGCCTCCAGTACCTGCTGTCGGCGCAGCAGGAGGTGGCGACCATCCCCTACAGCGAGTTCGAGCAGCACCTCAAGGAAGGGCGCATAGATGAACTGGCCATCACGGACCGGCGCATCGAAGGCCGGCTCAAGGAGCCCCTGGCCGGCGGTCAGCGTCGTTTCATCACCAACCGCGTCGAGCCACAGCTGGCCGAGCATCTGCAGCAGTACCCGGTACGCTACACCGGCAAGGTGGAAAGCACGCTGGTGCGCGACCTGCTGTCGTGGATCATCCCGGCGGCAATGTTCTTCGGCATCTGGCTGTTCCTGCTCAAGCGCATCGGCAGCGGCCTGGGTGGCGGCGGCATGATGCAGATCGGCAAGAGCAAGGCGCGGGTCTACGTCGAGACCGACATGAAGGTGAGCTTCGCCGATGTTGCCGGCGTGGATGAGGCCAAGGACGAGCTCAAGGAAATCATCGAATTCCTGCGCGACCCGCAAACCTACGGCCGCCTCGGCGGGCGCATGCCCAAGGGCGTGCTGCTGGTCGGCCCGCCGGGCACCGGCAAGACGCTGCTGGCTCGCGCCGTGGCGGGCGAGGCGAAGGTGCCATTCTTCTCCATTTCCGGTTCCGAGTTCGTCGAGCTGTTCGTCGGTGTCGGTGCGGCGCGGGTGCGCGATCTGTTCGAGCAGGCGCGGGCGCAGGCACCGGCGATCATCTTCATCGACGAACTGGACGCCCTCGGTCGCGCCCGCGGTGCCGGCCCGCTGTCCGGCGGGCATGACGAGAAGGAGCAGACGCTCAACCAGCTGCTGGTGGAGATGGACGGCTTCGACACTTCCAGCGGACTCGTCCTGCTGGCGGCCACCAACCGCCCCGAGATCCTCGACCCTGCGCTGCTGCGCGCCGGCCGTTTCGACCGCCAGGTGCTGGTGGACCGGCCGGACAAGGTTGGACGGGTGCAGATTCTCAACGTGCACCTGAAGAAGTCGCGGTTGGGCACCGATGTCGATCCCCAGGCCATCGCCGCGCTGACCCCGGGCTTCACCGGCGCCGACCTGGCCAACCTGGTCAACGAGGCGACGCTGCTGGCGACCCGGCGCAACGCCGAGGCGGTGGCGATGCAGGACTTCACCGCGGCCATCGAACGCATCATCGCCGGGCTGGAGAAGCGCAATCGCCTGCTCAACCCGCGCGAGCGCGAGATCGTCGCCTACCACGAGATGGGCCATGCACTGGTGGCCATGGCGCTGCCGGGCGTCGATCCGGTGCACAAGGTGTCGATCATCCCGCGCGGCATGGGCGCGTTGGGCTACACCATCCAGCGGCCCACCGAGGATCGCTTCCTGATGACCCGCGAGGAGCTGGAAAACAAGATGGCCGTGCTGCTCGGCGGCCGCGCGGCGGAGTGGCTGGTGTTCGCCCATCTGTCCACCGGGGCGGCGGACGACCTGGCCAAGGTCACCGACATCGCCCGCGCCATGGTCACCCGTTACGGCATGTCCACGCGCCTCGGCCATCTGGCGCTGGAGCGTGAGCCCAACGCCTTTCTCGGCAACGAAGCGTTGCTCGGCCTCAAGCCGCAGCACGACTACGCCGAAAGCACCGCTACGGCCATCGACGAGGAAGTGCAGGAGCTGGTGCAGGCGGCCTTCCAGCGCAGCCTGTCGTTGCTCGAGGCACGGCGCGAGCTGCTCGAGCGCTGCGCCCGGCAGTTGCTGCAACAGGAAACGCTGGATGCCGAGGAGCTGCGCCAACTGAGCGCCGCCGCGCCCGACACCGCGGCGCTTCCGGCGCCCTAGTCGGGTGTTTCAGGCTGGTGCGCGACCGGCGTGCTGGGCCAGGGCCCACTCCACATGCTCGCGCACCAGCTCCGACGGATCGTCGCGGCGCGCCTGAAGCGCTTCCAGCACCGGGATGCTCGACGGCGCATTGCCCAGGCCCACCGCGAGATTACGTAGCCAGCGTTCGTAGCCGGCGCGGCGTAGCGGCGAGCCCTCGGTGCGGCTGAGAAACTCCTCTTCCGTCCAGCGGAACAAGGTCGCCAGTTCAGCGTTGTCCAGGCTATGGCGCGGTTGAAAGTCGCTCTGCTCGGTGGGGCGTGCGAAGCGGTTCCAGGGGCAGACGATCTGGCAATCGTCGCAACCGAATACGCGGTTGCCGATCTTGTCGCGCAGCTCGACCGGGATCGGCCCCTTGAGCTCGATGGTGAGGTAGGAAATGCAGCGCCGCGCGTCCAGCAGCCGTTCGCCGACGAACGCCTCGGTGGGGCAGATGTCCAGGCAGGCGTGGCAGCTGCCGCAGTGATCGCGGGACACCGGCTCGTCGACCGGCAGCGCGATGTCGACGAAGAGTTCGCCGAGAAAGAACCAGCTGCCGGCCTTGCGGTTGAGCAGCAGGGTGTTCTTGCCGATCCAGCCGAGCCCGGCCTGCTGGCCGGCGGCCTTCTCCAGCACCGGCGCGCTGTCGACGAAGGCACGGAAACCGAACGGACCGACTACCTGCTGAATGCGCTCGGCCAGCTGCTGCAGGCGCTTGCGGATCAGCTTGTGGTAATCCCGGCCCAGGGCATAGCGCGACACATAGGCCTTTTCCGGGTCGGCCAGCTGCTGGCTCATGCGGGTGTCGCCGGGCAGGTAGTCCATGCGCAACGAGATGACCCGCAGCGTGCCGGGCACCAGTTCGTCCGGCCGCGAGCGCTTGCTGCCGTGGGCCGCCATGTAGTCCATCTCGCCCTGATAGCCCGCTTGGAGCCAGGCCTCGAGGTGCGCCTCGTGCTCGCCAAGGTCGACGCCGGTGATCCCCACCTGCTGGAAGCCGAGCTCGCGGCCCCACTCCTTGATGGAGTCGGCGAGCGCGACGGGATCGAGAGCGGAGCTGGACATCGGAGACTGCGGCGGGAAGTGAGCGGGTGCGTATAATTCTGCCAGACATTCCGCCGCGATGATCCCTGCACCGATGACCGATTCCCTGCCCGTCGCCCTGTACAACGCCACCCAGGTGCGCGAACTCGATGCGCGCCTGATTGCCGCCGGTACGTCCGGTTTCGAACTGATGCAGCGTGCCGCCCATGCCGCCTGGCGCGCGCTGCGCCGGCGCTGGCCCGATGCAGGTGCTGTCACCGTGCTCGCGGGGTGCGGCAACAATGCCGGTGATGGCTACCTGCTGGCGGCGCTGGCGCAGCGCGCTGGCTGGCAGGTGCGGGTGCTGGCGGTGGGCGATCCGCAAACGCTGCAGGGCGACGCGGCTCTGGCCTGCGCCGAAGCGCGTGATTGCGGAGTGCCCATCGAACCCTGGCGGGCGGAGGCGCCGCTGCAGGGCGTGCTGGTGGATGCGCTGCTCGGCACCGGTCTGACCGGCGCGGTGCGCGAGCCCTATGCGAGCGCGATTGCGGCGATCAACGCCAGCGGCCGTCCGGTGCTGGCAATCGACCTGCCCAGCGGGCTGTGCGCCAACACCGGTCAGGTGCTGGGGCAGGCAGTGTGGGCCGATCTCAGCGTGACGTTCATTGGCCTCAAGCTCGGCCTGTTCACCGCCGACGGTCCTGATCGTGTTGGCGCGCTGGTGTTCGACGATCTGCAGGCTGATCCGGGAGTCGTCGCGCAGGTGGCGAGCGAGGCCGTACGCCTC
>JBFLVV010000145.1:0-3716 GCA_040758275.1 Pseudomonadota bacterium
GACAACGAGAAAACGGGCGCGATAGGCTGAGACGCACGGGTCGGGAAGAGTTGCGTCGCGATTTTATCGCGACGCTTGCAGACCTATTTTGTCATTGACACGGGCTGGCTAATGGATGACACCCAGGTTTTTGCTTGCATTATTTCTTGGGGGCGTGCTCGATGATGGCGCGGGCGATGCCGCGCAGGATGTTGACTTCTTCCGTCTCGAGTTGGGTGCGCGAGAACAGGCGCTTCAGGCGGGGCATCAGCTTCTTTGGGTTGTTCGCATTCAGGAAGCCGACCGCCACCAGCGCTTCCTCGAGGTGGGCGTACATGCCGTCGATCTGCGTCACGCTGGCCGCGTCGCCATGGAAGCCCACGCCCGCATCGATCACGGTGTCGCCGACGGCCGCCATGCGCGCCTCGTAGGCCAGCACCTGGGCGGCCTGTGAGAGGTTGAGTGAGGAATATTCCGGATTGGCCGGGATGTTGATCAGGACGTTGCAACCCTCGACGATCTCGTTCGGCAGGCCGACTCGTTCATTGCCCAAAACGAGGGCGGGCCGCAGGTCCTCTTGCCCCGCCACGTGGGTGCTGAAGGCGCGCGGCGTCCATACCGGCGGCGAGAATTCGCGCAGGCGGGCCGATACGGCGGCGGCGAAATTGCAGCCTTCCAGCGCTTCCTGGATGGTGCCGACAATACGCGCTTGTTCCAGCACGTCGCCTGCGCCGCTGGCGAAGGCGACGGCCTCCGCATCGTGCAAAGGATCTTCGCAGCGCGGCGCCACCAGCACCAGATCGGAAAATCCCATCGTCTTCATGGCGCGCGCCACCGAGCCGACATTGCCGGCGCGGCTGGTCTCGACCAGCACAAAACGGAGCCTTTTGAAGAGAGATGTGTTGATTTCGGTCTGGTTCATTTAAAATAGCGCCATCGCGCGGTGCGGGCGCTTGGAATCCTGGTTGATCAGACCGGGATTTTAACGGGTTCGGCACCGCTTTGCTCTTTGTCATTCTCTATTCAGCAGACCGTTCACGGCGCTTTGGTGCGTGGTGGGCGTTCGCGTTTTTTCCACGGAAAGCTCATGCACCCAATGCTCAACACGGCCGTCAAGGCCGCCCGCCGCGCCGCCACCGTCATCAACCGCGCGTCCTTCGATCTCGATCGCATCACCATTTCTGAAAAAAATCACAACGATTTCGTCACCGACATCGACCAGGCGGCCGAAGCGGCCATCGTCGAAACCCTGCTGAAGGCCTACCCGGACCACGCCATCCTGGCGGAAGAGTCGGGTGCGTCGAAGAACCTGAATGACGAGAGCGAAAACGTGTGGATCATCGACCCGATCGACGGCACCACCAACTTCCTGCACGGCTACCCCAACTTCTGCATCTCGATCGCCCTGCAACAGAAAGGCGTGATCACCAACGCCCTGGTCTACGACCCGGTCCGCAACGACCTGTTCACCGCCACCAAGGGCGCCGGCGCCTACCTGAACGACAAGCGTATCCGTGTGCGCAACCACGACCGCATCGGCAAGGCCCTGCTGGGCTCGGGCCACGGCCCGGATCCGCGCGCGCTGGCCGAATACCTGCGCATGTACGAAGTGATGGCCTCGCGCTGCCACGGCGTGCGCAGCGGCGGCTCGGCCGCGCTGGAACTGGCGAACGTGGCCGCCGGCCGCATCGACGGCTATTTTGAAAAGGGCCTGAAGGTCTGGGACATCGCCGCGGGCGCCCTGCTCGTCACCGAAGCGGGCGGCATCGTCGGCGAATTCAACGGCGAATCGGAATACCTGCACAAGGGCGACGTGATCGCCGCCGGCCCGAAGGTGTTCGGCGCCATGGTGCCGCTGCTGGCGGCGTTCGCTTAAGGTTCATTGCGGCGTTTTCGCGTAGAATAGCCACCGTGCTTACGGGCGTGTTATTCCGCGCCCGCCGTACCGGCTGGAAAGTCCCGGTCAGAAACTTTCCATAGAGAAACAAACTCCTCTATAATCCCGGCTGGCCTGTTCGCATCGTTCGATGCGGGCGGCAGCGTCCGGCGTTCCCGCGATTTCCATCGCGTCCCGCCTGCAATGACTAATCCGGTTTTCCTGGACTGCCGCCGCGTGGCGACGGCCCGCTTTTTTATAAAGAATCTATGTCATTTTCTACTCTCGGTTTGTCCGACGCGATTGTCCGCGCGGTGACTGAACAAGGCTATACCTCGCCGACGCCGATCCAGGCGCAGGCTATTCCGATGGTGCTGAACGGCGGCGACCTGCTGGCCGGCGCCCAGACCGGCACCGGCAAGACCGCCGGCTTCACCCTGCCGATCCTGCAGCGCCTGTCGACCGATGCTGTCGGCAGTGCACAAAAAAGCAAGACTGCGCCGCGCGCCATCCGCGCCCTGGTCCTGACCCCGACCCGCGAACTCGCGGCCCAGGTCGAGGAAAGCGTGCGCCTGTACGGCAAGTACACCAACCTGAACTCGGCCGTGATCTTCGGCGGCGTCGGCATCAACCCGCAGATCAAGCTCCTCAAGCAAGGCGTCGACATCCTGGTCGCTACCCCTGGCCGCCTGCTCGACCACGCCGCCCAGCGCACCGTGGACCTCTCGAAGATCGAGATCCTGATCCTGGACGAAGCCGACCGCATGCTGGACATGGGCTTCATCCACGACATCAAGAAAGTGCTGGCCCTGCTGCCGCCGAAGCGCCAGAACCTGCTGTTCTCGGCCACTTTCTCGGACGAGATCAAGGCCCTGGCCGACCGCCTGCTGAACAACCCGCAATCGATCGAAGTGGCTCGCCGCAACTCGACCGTGGAAGTGATCGCGCAAAAGATCCATCCGGTCGACCGCGACAAGAAGCACCCGATGCTGGCCCACCTGATCAAGGAAAACTCTTGGCAACAGGTGCTGGTGTTTACCCGCACCAAGCACGGCGCCAACAAGCTGGTCGAACAGCTTGGCAAGGACGGCATCGGCGCGATGGCCATCCACGGCAACAAGAGCCAGTCGGCACGCACCAAGGCCCTGTCCGAGTTCAAGGACGGCAGCCTGCAAGTGCTGGTGGCGACCGACATCGCGGCGCGCGGCATCGACATCGACCAGCTGCCGCACGTGGTCAACTACGACCTGCCGAACGTGCCGGAAGACTATGTGCACCGCATCGGCCGCACCGGCCGCGCCGGCGCGACCGGCGAAGCCGTGTCCCTGGTCTGCGTGGACGAACACCAGATGCTCAAGGACATCGAACGCCTGATCAAGCAGACCCTGCCGCGTCAGGTGATCCCGGGCTTCGAGCCGGACCTGAACGCCAAGGCACAGCCGATCCAGCTGCGCAGCGGCGCCCCGGGCCACGTCAACCGTGGCGGCGGTCGTCCAGGCGGCAACCGCGGCGGCAACAGCCAGCCGCGCAGTGCCGGCGCCGGCAACGGCCGCCCGGCCGGTGGTGGTGGTGGTGGCCGACCCGCGAATGCCAACGGCGGCAGCCGCAACGGCAATGGCGGCGGTGGCCGCGGCCCGCGTACCGCTTCGCGTGGATAAGCGCGGCAACTGAGCCGCAGGGATAGCTCCAGAGAAGCCGGTGTCGGACCTTGTTGTCCCACACCGGCTTTTTTTCGGTTCATCGCGGATTACCGGGATAAGCCTGTTGTAAACGCAAGAGAGCAGTAAGGAAGAGTTATTGTGTTTGTGCGACCAAACTCAACCAACTCAACCTACCGCTCTCATGCTAGATCATAGTCTCA
>JBFLVV010000146.1:0-3529 GCA_040758275.1 Pseudomonadota bacterium
CAGGATGCGGTTCGGCAGGTCGGTCAGGATGTCGTGGTAGGCCTGGTAGGAGATGACTTCTTCCGCGCGCTTGCGGTCGGTGATGTCACGCGCCACGCCATAGGTGCCGAAGAACTCGAGCTTCTTCACTTCCTGGTCCGGCACGTGCATGCCGATCGCGTTGAGCGAGATCGTCATCAGGGTGGTGTTGAAGGTGCGGTCCTGGCTGTTCCCGCCGCGGCACTTCAGGCGCAGCTCGACGTTGCGCGAGGCGCGTTCGTCGACGCGGCGTTCGTTGAAGACGTAGCGCGCGCGCTCCAGGTCTTCCTCGTGCACGAGGATGGAATAGTGCTGGCCGAGCAGCTCGTCGCGCGAATAGCCGAGCAGCTGGTAGGCGCGGTCGTTGACAAACGTGAAGCGGCCTTCGTGGTTCAGCGTGTAAATGATGTCCGGCGAGGAGTCCACCAGGTAGCGGTACATCTTCTCGGAGTTTTCCAGCTGGGTCGCCATGCGCTGGTTTTCCAGCGCCAGGCGGCGGCCCTTGAGGGCGTTGGCCACGGTGGCCAGCAGTTCCTCGCGCGCATAGGGCTTGCGCAGGTAGTCGTAGGCGCCGCGCTTCAGGGCGCCGATGGCCGCGTCGATGCCGACCTCGCCGCTCATCACGATCACGTCGGCATTGATGCCCTTCTCGTTGATGAAGTCCATGATCTCGTGGCCGCCGATGTCGGGCAGGCGCAGGTCGAGCAGGACCAGGTCGAAGCGCAGGCGCGACAGGTGGGCCAGCGCCTCGCTGCCGGAACTCGCCGTGGTCAGGGAGTAGCCGCGGCCCTTCAGCAGCTCGTACAGCGAGGACAGCAGGCGCGGCTCGTCGTCCACCAGCAGCAGGCGCGGCTGGCTGTCGAGGTCGAGCGTGGGTGAAAACGGTGCGGGTTCGCCGGCAAGCATGGCGTTGTGCGGGTTCATTATGACGTTAAGCTGAGCCAAGCGCGCGGGCCGGCAGCGCCACGGCAGTGCCGGCGCCGGATCCGGTCCACGCCGGCAGGAGAATTTCGAATGCAGTGCCGCTGCGGCCGCTGCGGCAGGCGATGTGGCCGCCCAGCTTCTTGACCAGGCTGTGCACGATCGACAGGCCGAGGCCGTGATGCGCGCCGTCCTTGGTGCTCTTCACCGGCGAGAACAGATGGGCCAGCACGTCGCGCGACAGGCCGGGGCCATTGTCGCTGACCACCAGCTCCAGGTAGAGCTGGCGCTCGCGGTTCACGTGGCCGCGGTTGATGATCTCGATGCGTCCACCCGTATTGCCGAGCGCCTCGATGGCGTTCTTCACCAGGTTGACCAGGATCTGCTTGAGCACGTCGGCGTCGCCCTCGATGCGGGTCGCCTCCTCGTGCATGGTGACCGCGATGTCGACCGTGCCCGGGACGAAGCCGGTGCTGCGGAACAGGCGCTGCACCTCGTCCACCACCTTGGCCACGTCGGTCGGGCGCGGGCCATTGTCGACCGGCTTGAGGTCGGCCAGGCTGCCGACCAGCTGGCCGACGCGGTCGATCTCTTCGTTCAGGATCGACATCTCGCTCGTCACCGGTTCCTGGCGCGCCAGCTTGCTGTCGAGGACACTCAGGTAGTTCTTGATGATCGACAGCGGGTTGTTCACCTCGTGCACCACGCGGCGCGAAGCTTCGCGGTATTCCTCGGCCACGTGCGCCAGCTGGCGGCGCGCATGGCCGCGTTCGGCCAGCATGGTTTCCAGCGCGGCCGCGGCCTGGGCGCCGAAGGACTGCATGAAGCGCTCGCGGCGCTGGCAATAGGGCAGCTGCCAGGCGGCGACGCCGCCGATCAGCACACCGAGGCAGCGCGCGCCGGCGACCAGGGGCACGCAGACCAAGCTGTCGGTGCCGAGCATGCGCAGCAGCTGTTCCTCGGCCAGGCCGAGCGGCTCGCCTTCCTGTACTTCGCGCTGGATGAAGGCCGGACGGCGCTCCAGCGCGCTCTTGGCGATCGGGCCGCCTTTCGCGAGCGGCACGGCGAATTCGGCGATGCGCTGGCTGCCCTGGGTCGGCGCGCCCACCAGGGCGTGGCCGGTCGGGTTTTCCAGCAGGACGACGGCATTGCCGAAGTCGAAGAGGATGCGCGCCGAGCGCGTCATCGCTTCCAGCAGACCCGATTCGCCCTGCTGGCGCGCGAAGCTCTGGCCCACTTCCGAGACCAGCACCATATTGCGCACTTCTTCCGACAGGCGCTGCTGCACCGGGTCGAGGTTCGGGGGCGCATAGGCCGGCGGGGCCGGGATATCGTCGGCGCCGGCCAAGTCGATGCCGAGATGGGCGGCGGCCTTGTCGACCTGGCGCGCGGCGCTCGCCAGGAGCTCGCCGATCTGCCCGGCGTCGACGCCGCACAGGTTGGCCGCGTCGACTACGGCCGCCTCGTCCTGCGGGTGGCTGGACAGCACGTGGGCCAGGCGCACGATGCGGATCAGGGGATGGGCCGACTCCAGGCGGTCGCTCGCCTCGTGATGGTAAAGCACCGCATCGGCCAGGAAGGAATCGAGCTGCCAGCGTTCGATCAGCCAGGCGCCCGCTTCGGCGTGGGTGATCTGCAGGGTGCGCTGCTCGACCGCGCACAGGTCTTCGTCGTCGCGTGCGGTGAAGTTGTAGGCGTACTCTTTCGGCGCGGTGGCCAAGAGGGCCAGGCGGCCGACATTGTGCAGCAGGCCCGCGAGATACGCTTCTTCCAGGTGCGGGTACTCGACCAGGCGCGCGACCTCTTTCGCGATCACGGCGCCGGCCAGGGAATTCTTCCAGAAGGCGCGCAGGTCGGTGCTGCCCGAATGCGGGAAGTTGTTAAAGGTCTGGAACACCGAGTCGCTGATGACCAGCGTCTTGATCATGTCGGTGCCGAGGGCGACCAGGGACTGTTCGAGATTGACGTTGCGGTGGTGGCGCTGGTACGCGGAGCTGTTGGCGACCGCGAGCAGCTTGCCGGTCATGCCGGCGTCTTTGGAAATCAGGGAGGCGAGTTCGGGCATCCCGAGGTCGTCGGCCTGCAAGTGCTCGATCAGACGCACGAGGATCTGCGGCATGGCCGGCAGTCGGGCAATCAATAAACGATTGCGGATGTCCTGATCCGATTGTTGCATGATCTCAAAGCGGCCGCTTTACGAGGTTGCGAGGGTTGTCCGAAGCTTCCCAGGACGGGTTGCCACAAGGTCCAGCTTGTCGATCGTACAAACAGAACAATGTTTACATGTTTGTTCTGGGCACGAAAAACTTATCTTAGCATATAGACATTTCTGATCGGGAACAATACTTTCGATCAAAAGTGTTGCCGAGAGGCTGCTCTAATAGTAGGAGCGGAAACAAGCCTTGTCAGAGCGGGTGAAATAATATACCGATTTGTATGCATATTTGAAAGAATATTTCATGCAATCGGGATAGGGGCAGCCAGCATGCTGGCTGGCCCCTCCCACACCACCCGGCATGCGGGTCCGCACCGGGCGGTTCGAGTAGTTGAGGTTAGGTGAGTCGAGGCATGCCAAGACGATCGAAGTAAG
>JBFLVV010000147.1:0-3284 GCA_040758275.1 Pseudomonadota bacterium
CGAGCTGTCGCTGCGCCAGGACGTCAACCGGACCGACCTGTCCGCATTCGCCCGCAACGGCGGCAAGATCCTCATGGCCCACGGTACCTCCGACCAACTGGTGAGCACCCGCGCCACCGCCGAGTACTACGAGCGTGTGCGCCGCGACATGGGCCCGGGCAAGACGCAGCGCTTCCTGCGCTACTACGAGATCCCCGGCTACGGCCACGCCGCCAGCACCGTGTTCAACGCCGCCTGGGATTCGCTGAGCGCACTGGAAGACTGGGTCGAACAGGGCCGTGCGCCGCGGCGGCAGGTCGTTGCCGACAGCGTCGGCGTGCCCGGCCGCACCCGCCCGCTGTGCGAATACCCCGGCTGGCCGAAGTACGTCGGCAAGGGCGACGTCAATGCCGCCACGAGCTTCGTCTGCGTGCAGAGCCGCAAGGGCACCCGCTAGCATCTGAACCGGCGCCGGCTCCCCGGCCGGTGCCCTCCTCCAACCGTCCGCCGCGCTGGACACCGCCTCGCCAAAGCTGGCCGCGCGCCATACATGTCCAGCCAGCCGGACGCTTCCAATGCCGCTCCCGAGCCATGCCATTCCAAAGCGCAAGCGCTCTGGCACGCGCCATCCAGCCGAACAGGCCGGCTACTTCCGCCACTGGCACGCCTTTCGCTCTATGCCCAGTAGCCGCCCGAGAGCGGCCCAAAACAACAACAAGAGGAAATACCATGCGACTGCACCACAAATCCCTCTGCCACATCCTCTGCGGCGGCGCCGTAGTGATCGCCACCCACCCCGCCAGCGCCGCCTTCGTCGAAGACAGCAAGGCCAGCATCGACCTGCGCAACTTCTACATGAACCGTGATTTCCGTTCCGGCACCGGCCAGTCCAAGGCCGAGGAATGGGCCCAGGGCTTCATGCTGAAAATGGAATCCGGCTACACCGACGGCCCGATCGGCTTCGGCGTGGACGCCATCGGCCTGCTCGGCGTGAAGCTCGACTCCAGCCCCGACCGCGTCGGCACCGGCATCCTGCAGAGCGACCGCGACGCCCCCAACCGTGCCCAGGACGACTACGGCTCCGCCGGTGTGACGGCCAAGGCCAAACTGTCCGCCACCACCCTGCACGTCGGCACCCTGCAACCCATCCTGCCGGTGGTGATGCGCAACGACAGCCGCCTGCTGCCGCAGACCTATCGCGGCGCCTGGCTGCAGAGCAAGGAGATCGACGGCCTGACCCTGGACCTCGGCAAGCTCGACCGCGTCAACCAGCGCAACTCCTCGGATAACGAGGAAATGACCGCCTTCAACGGCGGCCGCCGCAACATCCAGTTCGGCAGCCAGACCAGCAGCGACGAATTCCTCTTCGC
This sequence comes from Pseudomonadota bacterium, assembly GCA_040758275.1. Lineage (GTDB taxonomy): Bacteria > Pseudomonadota > Gammaproteobacteria > Burkholderiales > Burkholderiaceae_D > Telluria. The sequence goes on from JBFLVV010000147.1 coordinate 1,350, forward strand.
CGGCGCACGCTACGCCTGGTCGCCCGAGCTCAGCACCAGCTACTTCTACGGCGGGCTGGACGGCATCTACAAGGAGCACAACTTCGGCCTGGTCCACGTGCTGCCGCTCGGCGACAAGCAGAGCTTCAAGACCGACCTGCGCTACGTACACCAGACCGACGACGGCGGCAGCAACGTCGACGCCGATGCCTTCGGCGCCATGTTCACCTACAAGCTCGGCGGCCACGCCTTCGGCGCCGGCTATCAGCAGCTCAATGGCGATACCGGCTTCGCCTACATCGCCGGCAGCGACAACTCGCTGGTCAACCTGGTGCAGATCAACGACTTCGGCAACGAGGACGAACGCTCCTGGCAGGTCCGCTACGACTACGACTTCGCCGCCATGGGCATCCCCGGCCTGAGCCTGATGACCCGCTACCTCTCCGGCGACAACGTCGACCGCGGCCCCGGCGCCAGCGAAGGCAAGACCTGGGAACGCAATACCGACCTCGCTTACGTGTTCCAGAGCGGCCCGCTGAAGAACCTCGGCCTGCGCCTGCGCAATGCCACCACCCGCAGCAACTTCGGCAGCGACCTGGACGAGAACCGCTTTATCGTCAGCTACAGCCTGCCACTCTGGTAAGCACCACGCCGCAGCACCTCTCCTCGTTGGACTTCGCCGGGCCCCGCGCCCGGCTTTTTTCCGGGCATGAAAAAGGCGACCCTTGGGCCGCCTGTTTTCACGCTTCAGCCTTGCCTGCCGGCTCAGCTGTGCTTCGTATTACGCCGCAGAATCTCGTTCACCCGCTCGGCGGTATACACCCGCTTCGCCTCGTCGCTCGGCTTGTGCCGAACATCGAGCATCACACCCGCACTGATCGCCAACACACAAACGACCACCGAGACCGCCGTCAGAAAGGTATTCATCGCACGCCCTTACTACACAAAAGAAAACCTGCAGGCTGGGTCGCCCCGCCAAATGGCGCGATTCTGCGCCGCCCGCACGGCACGGTCAACGGCCCGCCATGCACCGGAATCCCTACCGTTGCGGCCTGTGCGCCGGGCAAACGCCCGACCTCAAGGCACCGCTATCTGCAGCCCGCCCAAGGCGAACCGCGCAAACACCGCCCAACCCACGGCGCTAATCAGACCCAACGCCAGATAACCCACCACGATCCCCAGTGCGATCTGCTTCCACAGCCCGGCATGGGGGTCACGGTTGTAAACAACCGGCTCCACGGAACGAACATCCCGCTCGGCACGAATCTCATCGAAACGCTCACGCATGGTTTACCTCGGTAAACGGAACAGCAAATAGGTGGAACGACAAAGGGCGGCTAGCCTTGGCCAGGCGCCTTTGGTTGTCTAGCGGAAGGCGACTAAGCGAGGGCGAGGCATCAGGTTCCCTGGGACACATGTCTGTGACCACGCGCTATGCGCACCTGTCGCCGGATCATCTGGAATCGGCACTGCGGCTCTCGCCGCTCGCACAACAGAAGCTAACCGCTCTAGATCAGAACAAGTGAAACTTAACGAACAGAAACGGGATGATGATCAAGAGCAAAGCCGTATTGTGCTGCCGCCTCGTCAGCCACACGAAAGCAACGAGTGACAACACGGTCGCCGGTAGCAAAAGGAGTTGATAGACATAGAAGGAGACGGCAAAACATTCGGTCTGGCTGTCTTCAGGTCCGGGAAAGAACAGGCATTCCGTACTTAGCAAAGCAAGGGCAGTCCACCCAAGCGCGCCTAGAACCATTGCAGCTCTGAACAGCCATAAGGCGATTTTCTTCATAGCATTCTTTTGCTAAAGCGAGCCGTGGACTGCGTGTAGTCACCGGCACAAACAAAAAAGGGGCTAGCTTTCGCTAACCCCTTGTTTTGTCTGGTGGCTACACCGGGACTTGAACCTGGGACATCAGCATTATGAATGCTGCGCTCTAACCAACTGAGCTA
>JBFLVV010000148.1:0-3059 GCA_040758275.1 Pseudomonadota bacterium
CACTGCCGCCGGCCAGGTGCCGGCGGGAGGCGGGAAAGTCACGCCTGCCAGGCACGAGCCCGGTCAGTAAGACGGCTCGGGGCAGGAAGAGAACGCTGCGCACTTTTGTGCACGTTTTCGCTAGCAGGAAAGATCAGAACTTGTAGCGCAGGCCCGCCAGGAACTCGCGCCCGGTGACGTTGTTCACCACCACGCTGTTGCGCGCGCGGCTGATGAACTGGTCGCTCGGCTCGTTGGTCAGGTTGATGCCTTCCAGCGTGAACTCGAGCTGCTCGTTCCACTTGTACGACAGCGACACGTCCACGTTGAGGGTTTCGTTCTTGCCTTCGACGTCGTTGTTGTTCTGGCCCGGCACGCGGGTCAGGAAGGACGAACGCTTGGCGCCCGAGAGGCGGGCGCTGAACTTGCCATCGTCATAGTAGAAGGTCGCGTTCCACGACGTCGGCGACAGGTTCAGCAGGTCGTCGACGATGCGCTCGCTGCTGTTCGGCGACACGGCATACTCGATCTTCGAGCTCACCTTGGTGTAGTTCAGCAGCGTGCCGAAGTTGCGGCCCCAGCCCGGCAGGAAGGTGAACGGCTGCTGGTAGTTCAGCTCGAAGCCCTTCAGCTTGCCGCCGTCGGTGTTGATCGGCGCGGTCACCTGGAACACGTCCTCGCCGTTGAAGTTGGCCGGCAGCAGCGACAGCGGCAGGCCGGTCTCGCGGAAGGGCACGTTGGTGCGCAGCGACTGGATGTAGGTGTCGATGTTCTTCTGGAACAGGCCCAGGCCGACGAAGGCGTTCTTGCCGAAGTAGTACTCGAAGCTGGAGTCGAAGGTCTTGGCACGGAAGGGTTCTTTACAGTAAGGCGGAACTTGCGCATCCTTGCGCAGTCTTATGCAATATGAGCAAGCTTGTTCCGATCAGGGTCGCCGCCACGGCGCTCGGTGTCTCGACCAGCACACTACGGCGCTGGGAAGCGAGCGGGCGCCTGGTGCCGCTGCGCACCGAGGGCCGGCAACGCCGCTATGACCTGGCGACCCTGTGTCCGGGGCTCGCCCATGGTACTGCCGCGCCGCGCCAGACGATCGCCTATGCGCGCGTCTCCAGCCACGACCAGCGTGCCGACCTGGAGCGCCAGAAGCAGGTGCTGGAACTGTACTGCGCGCGCCAGGGCTGGACCTTCGAGGTGATTGCCGACCTTGGCTCGGGCATGAACTACCACAAGAAAGGCCCGGCCCGGCTGCTCGATGCGATCCTGGACGGCACGGTCGGGCGGCTGGTGCTGACCCACAAGGACCGCCTGCTGCGCTTCGGCGCCGAACTCGTCTTCGCCTTGTGCGAGGCGAAGCAGGTCGAGGTCGTCATCATCAACCAGGGCGAGGACAGCAGTTTCGAGGAAGAGCTCGCCAGCGACGTGCTGGAGATCGTCACCGTGTTCTCCGCGCGGCTGTACGGCAGCCGCAGCCACCGGAACCGGAAACTGATCGACGGGGTGCGCCAGGCGGTCCAGGAGGCGCAGTGCTGATCGCGCACCGCATCCGGCTCGACCCGAACAAGGTCCAGGCCACGTACCTGGCGCGCGCGGCCGGCGTCGCCCGCTTCGCGTTCAACTGGGCCCTGGCCGAGTGGCAGCGCCAGTACGAAGCGCGCAAGGCCGACCCGGCGCTGCCGCCACCGTCGCAGCTGGCGCTGCGGCGACAGCTCAACGCCATCAAGCGTGAACAGTTTCCCTGGATGCTGGAGGTGACGAAGTGCGCACCGCAGATGGCGATCGTTCAACTCGGCGAGGCGTTCAAGAATTTCTTCGCGCGCAGGGCGCGCTACCCGAGGTTCCGAAAGAAGGGCCGGCACGACCGTTTCACACTGACCAACGACCAGTTCCGGGTCGAGGCCAGGCGCATTCACATCCCGAAGCTGGGCCCTGTCCGGATGCGGGAAAGCCTGCGCTTCGCGGGGCGGATCGTCTGCGCCACGGTCGCTCGCAGCGCCGGCCATTGGTACGCCAGCATTACCGTCGATACCGGAGAGGAATGCCACCTGCCGCCCGCCGAAAACCAGGGCGCGGTCGGGGTCGACCTCGGGGTAGCAAGGCTGGCCACCCTGTCCAACGGCGAAGTGTGGACCGGCCCGAAGGCGCTGCGCACCCTGCTCGGGCGGCTGCGCCGGCTGGCGCGCTCCCTGTCGCGCAAGCTAAAAGGTTCGCGCAACCGGGACAAGGCGAAGCTGAAGCTGGCCAGGCTGCACGCGCGGATCGGCAACCTGCGCCGCGAGGGCCTGCACCAGTTCACCAGCAGCATCGCGCGCCGCTTTCACACCATCGGCATCGAGGACCTGAACGTGCGCGGCATGCTGGGCAACCGGCGCCTGGCCCGGGCGATCGCCGACATGGGCGGGTACGAGCTGCGCCGCCAGCTGGCCTACAAGGCCGCCTGGCGCGGTGGGCGGGTGGTGGTGGCCGAGCGCTGGTACCCGAGCAGCAAGACGTGTTCACGCTGCGGTAATGTGCTGGACCGGCTGGACCTCGGGACAAGGCAGTGGACGTGCCTGGGTTGCGCAACGCTCCACGACCGCGACCTCAACGCAGCGGTGAACCTGGAAAACATGGCGGTGAGTTCCACCGCAACGGCCTGTGGAGGGGAAGGCGCTGGCGCTGTGCGCAAGCACGGTGCGAAACCGGCCCCGGTGAAGCAGGAATCCAGCAGCGAACAGGTTTAAGCAGCTATGACCAGGTTTGCGCAAGTCTGGAGGAACGGATGAATGGATTGCAGCTGATCGAGCAGGTGCATGCCAGCGAGCCGGGCATGCCGGTGCTGGTGACCACCGGCTATTTGGACGAGTTGCCGGCGCGCGCGATGCGCGAAAAATCATGGCTCTGTCAGCACACGCTGTTGATCACCCCGATCGCCATACGCAGCAATTGCTCTGCAGAAGTAACCCGTCCGCCATCAAGCGCCCGGCGCCAGCCCAAGTAGTTGGGCAAGTAACGCGAGGCGACACCGCGAAAGCGACTTAACCACTGGCGAAAGCGTTGGTGATAGGCATTTACGTTCTGCACGTGGATGGCCCCGGCAGCGC
>JBFLVV010000149.1:0-3044 GCA_040758275.1 Pseudomonadota bacterium
AGTTGCGAAGTTTGTCGTGGAAGGCGATCTGCGCCGCGAACTGTCCATGAACATCAAGCGTCTGATGGACCTGGGTTGCTACCGCGGCATGCGTCACCGCAAGGGCCTGCCAGTGCGCGGTCAGCGTACCCGCACCAATGCACGTACCCGCAAGGGCCCGCGCAAGGCCGCTCAATCGCTCAAGAAATAATCTAGGAACCGACCATGGCCAAGCAACAGAGCAGCGCAGCAGCAGCCCGCGTGCGCAAGAAAGTCAAGAAGAACGTTGCCGAGGGTATCGCCCACGTGCACGCGTCCTTCAACAACACCATCATCACGATCACCGACCGTCAGGGCAATGCTCTGTCGTGGGCAACCTCGGGCGGCGCCGGCTTCAAAGGCTCGCGCAAATCGACCCCGTTCGCAGCGCAGGTTGCTGCCGAAGCCGCAGGCAAGGTCGCTCAGGAATCGGGCGTGAAGAACCTGGAAGTGCGCATCAAGGGCCCAGGCCCGGGCCGTGAATCGGCTGTGCGTGCACTGAACAACCTGGGCATCAAGATCACCGAGATCCAGGACGTGACGCCGGTTCCGCACAACGGCTGCCGTCCGCCGAAGCGTCGTCGTATCTAATACGACGCCGACTCGGCAGTAGGGGAGGGTGCAAACCCTCTCCTGCGTCGCGAAAAGCCAACGACGGGGCCTTGCGCCCCGTTGTGTTTTACGAGATTGGCCGGTGCAGTAGCCCCAAAATGGGTTATACTGCCCGGCTCTTGTCGTCTGCCGTTTTCACGGCGGGCGTTTTTTCAAGCCACGTCCGCTCTCAAGTAGAAGTGGACTAGCGCCTGCCGCATCGCTTGCGATGCCTCTGGGGCGTGATTAATTTATAAAGGTATTCAACGTGGCACGTTATATCGGACCAAAAGCAAAACTGTCGCGCCGTGAAGGCACTGATCTGTTCCTGAAGAGCGCACGCCGCTCGCTCGACTCGAAGTGCAAACTGGACGTCAAGCCAGGCCAGCACGGCGTCAAGTCGGGTGCCCGCACCTCGGACTACGGCAACCAGCTGCGTGAAAAGCAGAAGGTCAAGCGTATCTACGGCGTGCTCGAGCGCCAGTTCCGCCGCTACTTCGCCGAAGCATCGCGCAAGAAGGGCAACACCGGCGAAACCCTGCTGAAGCTGCTGGAATCGCGCCTGGACAACGTCGCTTACCGCATGGGCTTCGGCTCGACCCGCGCTGAAGCGCGCCAGCTGGTGAGCCACAAGGCCTTCACCGTCAACGGCAACGTCGTGAACATCGCTTCCTACCAGGTCAAGACCGGCGACGTCATCGCTGTCCGCGAAAAGGCCAAGAAGCAAGTGCGTATCGCTGAAGCGCTGTCGCTGGCTGAACAAGTCGGCTTCCCGAGCTGGGTGTCGGTCGATGCCAAGAAGTTCGAAGGCACCTTCCGTTCGTTCCCGGAGCGTAACGAGATCGCCGCCGACGTCAACGAAGCACTGATCGTCGAACTGTACTCGCGTTAATTGACTTTTTGGGCGACGCAAGTCGTTCAAAAAGTCACCCCGGCGCAGGCCGGGGCCCAAGTTTCGCGGCTCAGCTACGAACTTGGGTTCCGGCCTTCGCCGGAACGACGTGGTGGTGTGCGGCTGCAGCGACCTCGGGTCGGCGCCGCAACAGGATCAGAATCTCATCCCCCGTCGTTCACAGAATTCGTATCACCGCCTGCTCCCCAGCAGGCGCTTTTATTAATGCCATCAGCCTTATCGGTGTAACGAGCCGAGGGTATTGAAAAGGACATTTCATGCAAAACAGTCTGTTGAAACCACGTATCATCGATGTCGAAGCACTGGGCGCCGGCCACGCAAAAGTCGTGATGGAGCCCTTCGAACGTGGTTATGGCCACACCCTGGGCAACGCGCTGCGCCGCGTGCTGCTGTCGTCGATGATCGGCTACGCGCCGACCGAAGTGACGATCGCCGGTGTCGTGCACGAGTACTCGTCGCTGGACGGCGTGCAGGAAGACGTCGTCGACCTGCTGCTGAACCTGAAGGGCGTGGTCTTCAAGGTCCACAACCGTGACTCCGTCACCCTGACCCTGAAGAAGGAAGGCGAAGGCGCCGTGCTGGCTTCGGACATCGACCTGCCGCATGACGTGGAACTGATCAACCCGGATCACGTGATCGCTCACCTGACCGCCGGCGGCAAGCTGGATATGCAGATCAAGGTCGAGAAGGGCCGCGGCTACGTTCCTGGTAACGTGCGTCGCCTGTCGGAAGACACCAACAAGACCATCGGCCGCATCATCCTGGACGCTTCGTTCTCGCCGGTGCGCCGCGTGTCCTACGCCGTGGAATCGGCCCGTGTCGAACAGCGTACCGACCTGGACAAGCTGATCATCAACATCGAAACCAACGGCGTCATCACTCCGGAAGAAGCGATCCGCCAGTCGGCACGCGTGCTGGTCGACCAGCTGAACGTGTTCGCCGCCCTGGAAGGCACCGAAGCCGCCGCCGAAGCACCGTCGCGCGCTCCGCTGGTCGATCCGATCCTGCTGCGTCCGGTCGACGACCTGGAACTGACCGTCCGCTCGGCAAACTGCCTGAAGGCCGAAAACATCTACTACATCGGCGACCTGATCCAGCGTTCGGAAAACGAACTGCTGAAGACGCCGAACCTGGGCCGCAAGTCGCTCAACGAAATCAAGGAAGTCCTGGCTTCCCGCGGCCTGACCCTGGGCATGAAGCTGGAAAACTGGCCGCCTGCCGGCCTGGAAAAGTAAAAGAATTCACCCGAAAGTACACACCTGCTTTCGGGTGGCATTAGCCAAAAAGGACTGGCAAAGCCAGATCCTTTTTGGTTGATAAAACCGTAGTAACCAACCTAACCAGAACCGGTCCGCGGACATGCGCAAGCATGAACGATCGAAGAACTGGATTGTAAACACTCGAAAGGAAGTACCATGCGTCACCGTCACGGCCTCCGTAAACTGAACCGTACCTCGTCCCACCGCCTGGCAATGCTGCGCAACATGACCGTTTCGCTGCTGCGTCATGAAGCCATCAAGAC
>JBFLVV010000150.1:0-2708 GCA_040758275.1 Pseudomonadota bacterium
CTTCTACCTGCCGCCGGAAGGCTGCAGCTACCGCATGGCCGTGGTGCAGATGAAGAAGCAGTACGCCGGCCACGCCAAGCGCGTGATGTTCGGGGTCTGGAGTTTCCTGCGCCAGTTCATGTATACCAAGTTCATCGTGGTGGTGGACGAGGACGTCGACGTGCGCGACTGGAAAGAGGTGATCTGGGCCATCACGACCCGGGTCGATCCGACCCGCGACACGGTCATGGTCGACAACACCCCGATCGACTACCTCGACTTCGCCTCGCCGATCAGCGGCCTGGGCAGCAAGATGGGCATCGACGCCACCAATAAGTGGCCGGGCGAGACCAACCGCGAGTGGGGCACACCGATCACCATGACGCCGGAAGTGAAGGCGCGCGTGGACGACCTCTGGGGTCAGCTGGGCCTGTGATGTGAGGGCCTTGCGTGCGTCGTGCCGGGCAGGGCGCAGGTAGACTGCGCCCTCGACCACCACGCACTGGAGGCAGTGATGAACATCCTGATGGTGCTGACCTCGCACGACCGCCTCGGCGACACCGGCAAGAAGACCGGCTTCTGGCTGGAAGAGTTCGCCGCTCCCTATTATGCATTCCTCGATGCCGGCGCGACTGTCACCCTGGCCTCGCCCCAGGGTGGGCAGCCGCCGCTCGACCCGAAAAGCGACGAGCCCGACGCCCAGACCGAGGCGACCCGGCGCTTCCGCGCCGACCCGCGCGCCCAGCAAGCCCTGGCGAATACCGTCCGGCTGGCCGGCGTGAGCGCGGATGGGTTTGACGCCGTTTTCTATCCCGGCGGCCACGGGCCGCTGTGGGACCTGGCCGAGGATGCCGATTCGATCCGGCTGATCGAGTCCATGCTTGCCGCCGGCAAGCCGGTGGCGGCGGTCTGCCACGCGCCGGGCGTGCTCGGGCGCGTGAAAGGGCCGGATGGGGCGCCCGTGGTCAAGGGCAGGCGCGTGACCGGTTTCGCCAACAGCGAGGAAGCCGCCGTCGGCCTGACGGAAGTCGTCCCTTTCCTGGTCGAGGACATGCTGGTGCAAAACGGCGGCCAGTACAGCAAGGCGGGCGATTGGGAGCCCTATGTGCTCACCGATGGCCTGCTCGTCACGGGGCAGAATCCGGCCTCGTCGGAACCGGGCGCCCGGGCCCTGCTGGCGCTCCTGAAAGGGCGCGGGTAGGCGGCTGCAAGATCCGGCCCCAAAATCGGTGGGGTCGGGTATAATGGTTGCTGGCGGGCCCCTGCGCATTGCGGCATGGTTTACCTGGTCAGGTCGGGAACGAAGCAGCCAAAGCCGTTCACCGCAAGTGCCGCAGATCAGGCTCGCCTCTTTATTTTTCCTCCTGTTTCACACTCCCCCTGTTTGAACGACCCGCAGCAGCGCGGCTATTCAATCACGTCCGCCGAATCCGCGTTGTTGACAGGCATGCCTCGGATTGTTCGCCCCGGCCGCCAACTGCGGTAAAATCCGGGTATGTCCTATCAAGTCCTCGCCCGCAAATACCGTCCCAAGAACTTCGAAACGCTGGTTGGCCAGGAGCACGTCGTCCGTGCGCTGACCCATGCGTTGAAAACGGGCCGCCTGCACCATGCCTACCTGTTCACGGGCACGCGCGGGGTCGGCAAGACGACGCTGTCGCGCATCCTGGCCAAGTCGCTCAACTGCGTGGGCCCGGATGGGCAGGGCGGCATCACGGCCGAGCCCTGCGGCGTGTGCGAAGCCTGCCGCGCGATCGATGCCGGCCGTTTCGTCGACTACATCGAGATGGACGCGGCCTCGAACCGCGGCGTGGACGAGATGGCCCAGCTGCTGGAACAGGCGGTCTACGCGCCGAGCAATGCGCGCTTCAAGGTCTATATGATCGACGAGGTGCACATGCTCACCAACCACGCCTTCAACGCCATGCTGAAGACGCTGGAAGAACCGCCGCCGCACGTCAAGTTCATCCTCGCGACCACCGACCCGCAGAAGATCCCGGTCACGGTGCTGTCGCGCTGCCTGCAGTTCAACCTGAAGCAGATGCCGCCGGGCCACATCGTGGGCCACCTCGAGAACATCCTCGGCCAGGAAGGCGTCACCTTCGAACAGCCGGCCCTGCGCCTGCTGGCCCAAGGCGCCCACGGCTCGATGCGCGACGCGCTGTCGCTGACCGACCAGGCGATTGCCTATGCCGCCGGCCAGGTGACGCTCGATGCCGTGCAGGGCATGCTGGGCGCGCTCGACCAGTCCTACCTCGTGCGCCTGCTGGACGCGCTGCTGGCCCAGGACGGCGCCGACCTGATGGCGGTGGCCGACGAGATGGCCAGCCGCAGCCTGTCCTATAACGGCGCGCTGCAGGACCTCGGCACCCTGCTGCACCGGATCGCGCTGGCGCAGTCCGTGCCCTCGGCCGTGCCGCAAGACCTGCCGGAACTGAACGACATCCTGCGCCTGGCCCAGGCTTTCGACGCGCAGGAAGTGCAGCTGTATTACCAGATCGCCGTGCACGGCCGTAACGAGATCGGCCTGGCGCCGGACGAGTACGCCGGTTTCACCATGACCCTGCTGCGCATGCTCGCCTTCCGTCCGGGACAGGGCGGCGCCGAGCAGCCGGCCGCAGCACCGGCCCCGGCCATGGCGGCCGGCGCCGGTCCGGGCGCGCGCGCGGCGGCGGTGGCCGCGGCCAGCCATGCGGCGGTCGCCCCCAGCCGCCAGGCACCGCCTGCCC
>JBFLVV010000151.1:0-2674 GCA_040758275.1 Pseudomonadota bacterium
TTACTTCGATCGTCTTGGCATGCCTCGACTCACCTAACCTCAACTACTCGAACCGCCCGGTGCGGACCCGCATGCCGGGTGGTGTGGGAGGGGCCAGCCAGCATGCTGGCTGCCCCTATCCCGATTTCGGCTCCGGTTTTCATCCATTGAGAATGTTAACGCGAATAAGAATGATTCTTGTTTACATACTGGAGTATTTTCTTTACAATAATTTTCATTCTTGAACCTCCACTCTCTGATCGCTAAGGAACTGCAAGACATGAAAACAATAAAAAGCCGCAAACACCCGCAACCCCACGTGATGGGCGCAGCCCTGGCGGCCGTGCTGCTGCCGCTGGCAGCCCACGCGGCCGACGCGGACAACGCGGCGCCGGACATGAAGCCTTCGTCGAAGGTCGAAATCGTCGGCAAGACCGAGAACGCATTCAAGGCCGAGCATGCATCGTCCGCCAAGTACACCGAGAAGCTGCTCGACACCGCGCAGACCGTGCAGGTCGTCAAGAAGGAACTGTTCGAGCAGCAGGGCGCCGTGACCCTGACCGAAGCGCTGCGCAACACCCCGGGTGTGGGCGCCTTCTTCCTGGGCGAGAACGGCAACACCAACACCGGCGACGCGATCTTCATGCGCGGCTTCGACACCTCGGGCAGCATTTTTGTCGACGGCGCACGCGACATCGGTTCGATCTCGCGCGACACCTTCAACCTCGAGCAGATCGATGTCCTGAAGGGCCCGGCGGGCACCGATACCGGCCGCGGTTCGCCGACCGGCTCTGTCAACCTGGTTACCAAGCGTGCCCAGCTGACGCAGGCGATGGGAGGCTCGCTGACTGGCGGCAGTGCGTCGCAGAAGCGCGCGACTGCCGACGTCAACACGGTCCTGAACGCTGAACGTGGCATCGCATTGCGTCTGAACGTCATGGCGCAGGATTCCGGCAACCCGGCTCGTGACGTGGTCAACAACAAGCGCTGGGCCCTGGCCCCGAGCCTGGGTTTCGGCCTGAACGGTTCGACCCGCGTGCATGTCGACCATCTGCACGTGGACCAGGACAACGTTCCCGACGGCGGCGTGCCGACCATCGGCCTGCCGGGCTACACCAGCCCGGACGTCAAGCGCCCCTATCTGACCGACGCGGCGCCCGTCGATCCCAAGAATTTCTATGGCTCGGTAAGCGACTACGACAAGATCAAGGCCGACATGACGACCGTGCGCGTCGAGCACGAATTCGCGCCGAACATGCGCCTGTCGAACGTCAGCCGCTACGGACGCACCAAGCAGGACTACATCCTGAGCGCCTGGCTGGCGAGCGCGAACAACTTCACTGCGCCGCCCGGAAGCGACCCCTCGACCTGGACCGTGGCGCGCAGCACCCGTACCGTCAAGGACGTCGAAAACAAGATTCTGACCAACCAGACCACCCTTACCACCGACTTTAATACCGGCACTGTTGCGCACACCCTCGTGACTGGCCTGGAATTCGTGAACGAAACCCAGGTGAGCTACGGCCGCACAGGCCTGGGCAGCATGGACCCGGCCAACCTGTACCGTCCGAACCCGCACGATCCGGTCAAGAACATGAACCCGGTCCGCACCGGCGCCTACAACGAAGGCGACGTCGACACCCAGAGCCTGTACGCCTTCGACACCATGAAGTTCGGCGAGAAGTGGATCTTCAACGGCGGCGTGCGCGTGGACCGCTTCCGTGGCACCTACAACGCGGTGGCCCTGACCAACAACGTGCTTGTTCCGACCCGCTTCAATGTCGGCAAGACTCTGGTCAACGGCAAGGCGTCGCTCCTGTACAAGCCGACTCCGAACAGCAGCGTGTACGGCATGGTCGCCAGTTCGAAGCAGCCGCCGGGCGCGGCCTTCACGGTCTCCGGCAACCCCAACAGCGCGCAGAACCCGGCCTACGATCCACAGGCAACCCGCACCTACGAACTGGGCGGCAAGCTGGACCTGCTGCGCCAGAAGCTGGCCCTGTCGGCGGCCCTGTTCCGCACCGACGTGAAGAACGAAGTCGAGCAGGATCCGGTCGACCTCCAGTGGTACCAGACCGGCCACAAGCGCGTGCAGGGTATCGAGCTGGGCATGACCGGCGCGCTGTCGACCAACTGGCTGGTAAGCGCGGGCTACCTCTACATGAACACCAGCATCGAAGCAGGCCGCATGATCACCGCCAACGGCGAGAACAGCCTGACCTACACGCCGAAGTCCTCCTTCACCCTGTGGACCACGTACGACGTGACGCCAGGCTTCAAGATCGGCGGCGGCGCCCGCTTCAGCGACGAGCTCAAGCGCGGCACCGACGGCGCTATCGGCACGCCGAAGTACACCGAGTCCTATTGGGTCTTCGATGCGATGGCGTCCTACCGCATCAGCCCGAACCTGGACCTGCGCCTGAACGTGTACAACATCGCGGATGAAGACTACGTGGCCAGCATCAACAAGAGCGGCTACCGCTACACCCCGGGTGCGGCGCGTTCCGCCAGCCTGACGGCGAACTTGCGCTTCTGATCACGACGCCGGCTTCGCGCCGGCGTTTTTGTTGGCTGTGTTCGCGTTGATTAAGCTTTCGCAGCTGCCTTCACGATGCTTGTCGTACCGCAGAACACAGCCATTGCGCTGGTGTACGCAACACTTGCGCGTCCAATAGGCGCTGCCACCCGGAATAGT
>JBFLVV010000152.1:0-2624 GCA_040758275.1 Pseudomonadota bacterium
AATACGTGCCATTCGTTATTCCTCTTAACCTTGACGCTGCTTGTGACGCGGCTCGACGCAGATCACGCGGACCACGCCCTTGCGCTTGATGATCTTGCAGTTGCGGCAGATCCGCTTGACTGAAGCGTTAACTTTCATTTTGCACTCTCTTCGGTTCGTTTACTTTAATGATTTTTACTTGGTGCGGAACACAATGCGGGCCCGGGACAGGTCATACGGGGTCAACTCCACCGTTACCTTGTCACCCGGGAGAATGCGGATGTAATTCATGCGCATTTTACCCGAGATATGTCCCAGAACCACGTGCCCGTTTTCCAGCTTCACACGGAACGTTGCGTTCGGGAGATTCTCCAGAATCTCCCCCTGCATTTGGATGACGTCGTCTTTTGCCATTCGGTCTATGCCTTCCCCGCTTAACGCGACGGAATTCCGCCCTTGAAGTTAGCCTTCCGCAACAATGAATCGTACTGTTGCGACATGACGTAGTTCTGCACTTGTGCCATGAAGTCCATCGTCACCACGACTACGATGAGGAGCGACGTGCCACCGAAGTAGAAAGGAACTTTCCACTGCGAGGTCAGGAACTCCGGCACCAGGCACACCAGGGTGATATAGACTGCACCGGCCAGGGTCAGGCGCATCAGGATCTTGTCGATGTAGCGCGCAGTTTGCTCGCCCGGGCGGATGCCTGGGACGAATGCGCCGCTCTTCTTCAAGTTGTCCGCCGTTTCCTTGCTGTTGAATACCAGCGCCGTGTAGAAGAAGCAGAAGAATACGATCGCCACCGCATACAGCACCGCGTGAAGCGGCTCACCGTTCGCCAGCGACGCGGCCAGATCCTTGAGGAACCCGATGAAGGGGCTCGAGGAATCCTTGCCACGCGTGAACCAGTCCACGATGGTCGCCGGGAACAGGATGATCGACGAGGCGAAGATCGGCGGAATCACGCCGGCCATGTTCAGCTTCAAGGGAAGGTGGCTGGTTTGGCCACCGTAGATCTTGTTGCCGACCTGACGTTTTGCGTAATTGACCAGGATCTTGCGCTGTCCGCGTTCCACGAACACGACGGCATACGTCACCCCTGCTACCAGGAGCACGATGATGATCGCTGCAATGCTGCTGATCGAACCGTTCGAGACCAGGGTGAACAGGCCACCCAGGGCCGACGGCAGACCTGCTGCGATACCGGCAAAAATGATGATCGAAATACCGTTGCCAAGACCACGCTCGGTGATCTGCTCGCCCAGCCACATGAGGAACATGGTGCCGGTCAGCAGGGTGACCACCGTGACGAAGCGGAAGCCCATGCCCGGATCGAGCACGAGGCCAGGCTGCGCTTCGAGCGCGACCGCGATGCCGAACGCCTGGAACAGCGCCAGCGCAACCGTGAAGTAACGGGTGTACTGGGTGATCTTGCGGCGGCCGGCTTCGCCCTCTTTCTTCAGCGCCTCGAGTTGCGGCGAGACGATCGATGCAAGCTGCATGATGATCGAAGCCGAAATGTAAGGCATGATGCCGAGGGCGAACACGGTAAAGCGGGACAGGGCGCCACCCGAGAACATGTTGAACATGCCCAGGATGCCGCCTTCGTTCTGCTTGAACAGCGCTGCCAGCTGCACCGGGTCAATCCCGGGGACCGGGATGTGAGCACCGATGCGGTACACGACCAATGCGCCAAGCAAAAACCACAGCCGGTTCCAGGGGAAGCCGGAAGCAGCGCTTTTACCAAGTTGTGAATTAGTCGCCAATTTTTGCTCCGATCAGGCAGGGCCGCAATTAAGCGACCGAACCGCCAGCTGCTTCGATCGCCGCTTTCGCGCCGGCAGTTGCCTTCAGGCCCTTGAGGGTCACCGCTTTGGTGATCTCGCCCGACAGGATGACGCGCACGTCGCGTGCCACCACCGGCAGGATGCCTGCAGCCTTGAGCACCAGGATGTCGACTTCGCCGACGGCCAGGTTGTTCAGGTCCGACAGACGCACTTCAGCCTTGAACGATGCGTTCAGCGACTTGAAGCCACGCTTCGGCAGACGACGCTGCAGAGGCATCTGACCGCCTTCGAAGCCGACTTTGTGGAAGCCGCCCGAACGCGATTTCTGACCCTTGTGACCGCGGCCGGCAGTCTTGCCCAGGCCCGAGCCGATACCGCGGCCAACGCGACGCTTCGCGTGCTTGGCGCCGTCAGCTGGTTGAATGGTATTGAGTTCCATTGATTTCTCCGTACGTAAGCCGCGGCTTACGAAACAACTTTAACGAGGTACGCGACTTTGTTGATCATGCCACGCACGGATGGGGTGTCCTGCAGCTCGGAGACCGAGTTGACACGACGCAGACCCAGGCCGCGGACGGTAGCACGGTGATCCTGACGGGTACCGATCAGGCCCTTGACGAGCTTGACTTTGACAGTGTTTGCCATGTTTGTTCCCCTTAACCCAGGATGTCTTCAACCGACTTGCCGCGCTTGGCAGCGATGTCGGAAGCAGTGCTCATTTTCGACAGGCCGTCGAGGGTCGCGCGAACCAGGTTGTACGGGTTCGACGAACCGGTCGACTTGGCGACCACGTCGGTCACGCCCATCACCTCGAAGATAGCGCGCATTGCGCCACCAGCGATCACGCCGGTACCC
>JBFLVV010000153.1:0-2547 GCA_040758275.1 Pseudomonadota bacterium
CTGCTTCTGGTTCTGCGCCACCCGTGGCGGCTGCTGTTGCTGCTGGTTCTGCTGGCCCTGGCCGCCGGTACCGCGCTGCTCGTCGAGCTGGCCGTCGTCGATGCGCGGCGGCAGCGCGATGCTGTCGGCCAGCATGGTCTCCGGATCGTCGCGGCGCTGTTCGATGCGTTCGATCTTGGCGCGCTGGGCCTGTACTTCCCGCATCAGTTTGTCGACCAGCTCGCGCTGGGCCGCCAGCTCCGCCTTCAACGTGGCCAGTTCCTGGCTGCGGTCCTGCTCGGTAGCAGGACCCTGCTGCGCATGGGCGAGCGGTGCCAGCAGCATGGCCGCCAGCCCGGCGCGCGCGAGGGTGGTGTGCATCCGTTTCTCCGTCGGCAAATTAATAATATTGCAATACTACAGGCTTCCTGCCGAGCGCACGATTGCATCCCGAATGGTTGATTGAAAATTGATGTCCTTGATGAGCGCCATGCTGTTCACGGTCGAGCTGATCGTCGTGTAGGTCTTGATGGTCTGGTCGTCCAGGGTGTTCTGGACCAGGGTGCCGCCGTTGCCCAGGCCAAGGTCGGTGGCGATGAAGTTGCCGGCGCCGTTCTGGATCAGGCGGGCGGTCCCGAGCGCGTCGCGGGCCTGGGCCAGCTGCTCGGCGGTTGCGGTGGCGAGGTCGGGCAGCGCGACGCTGGTGCGCGACATCACTTCGCCATTGATGGAAACCACGCGCTCGATCCCGAGCGAGAGGTTGAGGCCGCCCGGCGTCTCGAAGCCGCCGCGCGCCTCGTCGAGTGTGTCGGCATCGACCGCGGTCCAGCTGTCCGGAGCGCTCGTGTCGGACGCGGCGGCGGTCCCGCAGGCTCCGGCCAGCAGCGTGGTCAGCAAGACCCGGCATGCATGTGTGAGCCATCGCATGGTGAATCCTTTCAAAAGTCGCCAGGGCCGAATTTCGGCAGACTCTGGCTGTACTGTTCCTGGTTGATGCCGTTCCCCAGCGGCGCGCGCGGCGCGGCGCGCCACTCTTCGGGCGCATTGAAGGCCACCTTGCCGGGAAATTTATGGATCACGAAGAGCAGCTTGTTGGCCCACAGTTCCATGAAGCGCTCGCGCGTCACCGAGCGTGTGCCGCTGGATGGGTCGCCGAGCAGGATGCGGCCGTCTTCGGCGCCCTTGATCACGACGAAATGGTTGTAGCCGCGGTCGCTGATCAGGACGATTGCCGGCAGTTTTGCTTCGAGCAGCTTGTCGAGCGGCTGCTGGAAGCCGTCGCCCACGAAACCCCGGGTGGCCAGGTAGCGTTTCATGTCCAGCATGGAAAAGCCCTGCTGGCGGATCTTGGCCTGGTCGCCGGTGAGGAACATCTTCTCGAAGATTTCCTTCTCGCCGACCGGTGTGTTGTAGTGGTAGGTCAGCAGGGTGGCCAGCGCGGCCGAGCCGCAGCTGAAGTCGAACTGCTGCCGGGTGGTCTTGCGGAACTTGATTTCTTTTAAAGAGGTGACCGGTACCGTCGCGCGCTGTCCCACGACGAGGTCGATCGACGATGCCGGACACCGGGGCGCCAGCAGCATGCCGCACACGGCGGCGCAGATGGCGAGAACATGTTTCATGACGTTGCCAGGCCTATTGCAGTTGCAGGTTGATGACGGTGGCGTTCTGGATCAGGACGTTGGAACCGCTGTTCTGGATGACCATCGGCAGGCCCTGCGCGTTGGCGAAGGAACCGCTGTCGATGATGTTGTTGCCGCTGACGGTATTGATCGCGGTGTTATTGCCCACGGTGCCGCCCAGGGTCGCCTCGTTGTGGATGGCGTCGTCCTTGCCGCTGGTACGGCCCAGGCGTTCGCTCGTCACGGCCTCGCCCCATCCCTTGGTGGCGCTGCCTGCCTCCGGATCGACGTTCACTTCTGACAGGAAGCTGATCTTGACCGGCAGCTTCGCCGGCTCGGCGGCCTGGACCGCTACCGGAAGCGCGACCAGCGCTGCCAGCATCAATCGGTTCACAGGTTTCATACAATCTCCCCTTGGTTCGGAAAACCGCCGCGCGGATTCCCCGCGCGGCGGCTGCTGCAGGACTTACTGGCCGACGTTCATGTTCGACTGAACGTTGACGCTCTGCTGGATCAGCGACGAGAAGCCGTTGTTCTGGCTGATCACCGAGACGCCGGCTGCCGACTGGGCGATGTTCGACATGGTGTTCGACATGTCGAAGGCGCCGGTGGTCACCGACTGGGTGCCGCCGTTGCCGCCGGTGCCCGCGCCGCCCGCGCCACCGGTGGCAGCGCCGCCGGTGTTGCTGCCGCCCGCGCCGCCTGCGCCGGAGGGGTTGGAGCCGCCTGCGCCGCCGTCACCGCCGTTGCCGCCGGTGGCCGCGCCCGAGGTGGCTGCGCCGCTGGTCGATTCGCCGCCGGTGGCCGCGCCGCCTGCCGCGCCCGAACCGCCGGTGTTCGAGGCCGAGCCGCTGGCCGCGCCCGAAGCGCCGGCGCCGCCGGCTGCGCCCGAACCGCCTGCGCCGCCCGCTGCACCTGCGCCGCCTGCGCCGCCTTCTGCGCCTGCGCC
>JBFLVV010000154.1:0-2499 GCA_040758275.1 Pseudomonadota bacterium
TCCGCTAGCGTCCGATAACCCATCGAACCCTCGAGATACCGCTGCACGACAAGCAGCTTGAACTCAGGTGTGTACTTCACCACGAAAAACCCCAAAAGTTGGTGTCCAACTTTCTGGGGTCAGTTCAGTTCCCCGACCGCGCGTTCAACTCACATATGATTCGTCGCGCCGTGTCCGTTCATGCGGGATTTGAACGCGCGGTCGGCAGAGCCGACCACCCTACGAAAGCAAGAGCCGCACGTGTCATCATGTTGTCTTTTCGCCAGCGCAAAATGCACAACTTTGATGCGCCGCGCATCGCGTTGATGAACGCTTGAGCAGCGATATCGAACAAGGTTAGCGCTCACTCACTGCATACCGCCCATCGTTTAGGACGAACTTCATTGTCAAGCCCATGCACCAAAAAAAACAGAAAAAATTGCTAGGGTATCCACTTGCCCTGACCTAGGTCAGGTACTACAATTAGTCCTAACTCAAGATCGAACACTAGATATAGTGGTAGTGGACTGGAAGCAACTAGATTCACTTTCGACTTGAAGCTTGCTCTGCAAGCCACTGATTCAACAGCGATTTTCTAACCCTGCGTATCTGGTGCCAGTAAGGCGTTCCGGCTGGCGGGGTATCGCTTTGCTTAAATTTTGTCAGGTTGACAAGCCTGGCTAAAGACAACGACGGCAGGTACCGCTGCTCACTGGAGGCTCAATGCAAACAGCACAAGACATTTCGATCAATCCGCACGTCACCCCAGGCGCGCCGGCAGGTGCCACGCCCGCAGAGATCGTCGCCCGTGGTGACTACCGCGTGATCCGCCGCAACGGCGCCGTGGTGGCCTTCGAGCCGCACAAGATCTCGGTCGCGATGACCAAGGCCTTCCTCGCCGTCGCCGGCGGGCAGGGCGCGGCATCGGCCCGCATCCGTGAACTGGTCGAGCAGCTGACCGGCAACGTGGTGGCCGCCCTGGTGCGCCGCCAGCCGAACGGCGGCACCTTCCATATCGAAGACGTGCAGGACCAGGTCGAACTGTCGCTGATGCGCTCGGGCGAGCATGACGTCGCGCGCGAATACGTGCTGTACCGCGCCAAGCGCATGGAAGAGCGCAAGGCCGCCAAGGAAGCTCTGGGCGGCACCCAGGTCGCCGCGCCGCAGATCAATGTGGTCGACGGCGGCGAGCGCCGCCCGCTGGACGTGAACGACGTCTACGCCCTCGTGAACGCCGCCTGCTCGGGGCTGGAAAAGCACGTCGACGCCGACGCCATCGTCGCCGAGACCCTGAAGAACCTGTACGACGGCGTGCCGGTCGAAGAACTGTACAAGTCGGCCATCCTGGCTGCCCGCGCCCTGATGGAAACCGACCCGGCCTACAGCCAGGTCACCGCACGCATCCTGCTGCACACCATCCGCAAGGAAGTCTTCGGCCACGAAGTGCCGCAGGCCGGCGCCGCTCTTGAATACATCACCTACTTCCCGCAGTACATCGCCAAGGGCATCCAGAACGAGCTGCTGGACGAAGAGCTGGGCAAGTACGACCTGGAGCGCCTGGCCAAAGCCTTAGTGGCCGACCGCGACCTGCAGTTCGGCTACATCGGCCTGCAGACCCTGTACGACCGCTACTTCCTGCACGTGCGCGAAACCCGCATCGAGATGCCGCAGGCCTTCTACATGCGCGTCGCGATGGGCCTGGCCCTGCGCGAAGCCGACCGCGAAGCGCGCGCCATCGAGTTCTACAACCTGCTGTCGTCCTTCGACTTCATGAGCTCGACCCCGACCCTGTTCAACTCGGGCACCCGCCGCTCGCAGCTGTCGTCGTGCTACCTGACCACCGTCGGCGACGACCTGGAAGGCATCTACGACGCCATCAAGGAGAACGCACTGCTGTCGAAGTTCGCCGGCGGCCTCGGTAACGACTGGACCCCGGTCCGCGCGCTGGGCTCGCGCATCAAGGGCACCAACGGCAAGTCGCAGGGCGTGGTCCCGTTCCTGAAAGTGGTGAACGACACCGCCGTCGCAGTGAACCAGGGCGGCAAGCGCAAGGGCGCCGTCTGCGCCTACCTGGAAACCTGGCACATGGACATCGAGGAGTTCCTCGACCTGCGCAAGAACACCGGCGACGACCGCCGCCGCACCCACGACATGAACACCGCGAACTGGATTCCGGACCTATTCATGAAGCGCGTGATGGAGAAGGGCCACTGGAGCCTGTTCTCGCCGAGCGAAACCCCGGACCTGCACGACCTGGTCGGCAAGGCTTTCGAAGAAGCGTACGTCGCCTACGAAGCCAAGGCCGCACGCGGCGAAATGACCGTGTACAAGAAGGTCGAAGCGCTCGACCTGTGGCGCAAGATGCTGTCGATGCTGTTCGAGACCGGCCACCCGTGGATCACCTTCAAGGATCCGTGCAACATCCGTTCGCCGCAGCAGCACATCGGCGTCGTGCACTCGTCGAACCTGTGCACCGAGATCACCCTGAACACCAGCGCCGACGAGATCGCCGTCTGCAAC
>JBFLVV010000155.1:0-2452 GCA_040758275.1 Pseudomonadota bacterium
GCAGGGTTTCACTGCCAGCGTCGCCACCGCCGAGCTGGCGCGCATCGCCCATGCCCACGACCTGCCGTTGCTGGAAGATCTGGGCAGCGGCAGCCTGCTCGACCTCTCGCGCTGGGGCCTGCCCAAGGAGCCGACGGTGCAGGAAGCGCTGCGCGACGGCGCCGACATCGTCACCTTCAGCGGCGACAAGCTGCTCGGCGGCCCGCAGGCCGGGCTAATCGTCGGCAGCAAGGCGCTGATCCAGAAGATCAAGAAGAACCCGCTCAAGCGCGCCCTGCGCGTCGACAAACTGACCCTTGCCGCGCTGGAAGCGGTGCTCAACCTCTATCGCGACCCCGACCGCCTGGCCGAACGCCTCACCAGCCTGCGCCTGCTCAGCCGCCCGCAGGCGGAGATCCGCACCCAGGCTGAACGCATCGCCCCGGCGCTGGCCGCCGTGCTCGGCGAGAGCTGGCAAGTCGCAGTAACCGATGCCCTGGGTATGATCGGCAGCGGCGCGCAGCCGGTGGCCCGTCTGCCCAGCGCCGCCCTGTGCATCCGCCCACAGCAGCCCAAGCGCCTGCGCGGCCGCAGTCTGCGCCAGCTTGAAGAAGCGCTGCGCTGCCTGCCGATTCCGGTCCTCGGGCGCATCGACGACGACGCCCTCTGGCTCGACCTACGCCAACTGGACGACGAGCCGGCCTTCCTCGAATTGCTGCCACATCTGCAAGAGGAGCTGGCACGTTGATCGTCGGTACCGCCGGCCATATCGACCATGGCAAGACCGCACTGCTCCACGCCCTCACCGGGCAACAAGGCGACCGCCGCCGCGAGGAGCGCGAGCGCGGCATCACCATCGACCTCGGCTACCTCTACGCCGACCTCGGCGAAGGCAGCCTCACCGGTTTTATCGACGTGCCGGGCCACGAGCGCTTCGTGCACAACATGTTGGCCGGCGCCAGCGGCATCGACTGCGTACTGCTGGTGGTGGCTGCCGATGACGGCGTGATGCCGCAGACCCGTGAACACCTGGCCATCGTCGAGTTGCTCGGCATCCGCCGGGCACTGGTGGCGCTGACCAAGATCGATCGCGTCGAGCCGGCGCGCATCGCCGAAGTCGAGCAACAGATCGAAAACCTGCTGGCCGCCGGAGCACTGGCCGGCGCGCAGATCTTTCCGGTTTCCAGCATCCGCGGCGATGGCATCGACGCCCTGCGCGCCGCGCTGATCGACGAAGCCGCGCGTACCGCCGCCCGCAGCGACAGCGGCCACTTCCGCCTGGCCATCGACCGCGCCTTCAGCGTCACCGGCGCAGGCGTGGTGGTCACCGGCACCGCCTTTGCCGGGCGCGTTCGAATCGGCGACGAACTGTTGCTCGGCCCCGCCGGCAAACGCGTGCGCGTCCGCGGCCTGC
This sequence comes from Pseudomonadota bacterium, assembly GCA_040758275.1. GTDB lineage: Bacteria > Pseudomonadota > Gammaproteobacteria > Burkholderiales > Burkholderiaceae_D > Telluria. The sequence continues at coordinate 1,394 of JBFLVV010000155.1, forward strand.
ACGCGCAGAACCGCGAAGCGGACGAAGCCCATGCCGGCCAGCGCGTGGCCCTGAATCTTGCCGGCGAGCGGCTGGCCGTGGAGCAGATCCATCGCGGCGACTGGCTGCTGCACCCCCTGCTGCATGCGCCGACCCAACGCATCGACGTCGACTTCCAGCTGCTGCCCGGCGAAGCCCACGAACTCAAGCACTGGACGCCGGTGCACGTGCACCTCGGCGCCCAGGACGTCACCGCCCGCGTCGCCCTGCTCGAAGATGCGAGCCTGGCGCCGGGCGGACGCGCCTTCGCCCAGCTGCTGCTCAACGCACCGAGCCACGCGGTACATGGCGACCGCATCGTCCTGCGCGACCAGTCCGCCCAGCGCACCCTTGGCGGTGGCCGTGTGCTCGACCCCTTTGCACCGCCACGCAATCGCCGCCGCGCCGCGCGGCTGGAGCAACTTCGCGCCCTCAACCAGCCTGGCCTGGAGCAGGCATTGCCGCCACTGCTCGCCAGCGCCACCAATGGCATCGACCCGCAAGGCCTGGAACGCCAGTTCAACCGCCCGCGCGATGGCTGGCAGCTGCCGCACGGCGTATTGGAGATCAGCACACGGCTGGGCCCACGGCTATTCGACCAGGCCCGCTGGCGCGAACTCGAAACCGCGCTGCTCGACTCACTTCAGCGTTTTCACGAAGAGCAACCCGACGAACTTGGCCCCGACCGCGACCGCCTGCGTCGCTACGCCCTGCCGCAGCTGGAGCGGCCGGTGTTCATCGCCCTGCTGGAACAGGCACTGGCCGCCGGCCGCATCGAAACCAGCGGCCCGTGGCTGCACCGCCCCGATCACCGGGTGCGCCTGAGCGATGCGGAAGAAGATTTGAAAGCGCGCCTGTGGCCATTGCTCGAAGCCGGCCATTACGACCCACCCTGGGTCCGCGACCTGGCCCGCGACCTCGGCGTCGACGAAATGCAGATGCGCAACCTGCTACGCAAGCTCGCCCGTCTCGGCCTGCTGCAACAGGTGGTGAAAGATTTGTTCTACCCCGAGTTCACCATTCGCCAACTCGCGGGGCATG
>JBFLVV010000156.1:0-2244 GCA_040758275.1 Pseudomonadota bacterium
GGTATTGCGCCGGCCCAAACCGATGCTGCTGCGGGCCGACAGCATTCCCGGCCGGCTGAGCATGGAGGACTACTGCAGCCGTCCCCATGCCATGGTTTCCTTTGCCGGCGACCTCAACGGTTACATTGATGAGGAACTGGCCCTGCACGGCTGCAAGCGCAAGGTGGTGCTGGCGGTGCCGCAGTTCAACGGCCTGGCCAGCCTGCTCGCCGGCACCGATATCATCGCCACCGTCCCGGATTACGCCGCGGCCGCGCTGGCGGCCAACGGCGGCGTGCGTGCCGAGCCCTTGCCCTTCCAGACCAGCCAGGACTTCGAACTGTCCATGGCCTGGCGCGGCGCTCAGGACAACGACCCCGCCGAACGCTGGCTGCGCTCGCGTATCCAGATGTTCGTCGGCGACCCGGATAGTCTGTAGGGTGGAAAACGACGCAGCCTATTCCACGCGTGAACGCCCCTACACACTGCCGCGTCATTCCACTGCCCTGCCCCAGCGGCTTCTTTGATCGCCGGGCTAGCGCTCGATTGGAGGAATGACCCCGGGGTCGTTTTCCACCCTGCCGATATCGCGTGGGCCTGATGTTCGACGCCCAACCATCACCGTCAATGATATTCACCTTCGGCTCGTTCGATTTCTGCTGAGTGGCTTGACCACGCAGACTCCTGCCATCAACAAATCCGACTTGCGGAGTCAAGCATGGAACGTTCGCTCAACGCCTTGCGTTTTCCCCTCATTGCCGTGGCGGTGCTGATCACCGCCGCCTGCGGCAAGGCACCGGAGGCCACCCAGTCGGGCATGCCACCGCCCGCCGTCAGCGTCGCCGAGGTCATCGAACAACCGGTGACCGAGTGGGACGAGCTCACTGGCCGCCTGGAAGCTCCGGAGTCGGTGGAGATTCGCCCACGCGTGTCCGGTTTCATCGACAAGGTGGCCTTCGAGGAAGGTGCGCTGGTGAAGAAAGGCGATCTCTTGTTCCAGATCGACCCGCGCCCGTTCCAGGCCGAGGTCAAGCGTCTGCAGGCGCAGCTGCAACAGGCCCGCGCCACCCAGCAGCGTACCGTCGCGGAAGCCGAACGGGGTGAGCGTCTGCGGCAAAAGAATGCGATCTCTGCCGAACTGGCCGATGCCCGCGTGAGTGCCGCCAGCGAAGCGAAGTCGGCAATCGCGGCGATCCAGGCGCAGCTGGACAAGGCCCAGCTGGACCTGTCCTTCACTCGCGTGACGGCGCCCATCGACGGCCGCGTCGGCCGCGCACTGATCACCTCCGGCAACCTGGTCAATGCAGGCGAGGCCCTGCTGACCACGCTGGTCTCCACCGACAAGGTCTACGCCTACTTCGAGGCCGATGAGCGCACCTACCTCAGTACCGCGAACTGGCCCGCAATGGCGACCGCGGCGAGACCACGCCGGTCTACCTCGGCCTGTCCGACGAGGATGGCCACCCGCACCTGGGCCACATGAACTTCATCGACAACCAGGTCGACCCGCGCACCGGCACCATTCGCGGCCGCGCGGTGTTCGACAACCGCGACGGCAGCTTTACCCCCGGTCTGTACGCGCGCCTGAAGCTGGTCGGCAGCGCCACCTACGACGCCGTGCTGATCAAGGATGTGGCGGTCGGCACGGACCTGGGCAAGAAGTTCGTTCTGGTCCTGGCCGAGGACGGCACCGTGGCCTACCGGCCGGTGGAGCTCGGGCCCAAGCTCGAAGGCCTGCGTATCGTTCGCAGCGGCCTGGCCAAGGGCGAAAGCATCGTGGTCAACGGCCTGCAGCGGGTACGCCCGGGCAGCCAGGTGCAGCCGGAGAGCGTACCGATGGCCGATGCCGAGACCCTCGCGACCCTCGATCGCCAGCGCCGCGCGATCAGCGAGGCGATGAAACCGCAGGTGGTCGAGCGCACGCTGGCCCAGCGCCCGAGCAGCTGAGCATCGTTCGACAGCTGCTCTGAACCCCGGCGCGCCAGGCGCGCCCATCCGATCGATCCGCCAGGGCGCGCCCGCCGCGCCCTACCCCGGAGTGCGCCATGAATTTCTCGCAATTCTTTATCAAACGGCCGATTTTCGCCGCCGTGCTGTCGCTGGTGATCCTCATCGGCGGCGCCATCTCGCTGTTCCAGTTGCCGATCAGCGAATACCCGGAAGTCGTTCCACCCACCGTGGTGGTGCGGGCCAACTTCCCCGGCGCCAACCCCAAGGTGATCGGCGAGACCGTTGCCTCGCCGCTGGAACAGGCCATCACCGGCG
>JBFLVV010000157.1:0-2186 GCA_040758275.1 Pseudomonadota bacterium
CAGAACGTCCTTGCCTTCGTCACGGAAGGCTTCCGCCATGGTCAGGCCGGTCAGCGCGACGCGCAGACGGTTGCCCGGCGGTTCGTTCATCTGGCCGTAGACCATCGCCACTTTCGAGTTGGTCGGGTTTTCCAGGTCGACGACCTTGGCATCCGCCATCTCGTGGTAGAAGTCGTTACCTTCACGGGTACGCTCACCCACGCCGGCGAACACGGACAGACCCGAGTGCGCTTTTGCGATGTTGTTGATCAGTTCCATCATGTTGACGGTCTTGCCGACGCCGGCGCCGCCGAACAGGCCGACCTTACCGCCTTTTGCGAACGGGCAGACCAGGTCAATCACCTTGATGCCGGTTTCCAGCAGGTCGGTCGACGGCGACAGTTCGTCGTAGGCCGGCGCTTCGCGGTGGATCGAGGCCATGCGCTCGTGGCTGACCGGACCGCATTCGTCGATCGGGTTGCCCAGCACGTCCATGATGCGGCCCAGGGTCGGGGTGCCGACCGGGACCATGATCGGGTTGCCGGTGTTCTGGATGATCATGCCGCGACGCAGGCCTTCCGAGCTGCCCAGAGCAATGGTACGGACCACGCCGTCGCCCAGCTGCTGCTGAACTTCCAGGGTCAGTTCCGAACCTTCCATTTTCAGTGCGTCGTACACTTTCGGCATGGCGTTACGCGGGAATTCCACGTCAACCACTGCGCCGATACACTGAACGATTTTGCCATCAGCCATTTTCGTTCCTTCAGATATAGTTAAATTCTTGTATGCTTGATCGAGAAGCTTAGTCAGTTATAGTCAGTTGGGGACAGAGTACCGCTCGCTCGCGCTCGCTTAACTCTTTCCCCAATTTAGACTGCAGCTGCGCCCGACACGATCTCGGAGAGTTCTTTGGTAATCGCTGCCTGACGGGTCTTGTTGTAGACCAGCTTCAGGTCGCTGATGACACTGCCGGCGTTATCGCTCGCGGCCTTCATCGCGACCATGCGCGCCGATTGCTCGGACGCCAGGTTTTCTGCAACCGCCTGGTACACCAGCGCTTCCACGTAACGCACCAGCAGTTCGTCGATGACGACCTGTGCTTCCGGTTCGTAGATGTAGTCCCAGCTGATGCCGCCCGCATCCTTTTCCAGGTGCTTTGCCGGCAGCGGGAGCAGCTGCTCGACCATCGGTTCCTGCTTCATCGTGTTGATGAACTTGGTGTAGCACAGGTAGACAGCGTCGAGCTTGCCTTCCTGGTACGCGTCCAGCATCACTTTGACCGGACCGATCAGCTTGTCCAGGTGCGGGGTGTCGCCGAGCTGGGTCGCTTGCGAGACCAGCTTCATGCCCATGCGGTTCAGGAAACCCAGGCCCTTGTTGCCGATGGCGACTGCCTCGACACGATTGCCTGCCTGCTCCACTTCGCGTGCCTTCTGGGTCACCTGGCGCAGCACGTTGGTGTTCATGCCGCCGCACAGACCCTTGTCGGTCGTGACGACGATGAAGCCGACGGCTTTCGCCTGCACATCCTTGGCTTGCGCCATGAATGCGTGGGTGTACTCCGGGTTTGCGCCCGCAAGATTTGCGGTGATGCTACGAACCTTCTCACTGTAGGGACGGGCGGCGCGCATGCGGTCCTGCGCCTTGCGCATTTTCGATGCGGCGACCATTTCCATCGCCTTGGTGATCTTCTTCGTATTCTCTACGCTTTTGATCTTGCCACGAATCTCTTTGCCTACTGCCATGAGTCCTTACTCCTTCCGCGCACCGGCGCCGTGCTGACACGGCGCCGGCTTGACGATTAATATGCGCCGGATTTCTTGAAATCAGCAATGGCGGCCGACAGCGCAGCTTCGCCGTCCTTGTCCAGTTGCTTGGTTTCGTCGATCTTCGACAGCAGGGCAGCGTGGCTCGACTTCAGGAAGTTGTGCAGACCGTGTTCGAACGGCAGCACTTTCTTGACTTCGACGTCGTCCAGGTAGCCTTTGTTGACGGCGAACAGCGATGCGGCCATCAGCGAGGTCGACAGCGGCGAGAACTGCGGCTGCTTCAGCAGCTCGGTCACGCGGGCGCCGCGGTCCAGCTGCTTGCGGGTCGATTCGTCCAGGTCCGATGCGAACTGCGCGAACGCAGCCAGTTCACGGTACTGCGCCAGGTCGGTACGGATACCGCCGGACAGGCCCTTGATGACCTTGGTCTGGGCGGCG
>JBFLVV010000158.1:0-2161 GCA_040758275.1 Pseudomonadota bacterium
GGCTCGGACAACGGCAGCCGATCACGCTCGATCTGCAGCGCGACGCCTGATGCCTTGGCAATATGCCCGCAGTCAGCCAGCAGGCCGTCGGAGATATCCAGCGCCGCCGTGGCCTTGCCTCGTAGCGCCTCGCCCAGGGCCAGCTGCGGTTGGGGTGACCAGTAACGCGCCAGCAGGTGTTCAGCGACATGCGCATCGGCTTCGGCCTGCCGCAACACCAGCGGCAACGCGCCGGCTGCCTCGCCCAGCACGCCGCCGACGCAGAGCAGATCGCCGACCTGCGCGCCGGACCGAACCAGTGCCTGCCCGGACGGCACGCGGCCGAACACGGTGACAGTCAGGCTCAGCGGGCCACGGGTGGTATCGCCGCCAATCAGACGCAGGCTGCAGTCGAGCGCCATCGCATCCAGTCCGCGGGCGAACTCGGCGAGCCAGAGCGGATCGCCGCTCGGCAGGCTCAGGGCAAGGGTGAAGCCGATGGGTGTGGCGCCCATGCCGGCCAGGTCGCTGGCGGCGACGGCCAGGGCGCGCTGGCCGAGCAGGAACGGATCGCAGGGATTGGGGAAATGCACGCCGGCGACCAGGGTGTCGGTGGACACCGCCAGCTGTTCACCGGTGGGAATCTGCAGCAGGGCGCAATCGTCGCCGATGCCGAGAACGACTTCGCCGCCGGCCCTGGCACAAGCGGCGGCGGCGAAGTAGTGACGGATCAGCTCGAACTCACCCAGCAAGGCGAGCCGCCCTCAGCGCTTGTGGTTGCGCACTTCGGCGCTGCGCAGCGTGGGGGCCAGCTTGTCCAGCACGCCGTTGACGAACTTGTGTCCGTCGGTGGCGCCGTAGACCTTGGCCAGCTCGATACCTTCGTTGATGACCACACGATAAGGCACGTCGATGCGCTGCATCAGCTCGTAGGTGGACAGCCGCAGAATCGCCAGCTCCACCGGATCGAGTTCCTCCAGCGGACGGTCGAGATTCGGCGCGATGGCACCGTCGACTTCGCTCTTGCTGCGCGCGACACCGGTCAGCAGCTCATGGAAGTAGCTGCCGTCCACCCCGGAGAAATCGTTGTCGACGCGGAACTGCGCCTCGATTTCGTTGAGGCTCTGACCGGCCATGTGCCACTGATACAGCGCCTGCATCGCCAGGCTGCGAGCAACCCGGCGCGTGGCGATCTTGCCCTTGGCCTTGGGCTGCGGAGCGTCCTGGCTATCGTCGTGATTCAGGCTCACTTCGCCTCCAGCTGCGACAGCAGGCTCACCATTTCCAGTGCGGAGAGTGCGGCTTCGGCGCCCTTGTTACCGGCCTTGGTGCCGGAGCGCTCGATGGCCTGTTCGATGGAATCGACGGTCAGCACGCCAAAGGCGACCGGCACACCGAACTCCATGGAAACCTGAGCCAGGCCCTTGGTGCATTCGCCGGCAACGTATTCGAAGTGCGGCGTGCCGCCGCGGATGACCGCGCCGAGGGCGACGATGGCGTCGTATTCACCCTGCTGAGCGACCTTCTGCGCGACCAGCGGAATCTCGAAGGCACCCGGTGCGCGGATGATGGTGATGTCGTCCTCGCTGACGCCGTGGCGAACCAGCGCGTCGACCGCGCCGCTGACCAGGCTCTCGACGACGAAGCTGTTGAAGCGGCCTACGACCAGGGCGTATTTGCCCTGCGGGGCGATGAAGGTTCCTTCGATGGTCTTCAGGGGCATGGGTGCTTTCTCATCTCTTTAAAGAACGAAGGCGCCGCGGACTGCGCGGCGCCTCTGATTTATTCGGCCGGGAGGTATTCTACAACTTCCAGATCGAAGCCGGATATCGCATTGAACTTCATCGGCGCGCTCATCAGGCGCATCTTGCGCACGCCCAGGTCACGCAGGATCTGCGAACCGGCGCCGACGGTGCTGTAGGTGGCCGGGGTCGGCGGCTGCTGACGGGTCAGCTGCGCCAGCAGCTGCGGGCCGGTCAGCGGATTGCCGAGCAGCAGCACCACGCCCTTGCCGGCCTTGGCCACCTCGCTCATCGCAGCGCGCAGGCTCCAGCGCCCCGGCACGGTGACCAGCAGCAGATCACGCAGCGGCTCCATGTTGTGCACGCGCACCAGGGTCGGCTCTTCCGGGGAAATCTCACCGCGGGTCAGTGCCATGTGCACGGTGTCCTCGACGCCGTCG
>JBFLVV010000159.1:0-1807 GCA_040758275.1 Pseudomonadota bacterium
CAGCAGGTTTTCGAGGCGCCGTTCCCGCTGTCTGGCGGCAAGGCTATTAATGGTGTCGAAAAACTGCTGTTCAAGGTTATCGGCAGAGATCAGCCATTCTTTCTCTGCCAGTGCGCGTAAAAGTCGTCCCTGATCGGTGCCGTGCCACCGGGCGATCAGCTGCAGGCTGCGCAGCTTGGGGTTTTTCTGCAGGGTGCCGAGCAGCGCTACCAGCAGTTGGGCATAGGTATCGTCTTCTGCGGCGAAATGGCTGACGTCTTCGACCTTCTGCGCCAGCTCCGGGTGGTGCAGCAGGGTGCGCAGGGTGGTCAGTGCCGGAGGCTCGACCGTGGCGGGTGTGCGCGGCCCGCGTGGCATTAAGTCTGGACCCTGGCCGTTTTTTTTCCAGTCCTTTTTCCACTCTTTCTTGCCTGGCTTGCCGTTGCGCGGTTGCGGCTGCACGGGTTCCGGTGGCTCGAAGTGGTCGGGCTCGCCGTAGGCCGGGGTGGCGTCGTAGTAGGTGTAGTCGTCGTAGGTCGGCGTGCTGCTGGGCGCGGATGCGGGCGCGGCGGCCATGTGCTGCAGTGCCTCGCCGTTGAGCCCTGTGATCTCGGCCAGGCGCTGACGCATCAGTGCGCGTAGGTTGTTGCCCGGTATCTTTTCGATGAGCGGTGCGGCCAGTGTCGCCAGATGGGCCTTGCCTTCCAGGGAGCGCGGATCGGCCTCTTCACTCAGCTGCTGGAAGAAATAGTCGGCTAGTGGTTGCGAGTGCTGCTGTATGCGGGCGCGAAAGGCGTCGGTGCCCTCGGCGCGGACCAGGGTGTCCGGATCTTCGCCGTCCGGCAGGAACAGGAAGCGGGCGCGGCGCCCGTCCTGAAGGTTCGGCAATGTAGCCTCCAGTGCGCGCCAGGCAGCCTTGCGTCCGGCGGCGTCCCCGTCGAAGCAGAACAGCACGCTAGGAACGATGCGGAACAGGCGTTTGAGGTGTTCCTCGCTGGTGGCGGTGCCCAGGGTGGCGACGGCATTGCGCAGACCTTGCTGGGCCAGGGCAATGACGTCCATGTAGCCCTCGACCACCATGATCTCGTCGAGATCGCGGTTGGCCTGGCGCGCTTCGTAGAGGCCGTAGAGCTCCTGGCCCTTGTGGAATACCGGGGTCTCCGGCGAGTTGAGGTACTTGGGCTTGTCGTCGCCCAGCACCCGACCGCCGAAAGCGATCACCCGACCACGGCTGTCGCGGATGGGAAACATCACGCGGTCGCGAAAGCGGTCGTAGCGCTTGCCGTTCTCGGCGTTCTCGATCAGCAGGCCGGCATCGATCAGCGCCTTCTGCTGAAGGGCGTCGCCGCCGAGGTGCTTCATCAGGTTGTCCCAGCCGGGCGGTGCGAAGCCCAGGCCGAAGTCGCGGGCGATGACGCCGGACAGCCCGCGTCCCTTGAGGTACTCCACCGCGGCCTTGCGCGTCGGATGGCTTTTCAGCGCCTGGCGGTAATAGTCGGCGGCGGCGGCGAGCAGCGGGTAGAGCGGTGAATCGACCGGCTGGCGGGGCTTGTGCTTGCGCCCGCTGTCCTCGCGAGGGACTTCCATGCCGGCGCGCTTTGCCAGCTCTTCGACCGCCTGGGGAAAGTCCAGCTGGTCGTGGTCCATGACGAAGCCGAGGGCGTTGCCGCCGGCGCCGCAGCCAAAGCAGTAGTAGAACTGTTTGTCCGGGCTGACGCTGAAGGACGGCGTCTTTTCCTTGTGGAACGGGCAGAGGGCGCTGTAGTTCTTGCCGGTCTTCTTCAGCTGGATGCGTGAACCGACCACCTCGACGATGTCGGAGCGGTTG
>JBFLVV010000160.1:0-1758 GCA_040758275.1 Pseudomonadota bacterium
GCGTCTGGCACTGGACGGCATGCTATTCGAGATCGACGCGGTGCTGTTGCTGGCGGCCGGCTGAGCGTGCCGTCGGTCGGCGCGTCACGGGACTGTCAAGCGGGACGGGTACATCGGAATGACCCCACTCGCCAGGAGACTTCCGAAATGACCGCACCGGATCAAAAGCGCCGCCAACTGCTGCAGGGTATCGGCGCCGGCCTCGCCCTGCCGGCCCTGGGCGTCGCGCCCGCCATCATCGCCGCGCCGCGGGCGCGCCCGCAGATGCTTGACGGCGTGCAGTCCGGCGACGTGACGGACGATCGCGCGCTGATCTGGAGCCGCTGCGACCGCCCTGGCCGGCTGATCGTCGAGTGGGATACGCGCAGCCGCTTCGGCAACCCGCGGCGCATGGTGTCCTCCGTAACCGATGCCGGTCAGGACTTCACCGCCCGCGTCGACCTGCGTGGGCTGCCGGCGGATCAGTCGATCTTCTACCGGGCACGTTTCGAGGATGCCCGCAGCGGCGTGCTCAGCGAGCCCTGGTTCGGCCACCTGCGCAGCGCCGCGAAGCGCCCGCGCGATATCCGCTTCGTCTGGGGCGGCGACACCTGCGGCCAGGGCTACGGTATCAACCCGGACTTCGGCGGCATGCGCATCTACGAAAGCATGCGTCGGCGGCGGCCGGACTTTTTCCTGCACAGTGGCGACGTGATCTACGCCGACGGGCCGATTCCCGCCGAGGTGACCGCCGAGGACGGCAGCATCTGGCGCAACCTGGTCACCGAAGAGAAGAGCAAGGTTGCCGAGACGCTGCACGAGTTTCGCGGCAACTACCGCTACAACCTGCTGGACGAGAACCTGCGGGCCTTCAATGCCGAGGTACCGCAGATCTGGCAGTGGGACGATCACGAGGTGACCAACAACTGGTCGCCGAGCAAGGAGCTGGACGACCGCTACCGGCAGGTTCGCGACATCGACACCCTGGTCCGCCGTGCGCGTCAGGCCTACCTGGAATACGCGCCGATGCGCGTGGCCCGCGGCGACAAGCTCGGGCGCATCTATCGCAAGGTCAGCTACGGGCCGTTGCTGGACGTATTCGTGCTGGACATGCGCAGCTACCGCGGGCCGAACACCGATAATCTGCAGAGCGAGCAGGGCGCGCAGACGGCTTTCCTCGGCCGTGAGCAGTTGCGCTGGCTCAAACGCGAGCTGCGCGCCTCGCGGGCGACCTGGAAAGTGATCGCCGCCGACATGCCCATCGGCCTGCATGTGCCGGACGGCGTGGATGCCCAGGGCATGCGTCGCTGGGAGGCGATCGCCAACGGTGACGACGGTCAGGCGCTCGGTCGCGAGCTGGAAATCGCCGAGCTTCTCGCCTTCATCCAGCGTGCGCGGGTGCGCAACACCGTCTGGCTGACCGCCGATGTGCACTATTGCGCCGCGCACCACTACCACCCCAACCGTGCCGCTTTCCAGCAGTTCGAGCCGTTCTGGGAGTTCGTCGCAGGCCCCTTGAACGCCGGCAGCTTCGGGCCGAATCCGCTGGACGCCACCTTCGGCCCGGAAGTGGTGTTCCAGAAGGCGCCGCCGACGGCGAACAGCTCGCCGCGGGCGGGTTTCCAGTTCTTCGGCGAGGTGGAGATCGACGCTCAGAGCGGTGCGCTGAGCGTGAGCCTGCGCGACATCGACGGCGCGGTGGTCTACAGCCAGACGCTGGAGCCCTGGCAGCCGGCCTGATACCGGCTAGCCGAGCAGGAAGTTGCCGGCGCGCGGCTG
>JBFLVV010000161.1:0-1667 GCA_040758275.1 Pseudomonadota bacterium
GCCTTCGTCGGTGTTGCAGACAAGGTATTTCTGGCCCGGGTACTGGCGCGGCATGAAGCTCCACTTCAGGCCGGTCGGGAAACCGGCGCCGCCGCGGCCGCGCAGGCCCGAGGCCTTCAGGTCGGCAATGACCTGTTCCTGGGTGACGCCGCCTTCGAGGATCTTGCGCAGGGCCGAATAGCCGCCGCGCTTGACGTAGTCTTCGAGATGCCAGTTTTCGCCGTTCAGATCCTTGAGGATCAGCGGATTGATGTGACGGTCGTGCAGGCTGGTCATTTGTTCAGTTCCTCAAGCAGGGCGTCGATCTTCTCGTCGCTCATGAACGAGCACATGCGGTGGTTATTCACCAGCATCACCGGTGCGTCGCCGCAGGCGCCCATGCACTCGCCTTCCAGCAGGGTGAACTTGCCGTCGGCGGTAGTTTCGCGGTAGTCGATGCCCAGCGCATCCTTGATGCGCTGGCCGGCACGCTCGCCGCCCGACAGGGCGCAAGGCAGGTTGGTGCAGACCGTGATCTTGGCCTTGCCGACCGGCTTCAGGTTGTACATATTGTAGAAAGTCGCGACTTCCTGCACGGCGATGGCCGGCATGCGGATGTAGTCGGCGATCTCCTGCATGGTTTCCGGCGACAGCCAGCCCAGTTCGACCTGGGCGTGGGCCAGCGAGGCCATCACGGCCGACTGGCGTTGATCGGCTGGGTACTTGGCCAGCTCGCGATCGATCTTTTTATAGCATTCCTGCGATAACATTTTCTTTGTCCTTCTTACCGGTCAATACTGCCGAACACGATATCTTGGGTACCGATGATCGCCACAGCGTCGGCGATCATGTGGCCGCGCGACATTTCGTCGAGGCTCTGCAGGTGGACATAGTCCGGGGTGCGGATCTTCAGGCGATACGGCTTGTTGGCGCCGTCCGACACGATGTAGATGCCGAACTCGCCCTTCGGGTGCTCGACGGCCGCATAGGCCTCGCCTTCCGGCACGTGGAAGCCTTCGGTGAACAGCTTGAAGTGGTGGATCAGCGATTCCATATTGGACTTCATGTCCATGCGGCTCGGCGGCGCGATCTTGTTGTTGTCGATCATCACCGGACCCGGGTTCACGCGCAGCCAGGCGATGCACTGCTTGATGATGCGGTTCGACTGGCGCATTTCTTCGATGCGGACCAGGTAGCGGTCGTAGGAGTCACCATTGGTGCCCACCGGGATGTCGAATTCGACCTTGTCGTAGGCGGCGTAGGGCTGCTTCTTGCGCAGGTCCCAGGCCACGCCCGAACCGCGCAGCATGGCGCCGGTGAAGCCCATCGCTTTCGCGTCTTCCGGCGAGACCACGCCGATGCCGACGGTACGCTGCTTCCAGATACGGTTATCGGTCAGCAGGGTTTCGTATTCGTCGACGTAGCCGTCGAAGCGCTTGGTGAAGGCGTCCAGGAAGTCCAGCACCGAACCCTGGCGGTCGCGGTTCAGGTCGTCGATGGCTTTCTTCGAGCGGATCGGCGATTCCTTGTGCTGCGGCATGCGGTCCGGCAGGTCGCGGTAGACGCCGCCCGGACGGTAGTAGGCCGCGTGCATGCGCGCGCCCGAGACGGCCTCGTAGACGTCGAACAGGTCTTCGCGGTCACGGAAAGCGTACAGGAAGGGGCCCATGGCGCCGATGTCGAGCGCG
>JBFLVV010000162.1:0-1577 GCA_040758275.1 Pseudomonadota bacterium
GGAGCACGAACGACCCTCGTCGGCGCAGCTGAAGGAGGCCCTGGACGTGCTGGACAAATCCTGCAAGGGGCGCGCCTTCGAACTCAAGGAGGTGGCCAGCGGTTATCGTCTGCAGGTGCGCCAGCGCTTCTCGCCCTGGGTCGGGCGGCTCTGGGAGGAGCGTCCGCAGCGTTATTCCCGGGCGCTGCTGGAAACCCTGGCGCTGATCGCCTACCGCCAGCCCATCACCCGTGGCGAGATCGAGGACATTCGCGGCGTTGCGGTCAACAGCCAGATCGTCAAGACGTTGCAGGAGCGCGAGTGGATTCGCGTGGTCGGTCACCGTGACGTGCCGGGGCGCCCGGCGATGTTCGCCACCACCCGACAATTCCTCGACCATTTCAATCTGAAGAACCTCGACGAACTGCCGCCGCTGGCCGTGCTGCGGGAAATGGAGCCCGAGCTGCGCCCGTTGCTCGACGACGATGCGGCCGTGCCGGTCGCCCTGCAGGCCCGCGCCGACGAGACGTTGGACGAGCCGCAAGCGCCCGCGCGCGAGCAGACCAGCTTCCGTAGCCTGCTGGCCGAACTCGATGGCATGGAACAGGGGCTCAAGACCGACTTCGACGACCTGCTCGAAGCGCAAGCCGCGGATATCGACTCCGACGAGGAGCAATCGACCCCCTGAGCCCAGGCCTGTCGCCGGGGCGCCGGCGGCCTCGCTGCAGCCGGCCGCTTGGGGGCATAGCTCTGCAGCTGCATGTCGTGCGCAACCATTGGCCTTGCGTCCTGTCCGAACGCCAACCGACTCCGGATGGTTTATGGTTGTCGAAGAACAAAATTCCGCAGCAGGAGAGACGCATGCACCCGCGAGTTCTGGAAGTCACCGAGCGCCTGGTCGAGCGCAGCCGCAAGACGCGTGAGCGTTACCTCGCGATGATGGCCGCCGCTGCCAGCGAGGGCCCTCAGCGAGGCGGGCTGCAATGCGCCAACTTCGCCCATGGCGTCGCCGGCTGCAATTCCACTCAGGACAAGCAGAGCCTGCGCCTGATGAACGCGGCGAACGTCGCGATCGTGTCGGCATACAACGACATGCTTTCGGCGCATCAGCCCTACGAGCATTTTCCGGAGATGATCCGCCAGGCGCTGCGCGAGATTGGTTCGGTCGGCCAGTTCGCCGGCGGCGTGCCGGCAATGTGCGACGGCGTGACCCAGGGCGAGGCGGGCATGGAGATGAGCCTGGCCAGTCGCGAAGTGATCGCCATGAGCACCGCGGTGGCGCTGTCGCACAACATGTTCGACGCCGCGCTGATGCTCGGCATCTGCGACAAGATCGTCCCGGGGCTGATGATCGGTGCGCTGCGCTTCGGCCATCTGCCGACGATCTTCGTACCGGGTGGGCCCATGCCATCGGGCATCCCCAACAAGGAAAAGGCCGCGGTGCGCCAGCGCTACGCTGAAGGCAAGGCGACCCGCGAGGAGCTGCTGGAATCGGAAATGAAGTCCTACCACAGCCCGGGCACCTGCACCTTCTACGGCACCGCCAACACCAATCAGGTGGTGATGGAGATCATGGGCCTGCACCTGCCGGGCTCCTC